>NZ_JBFUKB010000024.1:0-852 GCF_056401065.1 Rhizorhabdus sp. P4_G5 | reverse complement strand
TAGGCTGAATCGACATTCAGCACCAGAAGCTGAGGGCAGCGAGGCATAGGCTAGCGAGATAGTTTTGCGGGATGCGATCGTATCGTGTGGCGATACGGCGTAGCTGCTTGAGTTTACCGATGGTCCGTTCGATGCGATTGCGCAGCTTGTACTTGACCGGATCGAAGGCTCGTTTGCGGGGCATGCAGACGCGCTGCGGGATGATCGGCTGAGCACCCGTTGTTTCGATGAAGTCGAGTATCGCGTAGGTGTCGTAGGCTTTGTCGGCGATGACATGACCTGCATCGAGACCGGTTAACAGCGGAATGGCGAGCTTGGGGTCGCTGGCGTTGCCGCCGGTGAGGATGAAGCGCACCGGTCGGCCGAGCGTGTCGACCGCAATGTGCCACTTGGAGGTCAGTCCTCCTCGGGAACGCCCCAGAGCCTGGTCGCACGCCCCCCTTTTTGGCCCGTTGCCGCTTGGGCATGGGCACGCACGATCGAGCTGTCGATCATCAGATACTCGTTGTCTCGATCCCGGGCGAGCTGCGCAAAGAGGCCCTCCCACACCCCGGCGCGCGCCCAACGGGTGAAGCGCTTGTGCACCGTCTTGTACTTGCCGTAGCGCTCGGGCAGGTCGGACCAGCGCGCACCAGAACGCAAGACCCACAATACTCCATTGATAAACAAGCGATTATCTTGCGCCGTCCGCCCAGGATCACTGACCTTGCCCGGAAGCATCGGCTCGATCCGACGCCACTGCGCCTCGCTTAACTCGTATCGCTTGATCCCCATGATGCCTCCGCAATCGCGGAAACCCATGAATCAGACATCCCACCACTTGGGAATCCTCTGAATGTCGATACAGCCTAG
>NZ_JBFUKB010000023.1:0-982 GCF_056401065.1 Rhizorhabdus sp. P4_G5 | reverse complement strand
TCGAGGAGGGATCCGATGCGTCGCCAGGTCGCCTCGACCGAGCGCTCGGCGGCTTTGCGCAGCAGGGTTTTGAGTTTGGCGAAGACCTGCTCGATTGGATTGAGGTCGGGGCTGTAGGGCGGCAGGAACAGCAGCCTTGCGCCTGCCGCGCGGACGGCCTTGCGCACCGCCTCACCCTTATGGCTGCCGAGATTGTCCAGAATGACGATGTCGCCCGGTTTGAGTGTCGGGATCAGGAACTGCTCGACATAGGCGAGGAAGCTCTGCCCGTTGATCGGGCCATCGATCACGGCCGGTGCATCGATCCGATCATGGCGCAGTGCTGCGAGGAAGGTGAGGGTCTTCCAATGGCCATGCGGCACCTTGGCGCGTAGCCGCTCRCCCCGCCGGCAGCGGCCATGGGTGCGCGCCATGTTGGTCTTGGCCCAGGTCTCGTCGATGAACACGAGCCGGCGGGGATCAAGCCGGCCTTGGTAGCGCTTCCAACTCGCTCGCCTGCGCGCAACGTCACGCCGATCCTGTTCGGAGGGCAGCACGCTTTTTTTTGAAGCTGATGCCCTCGCTGACGAAGAAGCGCGACAGCATGCCCGTGTCCGCCCGCACGCCRCGCTCGGCCAGCAACCGTGCCGAGAGCGCCGCCAGCGTGATGTCCGGTTCGGCCGCGATCGCCGCCAGTAGCCAATCGCGCTCCGGCTTCACCTTTGACGGCCGATGCCCGCCCGTGCCCGCACAGCGCCGATCGCCCGCCCGCTCATAACGCTGGACCCACTTGATCGCCGACGCCTCGCTCACCCCAAAACGACGTGACGCCGAACGACGGCTCTCGCCGCCACGCACCACCGCATCGATCACCCGGTCACGCAAATCCTGAGAATAGGCTCGTGGCATAAAGGCTGGCCTCCAAACCCAGCCCCAAGCTTGAATCACACCTCGGCCGCCTTGGGAATCCCAATTCGATTCAAGCTATTCGCAGCGCGCTCTA
>NZ_JBFUKB010000022.1:0-2064 GCF_056401065.1 Rhizorhabdus sp. P4_G5 | reverse complement strand
GGCTGGAGGACCGGCCGGGATGCTCGCCGACATTGCTTGCGCGGCCTGGTCGCGAGCGCTCATGTGCTTGACGCGATCAGAAGTTGTAGCGCGCGCCGAGCTGGAAGAAGCGGGGCGGCTTGTAGGACACCTCGTTGCATCCGCAGAAGGTCGCCAGGTCGAAGCCCTGGATCCCCTGGTGCACGTCGGTCAGGTTCTTGATGCGGAAGTTCAACTCCCAGGTCTCGTTGGACCAGCCCAGACCGGCATTGACCATCACCGTCCTGCCATACTTGTCCGCGTCGAAATTGCGGAGGTTGTAATAGAAGGGGTCGGTATAGCTGGCGTCGCCCTGCACCGCGAGCTTGCCGCCAAAGGCCTCCCATTCGTACCGGACGATGGCGCTGGCCTGCAGCGGCGGCGCATAGTTGGGCTTGACGTCTCGCCGGATCGGGCCTCCGGCACGAAGCGGCACATCCTTCACTTTCGCATCGAAGTAGGACACGGAAAGACCGACATCGAGCCCCCTGACAGGCGAGGTGAAGAGGCTGGCTTCGGCACCCTTCGTTATCGCGTCGGCATTGATGACGATACCGCCAACGCCGGAGAAGAGGAATGCCTGGTAGTTCTTGTAATCATAGTAGAATGCAGATGCGTTGAACCTCGTTTTCCCGTCCGGGAAAGTATATTTCACACCGCCCTCGTAGTTGGTGAGGGTTTCTGCCTTGTAGGGAAGCGAGCTCGTAGGTACCGCAAGACCGCCCGGAACCGGGGCGTTGTAGCTGCCCGCCTTCACGCCGCGATTGATGCCTGCATAGATGAGCAGGTCCGGGTTGACCTGGTAGTCGAGCTGCACCTTGCCGGCCCAGAGCGTCTTTTTGGACTTGTCCGCATAACCCGCTGGTCCGCTCGCACCGAACAGCGGTCCAATGACGAGGGGTGCGCCAATCTGCGTCTTACGCGAGTCGGTGGTGCCCCATATTCCCTGGATGAAGTCGAAGTTCTTCTGCTCCCGGATCACGCGCGCGCCGGTGATCAACGTAAGCTGCGGGGCGATGTGCCAGTCCAACTGGCCAAAGGCCGAGTAGGAATTGGTCCTGAGCGTTCCATCGGCGCCGATATCGAATGGCGCTCCCGGCACAACGCTGCCTACGGGGAATTTCAGCCCCGATCGTGCGTGCGCCTTGATGTAAAGGTAGAACAGGCCTCCCGTCCAATCGACGAGATCGCTCTTTCCTGTCAGCCGGACTTCCTGGCTGAAGGTGGAAGCTTTGACGCCCTGATACACGCCGGACTGGTTGCCCGGTCCAGAATCGGTGTCGACGAAACCGATTTTGTAGAAATGCTTGTAGTCGGTCACCGCCGCCAACTTGACGCCGTCGCTTAACTCGAACTCGCCGTTGAGGTTGGCGCCATAGGTGCGCACCCGCCCGTGATTGCGGAATGCAAAGTCGCTCGACGTGCGAGGATCGCTTCCATCGGGATCTTTATAGCCAAAGAAGTCGGCGCCGGGGACGGGACGGCCAAAGCTGTCGCCGAACACGCCGTCGTTATTGAGGTCTGAGCCGAAATCCTGGTTATTTGCGCCGATGGAAGCGCGCGTCTCGGTGGGGGAAGCGTTGATCACATTGACCAGCTCGCCGGCCGCATCGAATATGCCGACCGTCGGCTTCTCCTGATAGGGTGCCGTCGACATCCGGGTTCTGGCCGCATTGACGGACAGCAGTATCCGCGCCCCATCGCTGGGCTCGAACAAAGTGGTTACACGCCCGGTCAGGGTATCGTCGTCGCCCAGATTGGCGCCGGCGCCGGGGCCCGGCGACCCACCGACCGCACCCGCCGGATAGGAGTTGCGCACATAGGGCTGGGCCTTGTTCCACATGACGGCGACGCGCGTCGCCATCGTGCTGCCCATCGGCAGGTTGATCGCGGCTTCCCCATGGAATGCGGTGGGCGATCCGGGGGAGTCGTGAATTCCGTAGTTCAGGTCAACGAAGCCCTCGACGGCGTCCAGCTTGGGCTTGCGCGTGATGTAGCGGACCAGGCCACCGGTCGCGTTGCGGCCGAACAGCGTGCCAGCGTGCC
>NZ_JBFUKB010000021.1:0-2624 GCF_056401065.1 Rhizorhabdus sp. P4_G5 | reverse complement strand
CTCATACTGGCGCTCCATCGCCTGTCACGGACACATCGCGGCGAGACCGGCCAGAATGAAAGCTCGGAATGGGAAAGCCGGCACAAGGACTTCCATCTTGCTCTCATCGACGGCTGCGGCAGCCGCTGGATAAAGCGGATCAGCGCCCAATTGTTCGACGCCGCGGAACGCTATCGCCTCCTCGCGCTGGAGCAGGTCCTCGAGCGGAACGAACTGCAGGAACATCGCGATCTGGTCGATGCATGCATCAATCGCGATGCCGATCGCGCGATCGCCTTGCTCGACCATCACTACACCCAGACTTTCGAGGCGATCGCAAACTCTGGCTTGGACACCTGAACATCCGCGGATGATGAGGCGCGCCTGAGGCTTGGCGGGGAACGGCTTCTGACCGATAGAACGCTGCGCCGTCGGTTGCTCGCCTCGTCGGAAATCCCATGGAATCAGCTATTTATGCACCTGTCTGCGCCCACCCGCGCACAGGCCTCATGAGACCGCCGAAACCACAGCACAACGGAAGGGGGAGCAAATCCTCGGTTCGGTTGACAGCATCATCATGCCCCGGCCGGTCTGGAGGACCGGCCGGGATGCTCGCCGACATTGCTTGCGCGGCCTGGTCGCGAGCGCTCATGTGCTTGACGCGATCAGAAGTTGTAGCGCGCGCCGAGCTGGAAGAAACGGGGCGGCTTATAGGACACCTCGTTGCATCCGCATAAGGTCGCCAGATCGAAGCCCTGGATCCCCTGGTGCACGTCGGTCAGGTTCCTGATGCGGAAGTTCAGCTCCCAGACATCGTTCGACCAGCCGAGCCCGGCATTGACCATCACCGTCCTGCCATACTTGTCCGCGTCGAAATTGCGGAGGTTGTAATAGAAGGGGTCGGTATAGCTGGCGTCGCCCTGCACCGAGAGCTTGCCGCCAAAGGCCTCCCATTCGTACCGGATGATGGCGCTGGCCTGCAGCGGCGGCGCATAGACGGGCTTGACGTCTCGCCGGATCGGGCCTCCGGCACGAAGCGGCACATCCTTCACCTTCGCATCGAAGTAGGACACGGAAAGACCGACATCGAGCCCCCTGACAGGCGAGGTGAAGAGGCTGGCTTCGGCACCCTTCGTTATCGCGTCGGCATTGATGACGACGCCGCTAACGCCAGCGAAGAGGAATGCCTGGTAGTTCTTGTAATCATAGTAGAATGCAGATGCGTTGAACCTCGTTTTCCCGTCCGGGAAAGTATATTTGACGCCGCCCTCGTAGTTGGTGAGGGTTTCCGCTTTGTATGGAATGGAACTTGTCGGCACAGCTATACCGCCAGGAACTGCGGCGTTATAGCTGCCGGCCTTTACACCCCGGTTTACGCCTGCATAGATGAGCAGATCCGGATTGACCTGGAAGTCGAGCTGGACCTTGCCGGCCCATAGCGTCTTTCTGGATTTGTCGGCATAACCCGCTGGTCCGCTCGCACCGAACAGCGGGCCAATGACAACGGGTGTGCCTTCCGCCGCCTCACGGGAGTCCACAGTCCCCCAGATTCCCTGGAAGAAGTTGTGGTTCTTCTGCTCCCGGATCACGCGCGCGCCGGTGATCAACGTAAGCCGCGGGGCGATGTGCCAGTCCAACTGGCCAAAGGCCGAGTAGGAATTGGTTTTAAGCGTCGCATCAGCCCCCAGATCGAACGGCGCCCCCGGGACCACGCTGCCAATGGGGAACTTCAATCCAGCGAGGGAATGGGTTTTGATGTGAAGATAGTAAAGCCCGGTTGTCCAGTCGACAAGATCGCTCTTTCCTGTCAGCCGGACTTCCTGGCTGAAGGTGGAAGCGCGAACGCCCAGATAACCGCCAGCCTGGTTCCCCGGGCCGGAATCGACATCCAGGAAGCCGATCTTGTAGAAGTGCTTGTAGTCGGTCACCGACGCCAGCTTGACGCCGTCGCTCAAATCGAACTCGCCGTTGAGATTGACGCCATAGGTGCGCACGCGCCCGTGATTGCGGAATGCAAAGTCGCTCGACGTGCGAGGATCGCTTCCATCGGGATCTTTATAGCCAAAGAAGTCGCCGCCGGGGACGGGACGGCCAAAGCTGTCGCCGAACACGCCGTCGTTATTGAGGTCTGAGCCGAAATCCTGGCCATTAGCGTCGATGGAAGCGCGCGTCTCGGTGGGGGAAGCGTTGACCACATTGACCAGTTCGCCGGCCGCATTGAATATGCCGATCGTCGGCTTCTGCTGATACGGCGCCGACGCCATCCGGGTTCTCGCCGCATTGACGGACAGCAGTATCCGCGCCCCATCGCTGGGCTCGAACAAAGTGGTGATACGCCCGGCCAGGGTATCGTCGTCGCCCAGATTGGCGCCGGCGCCGGGGCCCGGCGACCCGCCGACCGCGCCCGCCGGATAGGAGTTGCGCACATAGGGCTGGGCCTTGTTCCACATGACGGCGACGCGCGTCGCCAATGTGCTGGTGATGGGCAGGTTGATTGCGGCTTCCCCATGGAATGCGGTGGGCGATCCGGGGGAGTCGTGAATTCCGTAGTTCAGGTCAACGAAGCCCTCGACGGCGTCCAGCTTGGGCTTGCGCGTGATGTAGCGGACCAGGCCACCGGTCGCGTTGCGGCCGAACAGCGTGCC
>NZ_JBFUKB010000020.1:0-2680 GCF_056401065.1 Rhizorhabdus sp. P4_G5 | reverse complement strand
TTGCGCGTGATGTAGCGGACCAGGCCACCGGTCGCGTTGCGGCCGAACAGCGTGCCCTGCGGCCCCTTCAGCACCTCGACGCGGTCGATATCGAACAGGGCGAAAGTCTGGCCCTGGCCGATCGCGATGTAACCGTCGTCCAGATAAACAGCGTTGGGAGCCTCGACGATATCGTTGAAATCATTCTGGGTAACGCCGCGGATCGTGTACTGGCTGTTCTGGCCGGCGAGCGCGCCACCGAGGTGCACGCCCGGCGTAAGCGCTGCGAGCTCGCGCGAGTCGACCACGTTGAGCGCGCGCAACTGCTTGCCGGAGTAGGCGGTGATGGCGATACCCACCTTCTGGATGTTTTGTTCGCGGCGTTGCGCGGTTACGACGATTTCGTCCGACAAAACCGAACCGCCTTCGTCGGCCGCCTGGTCTTGCGTGGCAGCGGCGGCGGGGGCGTCCTGCGCCAGTGCGGGACTGGCAAGCGCACCAATGGCAACGGCGCAAAGTAACGTTGCTCGGATTTTAAGATCTTTCCTCATTACCATTCCCCTAAATTGACAACAGCATGCGACCTAATATTGCAATTACCTACTTTTTGTTTTCCAATAACGACAATATACTAGATCTATAATTACTTACCAAATTGCCGGTTTTTGACGGACTAGAAAATCTCGCATCCCGGCAAACCACATGAAATCAATCGATCCGACGGGAAGTTCGTGATGATTTCGCAACCATCCTTGGTGACGACCACCTCTTCCTCGATCCGAGCAGCGCCTGAGCCGTCCGCCGCACCGCACCACGTTTCAAGGGCAAACACCATACCCTCGCGCAGCGGTTGGTTTTGCCCGCGGTAGCGCTTGGAGATGATCGGCCGCTCCCAGAGCGACAGCCCTACGCCGTGGCCATATTGCAGGAGAAATGCCTCCGCCTCGTCGCGGTAGCCGAATTCGGTGGCGTCCGGCCAAACTTCCGCGACTTCGTCAGGAGTGACCCCGGGCCGGATCATGTCGATCGAAGCGCTGATCCACTTCGATGCCTTCTCGTAGGCGTCGATCTGGAATTTATTTGGCTCCCCGCAGATGAAGGTGCGGTAATAACAGGTCCGATAGCCGTTGTATGAGTGCATGATGTCCAGGAACACCATGTCACCCGGCTGGATCATACGATCGGAGAACGTGTGCGAATGCGGGCGACCGCGTGGACCCGATACCGAGTTGACGCATTCGACGCGCTCCGAGCCCATGCGAAACAGGCGATCGTTAGCGATTGCCACAAGTTCGTTCTCGCGGGTCCCCGGACGGACAGCCTTGGCGATGTCCACGTAGGTGGCGTCCACCATGGCCGCAGCCATCTTGAGCAACTCGATCTCGTCCGGAGTCTTGATTTCGCGGGCATCGAGCAACGCCTGCTGGCCGTCGACCACCATGATGCCCTCGGCCTCGAGCGCACGGAGCATCGGAAGCTCCATGATGTCGATGCCGAGCGGTTCCTTTTCAATCCCGAAGTGAACGAGAGCCTTCTTGATCTGCTTCGCGAAATCGCCCTGCACGTTCATCCACGGCGGGAGCCCGCCTTGCATGGTCGAGATCGGGGCGGCCACATTGTCGGCGATCCACGGCGATGACAACCGCTTGGCAGGCGGCGCGGGATCCCACAGGAACGGCGGGCCATCTGCCGGACAAAGCGCATAGCGCATGAACTTGTCGCGCGCCCATTCACCGATATGCGTACCGGTGACATAGCGAATGTTATCGAAATTGAAGCAAAGGACCGCACCGAGGCCGGCGTGGCGGACAGCATTCTGTGCCCGTGCAAGCCTCGCCTTGAACAGGCGATCGTAATCGATGCCCCGTTCCCAGTCCTTAGCCTGGGATCCAAAGCTGGCGCCGGCGTGTGGACGATTATACTTCACCCAAAATTTCCCTGTCCTACTTGGAGATGCGGCGTTGCGCCGGATCTGTTCAGCGACCTTCGCTCGTCGTGCGGCCGCCCTGTTGATTATTTCGCCGAACGGAAAAATGTCGCCTAAATTTCGTTCATTTGCCGTTGAACGGTAAAATTGTCGATTTTTCTTGCCCTGTCAAGCACCGATGTATAAATTATGACAGTGGGGCGAGACTGGCGTCGGTGGAGTGTTGTTTCGACCAAGTTCGGGCGGGTCGCCCCCACCCTGGGTGCGTTAGGCGGAGGAGAAATGCGCCGTGTACAGCGTCTTCGACCTAACAAACGGCTACGATGTACTGAGGATCTTGTGTGGCGCTTTCTTCGTCCCCCATGTCGTGGGGAAAATCACTGCGCGGGAGGCCTCGGTGGGCTTCTTCAAGCTGGCTGGCTGGAAGCCGCCCCAATTCTGGTCTTACGCGGCGATGGCAATCGAGATCATCCTGGCGACCTGCCTGGTGTTCGGCATCCTGACGGCATACGCCGCTTACCTCGCCAGCATCTACCTCCTGATCGCCGCAGTCGCGAACTTCCGCCTCTCGCGCAAATGGCTCTGGCATATTGGCGGAAGCGAATGGCCGGTCTTCTGGGCGCTATGTTGCGCGGTGGTCGGCATTTACGGCTCGCATTGATGCGCGGGCGTGATGAATACGGAGCTTTATTGTGAAGGTAGTTTTCATAGGTCTTGGACGCATGGGCCAGGCAATGGCCCGGCGGCTGCTGGATGCGGGCCATGATCTTGTGG
>NZ_JBFUKB010000019.1:0-6868 GCF_056401065.1 Rhizorhabdus sp. P4_G5 | reverse complement strand
TGGGCGCTGATCCGCTTTATCCAGCGGCTGCCGCAGCCGTCGATGAGAGCAAGATGGAAGTCCTTGTGCCGGCTTTCCCATTCCGAGCTTTCATTCTGGCCGGTCTCGCCGCGATGTGTCCGTGACAGGCGATGGAGCGCCAGTATGAGATTTTCTTCCCATTCCAGGTCGAACCGCTCGATYGATTCACGAATGGCCAGGCCGTCGATCCACCAGCGCGTCTTGACCAGTTCCTTCAGTTCTTCGGCGCTGACCGGCGCTACACGAAAGCCTTTCTGCTCCTCGAGCGCCACGAAGCCTTCTGAAAGAAGCCGGTTCAGCGCCTCCCGAACCGGGCTGCTCGCCGTGTTGAACCGCCGGCGCAAGGCTTCCGCGCGAATCTTCTCGCCCGGACGCATCCGCCCGTTGAGAATGTCAGCGCGCAATTGCGCATAGACAGACTGGGTCAGCGTCGCCGGTTGGCGCTCTCCCGCTCCATCCGTCGGGGTAACGGCATCCTCGGCGGACTTGTCGTTCAGGAACATGTCAACCATCTTGCTCTTTCAGAATGGCGCCGAGACAGCGGCGGGGCGAAGCGATAGAGATGCATCCGGCAAAGTCCAATCCCTGAATGGCCGTCCAGCCGCGGCTGCGCATTCGACCCGACCCGCCCGTGATACGTCGCGTATCGGGGGCCGGCGCCATTCCAGAACTGAAGCGGCGATGCATCGACAGGCAGCTCCTTCTGCATCATTTGCTGCCCCCCTTGCCCAGGGGGCCGCGGCGTCGCTGCGGTCCAGAAGCGACAGAAGTCACCTTCAAATGGGCCTTGCCGGTTCGGCTCCCCCTGCCTTGAGGCGTGCGAGCGCGGTGCGGTGGGCGATGCGATCGAGCAGGGTGACCATTTCCTCGAGTTCGCCGGCGGGCAGTTCCTGCGTGATGAAGACGATCCGCGTGCGCTGATCCTCATCGGGCCATTCGGGAAGCCAGGTCAGGTTGTGCAGCAGATGCTGCGCGCCCTGGATGAYCGCCGGCCGCCCGGGTTCCTCGCGCACGTTCACCAGCCCTTTCACCCGCAGCAGGTTGGCGCCGAGATGCTTTTCCAGAGACGTCAGCAGCAGGTTCAGCGCCTCACGCGGGAGCGGTTCGTCGCGGATGAGGTTGAACGACGCGATGCTGCTATCGTGCCCGTGCGGCGCGTGCGCTGCATGACCATGTTCCGTGTCGGACGCCGCATGGCTGGAAGCAGCGCCAAGCGCGGCGTCGATCCAGGCTTTCGCCGCGCGCCGATCCTCTCTCGGATCGGCCATCAACTTGCGCATCACGCCGACGGGATCTGCCGCCAGATCATCGCTTTCCAGCACCGGGGCGCTGCCGTTGATCTGGCCCAGGCGGACGATCAGCGCCGCCTTGCGCGCCGCGCGCTCGGCSGGCTCCAGCAGGTCCGTCTTGGTAAGGAGAATGCTGTCCGCCAGGGCGATCTGCCGCACGGAAACGGGATGATCCGCCAGGGTCGCCTCCGCGTTCACCGCATCGACGGTGGCCACGACCGCGCCCATTCGGAACAGCCCTTCGAGCGTCGGTTCGGACAGAAAAGCCTGGAGGATCGGCCCCGCCTCCGCCAGGCCGGAGGTTTCGATGACGACGTGATTGAAGTCGACCTCGCCTGCCTCGCGGGCATGGTATAGYCGGTTGAGGGTCTGGATGAGATCGCCGAACACCGTGCAGCACAGGCAGCCATTCTCCAGCACCATGATCGTGTCGTCACTCGCCGTGGTGAGGGCGTGATCGATCCCGATCTCTCCGAACTCGTTGATGATCACCGCGGTGCGCGTCATCGCCGGATCGCGCAGGGCGCGATTGAGCAAGGTGGTCTTTCCGCTTCCAAGGAAGCCGGTCAGCAATGTGACCGGCGTCCTCAGATCCTGTTTGGGGGTCGGCATGCGTGGCCTCAGGCAGGTGCGCGGTGATTGGCGTACAGCTGTGGCCGAAGCGAGGGCTGAGCCATACGGTACTTGGGTGCATACTCAGCCGTCGCGCCAAGTTCCTCGGCGGCGTGCCATGCCCAGCGGGGGTCGTACAGCGCGTCGCGGCCGATCACCACGAAGTCCGCCTTGCCAGAAGCGACGATTTCTTCGGCCTGCTGGGCACCGCCACCGATCAGGCCGACCGACATGGTCGTGATATCCGCCTCCTTGCGGATTCTTTCGCCGAACGGCACCTGATAGCCGGCCGCCAGCGGAATTTGCTGGCGGTGATCGAGCCCGGCCGTGGTGACGTCGATGAAGTCGCACCCCAGCGCCTTGAGCGCCTTGGCGAACTCGACCGCCTCATCGGGATTGAAGCCTCCATCGACCCAGTCGGTCGCTGAAACGCGAATGCCCATCGGCTTGTGCGCCGGCCATTCCGCCCGCATCGCCTTGAACACCTCAAGCGGGAAGCGCATGCGGTTTTCCAGCGATCCACCGAACTCGTCGGTGCGCTGGTTGGCGAGCGGCGAGAGGAACTGGTGGATGAGGTAGCCGTGGCCGCCATGCATCTCGATCAGGTCGAAACCAATTCGTTCGGCGCGTGCGACGGCCTGGCGATGGGCTTCGACGAGGCCGACAATTTCGGGCCTGGTCAGTTCGCGAGGCGCCGGATAGTCGCCGAACGGGATCGCCGACGGCCCGACCGTTTCCCATGCGCCTTCCTCTGCGGTCAATGCCTTGCCGCCCAGCGCCGGAGGCTGCTGCGAGCCCTTGCGTCCGGCGTGCCCGAGCTGGATGCCCAGCTTGGCGACGCCGTAGGTGCGGCAGAAGTCGACGACGCGCTTCAGGGCGGCTTCGTTGTCATCGGAGCACAAGGTGGCGCAGCGCGGCGAAATCCGGCCTTCCGGCGAGACGTTCGTCATTTCGACCATGACCAGGCCTGCAGCGCCCATCGCCAGACCGCCAAGGTGGACCAGATGCCAGTCGTTGGCCGATCCTTCGTTCGAATTATATTGGCACATCGGCGAGACCACGATCCGGTTGGAGAGGGTGAGGTCGCGAAGGCTAATCGGCGAAAAGAGCGTGCTGGTCATGGGTTGAAGGCTTTCTCTTGATGGTTGAGTAAATGGGTTTGCGATGAAATCAGGCCAGTCCGCTGGCGCGGGCCTGGGCACGGGCCATGACGATCCAGTCGCGCTCGGCATCGCCATCGGCGATCGCGCGTGACAGGCGATCGCGGCAGACCTCGGCGCTGGGCAGCGGAACGCCGTTGGCAGCGCCCGTGGTCAGCGCCAGATCGACGTCTTTCAGCGCCAGTGTGGCGGTGAAGCCGACATCATCCCAGCTGCGATCCACGATCGCGCGCGAATAACCGGTATAGGCCGGACAGGAGAACACACCTTCGGTCAACACGTCGCGCAGCGTTTCGGGGTCGGCTCCAGCCTTCTCGACCAGGCTGAACGCCTCGCCCATGACCTCGATCGCGCAGGCCAGCACCATATTGTTGGTSAGTTTCAGCAGCGAGGCGGTGGCGGGCTCGGAGCCGGCGGCGAATGTCCGCTTGCCAATGGCGTCGAACAGCGGTTGCGCGTGCGCGACGGCGTCGGCGGGGCCCGCCGCGATGATGCCGAGCTGSCCTGCCGCCACGGCGGTAGGCCGGCCCAGCACSGGAGCCGCGACGAGAMWCTGACCGGCCTTCGCATGCGCGGCGGTCAGGTTGCGGATCGTGTCGCTGCGGTGGGTTCCCATCGCGATGTGCAGGCCGCCAGGCGCGAGGCTCTCGATCAGGCCGCCCGGCCCACAAGATCATGGCCCGCATCCAGCAGCCGCCGGGCCATTGCCTGGCCCATGCGTCCAAGACCTATGAAAACTACCTTCACAATAAAGCTCCGTATTCATCACGCCCGCGCATCAATGCGAGCCGTAAATGCCGACCACCGCGCAACACAGCGCCCAGAAGACCGGCCATTCGCTTCCGCCTATATGCCAGAGCCATTTGCGCGATACATTGATGGGATGCACCAGAACCCAAACCGCTCGAAAGGTCTGGCAATTCATGCAGGGTAGCTCGCTTTCACGCTCTCCAAATCCTGCGAGGACATCATCGACCACTGCTGTCATGCGAGGATCAAGCTCATCGACCAGTCCTTGCGCGTGATGTCCATGAAAGTAGGCCGGGGGCACACGCCTTCTGATCAATGCACCGTGATATCAGGCGGGATGACCCGAGGCTGTCTCGTGCAAACCTGGCACAAATCCAGCCGCCAGCCGCCAGCAAATGCCGGCGGCCGCTTTATGGCGCGGCCTAACGTTCGACCAGCGCCAACACGCGCAAGGGGCTGCCCGAACCGTCCTTGATCTTGAGCGGTGGGGTGATCAGCATTGAGCCAGTGGGAGGCAGGAGATGCAGGTTTGCAAGGCTCGACAGGCCAAATTTATTGCTTCCATGCATGTAATGGTGGCAAGGATTCGGCTGGGAAAAGGTGGCGCCCTGACCGGCATCCGTTCCTACAGGTTCGGTACCGATGCCGATAACGTCGCGCTCATGGGCCAGGAATTTGGCAACATCGGGATGGTTGCCCGGCCAGTGACCGCCATCCTCGCGCATGTTGAGAAACCGATCGGTATAATTGCGGGATGACCATCCCGTGCGGATGAGGGCCCAAGAACCGGCGGGAATACGGCCATGTTCGGCTTCCCACTTCTCAATGTCGTCCATGGTGGTTACAAATTCTTCATCCTCCCCCGCGCGATTGGAAACGTCGATCACGCAGGCGGGAGCGATGAACTTCCTGACGGGAATGGTGTCCGTCGCACCATCTTCGTAATGCCGGCCAGAAATCCAGTGCGCAGGCGCGTCGAAGTGCGTCCCGGTATGTTCGCCGCAGTGAATATTGTTCCAGTACCAGTCCGGCCCGCGCTCGTCGAAGCGGGAGATTTCTTCCAGTCGGAAAACCTGTATTTGCTGAGCGAATTGGTCAGGCAGTTTGAAGATCGGCGTACGTTCCTCAAGGGTATGGGTGAGGTCGATTATCTCCACCGATCCATTCGAGAGAGCCGTAGCCAATTGGTTCAGGAGTGACATGATATTCTCCTCTGGTTTTCGGTAGAATTTTGCAAGTTTTCTCAAATTGGCCTTGAGGTCGTCAAGAGACCCGATTTGGAGACACTGCGGGAACGCCCGCCATGGCGATGACCGGATCATCGATGGCCTCGGGAATGCGGCCAATCCCGCTACCTGTCGGCTTCAGAACCGTCGTGCGCAGCAGCGGATAAAGCGTGATAGAGATGATGAGGGTCGTTATCGCCTCAATCGGCATGACGCGTGCGAGAACATAATGGGCGGCGAACGCAGAGACCAGCAGTGTAACGCCCCCTGCCCAATTCATATTCTCCGCCTCAGCCGGGATAGTCTTCGGCTCTTTGCGAAGCAGCGTCTTCACAATATAATAGTCCGCGACGATAATCCCTGCGAAGGCCGTCACCAGCACCCCCAATATAGTGACCCAGGAATTGATCAATTCCAGGATGCTCCCGTAGAGCATCAGGAGCCCGAGGACGTTTGCGAGGATGACAAAGGTCAACCTGCTCATTCGCA
This sequence comes from Rhizorhabdus sp. P4_G5, assembly GCF_056401065.1. NCBI lineage: Bacteria > Pseudomonadati > Pseudomonadota > Alphaproteobacteria > Sphingomonadales > Rhizorhabdaceae > Rhizorhabdus > Rhizorhabdus sp. P4_G5. Next base: position 1,321 of record NZ_JBFUKB010000019.1, on the reverse strand, counting down.
GATTAAGTGCGTCGAACAGGTTGGATAGAGAAAGCGAGGCGGCGTAGTTGTTCAGAACCTGGGTCTTGCCCTGTGCGAGAACCAGCAGCCAGGCACCCATTGCGCCGCCTAGAACCACGAAGGCGGCCACAATGCTGTCCGGGCTCTCGAGCGACGCCCTTTGTGCGGCCTCATGGCTCATTCCGGCAGTCTGCGTATAGAAATCAACAAGCGCGGGGCCGCCGGCATACATAATGATGCCGCCAAGCCAGAGCATTCCGACATCCAACGACAGGAGGCCGATCAGCGTCGAAATCCCCACGTCTCTCGAGCGGCGGGCGTATCTGCCGATATCCGCGCCGAACATCGCCATCCCCCCCGCCGAGCCAATGAGCACGTTTACCGCGAAGATGAACCGGCCTGCGGGGCTGTCGGCGCCCATGGCCTTCAGAGCATCGTGGGGGAATTGGGGGCCGAACGTAACGAGACTAGCGACCGAACGGTCGCCGTTAGAAACCACGAGGTAGGTGATATACACCAGCACCAGCGAGGACAGGATGAGCGTTATCGACGACGTCCGGGCGATCAGCTTGAACCCGTAGGAGGTAAGAACAATCCAGAGGGTCGTCATCAATCCATAGATAAGGATCTTGTTGGTCAGCGTGTCGTGAAGCTCAAAGTAGAATAAAAATCCGCGATATAAGAGGACATTCTCGAGGGCTAGAAAGCCTATTATCATGAACGAATATATTATCGAAGATATTACCGACCCTTTTTTGCCGAATCCGAAGTATCGGGACATGACAGTGCTGGACAATCCGGTGCGGTAAGCGACATGGGAGCTGGCCCAGCTTAGAGGCCAGCAAATCACGGCCACGATCAGGCCGGCGATTACCGCGACCTGGAACCCCGCGACAAATGTCACCAGCGCGCCAAAGAATAGCTGGACCAGTGAGACCACCACGCCAGCCGTGCTCCAGGTCAATGCCAGCCATCCCTGGCGCTGATCGTCGGGCACCCGTTCCAGGGCGTGGTCTTCAATGGTTTCCGAGAGACGGTTGTCATTCATGGCCGCATTCCTCTGGGTAGGTGCTCTCTCACATCGCGTATTTCTTCGCAGGCGCAGGGACGCAAATCACCGCTATCGTTTCACCGCCGGTCGGCCAAGTCGCGCGATGCGGCCGACGGGACCTGTCACTTCGCCGCATGCGCGGTCAGCTTGAGCGACTTGTAGCCGCGCAGGACATTGTTCGAGATGCGTTCAGCCTCGTGCAGCTCGAACCGTTCCACCCGAGGTATGAGTGCGGAAAGCAACGCAGAGATTTCCATCCGGGCGAGATTG
>NZ_JBFUKB010000018.1:0-5744 GCF_056401065.1 Rhizorhabdus sp. P4_G5 | reverse complement strand
GCAGAGATTTCCATCCGGGCGAGATTGGCGCCCATGCACATGTGGATGCCGTGGCCGAAGCCCAGCTGTTCGTTCGCGCGCCGCGTGATATCGAACCGCTCGGGGTCTTCCCAACGCCGTTCGTCGCGATTGCCCGATGCATACATCACGAGAACCCGAGCGCCCTTGTGGAGGCGCTGGTCTTCCACCGAAAAATCATCGGTCAACACGCGGGAAAAGCCCTGTACCGGACTCTCGAGCCGGATCGCTTCATTGACCGCGTTGGGGATCTGCGTCGGGTTCGCGCGCAGCTTGTCCCATTGATCGGGGTTTTCAGCGAACAGGGCGATCGCACTGCCCGTGGCAAGGATGGTGGTGTCCAGGCTCGGGCCCAGATAGTCGCCCATCACCGGCCCGACCTGCTCGGGCCTGAGCTCGCCGTTCTCGGCCGCTTCGTAGAGTTTGGCGACCCAGCTGCCCGGCTTCACGCGATCGGCGGTGCAACCGCGGGCATAGGTCACCATTTCGTCCAATATCGGAAGCGCGGTTTCCGTCAGCTCAAGGCCCCGTGGTCCAAAGGAGTTGAACACCGCGCCGGCCCATATGAGCATCCGCTCGCGCCCTTCCTCGGGCAGGCCGACCAATTCGGAGACCACCGTGACCGGGAGATGCGGCGCGAGTTCGGTCGCGGCATCGAAATCGCCTTTGGCCACCAGGCGCTCGACCAGTTTTTCGGCGAGATCGTAAAGTCCCTGACGCAGCTCGGTCAGTCGGGCTGGCGTAAGCGGCCGGCTGACGATCGAGCGCAAGGTGCTGTGCGAAGGCGCGTCGGTGAAGAGCGTGCTGCCCGCTATCGCCTTGTTCATCAGGTCGTTCATGGCAACGCCGCTCGACGAACAGAACAATAGGTTGTTCTTCAACGCCGCCTGCACGTCCGCAAACCGCGCCATGAGATAGAGATCGTATTTGGGAAGGCGCACGATCGGGGCCGTGTCCCGGAAGATGCGATAATTCTCGTACGGATCGGCAAGCGCCTCCGCCGAGTATATATCGATGTCCACGTCAGGAATATTGAATGCCATGTCGGTACTCCTGGAATTGCTTAAGGTAGACAACGACCTGTCCGTCTCGGCGACGGACGTTCTCGGAAACGGGACCGCACCATTTCTCCGACGTCATCAGTCGTTTCAACATCGGAGCGGCGCGCTCTATGCGCCTCTACACATTATGCCGGGCTGTGAAGTGCGACGATAATGCAGCACAAGCCCCAGAACATGTGAAACTCGCAGCCTCCGAGGTTCCAGACCCAGCGCCCCTTGGAGACTTTGAACGCCGCCAGTCCCGCACAGATCATGAAGATGCCACCCAGCCACGCCGCGTAGAATACGTAGATCCCAAGTACCAAACCGAAAAGCACGAGCGTCTGAACGACCAACGCAGTCCGCACGAAAAGCCATGCTGGCTTGAGCCCGGTGGCCTCGAAAAAGCCGAAAACGGCATCCTTGGCGGTGAACTGCGCGAGAATGTGCGGAATGAAGAGGAGTCCGCAGAGAATGCGAAGCTGGACAATGGCGTCAGTCAAATCCGGAAATACGATAGCATTCATGATACCCCCCGAGGCATGTGCAAGAACCGAATTCAAGTCATCGGACACGAGAGCAGCGAACCCTGCGCAACTCAGAGACCTGGCCTGAAGCCGACGGCTGCACTGCCCTGGCCACCGCAAAGGCGGCAGGGCAGTGCTGAGCGATCAGTCGACCTTAGCGGCGATGGCTTCCATCTCGACTACCCAGTTCGGGTTGGCGAGAGCGGACACCACAACCCAGGTCGAAGTCGGCAGGTAACCTTCGGGCAGGTACTTCTTGCGGTGCGGCGCCAGGAAGCGGATTGCGCTGGCGTCGGTCGAATAGACGTTGAGGTGGACGAGGTTCTCCGGCCCCATGTTCGCTTCGGCAAGAATGGCCAGCACGTTCTTCCAGATTTCCTCGTGCTGGGCCTCGAAACCCTCAGCCAGCGTTCCGTCGGGCTTGATGCCGGCCTGCCCAGCGATTGACAGGATTCGGGCGCCGGCCGGGATTTCGACCGAGTGGCTGTACGCTCCCACCGGATTGGCGATCGACTGGGGATTCCTTACTACAAACATGTCATTCGATCCTTTGCAAAGATGAGGATTAGGGATTGAAGATGGGCGCTAGGCGCCTGCCAATGGGACCAGACGAAGCGCGAGCTTCTGGAAACCCCGCAGGATGGCGTTGTCGGCCCGCTTGGCCTCGACGAGCTCGATCGCGCCCACCCTGCCGACAAGAGCCGTGAGCATTGCGGTGAGTTCCATCAGCGCCAGGTTCATGCCCACGCAACGGTGAGCCGAGTGCCCGAAGCCGACATGGTCGGTGCTGTCGCGCTCGATCTGGAATTGGTCCGGATTCTCGAAGCGACGGGGATCGCGATTGGCCGACGCATAGATGACGAACACGCGCGAACCAGCCTTGATCGGAGCACCGTCGATTTCCGTGTCCTCCGTCGCCACGCGCGAGAAGAACTGCACCGGGCTCTCCAGGCGAATGGCCTCGTGAATGGCGCGCGGAATGAGACTGGGCCGGGATCGGAGCAGTTCCCACTGGTCCGGATTGTTGGCCATCAGCCACAACAGGTTCGACATCGCGAAGATCGTCGTATCAAGCGACGGCATCAGATAGCCCTGCAGCATGCTGAGAAACTGCTCGTAATCGATCTCGCCACCCACCGATGCCTCGTGCAGCTGGGCGGACCAGCTGCCGGGCCGCAGCCGTTCAGGCAATCCCGGGTCGGCGATATAGCCCATCATCTCGCCGATAGTGGCCAGCGCGGGGGCCGTGCCGGGCATGATATCGGGGGCCATGCCATTGAAACTGGCGGCGGCCCAGGGAAGCATGCGGTCGGTGGCATCGTCGGGCATCCCAACCAACTCGGTGACCACCGAGAGCGGCAGATGGCACGCGATCTGCGACACCGCCTCGACCTCGCCACCGTTGTCCAGGATTCGCGTAATTTGCCGCACGCTGAGCTGGGAGAGCATGTCGCGCATCGGGGCGAGCCTCGCCGGGGTCAGCGGGCGACCGAGAATCCCGCGCAGGCGGGTGTGCTCCGGCGGGTCGGTGCCGACGATCGACCCCGCCATCGCTGCATTCATCGCGGCATTTTGCACAACGCCTTGCGCCGAGGAGAAGACGCGCTGATCGCCAAGGACCCGGCGCACGTCGGCGAAGCGGCTGACCGCGTAGAGGTCGAGCGTCCGCAGGTGCACGACAGGGCCCATCTCCCGCAGTTCTTCGTAGAACGCGTAGGGCTCTAGCCGCCGTTCAAGGTCGAACGGATTAACATCGGAAACCGGGAGGGAAGTCATCAAAGTCCCTTTCCTTGGATCAGGTCGGCATGCAGGGCGCAGATCATGTGTGAATGATCTTCTGGACGGACACGTCCGGCTTCCTCGTGGTGTCACCCTCTCGCAGGTTGACCTCCGCGATCTGATTTCCACTCGGCGCCAACCATGAATTGTGGCGATCCCACACCTTGGGATCATGTCCGGGAATGACCCGGTCGATCTTCTGCTTCAACGTCTCGCGAATCTGGCGGAAGACACTCAGCTGGTTCATCACGTTGCCCTGATGGTAGCCCGAAGGCCACATGCTCTCGATGTTCGAATACCAGTAGACCACGTCGCCAACGACGGCGAAGGGGCCGTTGCGGGTCTGCACTTCGAACCATTGGCTGCCGAAGGTGTGGCTGTCCTTGGCCAGCCGCGCCGTGATACCCGGCAGAACCTCCTCGTCACCGCGAATAAAACGCACGCGACCCTCGGCCAAACCCTGTGCGGCGCGGATCAGATCCGCGGGATCGAAGGACGAAAAGATAAAAGCCTTTTCCTCTTCGGTTTCATACTGGTGCGCGGAGCACACGATGTCCGACCAACCGAGATACTCGTCGATCTGGATATAGAGCTTGGCATTAGGAAAGGCTTCGAAATTGCCGATATGGTCGAAGTGCATATGGGTGACCAGGATCACCTCGACATCTTCGGGGGCGAAGCCGACGCGGGCCAGAACATCGCGCGGTTCCTCCCAGCTGGCGAACCCGTATTTCGCGGCCCAATGGTCATTGCGGAAGCCGCAATCGACCAGAGCGACGTGCTGCTTGCCGCCGACCTCCCCGCCGACCAGCAGCGTGTAGATCATCGGCACACGGATCGTGCCCATGTTGCTGAACTTGATGGCTCCTCCGAAGAAGTCCTGAGGCATCTCGGATTGGCAATACGCCAGGGGCCAGATCGAGTAATCGGTATCAAGCCGCGGTCCTAGACCGACAAGGGGGGGTGCCATAAAACTCTCCTAAATCTCCAGCAACTTAGTAGCAGAATCGAAGCAGATTTGCATTCGCTCAACCCTTGTTGTCTTGCCCACCGACACGTCGGAATATTCTCTCAAAAATCTGTCGGTCATACCGCCGCTACCCCACCTACCTGCGGCCGCTTGCGGGGCGCTGTTTCCTCCAGTCCAGTCATCACGACGGCGCCCAGCATCAGCCCGCCCAGCGCCAGATAGAGCATGTACTGGATGCCGAAGGCTGCGATGATGTAGCCGGCTACAAGCAGGGCCAGCCCACCTCCGAAGATCTCGCCTACGCCGATGATCACCCCGGATGCCGTCGAGACCATGCCAGGCGGGGCCGACTCCGATGCCACAGGCCCGGTAAGCAGGGAGAGCACCCCGAAGCTGCAGGCGGTTGCGCCGAACAGCGCGGCGAACAGGAACGTGGGCTGCGCGCCCAGCACGATGAAGAAATAGGTGAACGCAGCCCCGCCGACGAAGCCGAGGATGGCCATCACCCGGCGTCCGAAGAAATCCGACAGTGCCGGGAGCATCCAAAGGCCGACAAATCCACCAAACCCGATGGCCGAGGTCACGAGCCCCACCTGCATCGGGGGCAGCTTGAGATATTCTGCCAGATAGATCGGCGTGTTCGCGCTGATCACGAAAATGCCGCACATCGCGCAGAGCAATCCGACCATCCCCAGGCGGATGTTTCGCACCTTGAGCGCCTTGCGCGTGGATCTCGGTGGTGCGCCTGTGTGGATGGCCTGCTGCACCTGGTCCGGCTCCCGGATGACCCTCCACAACAGAACCGTGAGCACGAGGCCGGGTAGGCCAACAATAGCAAAGACCCCGCGCCACGACGTGAATTCAAGCAGCCAGGTCGCGAGAATGGGGCCGAATCCCAGTCCGAACAACGCGAACATGCTCTGTTGCAGGCCCTGATTGAACCCGATGCGGGATGGCTTCGACGCTTCCGCGGTCGCAGCGAAGCTGACGGGACAGAACGCGCCTTCGGAGACGCCCATTATGCCTCGGATCAAGAGCAAGCTGGTGAACCCGCCGGCCAGGCCTGACAGTCCCGAAGCGAGCGAGAAGATCAGTAGCGCCGGCAGCATGACCTTGCGGCGGCCGACCCGATCCGAGAGATGCCCCATCGCGGCCGCAGCCACCCCCCAGGTGATCCCGAGGATGGCAACAAGGACATTGATCCGCGCGGGGCTCATCCCCAAGTCGTGCATGATCTCCGGAGCCAAGGGTGCAATGATCCAGCGGTCCAGCCCCACGAGCCCGAACCCGAGACTCAGCAGCAGTACCGCCTTCCACTCATAGGCGGGATCGGAATCGTTAGTCAGGGAGCTCGCCATCCCAACATCCTTGCTCGTTCCGGATCCTATCAAGTCCCGGCCGGTCTGGAGG
>NZ_JBFUKB010000017.1:0-6790 GCF_056401065.1 Rhizorhabdus sp. P4_G5 | reverse complement strand
CCTTGCCCGGAAGCATCGGCTCGATCCGACGCCACTGCGCCTCGCTTAACTCGTATCGCTTGATCCCCATGATGCCTCCGCAATCGCGGAAACCCATGAATCAGACATCCCACCACTTGGGAATCCTCTGAATGTCGATACAGCCTAGAGCCTGGACGAAATGGTGGCCCCAGACGTCCCGGCAGCACCGCGATGCGGGACGTTCGCTCGTCAATCCCTCGCATAAAGCAGGTCATCCGAGCCGATCTTCATGCGGTCACCTCGGCGCTGGGGCTAAATCCGCGGGGGAACACAAGCAAAGCCGCATCGCTACTCGTCAGCCTCTCCCTGGCCGCTTCGCGGAACATGTCGCTTAACATGGTGGCACGCGCAGCCCTGCGCCAGAAGGCGCAGGGTTTCTACGCACGGGTCGTTGGCCGAGCCCTTAGAGCATCAGGTCGACGGGTTCGCCACCCATCAACAGATCGCCGAACGTGCGCCCGTAGATTCGATACTGGGCGGCCGCGTGCTGCCGCGCGGTCAGCATGTTGCGGTAGATGCGGCCCATGTTCGACCGGTTATAGACGCCGCCGCCGCCCGAAACGGTGAGCATCTGCTCGGCGAGCTTGACGCTGCGCTCCGCCACGCTCGCGCTCTGGAAGCGCATCATGTGACGCATCTCGAGTGGCGGCATTTCGTCGCGCTCGGCATACTCACTCATGATGTCGAAGTTGGCGAACATCGACTTCTTCATCTCATCGATTCCGGCGACCGCAGACGCAACCGCAAGCTGCGCGTCGGGATCTTTCGACGTCTTGCTGCCCATGAAAACCTTGTCGCGAGCATATTCACGGAACAGGTCGGTCAAGTGCTGGAGAGCACCGATATGGCCGTTCGTGATGCCGCGCATGAACACGAGCATGAACGGCATCCGGAACAGCGGGCCCGAATTCCACGGGCGGCCAGGATTGGTACCGTTGAAGCCATCCGTGAACTTGTGCGTACGATGTTCGGGCACGAACGCCTTGTCGACAACTACGTCGTGGCTGCCCGTGGCGGCCAATCCGGTGGTATGCCAAGTATCGACGATCTTGGCATCTTTGCGGGGCAGAAGGAAGGACCGATACTGGGCCGGATCACCGTCGATAAAGCCACCCAGAAAAGTCCACTGGCAATGCTCGCACCCACTGGAATAGGACCAGCGGCCACTCAACTCGTAACCGCCTTCCACCGGGGTCGCCTTGCCCCCCGGCATGTAGGGTGACGCGATCAGGACCGAGTCGTCTTGCCCCCACACGTCCCGCGCCGCCTGATCGTCCATCAAGCCTATGTGCATGCTATGCAGGCCAATGACGCCGTAGATCCAGGCAACCGACATGTCACCTTCGGCAAGTGCCATCTGCACCTGCGCGAAGGCGCGTTGTCCGAGCTCATAACCGCCCCAGCGTTTCGGCTGGAGTACACGAAACAGGCCCGCCTCGTTGATGCGGCGAACGGTATCGGGATTGACGATGCGGTTACGCTCGTCCTCATCCGCACGCTCGCGCATCAGAGGGATCAGCGCGCGAGCCCGCGCGACGAGTTCATCGATCGTGGGAATGTTGAACGTCGGGGCGCTGACGCTGGCGGTTTCAGTAGACACCCAATGACTCCCGATAGTTCCAGCATGTCCGATCGTCGTCGGCATGCCCCGATTGATTGAACTCTAGACCTCGCGCTTCGTGCGAAGCATACCTCATTCGGACGAGCGATTCCGCAGTTATGGGGCGGCGATACGCGCTGTGATCGCCTCCACCATCGAGCGGGTATTAGCCGAGCCGCCGAGGTCGGGCGTCAAGTGCTTTCCACCCCGAGGACGCCTTTCATCGCTTCGAGCACAAGTTTGGCCGCTTCGCCTTAACCGAGATGGTCGAGCACCAACGCCCCCGCAATCGTCCGACGAGACGAGGAAGGGTGCGCTGCCATCTGCAACGGTTTCGAGACTGTGCGTTGCCAGGGTAGCACGACCTCGCTTGCGCATTGGGAGAACACAGAATGAAGACCAAAGCCGCCGTCGCCTTCGGGGAATCGCAGGCACTCGAGATCGTCGAGCTCGACCTGCGCGATCCGGAGGCGCACGAGGTGATGGTGCGGCTGCACGCAACCGGCCTCTGCCACAGCGACATCGCCGCGCTGGATGGGGAGAATGTGCTCGGAGCCTTTCCGATAGTGCTCGGGCACGAGGGCGCCGGAGTGGTCGAGAAGGTCGGCGCGGCGGTAACCTCGGTCGTTCCGGGCGATCATGTGATGATTGCACCATTACCGCAATGCGGGCGCTGCGAGGAGTGCCTCAGCGGGCGCTCCAATCTCTGCGCCGATACGTTCAAAGGCTTCGCCGGAACATCCTCGCCGTTTTCCTACAAGGGCAAGCCGATCGGTCGGTTCATGCACGCCGGCACCTTCACCGAATACACCGTCACGAGCGAATCGGCGGTGGCCAAGATCCGTGATGACGCGCCGCTCAACCGTGCTTGCCTTGCTGCATGTTGCGTGGCGACGGGCGTCGGTGCGGCCGTGTTCGCCGCGAAGGTCGCCCCAGGCTCGACCGTGGTAGTGTTTGGGATGGGCGGTATCGGGTTGAACAGCGTTCAGGGCGCGCGTTTCTCAGGCGCCACCCGCATCATCGCGATAGACACCAACCCCGCAAGAGAGGAGGCCGCGCGCCGGTTCGGCGCTACCGAGTTCATCAACCCGCGCGACCTGAACGTCGACGTAGCGGACCATATCCAGGAGCTGACAGGCGGCGGCGCGGACTATGCGATTGAGGCTGCAGGTCATCCGTTGGTCGTCCGCCAGGCACTGCGTTCGGTCCGGTTCGGCTCGGGCCAGTGCATCGTAGTGGGCATGATGCGTGACGATGCGGTTCTGGAGTTGAAGCCCGCGGATTTCGGGATCGGCCGATCAATCCGCACTTCGGCGGGTGGCGATCTGCGCGGCCGCTACGACGGGCCCCGCCTCGTCGAGTGGTATATACAGGGCAAGCTCGATTTCGAGGGCCTAGTGAACGACACCTATCCGCTCGAGCAGATCAACGAAGGACTGGACGCGCTGCGCGCGGGCAAAGTGATCCGCAACATCATCGATCTGCTGGTCTGACGGACATTCGCGTTTCAGCTATTCCGTCCCGGCGCCGCCCCCGGGACGGCGCGTCAAAACCGCCGCGCAGGTATCTAGACCGAGATTCGGATCGCGCTTGGCCCGATGATATCCGCTCGGTCAAGTCGGGCTGGTTCCCAAGCCGCCCGCCGCAAGCCTTATTCTCCAGGCCTGATTGATACGGCGCCGATCAGCGTGTTTTGATGGCTCATCTGGCCGCCATCGATCGAGATGCACTGGCCGTTAACATAAGCGCCTTCGGCCGAGATGAGCCACAACACGGCAGCGGCGATGTCCTCCGGTACGCCGAGCCGTGGCGACAGCATGTGCGGCATGATCCTAGGCCACGCCTCGTCGCTCCCGAACACATCCTGAGTCTTCGGAGTGAGGATGATGCCAGGCGCAATCGTATTGCAGCGTATACCCTCATGGCCATGCTGTGCCGCGATATACTGCCCCAACGTGACGATGGCCGCCTTGCTCACGCCATAGGCGGTGAGCCCGGGCCCGCCGCGCAGCGCCGCGCCGGATGCGATGTTGACTATCGCACCACCACCGCTTGCACGAAGTGCCGGAATTGCATGGCGGCAGGCGAGCATCGTCCCACGCAGATTGACCGCCATCGTGCGATCCCAGATTTCCAGATCGATTGTCTCGATACCGAGATCGCGCGCAGTCAGGCTTGTGTCTGCGGCATTGTTGACGATGGCGTGAAGCCCGCCCCAGCGATCAACGGCCTCATCCACCATCGCGCGAACCGAGCGTTCGTCGGACAAGTCCATATGCTTGACATGCGCCGCACCGGCACCGGCGTCCGTGATCTCCACTGCCACCGCAGCGGCGGCCGCGGCATCGATATCCGCGAGGAGAACGCGCGCGCCCTCTCGCGCTGCGCTGCGAGCAATGCCAGCACCGATGCCGGTCCCCGCGCCCGTGACGACGATGATCTTTCCCGCCAAACGCGCCATCGGTCCCCTCTCTAATCAAGAACGGAGTCGGAGGTTAACCGATCGAGCGACACCGTACCTACCGCGAACGGACGATCGCGCTGCCGGTACTCCCGAAGCTCCTCGCAATTTCGAGTGGCAAACCCTGACGCCCTGTCCTGGCGAGCCCAAGCATATTGCCGCGCTGGCGTTGCTCCTTGCGTCAGACGAAGCGGTATTCATGACCGGCGCGACCGTACCCAGCGGACAGCGGCTGCTCGCTCATCAAACCCACATCGGCGATATGATGGAGCTGTTCGCGCAAAGTTCCTGATCGGGTCGCGGGACAATAGTCCGGCAAGACGATGCATATAGAGCAGGCCACAGCCTCTATTGAAAGGCTCGCACATGCTTAGGGCAGGCGATCGGAAGGGATTGCGTTTATGTCAGGCGCCGCATCCGACGCGCAAGCCTCCGTATACGACGATCCCGAACGGTTCGACCTCATGCGCGCACCCAATCGCCACGTCGGCTTCGCTGCCGGACCCCATTTCCGCCTCGGTAGCCGGCTTGCCCGGCAGGAAGAGCAGAGCATGTGCCGCGCCGTCGCGACGAGACTACCGCGCCTTTATCTCGTTCGCGAACCAAAGCTGAAGCGAAGTTCGGTCCGGTCGTGCGACGCGCTCATCGTGACAGCAAAGAAGCGGTAGGAAGGAATTATGCTCATGGATGACGCACGACGAGCGGACCCTGCGAAGTACGGCCCTTGGGCGGTGATCGCCGGAGGCTCGGAAGGGATCGGCGCAGCCTTTGCGCAACGACTGGCTGAAAGCGGTATCAATCTTGTCCTGCTCGCTCGCAAGCCCGAACCGCTCGAGGAGGTTACCGCGCAGGTGGCCGCGCTCGGTGTCGAGGTGCGATCACGCGCGATCGACCTCACCGCAGCGGACGCGATGGATCAGGTTAAGGCGCTGACCGACGACATCGCGGTCGGGCTCGTCATCTATAATGCCGGCTCGTCCGATCGCGTTGCCGAGTTTCTTGACGAACCATTGGAAAGCTGGCTGCGACTGATAAATCTCAATGTCATCGGGCAAACCACATTCACTCATCATTTCGGCGGGCTGATGCGCAAGCGCGGCCACGGCGGAATCATCCTCGTCGGATCGATCGCGGGGTGCTGCGGCGCCAATGCATTTGCGACCTATGCCGCGGCCAAGTCCTTCAGCCGCGTTCTTGTCGAGGGGTTGTGGCGTGAATTTTCGCCCGACGGAGTCGATATTCTCAGCCTGATCGCAGGTAGCACATACACGCCTGCGGCGGTGCGCATGGGCCAGCCTACCGAGCACCCGCTCTTGCCGACGGTCACAGCAATGGAGGTCGCCGACGCGGGACTGGCCAATCTCGCGGACGGTCCGGTCTACGTGATGCCGCTTCAGCAGGAAGCGTTCGCCTATCTTCGCAGCCTGCCACCGAAGGAGGCGGCGATCGCCATCGGGCGTTCCACAAACGAGATGTTCGGGCGGACCGAAAGGAGCATGGCATGATCTCCACGACTGATCTGGACGACATCAGGCAGCTATTTGTACGCTATTCGAACATGATCGATGAAAGGCAGTTCTCCCGACTTGGCGAGGTGTTCACGCCAGACGCAGCGTATGACATCGAGGCCGTCGGCCTCGGCACATATCGCGGATCCGAGGAAATTCTAGGGTTCCTCCGGACCGCGCCGCATCCGTTGCTTCACAACAATGTCAATGCCGAAGCGACGATCGATGCCGATGGAACGGTGCGGGCGTTCTCGCGCTGCCTAGCGGTACTTGATACGGGGCAATCGTCGATCGCTACCTATCACGATATACTTGTACGCACTGCCGATGGATGGCGCATAGCGGAGCGTATTGTGTCTCCCCGCACCACGGCGTCGATCCCGGCGGAGAACTAACGGCTCTCGGATCGGCCTGGGGCATGATCGTTCGAGGTAGAAGCGCGTGGCGTTTCCTCCGAAAGCGTGAATCATGCTCTGACAATGGTTAGACCTTGATCGGATCAGATCGGTGAATCGGCCTGATCGTCGGCTTGAACTCGTTCGAGTTCGAAGGCGATGGAAGGGCCAATCGTCACCGCCAGCTTCGATCAGGAGCACGCGTTTGTCCGGCCTGGCGCTCAGCCGGTTCGCGCGGACACAGCCCGCCGATCCGGCGCCGACGATGATGTAGTCGAACTCCACGGCTTCCCTCTCCACACCAGCTGAGCCACGCCCGACAAACAGATGAACCGCCGAAGCAGCGCACGTGCTGAACTTCCCGTGGCGAGCAACGCGCAGAGCTGCTCCAGGCTTCTTGCGATAGCGTCCGCCGCGTGCCGATGCAGCAACGTCAAATCAGACGGATGGAGGATGGAATGGTGAACAGGGTCACCGAGCTACCGCTCTCCTGGCCCCTGTCCACAATCTGAGTGTCGGCGAACCGGTATCGGGGCTGCTCGTCCCCATGGCCACGCGGCGGATGGGCGGCGCTTTGTCGACGACGGGGGCGAGGACGCGCCGGTCCGCGCGTAAAGGTAGAGAGGCCTGGCCTCCTGCCGGAGGCGAAGCGGCCCGCGCGGAGTTATCCGAGCGGGCTGAGATTATGTTGGTTTGTTTATTTGGTTGCGGGGACAGGATTTGAACCTGTGACCTTCAGGTTATGAGCCTGACGAGCTACCGGGCTGCTCCACCCCGCGACACTGAGAGCGGCCTTGGGGTTGTG
>NZ_JBFUKB010000016.1:0-16500 GCF_056401065.1 Rhizorhabdus sp. P4_G5 | reverse complement strand
CTCATACTGGCGCTCCATCGCCTGTCACGGACACATCGCGGCGAGACCGGCCAGAATGAAAGCTCGGAATGGGAAAGCCGGCACAAGGACTTCCATCTTGCTCTCATCGACGGCTGCGGCAGCCGCTGGATAAAGCGGATCAGCGCCCAGTTGTTCGACGCCGCGGAACGCTATCGCCTCCTCGCGCTGGAGCAGGTCCTCGAGCGGAACGAGCTGCAGGAACATCGCGATCTGGTCGATGCATGCATCAATCGCGATGCCGATCGCGCGATCGCCTTGCTCGACCATCACTACACCCAGACTTTCGAGGCGATTACAAAATCAGAGCCCAATCCGAAACTAAGTTGAGTGGTACTTCAACAATGCCGGCATCGCGGGCGCGCATGGGCCGCTCCACACCCACGACATGTCGCGCTACGACGATTATCTGCAGACCAATCACGCTGTAAGCTTCGGGCGAGATCCGTGCCACCGGCTGCCTGACCCGCTCGCGGAAGGTCGTTCGGGTAGATCTCAAGAAGCCGCCGACATTGTGTCCAGCGGGAGCGGCGCGTTCTTGCGTGTCAGAACTTGAGGTTTGATAGCTCGGGCGACGACGTCGGAGTAAAGTTCGACCCGACCATCGTCGACGAATAGGTTAAGTCCGCCCCACCGGCCGAGGATTTCAGCATCGCCGACGCGGAACTGCCGGCACGCGAACGAGATATGGTAAATTCCAGTGCGCAGGCTGAGGCTCAGCTGGCGGCACCCATCCTGACCGTGCCACGTTCCTTCGCCGCCTTCGCTCGATAGTCGCTCGGCGTCGTGGCGAACCAGCCGCCGAAGGCGCGCCGGAAAGCCGTGATATCGGAGAACCCGCACCGGTAGGCGATCTGGTCGATTGTCAGCTTCGAGCCGCAGAGGAGGCGCTCCGCCAGCTTCATACGGCATTCCTTCCGGATGGCATTGACGGTGGCATGCTCATGGGCGAGCCGCCGGCGCAGGGTCGGCGCACTCATCCCGAAGGATCGGGCGAGCTGATCCACCTTGGGTAGATCCTCATTCCAGCTAAGCGCAAGGTTCGTCGCCCTGCGTACCCGCTCGATCAAGCTTTCCTGATTGTAGGAAGGCGGGAACAGGTCGAAGGGAAAGTATTCGAACAGCTCGGTCAACTCCCCGAAGGTGCGCGACACGGGGCGATCGAGATAAGCTCGTGAAAATGCGATCGCGCTTTGCTTCTGCTCCAGCTTGGGTTCCTGCTGAAACAGTATGTTGAAAGCCGGCTGCGCAAGCGCCGCCGGAAAATCAAGGAACACATCGGACAAGCGGATTTCGTCGCGTATTAGCCAACTGAAGATCCGATGAAAAGATCCCAGCGCAAACATCATGACCAGAAGCGTCGGCAGATCCCGCACGGCATGACCAAGATCGAGCGTGAGGATTGCCTCATCCCCGACGATGGCGAGACGCATCGCGCCCCGGCCTTCGAGCATCATTTCTTCGAATTGGGAAGCGATCTGGATGGCGGTTCGCAAGTCCGGCGTTGCGATGAGTGACGTGCACAGCAAGTGGAAATAGCTGTAAGGTAGGGCGCGCAGATTTTCGCGCTCGCAGGCGTAATTGTGAAGGGCGACGACGCATTGGTCGGCGAGGGCGGCAAAGATTGGGCGTGGAATGGTGACTGGCCCGCCATCGCGGAGCGCTTGGGCGAGTTGATCGAGCCCGGCATTGGTCAGCACCACTTCGGTATTCAGCCGGGTCTGGCCCATGATATCGACAAGGGCTTTCGCCACCTGCAACGGAATCAAGTCCAGTTCGTTCGGCGGCTGATCGCCGCTTGATCGCGGCGGCCCGACCCGCATCGCCTCACCGGGCATTCGAGGCGAACGGGTGAACTTCTCCAACACGGGGCGACGATGTGTCGTCATGGCACCCCTTCCGGTACCAACGCCCAGAAATCGCGTTTGGGATCAGTGCCGTCCCAATGCTCGGCGATGTCGACGATCTTCTTATAGACGTGATCCAGGGGGCTCGGCAGCGCCAGTTGCAGCAGCAGGGCATCCGGCTTGCCTTCAGGCTCATAATAGGATTCGAAGGCGCTGCCATTGGCATCGACATATTCCATGTGCGGGACCAGCGTCAGCCCGCGCGCCGCCACCTCCTTGAGGGTCGCCTGGAAGTCGTCGCTCATATAAGCGACATGGTGCAGAGCGCCGGACGGATGAAGCCGGATGAAATCCGTAAAGGTCGATCGGGTGTCGTCGTCTTGCGTTACGATCTCCGTCAGCAGACCTGCAACAACGACGAAGGCCGCTGAAACACGGATGTTGATCATCTCGCCGCGATAACGCGCCCTCATCTCCGTTCCGCGGATGAAATGCGCTGGACCGAAACCCGAATCCAGCAGCCGGTCTACGGCTGTGTCCAGATCAGGTACGACATGGGCGACATGATAGGCTTCGGCATCCACGTAGAAGCTCATTTCACATCCTCTCGCAATGCTCATGGCCCGGAGCGGAAAATCCTCTCGCGAGGTTGCCCCCAATCATGCTCCGCCTTCGTACCCTGTCAACATCGGAACGGACGACCGCGGCGAAGTAGCAAGCGGCGAATTCCCACTTTTGCCTCGCTACAGGCGGTACGCAATGACATAGTCGCCTACCTGCGTTCCAATGCCCGCATGGCCGCCAGCGGCGATCACGACATATTGGCGGCGGGTCTTGGCGGAATAGTAGGTCATGGGGGTCGCCTGTCCGCCGGCGGGGAGGCGGCCACGCCACAGCTCTCGTCCAGTGACCGTATCGTAGGCCCTCAGATATCGATCCTGCGCCGCGGCTATGAAGAAGACCCCGCTGGACAACGCGACCGATCCGCCGGTGTTGAACACGCCAATGGGGAACGGCAGGCCGACCCGCATGCCCATCGGGCCTGTGTCGCTCGATGTGCCGAAGGCCTGATGCCAGATGATCTTGCGTGTCGCTAGATCAATGGCGGTAAGTCGGCCCCAGGGCGGCTGGATGCACGGGACGTCGAGCGGCGACAGGAACGGTACCGCCTGCGCGGCATAAGGAGTGCCGACCTGGGGAAGTCCAGCACTGGCCCCACTCTGCTTCTCCGGCGAGCCCCGACTGGCATCGGATGCCCTTTCCGAGTTCGGAGCGATGCTCAGACCCATTTTGTCAGCCTTGGCCCGCGGGATGAGCGTCGTCTTAAAGGGCGTGTGGCTGCTGTTGACGATCAAAATCCCACGCTGCTTGTCGAGCGTGACTCCGCCCCAACTGATGATGCCGGCGCTGCCCGGATAGGAGATCGTGCCCTGCATGGAAGGTGGTGTCAGCGGCCCTTCATAACGCAGTTCGCGGAAGCGGATGCGGCACCAGAGCTGATCGAGCGGGGTCATGCCCCAAGCGGAGGCCTCACTGAGCGGCGGTGGAAGCAGGCTCGGCATGCCCGTGGAAAACGGCTGGGTCTTGGCGGTGAAGTCGCCAGGTACGGCGCCCTGCGGAACCGGCCTTTCCGCGACCGGAACGACTGGCTTGCCTGTGCGGCGGTCAAGCACGAACAGTTCGCCGCGCTTGGTCGGCTGGATCAGCGCGGGTACCGAGCCGTGGGCCGTCGGAAAATCGACCAGCGTTGGCTGCGCAGGAATGTCTTGGTCCCATAAATCGTGATGGATGGTCTGGAAACTCCACCGCAACTTTCCCGTCGCGACATCGAGCGCGACGAGGGCGCTGCCGAAGCGTTCCATCGATGGCGAGCGATGGCGGCCATAGAAATCGGGGGTGGCATTGCCGAGCGGCACATAGACCATACCGAGTTGTGGGTCGGCGGTCAGCGGGGCCCAGGCATTGGGCGTTCCACGCGCGAAATCGCCTCCGCCGGGCCTGTTCCTGTTAATTTCCGCTACTTCGCTGGCGCCCAGATCCCAGGCCCAGGCCAGCTTGCCGGTGACGGCGTCGAAGGCGCGAATGACGCCGGACGGTACGCCCACCTCGGCGCCGTCCATGACGAACGCGCCGACGATGATCTTGTCGCCGATGACCAGAGGGGCGGATGTCGTGAAATAATATCCTGGCCGCACCAGACCCAATCCATGCTTGAGGTCGATACGGCCATGCGCGCCGAACTGGGGGCAGGGCTGGCCGCTGGTAGCGTCAAGAGCCTGCAGCCCGCCGTTGGTGATGGGGGAGATGATGCGCTCGCGGCAGATCGCCCCCTCATCGCCGCCCTTGCCTGACGTCGCATAATAGGCAACGCCGCGGCATGCCTTGAGCGGCGACCAACCGTCGTCGACCTTGGGATCATATACCCACAGGCGGCGCCCGGTGGTGGCGTCGATGGCATGGACCTGGGTGTGTGCTGTGCAGATGAAGAGGCGATTGCCGATCTGCAGCGGTGTCGCCTCGAAGGTCCAGGCGATGCTTGCGTCCGCCGGGCCGGGGAAATCTCCGGTGCGATATACCCATGCACGCTCCAGGCGGCCGACATTGTCGCGGCCGATCTGTCCGAGAGCCGAAAAGCGGGCGGCACCGAGGTCGCCGGCGTAGGTCGTCCAGTCGGCTGCCGGTTGGTCAATTGAGGGGATCGCGCCGCCGTTCGGATTGGCCGGCCGCAAGGCCACCAACACCACGGCGGTTCCGAGCGCCACGCACAACAGCCCGCCACCCGTCATCTTCACCAACCCGAACCGGCGGAACAGCCAGGGCATGACCATTCCCATTCCCAGAATCAGCGGTGCGCCCAGGCGGGCGAAGAGCGGCCAGAATTGCGGGCCGGTCTCGGCCAGTGCCCACACCGCCGTGCCGAGCAGGAAGACCCCATAGAGGGCGTAGCCCGACGTCCTGCGCCGGAACAGCAGGATCGCGACCGCGAGCAAGATCGGGCCGGAAATAAGATAATAGGCCGACCCGCCAAGGAGCAGAAGCTTGCCGCCGCCCCACAGGAATAATGCGCCGACAATCAGGACGGCCGTCGCCGAGATAAATGGTTGCGGCGCTCTTTTCGGTGTGGCGTTGACGATCGGTTGTTTGGTCATGCCTTCGCCTATCGAAATTGGTTCCGCTCGATCACATCCTTTGCCGGCGATTGCGCGACATCCATCGTCTGTTGGGACGTCGCTTCCGCCTTGTGCAGGAAGATGCGGCGATGTCTGTCGCCTCGCCGACAATGCGCGAATCGGCAATGGTCCCGCATCTATGGCGGGATGAGCAAATAGAAGGCCTCCGTTCACAAAGATCGGAGGCCTTCTTATATGCCCTCACGCGAGATCAGAGCGGAAGTGGCTTAGAATTTGACGGATCCGGTCACGCCATATGTCCGCGGTTCACCCCAGCGACATTGGGCAAAACCAAGCGTGCTCAGATTGTCCGCGCACGAAACACGATAGACCTCTTTCGTAAGGTTTTGAACCCAGAACGCCAGAGAAACGCCAGATTCGAACAGTTCGTTGAACGAAAGCCTCGTATTGAGGACATCGAAGCCCGGAGTTGGATACACACCGACAGCCTGAATGCCCTTGGTCTTGGAACGGATCGCGTAGTTGGCGCTGAGCAATGTCTTTGCGAAGCTCTCCGGAATGAACGCCATTTTATAGGTCGCGGCCGCCGTAAACGTCTGGCGCGGCACCCCGGGAAACTCCGTGCCGGCCAGGTTCACGCCGCCCGCATAGTCGATCGGATTGGAGGCCGGTGACGAGGGATCGGCGAAGTCGTTGACCGGACGATTCGGGTCGCGCGGCTGTGGGATCACCGAACCCTTCCCGTAACGGCCAACCTGGTAGGAATAGCCGAAATCAAGCGTCAGATCGGGGATCGGCTTGATTGATCCATCGATTTCGACGCCCCTGATCCGCGCCTTGCCGACGTTGAAGATAATCAGATCGGTAAAGGTGCTGCTGCACGCGGCATTGGCGCAAAACTGTACGATATCCTGCGTCTGGATGTCCGTGTACTTGCCGGTGAAAGCCGCAATGTTCAGGCGGTAAGGAACGGTGCCAATATAGCCCTGATGCTTCAGGCCCACTTCAAAATCGGTGAGGCGCTCCGACCCCCACATGGTGAAATCAAGGTTGGCGGTCGTCGGGTTCGGCCCGCCTGCCTTGTAACCGCGACGGTTCGCGAGATAGACGAGGGTGTTCTGAGTCACCTGATATTCAAGCGAGGCTGTCCAGGTGAAGGCCTTGAAGGTTTTCTCGGCCCGGATCGCGCATTCATTGGCGTTGCTCACACTCGATCCGCTGAGGCCGGTGCCATTGCCATAATTGCAGACTGATCCTGGCGCTGCCTGCGACCAGACCTGGAAACTTGCGTTGTTGCCGTTCGCGAAAAAGTTGTGGCCCAGATATTTCTTGTTGTCCGAGGTATAACGTCCGCCAAGCGTCAGGCGCACGCCTTCAAGCCCGATCGTTGAGAAATCGTACGTTCCCTGGCCAAAAATGGCCTTGGAAGAGACCTTGGTAAACTCATCGTCATAGCGGGGCCCGGCGCCAGTGAAATCGAAAGGTCCGGCCATGGCACTGGATACGTTTGAGAAGAATTTGTCCAGATGGCTGTAGAAACCCCCTACGATGAACTTCAAATCACGATACTCGCCAATGATCTGAAGCTCGTCCGTAAAGGTCTTGTCCCTCTGGTTGTAATTAGGTGTGAAGTCAATGAAATGGCCTGGAACGGTGATGTTTGGGAGACCGAAGAACGGTCCAAGATTGACCGTAAACCCACCAATGCCCGACGTATCCTGATGATCGAATGAACGCTCGTGGCGGTAGGATATGATGTTCCGGATCGTCAGATTATCGCTCAGTTCGAACGAGGTGTTGTTGGAGACGCCAAAAGATTTCACATAAGTTCCCAATGCCTGAAGCGGGTCATATACGCCGCCGCTTGGAATTGTAGTGCCGATACCCGTCGGCGTTTCGATCCGATATGGGTTGCCCCTGCGGACAAGCAAGGCATTGGCGTTTCCCGCCGCGTCTGCGGCAAGAACCGGAACTCCTCCGCCCAGCGCGCTTTGCTGGGTCACACCCTGGGCGACCAGACCACCGAAGGGATGAAGGAGATTCGCCGCTTCGACCAGAGTCGGGGTCTGCAGTTCATCGCGATGCAGGAAGTCAAAAGTCGTCAGGCTTTCGAAGCGATCATCAGGCTTCACCAGCAACGTCAAGCGGGCGCTTTCACTATGGCGGTTATTAGCGTCCTTCCCGCCTGGAAAGGAATTTTTGTAGACGCCGTCGCGCCGTTCGATATTTCCTGCAAAGCGGACCGCGACCTTGTCTTGGACCAACTGGGTATTGAAGATGCCCAGCGCGGTTTTCCGGTCATAATTGCCATATTCCAATTCGATCCGGCCCGAGGTTTCGAAGGCCGGACGCGTCGTGGCGAACACCATGGCGCCGCCCATCGAATTCTTGCCAAATAGCGTACCTTGCGGCCCCTTCAACGCCTGCACGCTCTGCATGTCGTATAGGGTCAGTGCGCGCGTACCCTGCGGAACGCCATTGACATAGGCAACGACATTCTCATCGGTGTAAAATTGCTGGCGCTGACCGCGAAGGGAAAACTCTGCAATCGACGGGGTGATTTGATTTTGCCTGATCTGGAGATTGGGCACGCTGAACTGAAGATCGTTTACGCGATCGACGTTGCGCTGTTGCAGCGCCGCGCCAGCAATGGTCGTAACCGCGATGGGGACTTTTTGCTGATTTTCCTCGACTCGCCGTGCGGTGACAATGATTTCTTCAAGACCACCCTGGCCTTGCATCGAAGCGGGTCCAGTCGTTGGTGAAGGCCCCGCGGCATCAGACGATTTCTGCGCCAGCAAAGGCGCAGATACGAGCGCCAGCGCCGATCCACACAGATATAGCGATGATCGTTGCATATTGTCCTCCCTCGAAACCCGAAGCGCAGAAGGATTTCGGTGCTTTGCACACGTCGAAATGCTCCGGCTGGCCTTATGACCATTTGCGATCCAGTTATGGGATTGGCCTTGGCTTGGGGAGGGCATAATCGCTCAAAATGAGGGCGAAATCAGTCAGTGCCGAGCTATGTCAAACAGCAGAAGCGAAGGTTTTCCTGACCGGCCTCGAGGAGGCATAGATCCTCGCGCCTGCGCGCTCCTCGTCCCTTCGGATGAAGGATGGTTCAACGTGCGACGCCAGCAACTGCGACGATAATTGTTCCTCACCGGGGAGTCGCATATTTACGCCGACCAACGGGTTTTCGACCGACAAGCTCGACGCCCTTGTCGAGAATTTCGATCATAGCTTCGACTATCAAGCGTGATGCTGGCGGCGAGGCATGACCTGCGGTGCGTTTTACCACCGCAAGGCCGAGCGCCCCGGCTGAGCACCTGCGGGCGTTCCGGAGTGATCTCCACGCCGATGGTCATACCGGCTTCGGCCGCCTCTAGCGCAAGCGGCCGCTCACCGCCCTTGCCGCCTCAATGCTGCGGCGTGCCTCGGCCAGCAGCTGCGGGCTGGTAACCGGGATGCCTTGGGGCACTTCCACGCCGACGACGAGGTTCGCCGGCAATGCCTGCAAGAAGGCGGTGATCGGGAACTCTCCCGTTCCGGGGACCAGCCGGCTGCTGACCGCCTCATGCTCCCATCGGTCCCGCGGCAGCGTCCGTGGCCCGTCGCAGAGCTGCGCTGCGCCAAAGCGCAGCCCGTCGCGCTCGAGATCGGCAGGTGAGCCGCCAGTTCTCATCAAGTGGAGGATGTCGACCGAAACCGCCGCGTTTGCCGCCGCGGTCGCCTCCACGATCCCGCAGGCCTCCGAGAGCGTCGACACTTCTGCGAAGGCAACGAACTCGAGCGAAATCTGCAAATCATAGGGCTGCGCCATCTCGCAGAGCCGGCCGAACTGATCAGTGGCTCGGTCACGCTCCGGATCGCTGATCATTACGATACCGCGATCCACCCCGAGCCGTGCAGAGATTTCAATGAGCCGCTGGAAGCGCTCCGCGTCGAAGTTGCTGTCGATCAGAAAGCCTTCGGCCGCATGAATCCTGACCCGGCTCGATTTAAGCCGGGCGACCATCTCGTCGGTGAGACCGGGACGCTCGAGGAAGGACGGCGCCGCTATCCTGTACGAGCCGGTATCGAGAATGAGGCTAATCAACTCGACTCCAAGCTTTTCGGCCGTATCGACAATCTGAGTCGGTGAAAGGCCAAGCACGGTCATGTGCTCCAGCGAGAGGCGTAGATCGTTCATTCGACTGCTCCCTTATCCGGCGTAGCGGCCTGATCTCGACGACATGTTGACGATCGAGCGGTTGCCGCGGGCCAGCATGTGGGGCACCGCGGAATTGGAGGCGACAAAGACGCCGCGCGGGTTTACCGCCCCGATGCGGTCCCAGCTCTCGATCGGCGTATCGAGCAACGTCATATCCTCCGATAGCACCGCCACCTCGTTGTTGACGAGGATGTTGGGCCCGCTCGACGCGCGCTTGTAATCGTCCGTTCGAACGAGGTTGCATGGCGTGTTTATGGGTAGCCGTTGACGAGACGCATCGTATGGGACGGCATGCGATTAGCGGTCCAGAGGCACTCGAAGCGGGGCTAGCGGCGTCTAAGTCTAGGAGGATGACCTGAAGTTCTGGCAGAATCTGAGTTGGATCGAGATCGACCAGCAGGTACATTGCGCGCGTCATGCCGAGGAACTCGGCTTTGACGGGGTGATGCATGGTGATCATTTCTGCTTCCCCGAAACCCTGCGTAGCCGATACCCGATGACGCCCGATGGCGCACCGCCGATGCCGAACGACTGGCCCTATCCTGATCTCTGGGTGACAATGGCGGCGCAGGCGGCGGTAACCAGTCGGCTGCGTTTGGTGGCCGGCATCTACACGATGGCCACGCGCCACCCGATCGTAACCGCCAAGGCGACGGGTACGCTCGCTCTACTCTCCGGGAACCGCGCGATAATCGGTGTCGCGCCGGGCTGGATGCGGGAGGAGTTCGACGCAGCCGGCGTGCCCTTTGAGCGGCGCGGTGAGCGCCTCGACGAAGCGATCGAGGTGACCCGCAAATTGTGGCGGGGCGGCAGTGTCGAGCATCGCGGCGAATTCTACGCATTCGATGCGATCCGGATCGATCCGATGCCCGGCTACAACCCGCCCATTTATATAGGGGGATCGAGCGAAGTCGCGTGGCGACGTGCGGCTCGGCTCGGCGATGGTTGGATCGGTGGGGGCAACCTGCCGGAGGAGATCCCTGCGATCATCACCCGGTTGCGCCTCCTTCGCGAAGAGGCCGGGCGAGCCCAGCTACCATTCGAGACGATGTTCCCGCTGACGCGCGTTGCCACAGTCGACGAGCTCAAGCGTCTGCATGAGCAGGGAATGGATGCAACCGTGACTTTCCCCTTCGTAATGGAGCTCGGTCTCCACTCGTCGCTCGACGACAAAAAGCGGGTCATGGATAGGTTTGCGAAGGAATATCTGCGGGCTTTTGCTCACGGTGGTAGCTGAACGGCGACCGGATGATGATTGATTTCCGTAGCCTGATCGCGCCGCACGCGCCTTGACGGCCGATCGATACCATTTAACATCGATCGGCTGCCGACGAGCAGGTCGAGTGTCACGGCCGCGGCGAAGGCGCATTCGATCGGACAGAAGAGCACGATGGGAGAGGGCTTGCGATCATGGGCGTGACCACGGAAGATTCTCGGATCCGGATCGATTTCGACCAGCATTCGCCCGAACATGCGGCGCACGCCGCCACCCATTTTCGTGCCGCGCGCGACCTGAGCCCCGTCGCCTGGTCGAGCCATCATGGCGGCTTTTGGCTGATTTCCGGATATAAGGAGGTCTTCACGGCGCTCCGTGACCCGAAGACTTTCTCATCGGGCCGCTTCCACGATGCGTCCGGCAAGCTCGATGGCGGGATCGGCATCCCGCCCTTGCCCTTCCCCCTTTACCCCACTGAGCTGGACCTGCCCGATTGGGAAGGCCCGCGCATGCTGCTCAACCGCGCGCTCGGGCCGAAGGCCGTGCTCGCCTATCAGCAGCGCGCGCGCGAGTTCACCTCGCTCCTGATCGATCGCCATATCGCCTCTGGCGAGATGGATCTCGTGCTCCACCTGGCGAATCCGCTTCCAGCGCTCATGACGATGCAACTGGTCGGGCTACCGCTCGATCATTGGGCGCAATTCGCGACACCGTTTCACGACTATCCGTCCAGCCGGCCGGGCACTGCCGAGCTCGATCGGGCGGTAGAGGGTATTGGATGGATCCAAGGCCAGCTCGGCGACCTGGTTCGACAGCGGCGAGAGAATCCGCTCGACGATCTCGCCTCCAGCATCGTTACCGCCCTGAAGCCGGACGGAAGCCGATATACCGATGAGGAGGCCGTGGAGCTTCTTGTCCAAGTCGTCGCTGGCGGCGTTGACACCACGACGTCCCTAACGGCGAACGCTTTCTGGCATCTCCACGTTGCTCGCGCCGACCGGAAGCGGCTGATCGACGACCCGTCGCTTTTCGCCTCGGCCACCGAGGAATTCCTGCGCTTCTACACACCCGTGCAAAATCAGGGGCGGACCGTGACGCGCGGAAATGCGCTGGCCGGGCAGACGATCGCCGCGGGCGAGCGCGTGCTCATCTCGCTCGCATCGGCCAATCGCGACGACGGGGAGTTCGAGGACGCCGATCGCTTCGTGATCGATCGGACGCGCAACCTCCATGTCGCCTTCGGCCTCGGCATGCACCGCTGCGTCGGGTCGCATTTCGCGCGCATGCTGTTCGAGATCATGTTGTTCGCGGTGCTCGACCGCATTCCGGACTATGAGGTGATCGAGGACGGCGCCGAACGCTATCATACGATTGCGGCGGTCAATGGCTGGGCCAGGATCCCGGTGCGCTTCACGCCCGGTCCGGTGCTCGGCGCCGGACGAACGCTACCCAGCTAGCCTCGAAGTCGAAAACGCCGAGGCCCGCGAACGTCATCCGGACCATGTGGTCGATTTCGACATCTACAATATCGCGCCAAACCAGGAGAGACGCCCGGGCCAGGCGCGTAGGCGCCAGCCGTAGCTCCGGTGCACTATAGGGCAGCGCCATGCCAATGGTGGGTGGTGCTCGATCGCCAACCAGTCGCACTAATCGACCGTGATCGAGATATCTGCAGGCTGCGGTCGAGTTCTACAAGGGCGTCGACGCAGGGTTCCTGGCCGATCTGGTGGGCGCGCTCGAGCGGCGGGCGGCCACCTGAAGCGACCGCCGCTGTCCGATCAGGCCGACGGCACCTCCCAGCTCAGCGAGAGCTTGCGCATACTGTTCACCATTCCGCGCTCGACCACCGGCGCTACGCCTTCGGTGATGCGGAAATCGGGGATGCGCTTCAACCACTCCTCGATGAAGACACGCATTTCGAGCCGCGCGAGCAGCGCGCCGATGCAACGATGCGTGCCTTGGCCGAACGCGGCGTGGCGCACGTCCTTGCGCTGGAAGTTCACCACTGTGGGATCGGGGAAGCGGCGCGGATCCTGGCCGTGGAACATCGACTGGACAAGGACGCGGTCATCCTTCTTGAATGTCAGCCCCTTGTAGACGGTGTCCTCGGTGACCACCCGGGCCGTCCCCGTTGCGCCGTAATAGCGCATGAGTTCATCGATCGCCTTGGGTACCATCGACGGGTTCTCGGTCAGTTGCCGACGGTGATCGGGATGCCGCGCCAGGAAGCCGGCCATGAAACCCATTGTCGACATGACGGTGTCGAGCCCCCCAAGCAGGGCGTTCATGTTCATGCTGTGGCGTTCGCTATAGGTCATGTCGCGATCGAACACACGGCCGCGCATGACCTGCGAGATCACGTCCCCTGCGTCGCTGTCGGCGCGCTCCGCCATCAGCTTTTCGAGATAGGTGGCCATGCTGCCATAGCCCCACTGCCGGTTCTCGAAGCTGGTCGGGTGAACCGCGGCGTCAGACCATGCGAGCAGGTCCGCCCTGTCTTCATCCGGAAGGTCGGCCATCCGCATGAATATCACGATCGGCAGGATCGCGGCGAATTCAGTCACGAACTCGCATTGTCCACGGCCGATGAAGCCTTCGATGAGGCTGATCGCCAGATCGCGGACTTGCGTCTCGAGCTTCATGATCTCGGCGGGGGCGAATGCCGGCTGGAGCACCGCCCGATAGGCCAGATGCTCCGGGTCGTCGGTCTCTAGTGGAATGTTCAGAACCGGCGTCGTCCCCTTGGGCAGGCTGATCTCTCGCATCGAGAATAGAGCGCCGTTGCGTTGCGCGACGTCGATATCCTCTGCGCGGACCAGCACCCAGTGTCCACTGTTGCGCGGTGTCCAAAAGATGTCGGGACCCGCATGCAGTCGCTGTGCGATCTCCACCTGAATGTCACCGGTGACCTCGGACGGCGCCTCGTAAAGATCATAATCGTAGACCACGTCATCAGGGACGTGATCGGGCTTGGGGCTGAGCACTACCGGCGCGTTCATGGTGGAACTCCTGTGCTGGGGCAGACCGGAATGGTGTCATACCGGTTGGTCCGCCCGTCTAGTCGTGAATAGGCGTCGAAACGTAACCCCGCCAGGATCCAGCTTAAACATTGGTTTGCTCAATAAAAGAAAGTTTTTGTGGAGGGAAAGGCGATCGGCGCCGTTCGGACTCTGGGGAGCCTGATTACCAAGCAGTCGCAGTTGGTTACGCCGCGAATGGAGGGGCTCCCTCCACAGATATAGAAAAACCGCTCTAAATGCCAAAACGGGCACCCCGAGGTCAAGCGCATCTCGTCCGCCTCATTCTCACGAGCGCGGTGGTGATCGCATAGTCCTTTACGTCAATGTGCTCCACATCGATCAAAAAGCCAGCCATATTGCCATATGGCAACTGCATGATGAATGCTTTTGTATAGAGATCGGATCGAAGAATGCGGAGTGATCATGCCCGCCCGCCGATCATGGGATGAGGAAAGCTGAATGCGCGCGGTGATGTTTCGTGGTCCCGACAAGCCGATAGCTCTGGAAACCGTTCCCGATCCCACGCCGGGCCCGGGCGAGCTGATCTTGAAGGTCGGGCGTTGCGGCATCTGCGGATCGGATGTTCGCCTGACAGAGCAGCACGGATGGTATCTGATCGATACCGCGTTGGGTCATGAATATGCCGGCGAAGTCGTAGCGATGGGCGCGGGCGTGGATGACTACAAGATAGGCGACATCGTTACGGGCATGCCCTCGGCGGGATGCGGCCAGTGCAGGCCCTGCGTCGAAGGTCTGCCGCTATTCTGCAAGCATCCGGAGAAGATGATCAACTGCACCGGCGCTTTCGCTGAATATGTGCGGACTGTCGGCCGCACCTCGGTGAAGCTGCCGTCGTCGCTGTCAATGGCGGATGGCGCACTGGTCGAGCCGCTGGCCGTCGGCCTGCACGGCGTCGCGCTGGCGAAGATGCCGCCGGGTGCGCGCGTGCTGGTGACGGGCGCGGGCGGCATCGGCCTGGCCGCAGCCTACTGGGCGCGCAAGCTCGGCGCCGGGAAGATGGCGGTCATCGCGCGTTCGCGCAAGAAAGAGCAGGAAGCCCTGCATATCGGCGCTGACGCCTTCATCCTGACAGGCGAGAATGAAGTGGAGGAGGTCAAAGCGGCGCTCGGCGGCCAGCCGGACGTGGTGTTTGAATGCATCGGCGTGCAAGGCGGCCTGGCACAGGCGATCAATCATGTCCGCACGGATGGCACCGTCATATCGCTGGGCTTCTGCACCAAGCCCGACCCGGTGCTTCCTGCACTGGCGACGTGGAAGCAGGTCCATCTGATCTTCTCGATGGCCTATTCGCTCGGCGAGTTCCAGGCGACGGCCGACATGCTCGATCGCGGCCATCTGGAGCCGCGCGCGTGGGTGGGCGATCCGATCCCGCTCGTCGCTGTGCCCGACAAGATCATGAGCATGCGCGCGAATGGATCCACCGAAGTCAAGGTTCAGGTCGATCCCTGGTTGTGAAGAACTGCTGGCGGCTGAAAGCCACCACCATGATTATGTGCAAGGGACAGCTCCAGCGCATCTAACGAGGATGAGGCCATGAAAAATGCAGGCTGACCTGACCCCATTTGACCTCGAGGCAACGGTCGAACAACTCCATCGCGAAGCGATGGCGCACACCGGGCTGAGCAATTTCGGACCCCGCGATTACCGCGAGCCTTTCGCCATGCTGGCAGCGCATTTGGCCTCGCCGGAATTGTCCGATGTGGGCCGCGCCATGTATCACGGAGATCTTGTTACGGCGCTGTGCGGCCGGCTTATCCGCGAGGACGAGTGGAAGAAGCACCCCGAATACAAACAGCGCAGCATTCCCGCGCCGCTGGTGATCTGCGGCGTGCCGCGCACCGGCACTACGGCGCTGCACAAACTGCTTTCGGTCGATCCGCAGTTCCAGGGTCTCGACAACTGGCTGACCTCGTGGCCAAAACCGCGTCCGCCGCGCGCAGACTGGAACGACGAGCAGGGCTATCAGGAAGCGCGGGCACGGCTGGACAAGTTCTTCGAACTGATCCCCGAGATGCGCATCTCGCATGAGATGGTCGCCGATGAGGTCGATGAGTGCCTTGAAGTTTTGCGACTCGATTTCGTCGCGAACCGTTCGCCCTCGTCATATGACCTGCCCGAATACGACGCCTGGTATCAGGCGCAGGACGAGCGCGGAGTCTATCGCCGGCTGGCAGACACGATCCGGCTGATCGGTCTCAACGACGATCGCACCTGGCTTCTCAAGAACCCCGGTCACTTTGCTCAGATCGAGGCGCTGCTCGACGCCTTCCCCGACGCGCGCGTGATCATTACGCATCGCGATCCCATGAAGTCGCTGCCGTCGCTCTGCAGCGTATTGGCGGGCGTGCGGCGTATGACATATGCCGATCCCGACCTGACCAGGCTGGGTCCGCGAGAGGTGGCTTATTGGGGCAAGGCGAAGCAGAAGACAGAGGCCTTCCGCAAGCAGCACTCGAGCGACCAGTTCCTCGATGTCGATCATCGCGACCTTCATCGCGATCCGATGGACGTCGTGCGCCGCATCTACGATCACTTCGGGCTCGAACTGACCGACGAGACGGCGCGTGCGATGGAGGACTGGCTCGCCGCCAACCCCGCCGGCAAGCACGGCGAACATCGCTATGAACTCGCGGACTACGGGATCACCGAGAAGGACATACGCGACGCAATGGACAAGGCATGATCATGGCCAGCACCGCAATCCGTCCCGCTACCGCCGTGCCTCTCGCCGGATCGAGCTGATCGAGGGCAAGGGGCTGGGACTTGAGCTATACACTGACGGGATGATCGACGGCCGCGACATCCGCCAGCACCTTTGGCTATTTTATCTCTAGCGACGAGGAATGGCCCGAGCTGGAAGCAAGGCTGAAGGACGAAGGCAGGCCCTAGGCTGAATCGACATTCAGCACCAGAAGCTGAGGGCAGCGAGGCATAGGCTAGCGAGATAGTTTTGCGGGATGCGATCGTATCGTGTGGCGATACGGCGTAGCTGCTTGAGTTTACCGATGGTCCGTTCGATGCGATTGCGCAGCTT
>NZ_JBFUKB010000015.1:0-44971 GCF_056401065.1 Rhizorhabdus sp. P4_G5 | reverse complement strand
CACAACCCCAAGGCCGCTCTCAGTGTCGCGGGGTGGAGCAGCCCGGTAGCTCGTCAGGCTCATAACCTGAAGGTCACAGGTTCAAATCCTGTCCCCGCAACCAAATAAACAAACCAACATAATCTCAGCCCGCTCGGATAACTCCGCGCAGGCCGCTTCGCCTCCGGCAGGAGGCCAGGCCTCTCTACCTTTACGCGCGGAGAGGCGCCGCCTCGCCCCCGTCGTCGACAAAGCGCCGCCCATCCGCCGCTTGCGCCGCGGCAGGCAGCTCCCGCCGCACCGCTTCGCCGATGATCAGCAGCGTCGGATCGTCGTCGCTGATCGTCGAGGTAAGAAATGGCAGCGCCGACAGCTTGCCGCGGATCAGCCGCTCGCCGGGCAGCGAGATATTCACCGCGATCATTACCGGGGTGTCGGCTGCGCGGCCGGCGTCGATAAGGTTGCGCATGATCTGCGGCGCGGCGGCGCGGCCCATATAGACGGCGAGCGTCGTGTCGGCCGCGGCGAGCGCCGGCCAGTCGAGATCGATCGCCTCGCCGGCGCGCGCATGCGCGGTGACGAAGGTCAGGCGGCGGGCAAGCCCGCGCAGCGTGAGCGACGCCATTCCGCTGGCCGCGGCCGCGCTGGCGGCGGTGATGCCGGGGCAGACATGCACGGCGATGCCATGCGCGGTGAGATGGTCGATCTCCTCGGTCGAGCGGCCGAAGATCGACGGATCGCCGCCCTTCAGCCGGACGACGCGGCGGCCTTCACGCGCCGCGGCGAGGAGCAGGTCGTTGATCGAGCCCTGATCCTTGCTATGTCGTCCCGAACGCTTGCCGACGCTGACCATCTGGGTGCCCGGTCGTGCCAGATCGAGGATGCCGGGTCCCACCAGCGCATCGTAGAAGATGATGTCGGCGGCGCCGATCAGCCGCTCGGCCTTGCGGGTCAGCAGATCGGGATCGCCGGGGCCGGCCCCGACCAGCCAGACGCTTCCCGGTTCGATTCCGGGCGTCATCGGGTCATTCCGCTGCAAAGATGGTCTCCGGAGCAGGCGAGATATCGGCAAGAATGCGGGCCAGGGCGGGGCGGCAGGAACCGCAATTGGTGCCGGCGCCGAGCGCCTTGCCGATCGCGGCGACATCGGCGAGCTGCTGCTGGCTGATCGCCGCGATGATCGTCTTGAGCCCGACATCGAAGCAGGAACAGATCAGCGCGCCACGATCCGGCTGCGCCCCGGGCGCCCGGCCGGCGAGCAGGGTGGGAGCCACGTCCGGCGCGTCGAGCTGCGCGACCAGCCAGTCGCGGCTCGGCAGCTGGCCGGCCCGGGTGACGAACAGCACCGCCGACAAACGTCCTTCGTTCAGCACCGCGATCCGGCGCGATCCCAGCGCGGCATCGGCCGCCTCGATCCGGGCACCGGCGGGCAGGCTCGCCTCGAGCGCCTCATAGGCTCCGATGCCGGCGAGCTCGTAGAGCGCGCCGCCGGGCACGGTGATCCGCGTCGCCCAAAGGCTGGGGGGCGGCGTCTTCGCGCCGCCGCGCACGATCAGGAAGCCGCGCCACTCGATTGCGACCTTCTCGACTTGCGCCGGCGTCGACTTGAAGCCGGGCTGTCCCGAATGCGGATCGGTCAACGGGCGCGGCAACAGGCCGGTGCGGCCGCCGGTCGACTGGCGATCGGTCCAGTGGATCGGGGTGAAGATGTCGCCGCGGCGCTGGTCCTCGGTGGACCGCACGCGGAACAGGCTCGCGCCCTGTGGCGTCGACACCCGCGCGATATCCCCGTCGGCCAGGCCGAGCCGGTCGCAATCCTCGGGGTTGATGTCGACGAGGGGTTCCTCGCGGTGGCGCGCCAACCGGGGCGACAGGCCGGTGCGGGTCATCGTGTGCCAGTGGTCGCGATAGCGGCCGGTGTTGAGCGTCAGCGGCCAGTCGCGCAGCGGATCGGCCAGCGACGCCTGGACGGTGGGCACCAGCCGCGCCTTGCCATCGATGCTCGGGAAGCGGCCATCGACGAAGGGCGTCCCGCCCCAGCGATAGGGCTCCATCGCATCATAGCCGGGATTGCCGATCACGGCATGATGGCGCAGGTCCAGCACCCGCGCACCCTCATTGCCGTAGCTGGTGAGCCGCGCATGCTCGCGGTAGATATCCGCGGGCCGGTCGTAGCTGAACGCGCTCGCCCAGCCCATCCGGTGGGCGATCTGGCTCATGATCCACCAGTCGGGGCGCGCTTCGCCCGCGAAGGGCAGGAACTGCCGCTGGCGGCTGATGACGCGCTCGCTGTTCGTGACCGTGCCATCCTTCTCGCCCCAGCCCGCGGCAGGCAGGCGGACATGGGCGAACCGGGTGGTGTCGGTGTCGGCGATCACGTCCGAGACGACCACGAAGGGACAGGCCGCGAGCGCCTCGCGGACCCGGCCGGCGTCGGGCATGCTCACCGCGGGATTGGTGCCCATCACCCAGATTGCCTTGATCCGGCCCTCGCCGACGGCGCGGAACATCTCGACCGCCTTGAGACCTGGCTTGGCAGCCATGTTCGGTGCCGCCCAGAAGCGGCCGACCCGAGCGACATTGGCGGGCGCGAAGTCCATGTGCGCGGCCAGCGTCGAGGCGAGGCCGCCCACCTCCCGGCCGCCCATCGCATTGGGCTGGCCGGTGATCGAGAAGGGTGCCGCGCCCGGCTTGCCGATCCGCCCGGTGGCGAGGTGGAGATTGACGATCGCGTTGACCTGATCGGTACCGCGCAGCGCCTGGTTGATGCCTTGGCTGAACATCGTGACGGTGCGCGGATGGGCTGCAAACAGTTCGAAGAAGCGCAGCAGCCGCTCGGGTGCGACATCGCAGGTCTTGGCGACCGACCACAGGTCATTGTCATGCGCGATATTGTCCCAGAAGCCGTCGGGCGTGGCGACGCTCGCTTCCAGATAGGCCTCGTCGATCAGGCCCTCGCGGCGGCAATAGGCGAGCAGGCCGTTCATCAACGCCACATCGCTGCCGGGGCGCAGGGCAAGGTGGAGATCGGCGTCCTCGCAGCTTTCGGTGCGGCGCGGATCAATCACGACCAGCTTGGTGCCGCGCGCCGCGCGGGCCGCCTGGATGCGCTGATAGACGATCGGATGGCACCAGGCGGTGTTGGAGCCGACCAGCACGATCAGGTCCGCTTCATCCAGATCTTCATAGCTGGCCGGGACCACATCCTCGCCGAAGGCGCGGACATGGCCGGCGACGGCGCTCGACATGCACAGTCGCGAATTGGTGTCGATATTCGCCGATCCGATGAATCCCTTCATCAGCTTGTTGGCGACGTAATAGTCTTCGGTCAGCAACTGGCCGGAAACGTAGAAGGCGACGCTGTCGGGACCATGTCTGGCGATGGTGTCGCGGAAGCGGCGGGCGACGAGGTCCAGCGCCTTGTCCCAGCTGGCGCGGCGGTCGCCGATCATGGGAGTCAGCAGCCGCCCCTCCAGCCCGACCGTCTCGCCGAGCTGGGTGCCCTTCGAGCACAGCCTGCCGCGATTGGCAGGATGATCGGGATCGCCGGTGATCTGGACGGTGCGCCCCTCGACCGGGGCGGCGACGACGCCGCATCCCACGCCGCAATAGGCGCAGGTCGTCTTGACGGGCGCCGCTTCGTTCATGCGGCGGCCGCGTTCGCCAGCATTGCGAGCCGCGAGATCAGCACCCGCCCCGCGTCGATCCGCACCGGGATGGTCGGCACGCAGCCCTTGTCCTCGCCGAGCGCCTCGCCGGTCGACAGCGATATCCGCCAATTGTGCAGCGGGCAGGCGACCGCATCGCCATGGACGATCCCCTGGCTGAGCGGGCCATGTTTGTGCGGACAGCGGTTGACGAGGGCATAGACCCGGTTTGCGCTGGTGCGGAAGATGGCGATTTCCTCGCCCCCCGCGCCGTTGGCGCCCATCTTTATCGTGCGGGCGCCGCGGACGGGGATCTCCCCGATCGCGCCGACATCGATCCAGTCTCCAATCATCGCGCTTACTCCGCGGCTTCGAGTGCGAGCGGGCGGAATTCGCCCAGATGTGCATGCTGCTCGCGCTGGGCGCCCGCGGCGCGCGCGGCCCAGGGGTCGTCCTGCGAGAAGTTCTGCGAATAGAGGAAGCGGCTGGTCAGCGCCTCGCGGCCGACCTCGTCCTCGGCGATGCGCTGGCGGACATAGTCGATGCCGACCCGCTCGATCCAGGGCGCGGTGCGCTCGAGATACCAGGCTTCCTCGCGGTAGAGCTGGATGAAGGCCGCGCAATAATCCATCGCCTGCTGCTCGGTCGCAACCTTGCAGAGCAGATCGGTGCCGCGCAGCTTGATCCCGCCATTGCCGCCGACATGCAGCTCGTAGCCCGAGTCGACGCAGATCACGCCGAAATCCTTGATCGTCGCTTCGGCGCAGTTGCGCGGGCAGCCCGACACCGCGATCTTGAACTTGTGCGGCATCCACGAGCCCCAGCTCATCTGCTCGAGCTGGACGCCGAGCCCGGTCGAATCCTGGGTTCCGAAGCGGCACCATTCGGATCCGACGCAGGTCTTCACGGTGCGCAGCGCCTTGCCATAGGCATGGCCAGAAACCATCCCCGCGGCATTGAGATCGGCCCAGACCGCGGGCAGGTCCTCCTTCTTGATGCCGAAGATGTCGAGCCGCTGGCCGCCGGTCACCTTGACCATGGGCGCGTCGTACTTCTCGACGACGTCGGCGATCGCGCGCAGCTCGCGCGGGTTGGT
Source organism: Rhizorhabdus sp. P4_G5 (assembly GCF_056401065.1). Classification (NCBI taxonomy): domain Bacteria; kingdom Pseudomonadati; phylum Pseudomonadota; class Alphaproteobacteria; order Sphingomonadales; family Rhizorhabdaceae; genus Rhizorhabdus; species Rhizorhabdus sp. P4_G5. The sequence goes on along the minus strand of NZ_JBFUKB010000015.1, from coordinate 40,249 downwards.
CAGGCCGCCCCACATCCGCGGCACCACCGAATAGGTGCCGTCCTTCTGGATGTTGGCATGGAGGCGTTCGTTGACGAAGCGACTCTGCTGGTCGTCGACATAGTCGCCGGGGTGCGCGCACAGCAGATAATAATTGAGCGCCGGGCGGCAGGAGGAGCAGCCGTCGGGCGTCGACCAGCTGAGCTTCTGCATCACCTCGGGGATCGACTTCATATCCTGCGCGACGATCTCGCGGCGAACGTCGTCATGGGTGAAGCTGCTGCACTTGCAGATCGTCTTCGCCGTGCGCTCGCCATGATAGTCGTCGCCCAGCGTGACGGCGAGGATCTGTTCGACCAGCCCGGTGCAGGAGCCGCACGACGCCGATGCCTTGCAGGTCGCGCGCACCGCGTCGAGCGTGCAGGCGCCGGCCGCGATCGACGCGACGACCTTGCCCTTGGAGACGCCGTTGCAGCCACAGATCTCGGCATCGTCCGAGAGCGCTGCAACGGCAGCCTTAGGGTCCGTCTGCCCCCCTCCGGAGGCGAAGGCTTGGCCGAAGATCAGCACGTCACGGATCGACGCGATGTCCTCGTTCTTCCGCAGCAGATCGAAATACCAGCCGCCATCGGCGGTGTCGCCATAGAGCACGGCGCCGACGATGCGATCGTCGCGGACCACGACGCGCTTGTACACGCCGCGTGAGGCATCGCGCAGCACGATGTCCTCGGCGCCCTCGCCGCCGGCGAAATCGCCCGCCGAGAAGACATCGATGCCGGACACCTTGAGCTTGGTCGACGTGACCGAACCGCGATAGCCGCTCGGCTGCTGGACCAGCCCGTCGGCCAGCGCGCGGCACATCTCCCACAGCGGCGCCACGAGGCCATAAACCATGCCGTCATGCTCGACGCATTCGCCGACCGCCAGGATCGCGGGATCGCTGGTCACCATATGATCGTCGACCTGGATGCCGCGCCCGATCGCCAGGCCGGCCTCGCGGGCCAGCGCGACCGAGGGGCGGATGCCGACCGCCATCACCACCAGGCTGGCGGGGATCGTCCGGCCGTCCTTGAGCTGCACGCCTTCGACCTTGCCGTCGCCGACGATCGCGGCGGTGTCGGCGCCGATCAGGATCGTCTGGCCGCGGCGTTCGAGCTCGGTCTTGAGCAGCCAGCCGGCCGCCTCGTCGAGCTGGCGCTCCATCAGCGTCGGCATCAGGTGGATGACGGTGACCTTCATGCCGCGCAGCGTCAGCCCATGGGCGGCTTCGAGGCCCAGCAGGCCGCCGCCGATCACCACCGCATCGCCGCCGCCGTCGGCCGCCGCGAGCATATGATCGACGTCCTTCATGTCGCGGAAGCTGATCACGCCGGGCAGGTCCTTGCCCGGCACCGGGATGATGAACGGATCGGAGCCTGTTGCGATCAGCAGCTTGTCATAGCCGACGGTGCGGCCTCCCTGGGAGGTGACGGTGCGCGCGGCCCGGTCGATCGCGATCACCGGATCGCCGCTGATCAGCTCGATGGCGTTGTCGCGATACCATTCGGGCCCGTTGATGACGATGTCGTCGAAGCTCTTCTCGCCGGCCAGCACCGGCGAGAGCATGATGCGGTTATAGTTCACATAGGGCTCGGCCCCGAAGATGGTGATCGAGTAGCGGCTGGCATCGCGCTCGAGGATCTCCTCGACCGCCCGGCAACCGGCCATGCCGTTGCCGATGACGATCAGATGTTCGCGGGGAGTGGGGGACAGCATCGCGCTTCCTTCAATTTGCGATAGCGAAGAGGAGGGCGGCGGCGCGCATCAGATACGCGCGCCGGCCAGTGCGGTCGGCCAGGTCGAGCGCCAGCGGCCCTTGACCAGGCTGATCCCGCCGAGGGCGATCATCGCCAGTCCCGCGAAGATCAGGAAGCCGAGCTGCGGGCTGCCGGTGAGCTGCTTGGCGAGGCCCAGCGACGAGGCCAGGTAGAAGCCGCCGACGCCGCCCGCGAAACCGACCAGACCGGTCATCACGCCGATCTCCTCCTTGAAGCGCTGCGGCACGAGCTGGAACACCGCGCCGTTGCCGAAGCCGAGCGCCAGCATCGCCACCAGGAACAGGCCGAGCGCCAGTGCGACCGTCGATGGGCCGGTGCTGATCGCGCTGAGGGTGATCGCGGCGAGCAGATAGGCGATGCTCAGCGCCTTGGTGCCGCCGATGCGATCGGCCACGGCGCCACCGAACGGACGGATCAGCGAGCCGGCGAACACGCAGGCGGCAGTGCAGTAGCCGGCGATGACCGGGGTCAGGGCGAACTGGTCGGTGAAGTAGATCGACAGCGACGAGCTGAGGCCGACGAACCCGCCGAAGCTGACCCCGTAGAATAGCATGAACCACCACGCATCGGCCTTCTTGAGCGGCTCGAGATAGGCGGTGACGGGCTTGGCAGCGGGCGGGTTGGGCGCGTTCCTGGCGTAGATCATGTACACCACGAACACGATCGCGAGCGGGATCACCGCGAGGCCGAGCACGCTGTTCCAGCCGAACAGCTTGGCTAGCGTCGGCGCGAACAGTGCTGCCAGGACGGTGCCGCTATTGCCCATGCCGGCGATGCCGAGCGCAGTGCCCTGATGCTCGGCGGGATACCAGCGGCTGGCGAGCGGCAGCGCCACCGCGAAGCTCGCACCGGCAAAGCCGAGGATCACGCCGACAGCAATCGTGCCGCCGAAGCTATGGACCCCAAGCAGCCAGGCCGTGAGCAACCCTGTCATCACGACCACCTGGCCGATCGCGCCGGTCATTTTCGGGCCGATCCGGTCGACCAGCACGCCATTGACCAGGCGCAGGATCGCGCCGGCCAGCGTCGGAACCGCGACCATGAAGCCTTTCTGGGCAGGGCTCAGGCCCAGGTCAGTCGCGATGCTCGGGGCCAAGGGGCCGAGCAACACCCACACCATGAAGGCGATGTCGAAATAGAGAAAGGCGGCGATCAGTGTCGGCCGGTGGCCCGCTGCCCAGAAACCCTTGTTCATTGCTCAACCTCAACTCAAGCCAGTTTCATCCGAATTGGCGCAGACATGAAAAAAGCCGCCTCGAAGCACGATCGAATCGATCGGTTCGGGCGGCGTCATTGCCTGAGCCGTGGCCTTGCGGCCTTGGCGGTGGACCTTTCCTGCGTCGGATCGGCCCATTTTATGGATTCGAGGCGTCCTTGCCTCGATGCATGAATTCCCACGGATGCCGCGCAATGGCAAGAGGATTTTTGCGCGGTGCAGCATTTGCAAGTGGTGGATCAACCTCGTCCGTCACAACCCCGTCGGTAAATGACTTTCAGGCGCCCCTCCCCACATCGCCATGCTGAACTTGTTTCAGTATCCACCTGAACCCAGGTGCCGCCCCGAGGGACGATTAAATGCTGAAACAAGCCAGCATGACGGGAGGGCTGTCAGTTAGCCTCTACAGGGCCCATTCGACCTGCAGCCAGATCTTCTTGGTGTCGGCATCGCCGGCGAAGCTGGCGATGCCCTGGCGCTGATAATCGGCATATTTGGCGGTGAAGGTGTATTTCTTCATCTTCGCCTGGAGCTGGAGATCGATCTCGTCGCCATAATGGATGCTGGCGACGTCGCTGTCGAAGCGATGGTAGACGGCCGTCGCCGAGATCACGTCAAATACACCGACCTTCTTCCAGCCATAGCCCGCAGAGGCATAATAATCGGTGATGCCCTGCGCCGGGGTGGTGAGGAACTTGTCAGCCCAGCCCTGGAATTTGTGGAGCGTCGCGAACGGCGTCTGGAAGGCGAAGCCGCCGGGAAAGCGAAGGCCGGTCGCCTTGGTGGTGACGTTGCGGTCGGCGCCGAGCTGCTCGACGCCGGCGCCGAGCTTGAACGCGGCGACATCGAGCGAGCCTTCCGCCAGGAAATAATCCGCCGAATAGTCGATCGGGCTGGTGCCGATATCCTGCTGATGCGCGTAGCTCAGCGTGTAGGTCCATTTGACGGACTTCGTCAGCGGCCGGCTGCCCGAGAAGCGGGCGCCGAACGTGCCCGAGCTGTTGCGGAGAAGCGCCACGACCGGCTTGTCCTCGTCGACCCGGTAATAGAAGCCGGTCAGGCTGCCATAGGGCGTCTTGTACGAGACGTTGGCGAAGACATTGTCGCCGCTGATCGCCTGGGGCCGGCCGAGCGAGTAGGCATGGCGGCCGCCGTCGATGCCCCATATGGTGCGATTGGACCAGCTATAGGTCAGATCCACCTTGAGATTCTTGACCTTGCTCCATTCGATGCGAACCGCGTCGAAAGTCTGTTCGTTCTGGCGCCAGCCGGCCGCGCCGACAAAGCGCTGGTCGTCGAGATTGATGCGCTGGCGGCCGGCGGTGGCGACGGTGCCGGGCAGGCCCTTATATTGCACCTGGATGCGGTTGAGTTCGACATTCTCGGGATCGCCGACGACGGGATAGCCGATCGCGGCCGGGAGCGCCGTCTTCCGGTTGACTCCGCTGGAATATTTCTCGTCCAGCGCCAGCGTCCCTTCGGCCTCGACCAGGAAGGAGAACGGGCCTTGGACGGCTTCGACGCCGAGCCGGGCGCGTGCGGTCAGCGCATCGGCCTTGTTGCCGAACCCGGTCTGGTCGACATTCTCGTAGCGGAGCCGTGTATCGATGATCGGCTTGAGCGTGACGGCCTGCGCGGCGGCCGGAAGCAGAGCTGCTGAAGACAGCAGGCAGCATGTCAGGAATCGCATGATCTTTCCCCCATATAAGATCGTAATCTGGTTCGATGCCGGTGAAGGCATCCTCTCCCCGGCCGGGCTGTTACCCGGCCAATTCAGGCTGCCTTGTCGGCTGGATTGGAATAGCGCTGGTGCAGGAACTGCAGGATCTCCTGCCGGGCATGGTTATAGTCGGGCGTGTCGGCCATCGCGATCCGGTTGCGCGGCCGGGTCAGCGTGACGGACAGGTCTTCGCCGATGGTTGCGGCCGGGCCGTTGGTCATCATCACCACCCGGTCGGCAAGCAGCACGGCTTCGTCGACGTCGTGGGTGATCATCACCACGGTGTTGTTGAGCTTGGCCTGGATGGCCATGACCGCATCCTGAAGGCTGGCGCGCGTCAGCGCATCGAGCGCGCCGAACGGCTCGTCCATCAGCAGCACGCGCGGGCTCATCGCAATGGCGCGGGCGATGCCGACGCGCTGCTTCATGCCGCCCGAAAGCTCGCCCGGGCGCTTGGCGGCGGCATGCGCCATCTGGACCAGGTCGAGATTGTGCATCACCCAGTCGCGCCGCTCGGCGCGCGGCTTGCCCGCCATCACCTTGTCGACGGCAAGGCGGACATTTTCCTCCACCGTCAGCCAGGGCAGCAGCGAATGATCCTGGAAGATCACCGCGCGGTCGGGCCCCGGCTGGTCGATCACGTCGCCGTCGAGGAAGATGACGCCGCGACTCGGCCGGGTCAGTCCGGCGATGATGTTGAGCAGCGTCGACTTGCCGCAGCCGGAGTGGCCGATCAATGCGACGAACTCGCCCTTCTCGATCGACAGGTCGATGTCGCGAAGCGCTGTGAAGGGGCCCTTGGGCGTAGGAAAGGTGACCCCGATGCCCTCGAGCGCGAGATAGCTGCGATGCTTCATGCCATGTCCTCCTTCAGGCTGCGCGAGCGATGCGGCGGCCGATCCAGCCGACGATTCGATCGAGCGCGAAGCCGATCAGGCCAATCCAGACGAGCGCGACGATCGTGTCGGTAAGCAGCGAGCTGTTGTAGCTGTCCCAGATGAAGAAGCCGATGCCGGTGCCGCCCTGGACCATCTCGGCCGCGACGATCGCCAGCCAGCTCATGCCGACGCCGATGCGCAGGCCGGTGAACATGTGCGGCACGGTGGCCGGCAGCATGATCTTGGTGAAATATTCGAAGGGGTTGAGCGACAGCACCCGGCCGACATTGCGGTAGGTGGCCGGGATGTTCTGCACACCGGCGGCGGTGTTCAGGATCACCGGCCAGATCGCCGTGATGAAGATCAGGAAGATCGCCGAGGGTTGCGCCTGCTGGAAGATGGCGAGGCTGATCGGCAGCCAGGCGAGCGGCGGAACGGTGCGCAATATCTGAAACAGTGGATCGAGCGCGCGATAGGCGAACTTGCTCTGGCCGATCAGGATGCCGAGTGCGATGCCGAAGGTCGCCGACAGGCTGAAGCCGATGCCGACGCGCCCGAGGCTGGTCAGGATATGCCCGGCGATACCGACGTCGCCGCCATCCTGGATCTTGAAGCCGAAGCCGTCCAGCTCGATGCCCTTGAGCGGATGCATGATGACGTCGTGGCTTCCGGTCCACACCTTGGACGGACTCGGCAGCGTGGCGCCCTCGCCGCTGCAGGCGATCTCCCACACCATCAGCAGCGCGACGAGCATCAGCAGCGTCGGCAGGATGGTGAGGACGATGCCGCGCAGCTTGTCGAGCAGCGGCGCGACATCGAGGCGCTTCCTTGCGTCTGCCACGGCGGGGCTTGCTCCCGGATAGGGGATGATCTCCGCCTCCGTGCGGGCAACGCCGTTTTCGGAGGCGCCCGACGAAGGGGTGACGAGGCGGACAGGAGACGACATGCGCTAGGCTCCTTTGCGGCCGATCAGGCCTTCTTGATCTTAAGGCTGGCCAGATAGGCAGCCGGGTTGGCGGGATCGAAGACCTTGCCGTCGAAGAAGCGCTCGACGCCGCGGCTGTCGGACTTGGGGATCTGTGCGGCCGGCACCTTCGCCAACACCGCGGCCTTGCGCCAGATGTCGGCGCGGTTGACCTTCGCGATCACCGCCTTGGTGTTGAGATCCGCTGGCAGCTTGCCCCAGCGCTGGTCCTCGGTGAGGAACCAGAGATCGTGGCTCTTATAAGGGAAGGAGGCGTTTGACGCCCAGAACTTCATCTTGAACGGCGCGTTCTTGAACACGCGGCCATCACCCATCGTGAAATTGCCCAGCAGGCGATCCTGGATGTCGGTGACCGGCACCTTGAGCCAATCGCGCCCGCCGACGATCTCGGCCAGCTTGGCGTTATTGGCGGGGACGTCGCACCAGCGCTGCGCCTCGATGATCGCCGCGGTCAGGGCAATCGCGGCATTGGGGTGAGCMGCCACCCAGTCCGAGCGCATCGCGAACGCCTTTTCCGGGTGGTTCATCCAGAGCTGGCCGGTCGATACCGCGGTATAGCCAAGCCCCTGCGCCACGAGCTGGTCGTTCCACGGCTCGCCGACGCAGAACGCCTCCATCGTCTTGGCGCGCATGTTGGCGACCATCTGGGGCGGCGGAATGGTGATCAGCTCGACATCGCTCTCGGGGTTGATGCCCTGCGCCGCGAGCCAGTAGCGGATCCAGAGGTCGTGGGTGCCGCCGGGGAAGGTCATGGCCATGGTGATCTTGCGGCCGGCGGCCTTGCGCTGCGCGATCAGCGGCTTCATGCGCGCCGCGTTGATGTCGGCCCGCGCGGCGAGATATTGCTTCTCGACCGAGATCGCCTGGCCGTTGACGTTCAGCCGGGCGAGCAGGCTCATCGGGGTGGCCTTGCCAATCGTGCCGAGGGTCAGCAGATAGGGCATCGGCGACAGGATGTGCGCGCCGTCGATCCCGCCGCCGGCCGCGCCGAGCACCAGATTGTCACGCGTTCCGGCCCAGCTCGCCTGCTTGGCCACCACCACATCGGGCATGCCATATTTGGCGAACAGGCCGAGTTCCTTGGCGATGATCAACGGGGATGCGTCGGTAAGGGCGATGAAGCCGAGCTTCGCGCCGGTCACTTCGGGCTTGCCGGGTGCGGCACCCAGCACCGGGCCGGACAATCCGGCAGCGGCCATGCCGGCGGCGGCGGCGGCGCCAGTCTTCAGGAAAGAGCGGCGCGCCATCATCGTGGCGGCGTCCCTACGGTCTTCGATGTCGTCGGCCATGTTTTCCCCCAAGCGCAAAAATGAAAAAAGCCGCGATCGGCCCCCCGATGAAGGGCCGACAGCGGCTTTGCTGTTTCGATAAAGGCGCCTCACCCATCGTTGGGGAGGCTGCCGGATTTTTCGCGCACATCCATTGTGCGGTGCACACATAACAAGCGATTCGCGGCTACGGCGCAAGTAGTTTTTTTGCATTCGCGAATGTCGGTGCCGCCAGCGGCGCCTGCGGTAGCGCCTAACTATCGAAGCCGGAAAGATATTCCTGAATCTTGGAAGGGTCGAAAATCCGCCCGTCGAAGAACCTGTCCGGCCCCAGGGTCAGCGTTCCGCTATTCGAACCGACCGCCAGCGGAGTCGACAAGGCGCCTTCGACCTTCATGCTGGCGCCCGGCATCGGCAATGCTGCGTCTGCGAGGGCGCGGCGGAAGATATCGGAGCGGAACACGTCTGCCGCGAGCCGCTCATTGGCTGCGCTTGCCTCCGCCAATCCCCACCGGACGAGCTGCGAGTAGATCCACAGCGCCTGGCTGCGCCACGGAAAGTTGGCAGCCTCGCGCGCGAACAGCATGAAATCGTCGATCACCACTGGCGGGCTGCCCGAACGCAGCACGAAGCGTCCGCTCAGCGCCGGAAGAAGTGTAGAGGCCGGCTGGCCGACATAGCCGGGACGCTCGAGCAGTGCGGCCAGTTCCTCGACATTGGCCGGGTCGTCGCACCAGGCGGCAGCGCCCGCCATGGCGATGAGCAGCTTGTCGGTGGTCTGGGCATTGTCTTCCATCCAGTCGGTCCGGAAGGCGAGCACCTTTTCGACGCCGCGCTGCCAGATGCGCGACCCGACAGCGACGATCTCGGCCAACCCTTCGGCGACGGCAACGCTGCTCCAGGGCTCGCCCGCGATGAAGCCGTCGATTTCGCCGCTGCGCATCGCCTCGGCCATCAGCGACGGCGGCAGCACCCGCAGGGCGAGATCGCGATCGGGATCGACTCCGGCGAAGCTCAGCCAGTAGCGCAGCATCAGCGCATGGCTGGAGTAGCGATGAACGATGCCGATCACCGGCTTGCGACGATGCAGGCCGATCGCCGCCGCGAAATCGTGCGCCGCCGCCACGGGATCGGCAATCCGCTTGGCGAGATCGGGATCGAGCGCCGCCGCGAACTCAATCGACATCGACAGCGCATTGCCGTTGACGTTGAGCTTGAACGGCGCCGACAATGCGGCAGGATGCTGGCTGAGGCCCAGCGTGACGGCGATTGCCTGCGGAGCGAGCATATGGGCCGCCTGCACCTGGCCATAGACCAGCCTGTCGCGCAGCGTTGCCCAGGAGGTCGTCTTGTGCAGCACCAGATCGATGCCCACGTCCGCGGCGAAGCCCTTCTCGCGCGCGACGACCAGCGGCGCGCTGTCGGTGAGAGGAAGGAAGGCGATCGAGATGGGGGTCATTCGCCGCCTCCGAGCAGGCTGTGCGCCGTGATCAGTGCCTCGGCGACCTCAATGATCTTGCGGCCCTGGTTCATCGCGGTCGATCGCAGCAGCGCATAGGCTTCGGGCTCCGGCAGGTTTCGGCTTTTCATCAGCAGCGTTTTGGCGCGGTCGATCGTCTTGCGGTCGGCCAGGGCGGATCGCGCCTCGTCCAGCTCCGTCTGCATCCGCGCAAAGGCGTTGAAGCGGCGGATGGCGAGGTCCAGGATCGGCTTGACCCGCTCCTTGCGCAGGCCATCGACGACATAGGCCGACACGCCGGCATCGATCGCCGCCCCGATCATCTGGTCGTCGGAGCGATCGACGAACATGGCGATCGGCCGGGCCAGCGCCCGGCTGACCGCCAGCATTTCCTCCAGCGTGTCGCGACTCGGGCTGCCCAGGTCCATCAGCACGACATCCGGCGCCATGCGCTCCAGCTTGGCTACGAAGGCGCCATGCGGCGGGACGACATGGATATCGTCATAGCCGGCATCCCGCAGCCCGTCCTCCAGGACGGTTGCGCGCAGTCCGCTGTCGTCGATGATCACAATTCGCAAGTCTGGGCTTCCATGCCGCGGAGGGCCAAGCGCCGCCTATGCGATAAGGGCGTTTTCGTTGCAATGCGGGTCTCGGCCCCGTCCGTCGCACGCAAGGGGCGACAGAACCTCGTTCCGTAACAAGGATGTCGCGTATCGGTCATGTGCCGCTGCTTATCCCATGGCGACTCAAGGGGATAAGAATCATGATCAGATCCACCGCTCGGTTCGCCCGCGCCGCTTCCGCCTGTGCCTTCGCTCTCGCCAGCCCGGTCGCGGCACAGTCGCTGACCTATACGACGCCGCATATCACCACCACCGCCGGCAGCCAGAGCGTGCAGCTGGGCGGCGTCGCCTTCGCCAATCAGGGGCTGGTCGGCGTCGGCCGGCTTGCGGCATCGACGCGCGACTTCGCGGGCGAGACGCTCGGCTCCTTCTCCGGCATGGCTCTCGACCTGAACAGCTGGCGCCGCAATGCGGATGGCAGCTACTCCGGCAGCGTGCGGACTCTTCCCGATCGCGGCCCGAACGATGTCGGGCCGTTTGTCGGTACCACCGACTATCGCAACCGCGTGCATGTCTCGGCGCTGACCCTGACGCCCTATACCGGCATTTCGGCGCTGCCGCAGTCGGTCACGTCCCAGAACCAACTGACGATCACGCCCAATGGCGGCTTCTTTCTGACGGACGCCACCGGCGCGAACTTCACCGGCAAGGATGCCGGATCCAACGTCATCACCCGCAACGGCATTCTCTACCCCAGCCCCGTCAGCGGCGAAGGCAGCGGCCACATCAGCCTTGATTCCGAAGCCATCACCTATGCACCCGATGGAAGCTTCTACGTTTCGGACGAATATGCCGCCGGGATCTACCATTTCGATGCGACCGGCAAGCAGATCGGGGCGATCCAGACCATCGCGGCACTGCTTCCCCGGGTCAACGGCATCGTCAATTTCGATGGCGCCAACGCACCTAACACCGGCCGGCGCAACAATCAGGGGCTCGAGGCGCTGTCGGTGACGCCCGACGGCAGCCGTCTGGTCACCATCCTGCAATCGGCGACGGTGCAGGATACCAATGGCGCCAATCAGGATACGCGCAACAACACCCGCATCCTGGTCTATGACATCTCGACCAGCGCCACGCCTGCCAATCCGGTCGGCCATTATGTGCTGCAGTTGCCGACCTTCACCCAGAACGGCAACGGCACCGCTGCCAACCGCACGGCCGCGCAGTCCGAGATGCTCGCGCTCAACTCGAACCAGTTTCTGGTCTTGTCGCGCGACGGCATCGGCCGCGGATCGGGCGCATCGGCAACCAATTCGCCCGTGTTCAAGAGCGTGCTGCTGGTCGACACCACCGGCGCGACCAATCTCGCCGGCACCCCGTTTGAAACGGGGACCGCCCCGATCGCCACCGGCGGCGTGCTCAATTCGACGATCAAGCCGGTGCAGCAGGTCGAACTGGTGAACATGCTCAATCCGGTCCAGCTCGGCCGATTCGGAATGAACCTGAACACGGCCCCCTCGAACGCCACGTCGCTGTCTGAAAAGTGGGAAGCGATGGGCCTGGCGCCCGTGCTCGAGGAAGCAAAGCCGCAGGATTTCTTCCTGTTCGTGGGGAATGACAACGACTTCATCACCTCGAATGGCTTCATCAACGGTCAGCCGTTCAACGCCGGTCTGACCGGCGCCGGCGGCACGGGCGACAATGACAGCGTGATCCTGGTCTATCGCCTCACGCTGCCGACCTATGTCGATCCGCAGGCGCTGAGGGCGATGACGGTCGAGACGCCGGCGGTCGCACTGGCAGCCCGCGCCGTGGCCGCAGAGCTCGGCAGCGCTGCGATCCAGCCCTCGATCGACGCGCTCGCGAACCTTCGCCGCACCAGCGATAGCGGCTTCGGTGAAGGCGTCCGGCTGTGGATGGACGGCACATGGTCGCGCATCGACACGGTGGCGCTCGGCCAATCGGATCTGCGCGCCGATACCCAGGGGCTGGCGGGCGGTTTCGATATCGGGATCGGCCCGGTGCGCCTCGGCGCCAGCGTCGCCTATCGCGACGCCGATGGCAGCTTCGGCGGCGATACCGGCATCAAGGCCAATGCCACCAGCATCGCGGTCTATGGCGGCGTCGCCTTGCCAGGCGGCTTCTATCTGGAAGCCGCTGGCAGCAAGTCCGTCCGGCTGAGCTACGACAGCATCCGCCGGCCGGGGGCCTATGGCCAGGTCGCCGAAGCTAGTAGCAGCGGCAAGGCCTATGCGGCCGGTGCGGAGATCGGCTGGAGCATCCCGGTCGGGAGGGTCGCCGCCGGTCCCTTCGCGACGGTCGACTATGTCGATGCCAGCATCGACGGCTTCAGCGAGGCCGGCGCCTCGCTGTCTAACGCGCGCTATGCGGGGCTGAACTACAAGCGCCTGCGCTATGGCGCGGGCATCGAGCTGCGCGGCACCTGGTCGGAGGCGGTCCGTCCGAACATCCGCGTGGGGTATGCGAAGGAGGACGAGCGCGGCGATCGTGCCACCACCGCCAGCCTCATCGCCGCGCAGCATGTGATGGGCACGCAGGCCATCGTCCTGCCGTCCACCGAACGCGATCGTCTCGTTGCTGGTGGCGGCATCGACGGCAGCATGGACAACTGGTCCTATCGCTTCGGTGCGGAAGGCCGGTTCGATCGCGGCGACGACGAGGCGCGGGTCAGCCTGACGATCTCGACCCGGCTGTAGCGCATCGCCTGTGACGGGCTCACCGCGCCGCGGTGACCCGCCACACGGTGTTGCCGACATCGTCCGCGATCAGCAGCGCGCCGGTGCGGTCTACCGCCACGCCGACCGGCCGGCCGAAGCTCTTGCGGCGCTCCCTGTCGAGGAAGCCGGTGACGACATCCTCGGCCATCCCTGACGGGCGGCCGTTGCGGAACGGCACGAACGCCACCTTGTAGCCCGATGGCGAATAGCGGTCCCAGCTGCCATGCTCGCCGATGAAAGCGCCGCCGCGATAATGCGGTGGCAGGGCCGTGCCCGTGTAGAAGGTCAGGCCAAGCGCGGCGACATGGCTGCCGAGGGCATAATCAGGCTTGATTGCGCGGGCGACGAGATCGGGCCGCTGCGGACGGACGCGTGGGTCGAGATGCCGGCCATAATAGCTGTAGGGCCACCCATAGAAGCCGCGCTCGCGCACCGATGTCAGGTAATCCGGAACGAGGTGGGGGCCGAGTTCGTCGCGCTCGTTCACCACCACCCACAGGGTGTTGGTGCCGGGGTAGAAATTGGGGCTGTTCGGATTGCGCAGGCCGGTCGCGAACTCACGCGCCCGGCCGCTGGCCCGATCGATTTCCCAGACGCTGGCGCGACCCTTTTCCGCCTCGATCCCGTTCTCGGTGATGTTGCTGTTTGATCCGACAGTTGCGTAGAGCCGCTGGCCGTCGGGGCTCACGGTCAGGCTCTTGGTCCAGTGATGGTTGATAGGGCCGGCGGGCAATTCGGTGAGCACCTGCCCCGGCGCCGTCATCCGCGTCTGGCCCGGCACGAACGGATAGCGGACCACCGCATCGGTGTTGGCGACATAAAGCGCATTGTCGGCCCACACCACGCCGAACGGCGAGTTGAGATTGTCGATCAGGGTGACCCGCAGCTCCGGCCTGCCGTCGGCATCGGCGTCGCGGATCAGGGTGATGCGGCTGGCGGCCTTCGGGCCGCCCGGAAAGGATGTAGCCTTGTTCTTCACCATCGCGACGATTGGATCCTTCGGACGTTTGACCGGCTCGGGCGGCGGCGACTTCGCCTGGACCGCGAGGATGTCGCCGTTCGGCAGCACATAGACCATCCTCGGGTGCTGCAGCCCCGTCGCCAGCGGCTGGATTCTGAGCCCGGCCGCCACGGCTGGGCTCTGTCCGGCCTTCCAACCCTCGCCCGGCGAGACGCTGATCGGCGGCAGCAGATATTGCCTGGGTTCCGGCAGCAGCGGATCGGGGCCGATCTGCTTGCTTTCGTCGAAGGGCGGATCACTGCACGCCGCGAGCGTCAGCGCGAGGAGGGACGCGGCGAATGCGGCTCGCCCGGCGACGCCGCGCCTCATTCGGCCACGCCGACGCGATGGCGATAGACCAGCGATCCGCCGAGCCAGCCGCTGACGCCCAGAATCGCGACGACAACGCCCGACAGGATAATGCCCTGCGGCACCACGGCCGTCCATCCGTCACGGCTGTGCACGAAGGCGTTCAGCAGCGACAGGATCATCGCCGTGATGTTGAGCAGCATATGCCATGTCGCTGGCCGTTTGGCGCGTATGCGCCGGTCCCCGAGATAGTCGATCAGGCCGGCGACAGCGGCCAGCGCTCCCATCACCAGGCCCGCGGTGATCAGCCAGATCGAAAAATACTGCCAGAAGAGGTTGGCGGAGCGCGCATACACGATGTCCGTCACCAGGGCGCCGATGAAGCAGGTGATCGGGAACGGCACCAGCATCGGGTGGATCGGATGGCCAAAGAGTCTGGCTGTCGAGCGGGGGTGCGTTCGGTCTTTGTCCGCGGGCCGGTCTCGGTCGATTGGCATGGCGTGCGCTACCTCATCGAACAGCGAAACCCCCGTGGCGGCGCGCGGTTCCGCAGCGACGTTCAGGCCAGGTCGACCGCGCCGAGTGCTTCCTGGGCCACCTCCGTGCCGCGGTCGAGCAGGCGCTGGGTGGCGTCATGTCCGGCGGAGCGGATCCGCGTCGCGGTCGAGCCGAGCACTGCCTTTTCCTGGCGGCTGATCGGAAGCAGGCCACCGGCCAGCGCGCCGAGAGCCACCGCGATCCCGCCGATGGCCAGGCCGCTCGGCATCGAGACACTGCCGCGACGCCGGCCGCCGGAGTCGTGCGACGACGAACCGAGCCCCACCTTCTCCCCGATCTTGCCGAAAGTGTCGCCGACGCGATGGCGGGCGTCATGAAAGCCGGAGGCCGCCGAGGCCATCGCCTTGCGAACCTGCCAGGCATAAGAACCGTTGCTGTCTTCGGGCGAGCGCGAGATACCGAGCATCTCGCCGCGGGCGTGATCGAGCCGGGTGCGATAGTCTGCGTCGCTTTCGCCTTCGCCACGGGTGATGCGCGCTTCGGCCTCGCGGATACGCGCCCACATCCCGCCGTCAGAGGCCTGGCCACCGTCGGCGGGCCGGTCGGTCGCCTGATCGGACCGCGCCAGCGCCATCCAACCCAGGCCGATACCGATCAGGGCGATCGGAATCGGGTTGGCTTTGGCGTCGGACAGGACGTTGCGGGCGATATTGTCGGCCAGCTTGGCGGGCGTCAGCCTGTCCTGCAACGCATCGAGGCGCTGATCCATGCGGGCACGCGTCTCGGCGAGGTTGCGCTCTATGTTTTCTGGATCTTCAGGCATATCGGCCATCATGCATGTTCCTTGATCATGCGCGCATCGCGCTCAATATTCTCGATCGTTCGTTCGGGAGTCAGCGCCTTCAGCGACAGCCTGGAGAGAGCGGCCCGGGCGATCAGTCCGCCGATCAGCAGGATCGCGGCTCCGACGATCAGCAGCGCCAGCCAGGCGGGCATCCACCGCGCCAGCACCGCGGCGACACCTTCGAGCAGCACCACCAGCCCCGCAAAAGCAAGCAGGGCGCTGCCCACCAGCGAGATCAGGCCGGCGAGCAGTACCCTGCACTTCTTGTCGAGCTCGACGCGGGCGAGCGCCAGTTCGCCGCGCACCAGATCCTGCATGTCGCTGACGAGACCGCTGGCGATTTCGGCCAGACCGGGCGACGGCGCCGCGTCAACTTGCGACATAGCGCATCTCCGGTGCCCTCGGCAGATTGCCGCCGGAGCCACCCGCCGCCGCAAGCTTCACGAGCCGGCCGAGAGCGAGCCCGGCGACCAGCGAGGCGGCGGCAAACATCGCTGGCTGCCGATCGGCGAAGCCGCGCAGCTGGTTCAATAATTCGCGGGCATCGGCGTTGCGCAGCCTACCGGCGATCGACTGGAGTTCGTCGGCGCCCCGCTGGATCGCTTCCGCAGCCCAGTCCTGCTGCCCGCGCAGCTGTTCGCCCGAGCGATGCACTGCCTGCGCCACGTCTTCCAGCCGGCTCGCGACACCGTGTTTCTGCTGATCGGCCGCCGACATCGCCTTGTCGCGCAGCTGGCCGACAAACCGGTTGACGGAGCCGCCGAGATTGGCGCGTCCGCCGCCGTTCGCGCCCGATTGCCCGCCGCCCGATTGCCGAATGGCGTCAGCGTCGGCATCGCTGCCGCTGAACTGCGAGGCCGCGCCCGCCGACTGATCGGGCTGCGGCTGGCCGGGCCGCGCGCTGCCTGCGCCGGCGTTGATGTTCTGGCTGGCATCGCTCCCATCCGAGCCGCCTGCATTCGGCGATGCTGTGCGGTTGTCGCCCATGTTCACCGGTTCATTCATCTCGACCTCCATCCTTATCGTCAGCGGTGCGATGCCGCCGCCTCACGCCGTGCCCATGGCTTCAGGTGCTGTCCGGCCCGCGCGGTCGCCCGTCCCGCCATTGCGCGAAGGGGGCATGCTGGCCGGCTCGGCGCGCATGTCGGGCGGCGTCTCGAAATCGCGGCGCGCGATCCCGCGCGAGCCTTCCACGCCCTTGGGCAGGCCGCTCCGGTCGCCATAGTCGCGCGGCTGGCCGGTGCGGCGACGGGTCGACAGCACGCCCGCAAAGGCGGCTATGTCGAGCGCGGTGACCGCCGCGACCGCGGCGGTTGCGATCATCGCGTTCCTGCGCTTCGGATTGTCGCGCCTCAGTGCGGGCGCCAGGGTGGCCAGGTCCAGCGCGTCGCCGGCGATGCGCGCCGACAGCCCGACCTGCTTGTCGAATGACAGCGTCGGGACGCCCGCTGCCATTTCGCGCGCCCCATAGGCGCGGATCAGCCCCTTCCTGCCATCGAGGCCGAGCGACCGGGCGATCTTCCCGGGCGCTATGAGCTCGGCGGCGCCCAGGCCGAAGCTGAGCCAGCCCAGCCCTTTGGCCAGTCGATCCCATCCGTCGAGCGAGCTGACGCCCGCGGCCTGGACCTTTGGGTCTCCCGGAGAACGGGCGACCTTGTGGGTGATATTTGCAAGCGTTGCCATGATGGACACCTTCAGGGCTTGAGAACGACCTTGATGCAGCTGTCCGCCTTGTCGCGGAATTTCCGGTACATTTCAGGTCCTTGCGCCAGATCGGCAGTGTGGGTGATAACGAATGAAGGGTCGATCTGCCCCTCTTCGATCCGGCGCAGCAGATCACCGGTCCAGCGCGGGACATGGGCCTGCGCCATGCGGAAGGTCAGTCCCTTGTTCATCGCCTGGCCCATCGGGACCTTGTCGATCAGGCCGGTATAGACGCCGACGATCGAGATGATGCCGGCCGGCCGGCAAGCATAGATCATCTCGCGCAGGGCGTGGGCGCGATCATTGGCCATCAAGGTCATTTGCTTGGCGCGGTCGAGCAGGGTGTCCGGCTGCGACAGGCCGACATGGCTCTCCGTGCCGATCGCGTCGATGCACTTCTGCGGGCCCTTGCCGCCGGTCAGTTCATTCAGCCGCTCGACGACGCTTTCGCTGGTGAAATCGATGGTGATCGCGCCGGCCGCCGCCGCCATCGACAGGCGCTCGGGCAGGCAGTCGATGGCCACCACATCCTGCGCGCCCAGCAGGAGCGCGCTGCGGATCGCCATCTGCCCGACCGGCCCGGCGCCCCAGATCGCCACCATGTCGTCGGGCTCGATGTCGCATTGCACCGCTGCCTGCCAGCCTGTCGGCAGGATATCGCTGAGGAACAGCAATTTCTCGTCCGGAATGCCGTCGGGCACCTTGATGTGGGTGGCGTCGGCGAAGGGCACCCGCAGATATTCGGCCTGGCTGCCGGCATAGCCGCCGGTCAGGTGGGTATAGCCGAACAGGCCCGCCGTGCTGTGGCCGAACATCTTGTCGGCGAGGCCCTTCTTGCGATTGGTGGTTTCGCAGACCGAGAAATTGCCGCGCCGGCATTGCTCGCATTCGCCGCAGACGATGGTGAAGGGGATGACGACCCGATCGCCCTTCTTCAGCGCGCTTTGGGCCTCATCGCCGACTTCGACGACCTCGCCCATCGACTCATGGCCGAGGATGTCGCCGGGCAGCATCGCGCCGGGAATGAGATTGTGAAAGAGGTGGAGGTCGGAGCCGCAGATCGCGCAACTCGACACCTTGATGATCGCATCGCGGGGATGTTCGATGCCGGGGTCGGACACCGTATCGCAGCGTATGTCTTCCTTGCCGTGCCAGACCAACGCCTTCATGCACCTTCTCCTGACCTGCCGCCCTCCCTGCACGGCATCTTGCACCGCCCCTGCGGCAGCTCCCACCAACTAGGTTAGCCGGGTCTGCAGGCGGCGCACGGTCCATCGCCACGATGCAACGGTGTGGCGGAATCCTGATCTTGGCGGAGAGAAGTTAACCTTTAAATATAAGTACTTGCAGCCGTAACGACGGCGAAGGCCGAGCGGTTCAGCCTAGTGAAACAGACTCAGTCCAGTCCATTCTCCGCGCGGCGTTTGGCGCGCAGTTTGGCAGCCACCAGCACGACCAGCAGTACGATCGCCACGGCAGCGACGGTCCGCGACGCGGTGGAGATCGCGATGACGACGCCGGCGATCATCAGCAGGCCGACCAAGACGGTGTCGGTCGCGGTGGTGGCGGTACATTTCGGGCAGCCGCACCCCAGATCATGTCGCATTGCTATCCTCCGGTCGATGGCGGCACGCTACCGGCCGACTCGTGTCGAGGCGCGTGACACCGATCACGCACGACTCCCTTCGGCGCGCTTTAGGGGGCGCTTCTCGATCCGCACGGAAGGGAGACGTCATGTCCTGTTCGATCGTTACGCTGGACAGCATTGCGCGCAGGATCGCGGCCGATGCGGGCGTTGCGTGGCGCGACCTGCCGGATCACCCCGGTTATTCGAAGGGTCGCTGGCGCGACGATGCGCGTTGGCTGGTCCTGCAATCGACGCCCGATGCCGTCTTCGTCGAGGGCGGCGAATTGTGGGACGGCCGGCGGAGCGAGGATCTGGTCGTCAACTTCTCGGCCGCGGATTTTCGCCGCGCATTGCAGAACGGCCTTTGCGAACCCGCCAGGACGAAGCGCTGACGCCGTCATGGGCACTTGCAGGGCCGCCGCGCTTTCCGCCACAAGGATGGCCGATCCTGTACCGACGCATCGCTCGTGCCGTAGGGGGCGGTCCATGGAACATGCCGATGGCCCCCGCGGGCGCGGCCGCGCGCCTCCACCACCGGCTGGAGACCTATCGGCTGCCGTCGCGGCTGGTCGGGCGCGGCACCGCGCGGGGCACGGTGCCGCGGCGGCTGTCGCCGATATTCCGGGATCGCAACGAGCTACCCGCTTCGGATAATCTGGACGAGGAGGTTCGGATCGCCCTGGCCGAATCGGCGAGCCTCGTCATCCTCTGCTCGCCAGCAGCCCGGGTTTCGCGCTGGGTCGAGGAGGAGATCGGCTATTTCCGCAGCATCCATCCCGACCGCCCAGTGCTCGCGGCGCTGATCCGCGGCACGCCCGAGGACGCCTTTCCGCGCGCGTTGATCGAAGGCGGCGCGTCGGCGCAGAAGCGCGAGCCCATCGCCGCGGACTTCCGCAAGGGCGGCGACGGCAAGCTCGCGCGGCTCAAGCTGGTCGCCGGGCTTACCGGCGTGGGGCTCGACGAGCTGGTCCAGCGGGAGGGGCAGCGGCAACTGGCGCGCGTGATGGTGATCACGCTCCTGGCCGTCGTCTCGGCGCTAATATTGGCGGCGTTGCTGATCGTCGCCATCTGGGCGCGCGACGAAGCCGAACGCCAGCGGCAGCAGGCCGAAGGATTGATAGAGTTCATGCTCACCGACCTGAGGTCACGATTACAGGGGGTCGGGCGGCTCGATATCCTCGGATCGGTCAACGAACGGGCGCTCGGCTATTATGGAGCGCAGGGCGACCTGACCCGCTTGCCGAGCGAATCGCTGGACCGGCGCGCGCGCGTCCTGCAGGCGATGGGCGAGGACGACCAGAAGCGCGGCCGGCTCGATGCCGCGCTGGCCGAGTTCCGCGAGGCGCAGCGTGCGACGGCAGCGCTGCTCGCCGACAGCCCGAACGATCCGCAGCGGGTCTTCGCCCATGCCCAGAGCGAATTCTGGGTGGGCTATACCGACTATCAGCGTGACCGCTATGCGCAGGCGCGGCCGCATTTCCAGGCCTATCTCAGGCTCGCGCAGCGGCTGCTCGAGCTTCAGCCGAACGATAGCCGGGCGCTGCGCGAGATCGGCTATGCGCAGGGCAATATCTGTTCGCTCGAACTGTCGAGCCGGGCCGATCCGCGCGTGGCGCTCGATGCCTGCGCCAGGGCGCTCGCCGCGATCGAACGGGTCGCCGAGCGGATGCCCGGCGATCCGGCAGTCCGCAGCGATCTCGCCAATCGCCACGCCTGGATGGCGGACGCGCTCCACGCGCTGGGGCGCACCCAGGATGCGCTGGCGCATCGCCGCGAACAGGCCCGGATCGTCGATGGGCTGCTCCGCTCCGATCCCCTGAACGCGAGCTATCGGCAGGATTGGATGCTGGCGCGCTACTCGATCGCCTTGCTGCTCGACGATCTTGGTGAGAAACAGGAAGCCCGCCGGCTTGCCCGCCAGGCGCGAGACGCGGTGGACCGATTGATCTTCACCGATCCCGCCAACCAGGACTGGCATATCTGGAGTCGGCGGATCGACAGCAGCTTCCCTGATTCCGGCAAGGAGAATTGACGATGTCGCAATGCCCGTTGGCCCATTTTGCGCTGGGACGAACCCCGCCGCTGCCTGAACATCCCTGTGCCAAGGTCGTCTTCACGATCGCGCTGGGAACCGACGGGCGACAAATCTCGCTGGTGATGCAGCAGGAGGGCAAGAGCGGCCAGGACTATATCGCCATCGAGGAGGACACGCTGGTCGAGATCGTGCTGCGCGGCGACCAGCTGTTCTTCTCGAAGGAATTCGACGCGATCACCATGAAGGGCGCCAATCTCGACTTCTTCTACGGCGCGATCGAATATGGCCAATATGAGCGCGACTTTGATCGCTACAAAAGCGTCCATTTCGTCGCCCGCTACAACAAGGGCGGCAAGCTCGGCACCACCCATGGCTTCAACGTCAATGTCGACCTGTTGCAACATGGCGGCAAGCATCCGCGTTGGATCGGTCTGACGATCGATCCGGATATCAAGAATCCGCCGCCCAAGCTCACCTGACCTCGAACTGGATGACGATGTGAACAGCGCCACGCTCTCGATGATAAGACGGCTCGCCCGGTCGGGTGACACCGAGCGAGCGTGGGAGCTGTTCGCCGAGGCCGGGTTCGAGGACGAAACCGCGCAGGCCGACACGCTCAGCCTCAAGGGGCGGCTGATCAAGGATCGCGCGCTCAAGGCGTCGGCAATCGAGCGGTCGCCGCTGCTGCAGGCGGCGCGGCACGCCTATCTGCGCGCGGCGACCTGCGCGCCGGCCACCTATCCGCTAATCAACGCGGCGACGATCGCCTTGCTCGATGGAGACCGTGCGCAGGCGGCCGAACTGGCTCAACGGGTGCTGGCCATGCTCGATAGCGGCAGCCACGAGGCCGAAACCTCCTACTGGCTGAACGCTACCCGCGCCGAAGCCTGCCTGCTGCTCGGCCGCGGCGACGACGCGAAGGCCGCGCTGGCGGAGGCGGTGAGGCAGGCGCCCCGGGCGTGGGAGGACCATGCTTCGACCTTGCGCCATTTCCGGCTGATCCTGGAGACGCTCGACCAGTCGGCCGACTGGCTCGACGCGCATCGCCCGCCGGCAAGCCTGCATTTCAGCGGCATCATCCAGGTCGCGCCCGACCAGCCGGGATCCGCCGAGCGGATCGCCGGTGCGGTCGACGCCATCGGGCCGGGCTTCGCCTTCGGCGCGCTGGCGGCGGGGGCTGACATCATGGCGGCGGAGATATTGCTCGAACGCAACGTCGAGCTCCACATCATGCTGCCCTCGACGATCGAGGCGTTCCGACGCGAGTCGGTGAGCCATTTCGGCGCCGAGTGGGAAGGGCGGTTCGATGCCGTGCTCGCCGCCGCCCATGCGGTCGACGCGATCGACACGCTCGACCTGGTGTCGCAGGCGGGCATCTTCGTCAGCGACGAGATGGCCATGGGCATGACGATCCGTCAGGCGCAGATGCTGGAGAGCAATGCCGCCGCGCTGCGCATCGGCGAGGGCGCGCGGGCGCAGGGTAGCCTGCTCGATGCCGCATGGGACCAGCGCGGCCTGCCGATCCGACGGGTTGCGCTCGACCGCGACGGGCAAGCGACGGCGCTGCCGCTGCCATCCTTTGCGCGAGAGGCGGTGGTGGCGCTGTCCGCGCGGCACGATCCCGGCCGGCTGGCGGAAGCCGGCGGGCAAGTCGACAGCCTGGGCGGCTTCGCGATCGCGCGCTTCGGCGACCCGGTCGCTGCGGCGCACGCCGCACTGGCCGAGGTTCGCGATGGCGTGGTGTCGATCGGCATCGCCTATGGCGCCTATGATCCCGACCACGGCGATGCCGAACTGCGCGAAACGGCGACCCGCATCGCCGGGGCAGGCCATCCCCATCGCGTTCCCGTCTCGCGCGCCGCGGCGCTGGCGCTGACGCTCGAGACGCCCGAATTGCGCTGCGAGAATTTCGGCCATATCGCGAGCGCCCATGGCGATATCGCGCTGAGCATGCTGTCGGCCGGCTGACCCTCTCCCCTCGCGATCCGAGGTGGCACAAGCGGATCAGTACATCATCTCGCGCAGCATGCGCGGCGCCATGATCGTCATGCTATGCTCGCCCCGCGCGATGACTCCACGCCTCTCGAGCGCGCTGATGGCGCGCGATGCCGTCTCGCGGGTCGTGTTGGCGTTCAGCGCGAGCGCGGTCACTTTCGGCGCCGGGGAAATCTCATTGCTGTCGCCCGCCAGTCGCAGCAGTTCGGCGTGGACCCGGCCCGGTGCGGACAAGGTGCTGCGCGCGGCCATCCGGTCGAGCGACATGTCGAGCTGCCGGCCGAGGCGGCGCGCGAGGCCGGCGGCGATCGGCGCATGCGCGTCGCACAGGGCGGTCAGGCGAACAGTGGCGATGCGCAACGCGTAGACAGCGCCATGGGCCATGACATCGGCGCGGTGGGTGGTCGGCTCCGGATAGGCGCCGAAGAATTCGCCGGGCCCGTGATAGGCAAGCTGCACGCGCTGGCCGTCCATGCCGTTCAGCTGGATATGGACCATGCCGTCGATCATCAGCCAGCAATGATCGGACGGATCGCCCTGATGCGCGATCAGGGTCTTGTGGGAGATGGCGAGCGGCACCATCGCCGTATCCAGCAACGCGGCCAGCCCCCCGTCACAGCCGAACACGGCGGCGATCGCCGTCAGTCGTTCGTCCTTGCGCACCTTGTCTATCCCTGTCCGTCCGCACCCGGTGCCTCGCGGTGAATCTACAGTCGGTCGCGGGTTAAGGAAAGAAAACAGCGACGCGGGGCACATTCTCCAACCACGGCGCGCGCGGTGGGTCCGTGAGCGCCGTCACGCCGTGCTGCTTCCCCCCATCGCGGGCAGCAGCGTGGCCGGCCAGGACGAAAGCGCCGACTCGGCGGCCAAGGCATTGGCGTGGAGGCGGCCGCATCCTAAGCTGGTTCGCCGGCTCGGGAGGCGGCAGCATTGACCAATCTCTACGCACGTCTGGCCAGCCGTTTTCCTGAGTCGAATCGCCCCTTTGCCCACCTGCCCGATGGCGGCGTCGTCAGCTATGGCGAGGTCGAGGCCCGCTCGGCCGGCTTCGCGCATGTGCTGCGCGATCATGGCGTCGGCATCGGCGACCGGGTGGCGGTGCAGGCCGAAAAGAGCATCGACATGCTGATGCTCTATCTCGGTTGCCTGCGCGCCGGGGCGGTCTTCCTGCCGCTCAACCCAGCCTACACATCAAGCGAACTCGACTATTTCATGCGCGATGCCGAGCCGGCGCTGTTCGCCTGCGATCCGGCCGCGGTCGACAGGATCGCGCCTCTGGCGGCGGCGGCGGGGGTGCCGCGCGTGGCGGCGCTTGCGGCACTCGCCGGCGGCGCGGCGCAGGCCCCGGCGCGATTCGACACTGTGGAGCGCGGCGACCAGGATCTCGCGGCGATCCTCTACACATCGGGCACCACCGGCCGCTCGAAGGGCGCGATGCTGAGCCATGACAATCTCGGTTCGAACGCGTTCATGATCCGCGATGCATGGCACTTCACCCGCGATGACGTGCTGCTCCATGCGCTGCCGATCTTCCACACCCATGGGCTGTTCGTCGCGACCAACGCGATCCTCGCGGCCGGCGCGTCGATGATCTTCCTGCCGCGCTTCGACGCCGCCGAAGTGCTGCGGCAGCTGCCGCGCGCGACGACGATGATGGGCGTGCCGACCTTCTACATCCGGCTGCTCGACGAGCCGGGCTTCACCGCCGACCTCGCCCGCCACATCCGGCTGTTCGTCTCCGGCTCGGCCCCGCTCTCGGCCGACATCCACCGCGAATTCCGCGAGCGCACCGGCCATGCCATCCTCGAACGCTATGGGATGACCGAAACCAACATGAATATATCCAACCCCTATGATGGCGACCGCATCGCCGGCACGGTCGGCCTGCCGCTGCCCGGCGTGTCGATCCGCATCGCCGATCCGCACAGCGGCAAGGCGATGCCGCAGGGGCAGGTCGGGGTGATCGAGATCGCCGGGCCGAATGTGTTCAAGGGCTATTGGCGCATGCCCGAGAAGACCGCGGCGGAGTTCCGCGACGGCTATTTCATCTCGGGCGACCTCGGCGTGGTCGATGCGCGCGGCTATGTCTCGATCGTCGGGCGGGCCAAGGACCTGATCATTTCGGGCGGCTACAACGTCTATCCGGCGGAGGTCGAAGCCGCGCTCGACGAGCTGCCCGAGGTTCATGAGTCGGCGGTGATCGGCGTCCCCCAGCGCGATCTGGGCGAGGCGGTGGTGGCGGTGGTGGTGCCGCGCGACCGCACCTTCGACGATGCCGAAGCGATCAAGGCGGGCCTCGTCGACCGGCTCGCCCGCTTCAAGCAGCCGCGCGCGATCGTCTTCGTCGACGCACTGCCGAAGAACGCGATGGGCAAGGTGCAGAAGGCCGCGCTGCGCGAGCAGCACAAGGCGCTGCTGGCATGAGCAGCGTAGTCCTGTTTACTTCGTAACGACCCGCCGCGCGCTGATGATCCTGACCGGTGCGGCGAGCATCTGGCCCTTCATCATGCCTTCGCCCAGCGTGGGCGAGCGCGGGGCGGCGAGGATGCGCTTCACGACATCCATCCCCTCGACGACATGGCCGAACGCCGCATAGCCGGCATTGTCGCCGGGCGCTGACGGATCGGCGTTCATATAATCCATCTGGCCGATGGTGATGAAGAAGTCGCCCGCCGCCGTGCCCGGCGCGTTGCGGGCCATCGAGATGGTCCCGTCGCCGTGAAGCACGCCGGTCTTGCTGGTCGGCTCGTGCGCGATGGTCGGGAACATCTTGCGCGGGTCATAATGCACGCCGCCCTGCACGAGGCCCAGCTCGGGCGCGTTCGGCACGTTCACGGCGCGGTAGAAGGTCATGTTGTCGAACCGCTTCGCGTCGACATAGCGCAGGAAATTGCTGGTCGTGATCGGCGCGCGCTCCTTCTCGAGTTCGAGCAGGATCGGTCCTTCGCTGGTCAAAAGGCTGACCTTGACGGTAGCCGGCTTGGGCGCAGGCGCGGCGGCCGGCGGCGGCGCGGCATCCTGCGCCAGAGCGGGAAGCGGCAGCGCGCAGAGCAGCGCGGCCAGGGCGAGTCGGGTGATCTTCATGCGCTGAAGCTAGCCTGTCTGCCCGCGCATTCAATATCCTGTCGAGCCGCGGTATCTACGCCAGCCGCGCCGGCACCACCGCTGCGTCCTCGATCACTTTCGCGACCGGGGAAACCTGTTCCCACGGGAATACGAACCAGTCCTTGTTGATCGAGCGGTCGATCGTGCGAAAGCGATAGTCGACGCGCTCGGCCGAGGCGACATTGTCGATCAGCATGGCGAAGCGGACATTCTCCAGATTGGCGCCCGCTTCGGCCAGTCCCGCCTTGAGGTGGGCGATGGTTCCGCCGCTGTCGTTGATGTCGTCGACGAACAGCAGCCGATCGGTGAGGCTGCGCCCCGCCAGCTTGACCAGCAGTTCGGCGGAAAAATCCGGCAGGTGCGAGCTATGGTCGATCGATAGCATCGGCAGGCCGGTCGCATGGCTGAGATAGACCGCAGGGGTGAGCCCGCCGCGGCCGACGCCGATGATGAAGTCTGGCGTCCAGCCGCTCTCCCTGATCCGCGCCGCGATATAATGGATCGCGGTGAGGAACTCCGGCTGGTCGACGGGGGTGAGGGTCGGCATGGGCGGTTCCTTGGTTTCGGTTCTTCATCTGTCATGCTGAACTTGTTTCAGCATCCACCTCGTCACAAGCCAACAATCGCAAGCGGAGGAGTGGATCCTGAAATAAAATCAGGAGGACGAGCCATTTTGTGTCGGCGCACTCGCCAAATAGGCATCGAGCGCCGCGAGGTGCTGGGCGACATCCGCGTCATCGAGGAATGAGCCGAGGAAGCTGTTTCGGGCCAGCGCGGCGAAGTCCTGCGCGTCCAGCTTTCCAGCGGGGATCAGTGCGCGATAATTATCGTTCACATAGCCGCCGAAATAGGCGGGATCGTCCGAGTTCACCGTCGCGCGCAGGCCCATCCGCAGCATGTGCTCGAGCGGATGCGCCGCGATATCGGCGACCACGCACAGCTTGAGGTTGGAGAGCGGACAGACGGTCAGCGTCATCGCCGATCGTGCCAGCCTCGTCGTCAGCGCCGCATCCTCGAGCGCGCGATTGCCATGGTCGAGCCGGTCGATGTGAAGCAGGTCGAGCGCCTCGTGGATATAGTCAGGCGGCCCCTCCTCGCCGGCATGGGCGACGCGCCGCAGCCCCATCGCGCCGGCGCGCTGGAACACCCGCGCGAATTTGGATGGGGGATGGCCGAGTTCGGACGAATCGAGCCCGACCGCCACGATCCGGTCCAGCCAGGGTTCGGCCGCCGCCAACGTGGCGAAGGCGGCCTCTTCGTCCAGATGGCGCAGGAAGCACAGGATCAGCTTGGAGCTGAGCCCGTGCTTCGCCTTGGCCTCGGCCATGCCCGCGAGCAGGCCGTCGGCGACCACCTGGAAGGGGATGCCGCGATCGGTGTGGGTCTGGGGATCGAAGAAGATCTCGGCATGGCGGACATTGTCGGCGGCGGCGCGGTCGAAATAGGCGGTGGCGAGGTCGCGGAAGTCCTCCTCGGTGCGCAGCACGTCGGCGCCTTGGTAATAGATGTCGAGAAAGTCCTGGAGGCGCGAGAAGCTGTAGGCGCCGCGCAGTTCCTCGACGCTCGCGAACGGGATGGCGATGCGATTGCGCCGGGCGAGGGCGAACATCTGCTCGGGTTCGAGGCTGCCCTCGATATGGAGGTGCAGCTCGGCCTTGGGCAGGCCGGCGACGAAGGCGGCGAGATCGGTCATGCCGGCCATTGGTACAGCATGTTCAGCCTCCCGCCAGCCAGATGAAAGGCAAGATCAGCAGAAAGGTGCAATCGAGGCGCTGTACAGGGGAAGCCAGGCTCCCCAACCGTGTCAGCGCGCGGCCAGCTCGCCGGCCTTCACCGGATGCCGCGCCGGCCCGAGGACGCTCGACGTCCAGTCCTCGCCAAGCCGGATGTAGCGCACGTCGTCGCCACCCTGGAAACTGTTGCCGTCCCATACCATCACCTGCAGCGTGACGTCGCTGTTGAGATGCGCATGGATCCAGTTGAAGCTCTGCGGCTCGTCGTTGCGCAGGCGGGTCGAGGTGGCGGTGCCGGCCTGGATGACCAGCGCCGAGCCGGCATTCGCGACCATCTTGCGCGCGGCTTCGGCATAGGTGCGGTGGAAGTGCCCGGCCAGCGCGATATGGACACCCGCCTCGCAGACTGCCTTCACCGCATCGCCGTGGCGCCCGACCGCCTCGCTCAGCTCGCCACCCTCGCCGATCGGCATCGCGAACAGCGGATGGTGCGTCACCAGGATGCGCGTCTTGTGCGGCTCCACCGCATCGAAGCGGCGCTTCATCAGATCGATCTGCCGGCGGTTGATGCGGCCGTCCTTGATGGTCAGCGAGCGGGCGGTGTTGATGCCGAGCACCGCGACCCTGTCATTCTCGAACCACGGGCAAAGCTCGTTCGCGATATAGCGTTGATAGCGGGCGAGCGGCGCCGCGAACCGGCGCACGATGTCGTAGAGCGGGATATCGTGGTTGCCGGGGATCACCAATGTCCGCAGCCCCGCCGCCCGCAGCCGATTGAGCCAGGCGGAGGCGGCGCGGAACTGTTCTGCGCGGGCGCGCTGCGTCAGGTCGCCGCTAATGATGACGAGGTCGGGGCGCCTGTTCTCCAGCCACGCCTCGGTGGCGCTGACGATCCGCGGATCATGAGCGCCGAAATGGATGTCCGACAGATGCGCGATGCGAGCCATCCGCGCTGAACGAAGCTGGGCCGAACCGGTTCACTGGCCGCGCCGATAGCGCGTCGCGATGATGGTGCAGACGAATAGCTGGAGTTGGTGGAAGATCATCAGCGGCAGGATGATCACGCCGACCTGCGCCGGCGCGAAGATCGCGCCCGCCATCGGCACGCCCGAGACGATGCTCTTCTTCGATCCGCAGAACAGCAGCACGATTTCGTCGCCGCGCGGCAGCTTCAGGCGGCGCGCCACGAACAGGTTTGCCGCCATGACCAGGCCGAGCAGCACCGCGCTGAGCCCGAGGATCACCAGCAGGTCGAGCGCCTCGGTGCGCTGCCATATCCCGTTGACCACCGCCGCGCTGAAGGCGGTATAGACGACCAGCAGGATCGAGGACCGGTCGACCGGCATCAGCACGCGCTTGTACCGGTCGATGAAGCCGCCGATCAGTGGCCGCAGCAGGTGGCCGGCAATGAAGGGCAGCAGCAGCTGGAGCATGATCGCCTGCAGCGCGTCCAGCGATATGCCCGGCGCGCTGCCCTGAACCTGAACCAGCAGGCCGACCATCAGCGGGGTGAGGATAATTCCGGTGATATTGGACAGCGAGGCGCTGCACACCGCCGCGGGGACATTGCCGCCCGCGATGGCGGTGAGCGCGATCGACGACTGCACGGTCGAGGGCAGCACCGACAGATAGAGCAGCCCCGAGAGGATTTCGGGCGTGGTGAGCCCGGTCGCCGCCCGCGCCATCGCCCAGCCGAGCAGCGGGAACAGCATGAAGGAGGAAGCGAGCACGAGCAGGTGGAGATGCCAGTTGCCGATGCCGGCGAGGATCGCCTCGCGCGACAGCTTCGCGCCATGGAGGAAGAACAGCAGGGCGATCGCCGCGCCCGTTGCCCAGCGGAACATTTCTACGGCTGCGCCGCGCGCCGGCAGAAGCGACGCGAGCAGGATGGTCAGAACGAGCAGGACGAGGAAGGGATCGAGCCCCTTGAGCAGACGAGACTTCATGCGCATCGCAATGCCGGGCTTGCCGGGGGGGCGTCAAGCATGGCCGGTTCTGCGAATATCGCCGACAGGCTCGACATCCGGGAGGTTTTTTCCTTAAGGCACGGCCATGCCCACGCCACGCACCTACAAGATCAGTTCTTCGCGCCTCCAGCTCAATGTCACCGAATGGGGCGATCCTTCGGCACCGCCGCTGCTGCTGCAGCATGGCGGGCGCGATCATGGCCGCAGCTGGGATGCGGTGGCCTCCGCCATCCTGCAGGACTATCGGATCATCGTTCCCGATCTGCGCGGCCATGGCGACAGCGACTGGGCGGCGGACGGCGTCTATGAAATCACCGATTTTGTCCAGGATTTCGCGACGCTGGTGAAGGCGCTCGACCTCCCGCCCTGCGCGATGATCGGCCATTCGCTCGGCGGCAACATCGTAACGCGCTTCAGCGGCCTGTATCCCGACCGGGTGACGAAGCTCGTCAATATCGAAGGCCTCGGACTTTCGCCGACGGTGATAGCGGAACGCGACAAGCGCGACCAGATCGACCTGCTGCGCGGCACGATCGAGGAACGTGCGCAGCGGTCGACCTTCGTCCCTCGGCGCTTTGCCGACATGGCGGCGATGGTGGCGCGCATCAGCGAGGTGAGCGAGCATCTGTCGCCGGAGCTGGCCGAACATCTCGCGCGCCACGCCGCGAGGATCAATGAGGATGGCACCGTCACCCCCAAGCATGATCCGGCCCTTCGCGACCCCGGGCCGTTCGATATCAGCACCGAGACCAAGCACCGGCTATGGGCGGCGATCAGCTGTCCGGTGCTGCTGGTCTATGGGGCGCAGAGCTGGGCCTCCAATCCGGCGGTCGATGGCCGCGCCAGCTATTTCCGCAACGCTCGGGTCGAGCTGTTCGAGGATGCCGGCCACTGGGTTCACCATGACCGGCAGGCCGATTTCATCGCCATGGTCCGGGATTTTCTCCGCGCCTAAAGGCCATCGAGCGCGAGCAGGGCGAAGCTGGCGAGCCAATGCTCGCCCATATAGTCGTCTTCGATATGCGGCAGGCTCGCCGTCAGGTGTCGTTCGGCCGCGGCGCCGGCCATGGCCGCGACGCGATGTCCGGCCGGCAGCGCCGCCGATATCGCCCGCCAGCACCAGGCGCGGCTGAGGTTGAGGCCATCGAGATGCGCGATCTTGCCGTCGTTGCGATCCGAGACGAAGGCGGGGGTCAGCAGCGTCTCGGGTATATCGGGCAGGAAAGCATCGAACCAGGCGGTAAACGCCGCGGCGGGCAGGATGCGCCGCATCAGATGCGCTTCCATCAGCGCCGGTGACAGGAACTCGTCACCGCCCGGTTCCCAGGCCTGGCAGCCGCGATCCTGCTCGAACCAGGCCAAGGCGCGGGCGGCAATAAGCGTCGCCAGCACCTCGTCGTGGCCCGTCGCCCAGCGATGGGCGAGCAGCAGGGCGAAACTGCTGTTCGGATGCGTGCCGACCCGGATCGGATAGGTCAGGCGTGGCAGAAACTCGTGGAACCGCAGGGCGAAGGCGCGGGTGAGTGGTTCCAGCGCCTGTGCCCAGCGCCGCTCCTCATGGCGGCCGAGTTCGTCGTGAAGCGCGAGCAGCCACGCCCAGCCATAGGGCCGCTCGAAGCCGGCGGCGCTGGGCCGTTGGAGATAGGCAAGCTCGCCCGCCACCTTGTCGGGCACCAGCATCGCATCGGCGCGGGCGCGGATCGCGGCCGCCTCCGGCATGTCGGGGAAGCGCCGCATCAGCCGCATCACCTGCCGCCAGCCATGGACGCAGCTGTGCCAGTCGAAGCTGCCATGGAAGATCGGGTGAAGCGTTACCGGCGGCAGAACATCCCCGGGGCCGGCCATCACATGGTCGAGCTTGTACGGCCACTGACGGCCGAGGTGACCCAGCGTGAGCATGGCGAAGCGCGAGGCGAGGGCCGGGGTGAGCGTGATCCTCTCCTGATCGTCAGGCCCGTTCACCGGAACGCCAGCCAGTAGAGCAGCGCGATATTCACCGCCAGCAGCGGCAGCGCCGTGGGGATCTGCATGCGGATCACGCCGTACCGGTCCTTCAGGTCGAGCAGCGCGGCGGGGACCAGGTTGAAGTTGGCGGCCATCGGCGTCATCAGCGTGCCGCAGAAGCCGGCGAGCATGCCGATCGCCGCGACCGCCGCAGGGTTGCCGCCGGCGCCATGGATCAGCACCGGCACGCCGACCGCCGTAGCCATCACCGGAAAGGCGGCGAAGGCATTGCCCATCACGATGGTGAACAGCGCCATGCCGAGCGCATAGGCCAGCACCGCGCCGATCAGGCTGCCGCCCGGAATGACATGCGCGATCATCCCGCCGACGACATCGCCGACGCCGGCGAGCGCGAACAGCGCACCGAGGCTGGCCAGCATCTGGGGGAGCAGCGCCGCCCAGCCGACGCTGTCCATCAGCCGCCGCCCTTCGTCGAAGGGCGTGGCGATGTGCGGCCGCAGCCAGGCATAGCCGACGCCGAGCGCCAGAAGCACGCCCAGGGTGAGCGCCACCAGCGTCGCCTGCTTCGGATCGACCAGTGCCGGCAACTGCTTGAAGACCAGTGTGCCGAGCAGCGCCGTGGCCGGGATCAGCAGGGCGGGGATGAACAGCCGGTTGCGCCGCGCCGCGGCTTCTGCGGCGCGCGCTTCCGGCGAACTGGTGTCGCCGGCGCCGCGCCCGATCCCCCCGGACCCGGCGATGGCCACCAGCCCAAGCACCAGCACGCCATTGCCGAGATCGCCAAGCGCGTCACCGGCGATCAGGCTCAGCGCGATCAGCGCGTAGAACAGCGCGTTGCCCAGCCGCTTGCGATTGCTGCGGTCGCGCAGCGCCGACAGCGAGAAGGCGACGAAAGCGAGCCCCGCGACCGGATAGACGAGATCGAGGCCGATCACCTTCGGTCGGCCTTCAGCCTGCGGTCGAGCAGCAGCAGCCGCGTGCCGTGGATCAGCAGCGCGGCGATCGCGCTGGGGATCGCCCAGAGCGACAGGTGGAGCGGCTCGATGAAGATGCCATAGCCCTCGAGAATGGCTTTCATCAGCAGGATCGATCCGACCGCGAGGAAGATATCCTCTCCGAAGAACAGGCCGATATTGTCGGTGGCCGCCGCCATCGCCGCGACCTTCTCGTCCCGCGCCTCCTCGCCGCTTTGCTGCGCGGCGGCGGCCTCGGCCATCGGCGCGACCAGCGGGCGGACGGTCTGGGGGTGGCCGGCCACCGAGATCAGTCCCAGCGCAGCGCTGACCTGGCGGAAGACGAGATAAAGGAGCAGCAGCCGGCCGGCGGTCGCGCCGCGGAATTCGGCGATGAGCGCCCGGGCGCGCTCCTGCAGGCCATGGCGCTCGAGCAGGCCGATCACCGGCAGCACCATGTAGATCACCGTCACATAGCGATTGGCGTTGAACGCCTTGCCGAACGCAGCGACGATCATAAGCGGGTCCATGCCCGCGGCCAGCCCGGTTGCCAGTGCCGAGACCAGCACCACCAGCAGCGGATTGAAGCGCAGCAGGAAGCCCACCACGATGACGGCGATGCCGCAGAGGACGAGCATGGAGCTCACCGGCTCATCTTTCATCCCGCCTTACCGCAGCCGCCGCCGCCCGGCGTCTCGATCACGAACACGTCGCCCGGCGCCATTTCGGCGGAGCCGGTCGGCCCGAGCAGTTCGACCGAACCGTCCGCGCGCTCTATCCGGTTCACGCCCACCGCGCCGTCGCTACCGCCGCCCAGTCCCGATGGTGCAACCCGCCGCCGGTTCGACAGGATGTTGGCCTGCATCGCGTCTAGGAAGCGAATGCGGCGGATGGCACCGGCGCCGCCGGCCCATGTGCCGCCACCGCCAGAACCGTGCCGGATCGCGAACTGCTCGACCAGCACCGGGAATCGCGTTTCCAATATCTCCGGATCGGTCAGGCGGCTGTTGGTCATGTGCGTCTGCACTGCCGCCGCGCCGTCAAAGCCCGGCCCTGCGCCTGATCCGCCGGCGATCGTCTCATAATATTGGCGGCCCTCGTCACCAAAGGTGAAGTTGTTCATCGTACCCTGCGATCCCGCCATCGCGCCGAACGCGCCGAGCAGCGCATCGGTGATCGCCTGGCTGGTCTCGACATTGCCGGCGACGACCGCCGCGGGATAGCGCGGGTTGAGCATCGACCCCTCCGGTACGATCATCGTCACTGGGCGGAGGCAGCCGTCATTCATCGGGATCGGGGCATCGACCAGGATGCGCATCACGTAGAGCGCGGCGGCCCGGACCACCGACAGCGGCGCGTTGAAATTGTCCGGCAGCTGGCCGCTCGTGCCGGTGAAGTCGATCGTGGCGGTCCCGGCGGCGCGGTGGATGCGGACCGCGACCCTGATGGTCGCGCCATTGTCGAGCTCGACCGCATGTTCGCCGTCATCGAGCCCGCCGATCAGCGCGCGAACCGCCGCTTCGGCATTGGCCTGGACATGCTCCATATAGGCGGCGACGACATCGCGCCCATAATCCGCCGCCAGCCGCCGCAGCGCATCGCCGCCGCGCGTGCAGGCGGCAACCTGGGCGCTCAGGTCGGCGATATTCTGGTCGGCATTGCGCGCGGGCCAGCGATTGCTGCGCAGCAAATTCCGGATATCGTCCTCGCAGAGCCGCCCCTCATCGACGAGCAGGGCATTGTCGAGGATCACCCCTTCCTCGTCGATGCTGCGGCTGTTCGATGGCATCGAACCCGGGCTGATCCCGCCGATATCGGCATGATGGCCGCGGGCCGCGACGAAGAAGCTGGGTTCCGCGTCGCCGCTTTCGGCGAACACCGGCATGATGACGGTGATGTCGGGCAGGTGGGTTCCGCCCTGATAGGGCGCATTCAGCGCATAGGCGTCGCCGGCGCGCATGCCGCGGCCGTCGACGCCGCTCCCGCGCCGCGCGATGATCGTGCGGATGCTCTCGCCCATCGAGCCGAGATGGACCGGAATGTGCGGCGCATTGGCGATCAGGTTGCCGGCCGCGTCGAACAGCGCGCAGGAGAAGTCGAGCCGTTCGCGAATGTTGACCGAGGACGCGCTCTGACGCAGCGCCGCACCCATCTCTTCGGCGATGCCCATGAACAGGCCCGAGAAGATTTCCAGCCGCACCGGATCGACCGCGGTGCCGACGGCCTGCCGCGCCTGCCGCGCGAGATGGCGGGTGAGGATCAGGTTGCCGAGGGAGTCGACCTCGGCGCGCCAGCCCGGCTCGACGATGGTGGTGGCGACGCTGTCGACAATCAGCGCGGGGCCATCGACGGCGAAGCCGCTCGCCAGTCCGGCACGATCGAACAGCGGCGTCTTGCGCGCAGCATCGGCCATCCATGTCTCGACGATTGCGGTCGGGGCCGCGGATCGGGCCGGCAGCGCCGCAGCCTGGGTGGCGTCCTCGCCGCCGGGCATCACCGCCTCGACGCGGAGCATGTCAATGACCGGCTCGCCCTGGCCGGCAAAGCCGAAGCGCTGGGCGAAGGCGCGCTCGAAAGCGGCCCGCATCGCTGCAGCATCGGCAAGCGGCACGGCGATGCTGTTGTCGCTGGCGGCATAGCGGACGTGCGCGGTTGCATCGATCCGCCCGGCAGCGGGCAGGGTGGCCAGCGCCTCGGCTGAAAGTGCCGCCACCGCTGCAGCAATTTCCGCAGCATCGTCCAGCGCGAGCAACAGGCTGCGCTCGCGGATGACGCTGCGTTCGGCCAGGCCGATGCCATAGGCCGACAGCACTCCCGCCAGCGGGTGGATCATCACCCGGTCGATCGCCAGCGCGTCGGCCACCAGGCAGGCATGCTGGCCCGCCGCGCCGCCGAAGCAGGCGAGGGTGAAGCGCGCCGGGTCGTGGCCGGCGCCGATCGATACCGTCTTGATCGCCTTGGCCATGTTCGCGACCGCGATGGCGATGAGGCCTTCGGCGAGACGCCGGGGGTCGATGCCGCCGCCGGCCTGGGCGATCAGATCGGTGAAGCGGGATTCAACCGCGGTCCTATCGATCGGCTGGTCTCCATCGGGACCGAACAGTCGTGGGAAATGATCGGGCTGGATCTTGCCGAGCATGACGTTGCAGTCGGTGACGGTCAGCGGCCCGCCGCGGCGATAGCAGGCGGGCCCCGGAATGGCGCCCGCGGATTCGGGGCCGACCCGGAAGCGGCCATTGTCGAAGCGGCAGACCGATCCGCCGCCCGCCGCGACGCTATGGATCTTCATCATCGGCGCGCGGATGCGGGCGCCCGCGATCATCGTCTCCGTTTCACGGTCATATTGGCCGGCATAGAGCGACACGTCGGTCGAGGTGCCGCCCATGTCGAAGCCGATGACATGGTCGTAGCCGGCCTGCGCGGCGGTGCGCGCCATGCCGACGATCCCGCCCGCCGGCCCGGACAGGATCGCGTCCTTGCCGCGAAAGCCGCCGCCATCGACCAGCCCTCCGTTGGACTGCATGAACAGCGGCGCCGCGCCGGCACCGAGCGCGTTCGAGAAGCTGTCGACATAGCGGTGCAGCACCGGCGAGAGATAGGCGTCGACCACGCTGGTATCGCCGCGCCCGACCAGCTTGATCAACGGGGCGACCTGATGGCTCGCGGAGATCTGGGTGAAACCGATGTCGCGGGCGAGGGCGGCCAGCGCCGCCTCATGCGCGATATGGCGGTAGCCGTGCATCAGCACGATCGCGATGGCGCGCAGGCCGTCCTCATAGGCCGCGGCAAGACCGGCGCGCGCCTTGTCCAGGTCGAGCGGGATCGTCACGTCGCCCGCCGCCGTAACGCGCTCGTCGATTTCCAGGGTGCGCGCGTGGATCGGCGGAGCGCGGCGGATGGCGCGGGCGAACAGGTCCGGCCGGTCCTGATATCCGATGGTCAGCGCGTCGCCGAAGCCGCGGGTGATCGCGAGCAGGACAGGCTCACCCTTGCGCTCGAGCAGCGCGTTGGTGGCGACCGTCGTTCCG
Organism: Rhizorhabdus sp. P4_G5; assembly: GCF_056401065.1. NCBI lineage: Bacteria > Pseudomonadati > Pseudomonadota > Alphaproteobacteria > Sphingomonadales > Rhizorhabdaceae > Rhizorhabdus > Rhizorhabdus sp. P4_G5. Next base: position 3,860 of record NZ_JBFUKB010000015.1, on the reverse strand, counting down.
ATCCGCAGGTCGAGCGGCGGCAGCGGCCCCTCGCGACAGCCGGTCAGCCGGCGGATCGCGGCGACAGCGGCGTCGCCATAGCGCTCGGGATCCTCGGAGAGCAGCTTGGCCGTGCGGATCCGACCCTGCGGATCACGCGCCACCACATCGGTGAAGGTGCCGCCGCGATCGATCCAGAAGTTCCAGGCCACCTGCGCGGGGTAGCAACCGGCCCGCTTGGGGACAAGCGCCGGGAAAGCTTAGAGTGGTTTCGAGGCAGATGGAGTCATCTGCCGGCTCGGAAACCACGGAAAACGGACAAAATCTAGAGCCTTCCCGGCTTCATCGAGTTGCGGACGGATTGACAAGCTTTACCGTAGCTCGAGACCTTCAAGCCCCCCCGTGGCACGCCATTGTTCCAGCTGATGACAGAATGCGCCTACTCCGTTTCCGTATGGACCGCTGCGTAGCGCCTTGAGCGTCATATTTCCCTCGTTGTTGAAGAAGCTTGGAGTGCAGTTCTCCCAGACGCCCGCGATATTCAATGCGAGTTGTTCGTGGTGTTTGACCCATGCAGCCTCTGCAGTCCTTGACACCTCCGCGACAGCAACTCCCCTCTGCATCAATTCCGCAATAATGTAGGCGACGTGGCGCCCCTGTTCGAGCAGCATGTGCATCAGATTGGCACCCCAAGCGCTCTGAGCTATGCTGATGAGGAAGAAGTTGGGAAATCCGTGTATATGGAAGCCATGAAGTGTGGTCGCACCGTCGCGCCACTTTTCTGAAAGTGAGATTCCATCCCTTCCAAACAGGGATACCGGAGGTTCATCCGCGTATGCGCCAAGCTGGAATCCCGTCGAGTAGATGATGCAGTCCACCGGGTAGTGGCGATCATTGGCAACGATCCCAGTTTCCGTCACCCGCTCGATACCCCTTCCTTGGGTATGGACCAACGTCACGTTGGATAGATTGAACGTTTGCAGATAATCGTCATGGAAGCACGGACGTTTACAATAGCGTTGATACCATGACTTCAGTCCTTCCGCCGTCTCCGGATTGTGGACGATGTCCGAGACTCGTCTACGGAGCTCTTCGCCCGCTTCGATATCAGCCGCTTGGAGAAGGTCACCGATTTCTTGGCCGGACATATCTGGCTTGAGGTGCTGAAGAGTCGCGAATTGCCGCTTCGTCCACCAGTCGTTGACAAGATCGACCTCGACCGGTTCCAAGCCGATCAGCGATGTGTAGTTCTGGATGCGTCGCATCTGCCAGCCGAGTTCTTGCGATTTGTACCACGCTTCATCGGTAGGGCGTTCATCGCGCCAATCGATGGCGGAAGGCGTTCGTTGGAATACGTAAAGGTTTTTGGCCCATTTCCCGAGATGGGGAATGCACTGCACTGCGCTGGCACCCGTCCCGACCACCGCCACGCGCTTATCTCTTAGGTTGGTCAAGTGCCCATCTGAACAGCCACCAGTATACTCGAAATCCCAACGACTTGAATGGAAGCTTTTGCCGAGGAAGCTGCCGATCCCGGGAACATTCGGCACCTTTGGAGATTCGAGCGAACCAGGCGCCATCATGAGAAATCGCGCGCGCAGCACATCGCCACGGTCCGTGCAGACCGCCCAGCGACCCGCATCTTCATCCCATCGAGCTTCGGTAACACCCGTTTCGAATAACGCATTTTGATCGAGGTCGAACCGGTGGGCAACCCTGGTCGCATGGGCAAGAATTTCATCGCCGCTCACATAATTCGCTGTGGGCATGACCCCCATTTCTTCGAGTAACGGCATGTAGATGTAAGCGTCGGTGTCGCAGGCAACACCGGGATAGCGGTTCCAAGACCATACGCCACCAAATCCCGAAGCCTTGTCAATCATTCGGATGTTCTCAACGCCAGCCTTGCGCAATTCCACGCCCGCGACTATGCCGCCCCATCCGCAACCGACAATTACTACTTCCACATCCTCGTTGACGAGATTGCGCGAGTTATTGCCCGCTTGATGGCTGTCGGTAATATCTGCTGCTGGGTCCTTTAGCCGCAAATACTGACCAGCACTGTCTGTGCGCACCCGTATTTCCCGTTCCTCCTGATATCTCTTGATGATATCGGCCAGAGGTGACGCCGCATCTTGCCTTTCGACCATGTCTTCGAGATTCCTTCCTTGCATCGCCCGCCTGCTGGGACGGTCGTTCCATTCGGGTGCCGTGGCTCCACTCGGCGCAGTGCCATGACGCCGGGAGCCGAGTTCTGGGCACCCTGTTCAGGAAACGCCCCGTTTTGATCTCGCTGGCTTGACTTGAGCAGGACATATTTGCTCATATAACGCGTCACAATTGCTCGCGATTTTGCGGAGGCGCCGACTGTGAGGATCAATGCGCAAAGCGGCGCTGGAGTGGTGTCCTTGTCAGCTGTCGAAGCACTTCTGGAAGTGCTGGAAGCCACGGGCGGTAACATCGAGGAAGCACTAAGCAGCGCGGGCCTGCTCGATCTCAGGCCAATGCTCTGGCGGGGAGGGGAAGCGGAAATCACATGGGAACGCTTCTCTCGATTGTCCGGACATTGCGTGGTCATCTTTCACAATCGGGCATGTGGACGTGACGGTGTCAGACCGCTGCCGGCGAGCTATTTCACCTTCCTCGCGCACTCGGTCCTATCCTGCCCTTGCCTAAGAACGGCGATTACGGTTGCGTCCGGGTTTCAGGAGATGATGCTTGCGAACCGGGGGCATCTGCGCCTGACGCTTTCGGAAGGCATGGCGACTCTGATGCTCGATTTGGGTAATCGCGATCGCGATGTTCCCAATCTGTTGGTTACCATGTACGCGCTTGCCTACTTTTATCGGCTTTTCGGATGGCTGATCCGGGAAGATATTCCGCTGACAGACATGTCGCTGGATTTTCCGGCGGGCGTTGAACAAACGGCATTCAATGCCCTCATCGGCTTCCGCCCAAAATTTAGCCAACCGCGTAGCGCTATTATATTCCCTGAATCCTATTTGAACTACACTGTCAAAAGAACATATCGAGAGCTGCCGGAGATCCTCGAAATTCTTCCATTCGATATGATCCGCTCACAAGACGGTGCACCAAGTCTGAATGATAAGGTCCAGCGGGCAATCCATGCCGCTTTGGATTTCAACTCCCCTATTCCAACAATGCCTGCCCTTGCCAGGATATTCACGCTAACTGTCCCGACATTTCGCCGACGCTTGGCAGCCGAGGGCGCCTCCCTCCGCACGATTCGCAAAAGTTGCCAGATAGGCTTGGCTTCTCGTTTACTAGCAGAAACGAACATCTCCGTAACGGAAATAGCACTACGCAGCCAATATCATGATGCAGCTTCGTTTCGCCGCGCTTTTTATGCATCAATGGGAATGGCCCCTGAAAAGTATCGCAAGTCTATTAAGTAATTAATACGAGTACTGTGTCGTTGCATTGTGGTATGCATACAGCATTACACGTTACGCGCTATTTAAGTCGAATGCGATTGAAGTCCTAGCGTGTGCGCTTTCCGCCATCAATGGCTGGTGTTGCAATGCGCGCTGATGTGACGGCCGTCCATTCCGAGTCCGTACAGGTATCTAGTCGCCAAAATCACACACTTGGTACCCGACGGCAGATTGGCGTGAAACGACCCATAGCCCACTCGGATGATGCCTCAGGGAGCAATCGGCGAAAGCTGGCGTTTTCGCCCGAGGTTTGGACGCGAGCCGACGCGAAGATGGCTCTAGGCTGAATCGACATTCAGCACCAGAAGCTGAGGGCAGCGAGGCATAGGCTAGCGAGATAGTTTTGCGGGATGCGATCGTATCGTGTGGCGATACGGCGTAGCTGCTTGAGTTTACCGATGGTCCGTTCGATGCGATTGCGCAGCT
>NZ_JBFUKB010000014.1:0-48497 GCF_056401065.1 Rhizorhabdus sp. P4_G5 | reverse complement strand
CCACCGCATCGATCACCCGGTCACGCAAATCCTGAGAATAGGCTCGTGGCATAAAGGCTGGCCTCCAAACCCAGCCCCAAGCTTGAATCACACCTCGGCCGCCTTGGGAATCCCAATTCGATTCAAGCTATTCGCAGCGCGCTCTAAGGGCTGCGTCACCGCGTGTCGCTCCACCCTCTTGCCGTAACGATTGTGAGCGGGTATGTTCTCCATTCGTTCCAGCGGAGGCGCGGCATGTCACTGATCAAGACAACCGAGGAGAGCTTTGAGTTTCCAGTGCTCGGCTTCACCTCAGATGGGGATTTCTGCGGATTCCCCGACATGGACATCCTGACGATCGCGGCTCCGGCGATGATCAAGCGCGGCATGCACGAAGGCATGCTGCTTATCGACAATGGAAATAACCAGTGGGTCGTCCGATCGGTTCGAACCAAGGGCAGGGCCGCGCGCTGGACGTTGTTGGGGATTCTCCTGTACTTGCCGCCGTCCTGGCGTGTCGAACATGAGCTCGAGAAGCTCCCGCCGCTGTCGCTGGATGAGATCAAGGACCGGACCTGCGCCGCCGTGCGCGTCAGCTGGTATGACGGTTATGAGGCGGATGGCCAGGAGGATGAGTTCGAGGCGCTGCTCGACCAGGTGCGATCGGCCCGCGATGTCGCGCATATCTATCAAGTCCTCGGCATTGACGAGTTCGCGGGCTTGTGAAACGGCCTTATGATCGTCGCGACTGGGTGCTGACGTAAGTTCTTCTTTTGTTCTTATCCCAAATCGCGTAGGGAGTCGAACGAAGGAGAAACGCCATGACCCTGCGCCGGCCCTTTGACGATAGCGACGAGCTTGTCCTCCACCGCCTGTTCTTCGCGCTGATGCCGAGTGCGGAGGCCATCGAGGAGATCGCTGCGGTGCGCGACGGGATCGGCGTGGCGCGCAGCCATGTCGCCGATGACCGGCTGCAGATGACGCTGTTTGCGCTCGACCTGCCGATGACGCCGCCGCCGGGGCTGGTCGCGGCGATGGGGACGGCGGCCGCGACTCTGGCAGGGCCGGGGCTGCGGATCGTGCTGCAGGAGGTGGTGAGCAACGGCCACGTCACCTGCCTCAAGCCGGGCGATCACATGCCGGTGCTCAAGGCGTTCCAGCAGAAGCTCGCGCTGACAATGGCCGACGCCGGGGTGTGGCCCAATCGCGGCTTCCGCTTCGATCCACATGTTACCCTGGCCTATGGGCAGGAGGAAAGCTTCCGCCGCCCGGTCTGGCCGATCAGCTGGCGCGCCGGCGAGTTCGTGCTGGTCCACAGCCTGGTCGGGCTGACCGAGCATGTCCCGCTGGGGCGCTGGGCGCTGGCTGGCTGAGGCCGCCAAAGGTTCGCCGCTCGCACCAAGGAATCGTTCGAATACAGGAACTTACCAAATGCCGTCATTCCAGCGAAAGCTGGAATCTCTCTGCGCTGACATGTCGAGGAAAGGGGCAAGAGAGATCCCAGCGTTCGCTGGGATGACGAAAACGAGGGGGGTGGGATCTCTCCTCAAGCGCCGCGTCAGGCGGGATCCCCCATTCGCACCGCTCTGGACGCCGCGCTCGATACGCGACACACTCCCGCGATAGACTTTCGATCGGGGGATTGAAGGAATGACGTTCGACCGGCGCGCCATGCTCGCGCTGCTGCCCGCGCTGGCGCTCGCCGGCCGCCTGTCCGCGCAGGAGCCCGCGCCGGGCATTCCGGGGCAGGCCGGCTTCCAGGCGGAGCTTGCGCCATTCTGGGATCAGCTGGCGATGCTGCCCAGCATCCGCGTGCCGGCGAGCGGCGGGCCCTCGGCCGGCATCTGCTACATGTTCACCAACAAGGACTGCGCGGTCTGCCAGCTTGTTCACAAGGAATATCCGCGCGGCTTCCGCCATATCGAGATGCGCTACATCATCTATCCCTGGCCGGGCGAACCCTATCGCGAACTCAACTACATGTACCGGCCCGAGACCACGCCCGCCGACTATGAGACCTATATGGCACACAGGCTGGCGGCGCAGTCTTCGTCCGACAGCAGCGCGCAGGTCGACCTGGTGACGGCGGTCGCGGCCGACATGGCGCATGCGCTGATCGAGGGCGACAGCTTCGGCACCCCCTTCTTCTTCCACGCGCTGCCCGGTGCGACGCCGGGCAGCCTGCTGTTCAGCGCCGGCGACATCGTCGCGATGGCGCCGCTGCTCGACCGGGGAGCGTAGGGGCGATTTGTCAGGCCGTCAGGCGGCCCCGATGTCGGGCAGCGACCAGTCGATCGGCGGCAGGCCCCGCGCCTCCAGGAAGGCGTTGGCCTTCGAGAAGTGGCGGCAGCCGAAGAAGCCGTTGTGCGCGGACAGCGGCGAGGGGTGCGCGGCATTGAGCACGAGATGGCGGCCGCCCCGGTCGGTCGAGTCGACGAATGCCGCCTTCTTCTGGGCGTAGCTGCCCCACAGCATGAACACGACCGGCTCGGCCCTGGCGTTGACGAGGCGGACGATCGCGTCGGTGAACCTCTCCCAGCCGCGGTCGCGGTGCGAGGCGGCGAGGCCCATCTCGACGGTCAGCACGCTGTTGAGCAGCAAGACGCCCTGCCGCGCCCAATGTTCGAGAAAGCCGTGGCCGGGGCGCGGCAGGCCGAGGTCGCCGTGCAGCTCCTTGTAGATGTTGACCAGGCTCGGCGGCGGGCGGACGCCGGGGCGGACGCTGAAGCACAGCCCATGCGCCTGGCCCTCGCCATGATAGGGATCCTGCCCGAGGATCACGACGCGGACCTTGTCGAGCGGCGTCAGATCGAGCGCGCGGAACCACTCGCCGCCGGCCGGGAAGATGCGCTTGCCGCCCGCGCGCTCGCCGGTGAGGAAGGCCTTGAGCGCGGCCATATAGGGGGCGGCGAACTCGTCGGCGAGCGGGGTCTTCCAGCTGTCGTGGAGCTTGATGTCGGGCATGGCGGATGTTTGGCGCAGGACGGCGGTTCCGACAACTGCCGATCGTCACCCCCGCGCCATGATCGGCAGGATGTCGACCGGCGCGCTGTTGTGGCGCAATTCGACGGTGATGCGCGGATCGCGGTTTTCGGCGGTGCCGATCGGGCTGCCCTGGATCACCTGCTGGCCGACCCGGACGCCGAGCCCGGCCAGGCCGGTGATCAGCGTCGCCCAGCCATTGTCATGATCGATGATGACGATCCCGCGATAGCCGCGGAACGGGCCGGCATAGGCGATCCGCCCAACCGCGGGCGATACGACCTGCGCGCCGCGCGCCGGGGCGAGGGTCAGTCCCTTGGCGCGCACCCCCGACTGGGAGATCTCGCCCATACCGGCGACGAGCCTGCCGAGCACCGGCAGTCGGTAGAAGGGCGGCGCATTCGCCGCCGCCGCCAGCGCGGCGAGTTCTGCGGGCGGCGGCGGCGCCTGGCCGGGGATCGGCGGGCGCAGCCGGGGGCCGGGCAGGCTCGCCAGCCGCATGCGGATGTCGGCCTGGTCGCCGAGGTCGGCGATCAGCTGGGTGATGTCGCGCGCCTTCTCGCCCATCGCGATCACCCGGTCCTGCTCGGCCATCGCATCGTCGATCAGGCCCTGCGAGCGCCGGCGCTGGTCGGCCTCGAGCCGGGCGAGCGCGTGGCGATCGGTCTCGAGCTGCCGCTGCTGATGGCGCAGCTCGGCCACGGCCTGCTCCGCCTGGCGGCGCAGCGCATCCCCGCGCGCCACTTCGGCGCGCAGGCCGGCGGTCCGGGCGCGGATCTCGGGCAGCGTCGAGCCGAGCAGCGCGCGGACATGGACCATGTCGTCCACCGAGCCCGGCTGGACCAGGGCCAGCGCGGCCGGACGGCGCGCCATCGTCTGGAGCGCTGCGGTCAGCCGTACGATCGGCCCCTGCCGTTCGGCGAGCCGCGCCCGCTGCGCCGCGCGCAGCCGATCGACGATGACGACCTGCGCCTGCGCGGCGGCGATGCGCGCTTCGGAGGCCTGGATCGCGGCGGCGGCGGCGGCCTGCTCGGCCTGGGCGCGGTCGGCGGCGCGGGAAATCGCCTTGGCCTGGTGCTCGAGCCGTGCGGCGCGGCGCTCGGCGGCGGCCGCGTCGCGCCGTGCCGAGAGCAGCGCGCGCTGCTGCTCGGCGACCATCGGATCGCGATCGACGGCCGGGGCGCTGGCGGCGCAGGCCATCATCGCAGCGGCTGCCAGGATGGCGATGGCGCGCGTGCGCATCACCCTTCCCGATGATAGGGATGGCCGGCCAGGATGCTGGTCGCGCGCCACAGCTGCTCCGCCAGCATGGCGCGGGCGAGCATGTGCGGCCAGGTCGCCTTGCCGAAGGCGAACAGCAGGTCGGCATCGCGGCGCTGGTCTTCGCCGAAGCCGTCCGCGGCCCCGATCAGGAAGCGTATCTCGCGGACGCCATCGTCGCGCCAGCGACCCAGCTTTTCGGCAAAGGCCATCGATCCCAGCTGCTCGCCCTTTTCGTCGAGCATGACCAGCATGGTGCCGGGATCGCGCGGCGGCAGCTTGCCGCCGGTGTCGGGCAGTTCGGTGATGCGGGTCGGCCAGGCGATCCGCTTCAGGTAGCGGGCGACCAGCTCGGCCTCGGGGCTGCGGCCGATCCTGCCCCGGGCGACGATGTGCAGCAGCAATGCTTTCCCGGCCCCCGCCTGCTGCCGCTATGTCAGGCCTGGGCCGCCAGCGGCGCGGCGGGCGCGTCGCCGAAATTCCACATCCGCTCGAGATTGTAGAAGCTGCGGACTTCGGGGCGGAACAGGTGGACGATCACGTCGCCCGCGTCGATCAGCACCCAGTCTGCGGTTGGCAGGCCTTCGATGCGGACGCTCTTGCCGGTTTCGCTCTTGATCTTGTCGGCGAGCTTCGTCGCCATCGAGGCGACCTGGCGCGTCGAACGGCCCGAAGCGATCACCATGTGATCGGCGATGGACGACTTGCCCGCGAGCGGGATCGTCACGGTCTCGACAGCCTGGTCGTCGTCGAGAGATTTCAGCACGAGCTCGTGGAGCTTTGCTGAAGGGTCTTGGGCGGTCAAATTACCTCCTCATGGAAGCGGCTGGCGCGTCAAACGATCGCGCAAGCCTGTGTTGCTGTAGGAAAGATGCCAGCTAGGGTCCTTGGCCCGGAGCCGCGTTGCGGAACCGCGATCAGGATAAAAGTGCAGCAGCACGAGCGCTGGCGGTCTCCATGCCGTCCACTCCTTCGCCTTGGCCACGGGCCGGACGAAACGCCGTAACCAGCCCATCGACCTCGAGGCCCGGGCACCACCATCATAGCCCGGCCGGGCGACAACGGCAATGGCGACGCTGCGCGATATGCCGCGCCAATCATGCCATCGGTCGAATTGCGCCAGATTGTCGGCGCCCATGATCCAGATGAAGCGGCGGTTGGGATAGCGGCGGACCAGCGCGCGCAGCGTATCGGCGGTGTAGCGGGTGCCGAGCCGTGCCTCGATGGCGGTCGGCCGGATCGGTGCGCGGCGGGCCATGCGCTCCGCCGAGCCGAGCCGCGCCGGCAGCGACGCCATGTCCGACGCCCCCGCCTTCAGCGGATTGCCGGGCGACACCAGCCACCACATCTCCGCCAGCCCCAGCGCGCGAACCGCGAACAGGCTGATATGCCTGTGACTGTAATGCGCGGGATTGAAGCTGCCGCCGAGCAGGCCGGTTGGAATCATAGCGCCGCTCTAGCGGGTGGCGATATGTTCGGGAAGCCCGGCGACCGGCGTGAGGGTGAGCGGGGAGGTTGGAGCGAATGGCAGCAGCGCTTCATATCGCTCAAGTCCCGGCTTTCCCGGCCGGGCGACGCCGCGCCGCAGCAGGAAGGCATCGGCGACGATCTCGGCCTGCTGCTCGATGCCGTAGCGGGCGAACGGCCGGCCCGGCATCAGCCTGTAGGCGTAACGGCAGAAGGGATGGCGCATCAGCGGCAGATACCATCGCCCGCGCTGCTGCGCCTGCCAGACATGGGTCATCTCATGGACGAAGAGTGCCTGCATCGCCAGGCTCTCCGAGGCATAGCAGGCACGGAACAGCCCGCCACCAGGATGGCACCAGATCGCGCCGTCGGGCGCCATCAAGGTGCTCCTGGGCTGGAACGGCCACCAGCGTGCGTTGTGGACGACCGCGCGGTCGATATCGATCGCGTCGCCGAACATCGAGCGGACGAGCGCATGTTCGGCGGAGGTGAGAGGACGTGCGGTCATCCGCCCCATATAGTGCGCCCCGATGCGAGGAGGAGGAGGAGGAGGGAACATCGCCTGCCGCCCGCGCTTCATTCCCAATTCACCCCGGCTTGGGCATAAGCGCGGTTGCAACGACAGAATTGGAACCGCATGCGCCCGCTCTTCGCGTCCCTGATGCCCTTCGCGATCATCGCCGCGCCTGCCGCCGCCGAGACGGGGGGGGCGCTGGCCGCGGTGTCCGCGCATCTGCGCGGCATCAGCACGATGACGGCCGATTTCGTCCAGACCGACCGCAGCGGCAAATCGCTGTCGGGCACGCTCAGTCTCAAGCAGCCCGGGCGGATCCGCTTCCAATACCAGAAGGGCGTGCCGCTGCTGATCGTCGGCGATGGCAGCGCGTTGACGATGATCGACTATTCGGTGCGCCAGGTGTCGCGCTGGCCGGTCGGCAATTCGCCGCTGTCGGTGCTGATCGATCCCCGCAAGGATATCGGCCGCTTCGCCCGCGCGGTGCCGTCGGCGATGCCGGGCATCACAATGATCGAAGCGCGCGATTCCAAGCATCCCGAATTCGGCACGATCACCATCGCCTTTGCGCGCGGCGCCGGGCCGGGCGGGCTCAGCCTGCAGGGTTGGACGGTGCTCGATGCGCAGAATGGCCGTTCGACGGTGCGGCTGGTGAATCAGCGTTACGGCGTGCCGATTTCGGACAGGACGTTCCATTGGGACGACCCGCGGCCGAAGGGGCCGCAAAAATAGCGGCGCCGTTCATTCAGGCGACAGGTTGTGTAGCCTAATGCTCCTCCAGCGGTCGCGATCGTCCTCGGGATTCCCCCCTGTTGCTCGAGGATATCAATCGCGCCCCGCCTGCGTGACGAACGTCAGGTCGGCCCTCGCTCCCCGCCCCCGGAGCGGGGGCCATTCCTTTTTGAGTTCCTCCCATCCCGTGGAGCATAGGTGGCCCCGGGTGCCTTGCAGCGCCATCTTTCGCCGCGACAGTCCATCTTGCCGGGCTGCATTCACCTGCAACGATCAAGTCGCCTAGAAATGATAGCTTAGATTGATGCCGAATATCCGCGGCTCGCCAAAAACATTGGTCGTATAACCGAGCGAGTAATAATAATTGCCCGCGGCGATCCGGTAGAGCTTGCCGGTCACGTTGTTGGCATAGATCGTCGCGTCGATCGGTGTCCCGCCGATACCATTCCAGGTCGCGCTCAGGTTCAGCAAGCCGTAGCCCTTGATCACGATGTCCGGATCGAAGGCATCCAGGTTGCGGTAGCTGCTCTGATAGGCATAGGTCGCATGAAGCCCGACGGTGCCGATCTCGGCGCCCAGCTCATGCTGGTAATCCGCCTTGAGCGCGAGCTTGTGCTTGGGCGTGTAGGGCAGCCGCATTCCGGAAAAATCGCCCTGAGGACTGATGAACGCACCATAATGGGCATCGAGATAAGAATAGTTCAGGCCGACCTTGAATTCGCGCGACAGCGCGGCATCGGCTTGGACCTCGATGCCCTTGATCGTCGCATTTGTCGCATTGACGACATAGACGCCCACCCCGCCGCCAAAATCGGCCGGCAACGCGCGCTGGATGTCCTTATATCTGTCGCGGAAGCCGGCCACTGAGGTGCGCAGCTCGATGTCGCCCAGCCAGACCGTGGCCTTGGCGCCGAGCTCGATGTCGTCGACCTTCTCCGGACCGAAGCTCGCCGCGGCCGAAGCCGGCGGCGCAATCAGGTTGAAGCCGCCGCTCTTGAAGCCGCTCCGCGCGGTTGCATAAAGCAGCACGTCCTTCACGGGCTCGTAGCTCAGGGCGGCGGTGTAGGTGTCCGCGGAAAAATTGCGTGGCGCGAAGACGTATCGGCAGTTCGGATAGCTTCCGGGCAGATAGGAGCAAGCCCCTCCGCCTTCGAAGCTGTTGCCGGCCTGTAGATAGCTCTCGGTGTAATCCTCGCGCCTGTCATGCGTATGACGATAGCCGAGCGTCAGCCTGAGGCTCGCGAGCGACGGTGTCAGCGTGCCGAAGTCTAGCGTGCCCTGTCCGAAAACGGCCTTGCTGGTGAGTTCGTCGGCTAGCCTGGACAGGACGACCGGCCCGCCGAAGATACGCTGCGCAGTAAGCTCGTTCTTGGGCTGGTTGTGCTGGTAGTAGCCGCCGATCGTCCAGGACAGCATCCCGCCGGTCGTCTTGCCGGAAAGCTGAAGCTCGTCGGTGAACTGGTTGATCGCAGGCGTGGCGTTGTTCTGTGGCCCGCCCCACGCCGGCGTCTCGAAATAGTCGACGAGGGGGAGCACCGACCCGTCATTGTCGAAGGTGACGCTGGATCGGAAACGGGTGAAGCTGACGATGTTCTTGAGATCGATCGTTTCGGTCAAGCCGACGGTCGTGCGATTGACGATCGTGAGCACCTTCTGCTGCTCCTGCTGGGGCACGCCCATGCGGGTGCGGCGCGGACCCAGCACCGCCTGCTCGTCGGCTGCGGCCTGTGCGGCCTGCCCGAAGATGAACGCGGCCGGACCCAGCGGATTGACAAGCGACAATTTGGTGCCGACGCCATGCTCGTCACGGTCCGTGTAATTGACCACGGTATAGTTCTCGATCCCGTCGACCGGCTTTACAAGCAGCGAGGCGCGTGCCGCGAGGTAGTTGATATTATCATAGCGCGTGCCGGTGCCGACATCGCGGGTAAAGCCATTGCGCGTGCGATGGGTCATGCCGGCGCGAAACAGAACCTTGTCTTCCGCCAACGGGATGTTGACGACCGCTTCTTGCTGGAAGTTGTTGTGGTTGCCATATCCAAGCGTGACGTAACCGGCGAGCTTGTCAGTCGGGCGCTGCGGTTCGAACAGGATGGCGCCACCAGTCGTGTTGCGGCCGAACAGCGTTCCCTGAGGCCCATTCAGCACCTGGATATCGGCGAGGTCGAAAAGCATGCCCGAGCCGCCGCCGCCGCCGGGCATTGGGACTTCGGCGAAATAACCGACGACCGCCGGATCGGTGCCATATGTCGTGCCCTGGCCGCGCAAGGTATAGTTGTCGGAGTTCCGCGTCGTGTTGGAGCTTATGTTCAGCGACGGCGCAACATATTGGACATCCCTGATTGACGTCATGTTGGTCTGCTTGATCAAGCTGCTGTCGAACACGCTCGCCGAAAGCGGAACCTTTTGCAGGTTCTCCGTCTGACGACGCGCCGTGACGACGACCTCGTCCAGGCCGCCTTGATCCGAAGCGCCGGATGTGGCGGCTTCGCCCTGTGCCGCCGCGGACGCCAGCAGCACGGACAGCAATGCGCCCAATCCGGCCTGTGCCGAGATATATCGCTTCACAATTCCCCTCCCGCTCTGTCTATCATCCTGCGCAACTACCAACAGACAGCGGACACTGCGAGTAGCCAAACCCCGGGTAGTAAAAAAACGCTGCGGATGGCCTGCCGTTCGGCTCGCCAGTCCATGTTGACCCAAAATGCGAACAAGACGCTCTCGTTGGGACAAGAAGATTGGTACCGACAGCCAACCGGCTCAAGGTACATGACGGCTCACCCGAGCCGGTTGACGAGTGGTGTTCCGTCGGCCCGCGTTCCCATGAGCGTTTCTCATAATCGACCCCGAACTCTCATTGGTCTCAAGCTACGGCAGGCAGGATGCTGGTTTTCGGATATGCTATTGGAACAGTTCGGTGTGTGACGTCATTATGCCCTCGCTCGACCCTTTGCGCCAGTTTATCGGCAACTTGGACGGCATCGTCCGCACCGGCGACGAACCGCTGATCCTGGCTCAAGGCGGAAAGGCGCTCGCAAGGCTCGTGGCCCGCGACGACTGGCTTCCGCCAAGCTACGCCGCGCCGGATCGCGAACGCTACCGTCAGTATCGGCTATATGGCGACCCCGCCGGGCGCTATTCGATCGTCAGCTTCGTCTGGGGACCTGGGCAATATACGCCCATCCACGATCATACCATATGGGGACTTATCGGCGTGTTGCGCGGCGCTGAGATCGCCGAAAGTTTCGCGCCGGGCGCAGCTGGCCTGGAGCCGGCGGCCAAGCAACGGCTCGACGCCGGCGCCGTCGATGCGGTATCTCCGCGGATCGGCGACATCCATCGCGTTCGGAACGCCTATAACGATCGCGTATCGATCAGCATCCACGTCTACGGCGCTGACATCGGCATGGTCCACCGCCATGTTTATGACGAGACCGGCCGGAAAAAGGCCTTCGTCTCCGGCTATGCCGAGGCGCCTGCTCTCCTGATCTGAAGAGGTGAATTTGAATCCGACCTGCTCTCCCGCCGATGTTCGGCGCGCGCTGCTTCTGCGCAGCGAAATCGCTTTGCTCGACCTGCGAACGGAGGCCGCTTTCGCAACGGGCCATCCGCTGTTCGCCGCCAATCTCGCGGCCGACCGGATCGCGCTGGAGGCGCCGGTTCGGCTGCCGCGACGCGATATCCCGATCGTGATCTATGATGACGGCGAAGGATTGGTGGACGGGGCCCGCGCCAGTCTCGGCGCGCTCGGCTATTCCAACATCGCGTCGCTGGAAGGCGGCCTCGGCGGCTGGGCGGAGACGGGCTATGAACTGTTCGAGGATGTCAATTCCTACTCCAAGGCGTTCGGCGAATTGGTCGAGGCGCGGCGGCACACGCCGTCCTTGTCGGCGCAGGATGTCGCCGCGCTGATCGAGGAGAAGGCCGATATCGTCATCGTCGATGCGCGTCGCCCCATCGAATATGCGACGATGAACATCCCCGGCTCGCTGAGCAGCCCGGGCGCGGAACTGGTGTTACGGGCCGGGGCGGTCGCGCCCGATCCTGACACCACGATCATCGTCAACTGTGCTGGGCGCACCCGGTCGATCATCGGTGCGCAGTCGCTGGTCAATGCCGGCATCGGCAATCGGGTGTTCGCCCTGCGCAACGGAACCATCGGCTGGTCGCTCGCGGGGCAGGCGCTCGAACATGGCGCGGATCGCCATGCGCCGAGCGGCGATGCGGACAGTGCCCGTGATGCGGCCCGTGCAGTTGCCTATCGCGCCGGGGTGCGTCGCTTGTCCGCGGCCGATGCCGAGATTCTCGCCGCCGATCATCGCCGCACGCTCTATCGCTTCGATGTGCGCACCGCAGAGGAATATGCGGCTGGTCATCTCCCGGGCTTCCGCCATTATCCAGGGGGGCAGCTGGTGCAGGAGACCGATATGGCCGCTCCTGTCCGCGGTGCCCGGATATTACTTGCCGACGACCTCGGCTCGCGAGCCGACATGACCGCCTCCTGGCTCGCGCAGATGGGATGGGAGGTCTATGTCCTCGACAGCTTCCAGGTGCGGCTGGACACCGGGGCCGATCATCCGCTTCCGCCGGTTCCCGTCGCCGATCGCTACAAGCGTCCTTATGAGGGGACCGACAATGCCCGCGAGGCGATGCAGGCCTATCTCGATTGGGAATATGGCCTGGTCGAGCAACTCGAACGCGACGCAACCCACGGCTTCTACGTGATCTGATTAAAAAGCAGCGGCCCCCGCCGATATGGGAGGCCGCTGCCTTCCGTGCGCCTCAGGCTGCTGCGCTGTCGAGGGCTCGTATCGGCGTGACCGGCTCGGCAGCGGTCCGCTTGTTGGTCGGGATCGGCAGGCCGAGATTGCCGCGCAGCGTGCTGTGCTCATATTCCGTACGGAACAGGCCGCGCTCCTGCAGGATGGGCACCACTTCCGCCGTGAAGCGGCGGAACTGGCTCGGATGACCGGCGTGGATGTTGAGGCCGTCCAAGGCGCGCCCTTCGAACCAGCGCTGGATCTCGTTCGCCACGGTTTCGGCCGAGCCCACGAACGGGCTGCGCTGTTGCGCGCGGCCACCTTCCACCACCTGCCTGAGCGTCAGGCCGTTGGCCACCGCCGTCTCGGTGATCTTCTTGGCCTGGGTGAAGAAGCTGTTGTGCGCCAGCTCGAGCGCCTGGGCGGGGAAGGGCGCGTCGAGGTCATATTGGCGGAAATCGTGCCAGCCGAAGCTGCGACCGAGCTCGCCCAGCGCGCGTTCGAAGCTATGATCCTGTTCCCGGTAATGGCGCTCAATCGCACGTGCGTCGTCGTCATTGTCGCCCACCGTGACGGTGAAGCCGGGCAGGATCACGATCTCGTCGGGGTTGCGGCCGAGCTTCGCCGCCCTGCCCTTGAGGTCGGCATAGAATGCCTGGCCCTGCTCGATCGATCGTGCATGGGTGAAGATGCCGTCGGCGATGGCAGCACCGAGATCGCGCCCCTGCTCGCTATCGCCGGCCTGGAAGATGACGGGCTCGCCCTGTGGCGAACGCTCGATGTTCAGCGGCCCGGTGACCGAGAAGAACCGTCCCTTGTGGTTGAGCGCATGGAGCTTGGTCGGATCGAGGAAGACCCCGGTCTCGCGATCGCGGACGAAGGCGCCATCCTCGTAGGAGCGCCACAGGCCGCGCGCCACGTCGAGATATTCATGCGCACGGCCGTAGCGCGTGTCATAATCATAATGTTCGTCCTTGCCGTAATTGCCGGCGGTGCCCGCGTCGCCGCTCGTCACGACATTCCAGCCCGCCCGGCCACGGCTGATGAGATCGAGCGACGCCAAGCGCCGGGCAAGATTGTAGGGGTCGTTGTAGGATGTCGTCGCGGTCGCGATCAGGCCGATATGCTTGGTCGTGACCGCCAGCGCCGACAGCAGCGTCAGCGGCTCGAGCCGGTTCAGATAGTGCGGTGGCGAGTGCGGCGTGATGAACTGGCTGTCGACGATGAACACCAGGTCGAATTTGGCCGTCTCGGCGGCCTGGGTGACTTCGATATACCAGTCGATGTTCACGCTCGCATCGAGCGGAATCTCGGGATCGAGCCAGCGATGATGTTCGCCGGGTCCGCCGACGCCGGTGGGGACCAGGCCAAGCTTGAGCTGTCGTTTCGCCATGAATGTCACTCCTTGAAGATTATGGTGGGGCGCCCCGAGATCGGTGTCAGGAAAGCGCCGAACGGAGGTTGCGTCGTTCCACCGGCTGCGCGCGGACGGGATTGAGGGCCGCAAGCACCGCATCGGGTTCGACGCGGTCGAGCCAGTCAGGGCTGACGGCAGCGAACCGGACCCGGTACTCTTGATCGACGATGATGACCGCGGTCTGGGGCAGCTCCCAGCTGCCCGTTCCCGCCTTCTCGCCGATCCAGCCAGGCGGCGGCGGCTCGGGTGTCGACAGCGGTGTGAAGGTCAGCCTCAGAGCGCGCGCGAGGCGATTGTCGCGATCGGTGGCGACGGTCAGGTCGAGACCATGACGAACGCGGATCGCGTCGAGCTTTTCGGGAGGCTGCGGGCTGATCGCCACCAGCGGGACAGCCGCAGCGCGCAGTGGAGCCGACAAGGCCCGATCATAATAGGGCAAGGCGATATTATCCGCCGGACAATCGGCAAACCGGACGAAGATCAGAACGGCCGGGCCGTTGGTCAGCAGCTCTTCAGAGAACAGAGTTCCACCGCGCGTATCGTCCAGCTCGAACGCGGGGACGATGTCGCCGGGCTTCACCGTCGCGCGCGGGTCGAAATCATCCAGCAGCGCCTGCCGCTGCGCGAGATTCTCCGCCAGATCCTTGGCCGACCAGCTCCGTTCGCGCTCCTTCTGGAGCGCCGCGAAACGCGCCGCGAGGCTGTCGTTGGTCGAATTGGTCGCCATGGTCCCTATCCCTCGAAGCCGGTGGAGAATGTCGGATCGAGGCTATCGGGGGGCGGTTGCCGGGACCAACGAGAAGCGCGTTCGATCCATCAGTCCAACTCATAAGGCGAGATTGCGGCCGGCGATCTGCTCGCGCGCCAGGGCCATCAGCCTGCGCGTCGCGCGGCTGCCATTCGTCCCGCGAAGGATACACCCGATCTCCGGCAGCTTCGGCAGCGTCTCGAGCGGCAGCGGCTCGGCGTCCGGCAGGAACAGCGGCGTGCGGCAGGTGAGCCCGAGCCCTCCTTCGACCGCCGCGCGCAAGGTCGACAGATTCGGGGTCTCGATGGCGATGCGCCAGGGCCGGCCGGCGGCGTCGAGACTGGCTATGGCGGCTTCCCTGAAGCGGCACGGCTTTTCGAGCACCGCCAGCGGCACCACCTTGCGGTCAGCCAGAGCGGCATCGCCATACCAGATCATCGGTGCCTTTGAGATGACATCGCTTTCGCCGGCATCGCTATAACCGATCATGATGTCCAACTCGTCCCGCCCTAGCAGGCTAAGCAGCTCGTTGGTGCCCGCCACGCGCGCGAAGAGCTGGGAATCGGGGTGGAGTTCGGCAAAGCGGGCAAGCACGCCGCTGAGCAGGGCCTCGGCGAAATCCTGCACCATGCCGATCCTGATCGGCCCGGTGAACTGGCCCGAGCCGACTGCGCTGACCGCTTCGTCGTGAAGGGCCAGCACGCGGCGGGCATAATCGAGCATCAACGTGCCGGCGGGCGTCAGCGACAATCTGCGGCCATCGCGGACGAACAGGCTCTGCTGGAGCAACTCCTCGAGCTTGCGGATCTGAAGGCTGAGCGCCGATTGGGTGACGAACACCCGATCGGCGGCTTGCAGCATCGATCCGGTGTCGACGATCGCGACGAAGCTCCGGAGCACATTTGTCGGCAGATTTACGGGCATAATTAAATCTACCAAAACGGTAGATTATATGTAGGAGGAAAAAATTGGGGCCAGTAAAGCTCTGCCGGCGACAGCGTTTGCCGAGCCGAAAGCCGGCGCCGCAAGCCTTTCATTCGCTGGGTGTGCCAATCAGATCTCGGCGTAGATCGGTTCGTCGGCGATCAATATCCGCTCCATCACGCGCGGATAGTCTCCATAGTTGCGGACGGCATAGTGCAGCGAGCCGCGATTGTCCCAGAAGGCGACCGAGCCCGCCTTCCAGGAGAAGCGCACCTGATATTCGGGGCGCTTATACAGATCGACGATTTCCTCGACGAGCCGCCGGGATTCCGCCAGCTCCAGGCCGAGGATCTGCGGATTGAGCGTCGAGTTCACCCAGAGGATTTTCTGGCCCGACTCCGGGTGGGTGCGCACCACCTTGTGCGCGACGATCGGATAGTCGATGCCCAGCGGCACCAGGAAACGGCGAAAATCATGGGTTACGTAGAGATTTTCCAGCCGCTCCTTCAGCTCGTCGGACAGGCCCTCATAGGCCTGGTGCGCATCGACCCAGATCGTATCGCCACCCACCTCGGGCAGGTTGACCGCGCGGAGCACCGCGCCCCAGCTCGGATCAAGCCGCCAGCTCGTGTCGCTATGATAGATGTCGCCACGCGTCGCATAGTCGTGGACTTCGTACTTCTTGAGATCCTCGGCCGCGATCTTGTGGATCGAGGCGATCTTCTGATCCCGGTTCGGGCTCGGATGCGTATAGGGCGTGCCGAACTGTCGCGCGAAGCGGGTTTGGGCGTCATTGTCCAGTTGCTGATCGCGGAAAAAAACGACCTTATGTTTGACGACCGCCGCGCGGATCGCATCGCGCGTGGCCGGATCGAGCGGTTTGCTGATATCGATGCCGTGGATCTCAGCGCCGATGAGCGGCTGAACCGGACGAATGTCGAGAAGGTCGTTCGGTCGATTGTCGTCGCAGAAGCCGTCGTCATGATCCGAGTCCTTTCTGATCTCTTCCCACGAAATTTCTATGCGATTTCAAATCGATCCGGATATGATTGCTTCGGCGCTCCTATGAGGAATTCTGAACCCCGACAATCAAATGCAAGGATTTCAGCTGGTCGGCACGGCGAGCCGCCCATCAGCCGGGCGATCGGCTTCGAGGCGCAGGACGGAGTCGAGCAGGCGCCGCGTATAGGGATGGGCGGGCTGATCGATGAGTTCGTGGGTCGGGCGGCTTTCGACGATCCGGCCTTGGTAGAGCACTGCCACGCGATCGGCGATGCCGGCGATCGACCCCAGATCGTGCGAGATGAAGATCTGGGCAATCCCCCGATCGCGCGCGAGGCAGCGCATCAGGTCGAGCATATAGGTGCGGCTGACGGCATCGAGCGCGCTCACCGGCTCGTCGAGCAGCAGGATCGCCGGATCGAGGATGAGGGCGCGCGCGATGACGGCCCGCTGCCGCTGACCGCCGGACAGGTCGCGAGGGCGGCGGGCGGCGAGTGCCGGATCGAGGCCGACCGCCTCCAATGTGGCCACAACCCGCTCGGCCCGCTCGCGGCGGCTGAGCTCGCCCTTGATATCCAGCCCTTCCGCGATGGATGCGCCGATCGGAAGCTCGGGATCCAGGCTGCGCAAGGGATCCTGATGGACATATTGTATCTCGCTTGACAGGCGTAGCGCGCGCAACGCTCGACCTCCCAGCCCGCTTATCTCCTTGCCCCGGAAACTGATCGTGCCCGACTGCGGGGTGACCAGGCCGAGGATCGACCGCAGGATCGTGGTCTTGCCCGAGCCGGTTTCACCGATCAGCCCGAGGATCTCGCCCTTGTCCAGCTCGATGTCGATGCCGTGGAGCACCGAGGAGCTCGGGTGGCTGGATCGGCGATAGCTGGCGTGCAGGCTGTCGATCGTAAGGAGCGCCGGCACGCGCCGCGGCTCGGCTGTCGCCGCGGTCGGTCGGGAGATCAGATCGCCGTCGTCGATGCTGTAGCGGTGATGGCTGTCGATGAGGCTCCGCGTATAGTCATGGGCGGGATTGCTCAAAACCGTCCGCGCCGGCCCGGCCTCGACGATCGCGCCGTCGCGCATCACGACGACATGATCGCAGACCTTCGACACCACGGCCAGGTCGTGCGAGACCAGGATCAGCGTCAGCCCCTGCTCACGCCGCAGATCGTCGAGCAGATTGAGCACTTCGGCCTGCACCATCGCATCGAGCGCGGTCGTGGCCTCGTCCGCGATGAGAAGCTGCGGGTTGGCGCTGACCGCGATGGCGATCAACACCCGCTGGGCCATGCCGCCCGACAGCTCGAACGGATATTTGCGATAGACGGCCTCCGCCTCGGCAAGACCGACCCGTTTCAGCAGGGTGATGGCACGATCCTTCGCAGCCACTCGATCGAGCTTGAGCGTCGCCCGCAAAGCCTCGACCAGCTGAGCGCCGACCGGAATGGAAGGATTGAGATAGGATCCGGGATCCTGGAACACGGCCGCAAGATGGACGCCGCGCAACGCTCGCCAACCAGGCGGCGGCAGTCCGACCAGATCCTGTTCGCCATAGCGGATCGCGCCGGACCTGACCTTTAGTCCATCGGGAAGAAGGCCGAGGATGGCGCGGCAGGTCAGCGATTTGCCGCTTCCCGATTCGCCGACGATGCCGAGCGTGCCACCCTTCGGCACCGAGAAGCTCACCCCGCGCACCAGTTCGCGCCCGCCGCCGTCCGCAATGCCGAGATCCCCGACGGTCAGCAGCACGGTGGGATCCTCCGGTGGCGCGACAGGGCGCGCTCCGCGTGTGGGGAAGGTCAGGATAGTGGCGAGCTGGTTCATTTCCGGACCTCCTGGGGGCAGGCATCGGCGTCGCGGAGCGCGTCGGCGAGCGCGTTGAGCGCCCACACCGTCGCGACGATAAGAAGGCCGGGCGCGAGCGGGCCCAGCGGACGTTCGTACAGGGTCGTGAGATCGGTCGCGAGCACGCCGCCCCAGGTCGGATTAGGCGGCATGACACCGATGCCGAGGAAGGTCAGCGAGGCGACGATCGACAGGCAGGCGCCCATCATCGACGCGATCGCGACCGCCACCGGCGGCAGCACCTTGCGGACGACGTGTCGCCGGATCAGCGATGTGGTCGATGCGCCCATTAGCCGGGCGGCCTCGATATAGTCGGAATTGGCGACGGATAGCGTAGCGGCCCGGCTGACGCGGTAGAAAGCGGGGGTGATGAGGATTCCGACCGCGAACATCGCCTGGATAAGCCCGTTGCCGAGCATCGCCGTCATCGCGATGGCGAAGACAAGGAAGGGCAGGGTCATCAGCGCGTCGATGAACCGCAGGCTCAGCCACTCGATGCGCCGGTCGAGGAAGACCGACACCATGCCGGGCACCACCCCGAAGACCAGCCCGATCACGACCGAAAAGACGCTGGCCAGGACCGAACTGCTTGCGCCTGCCAGCAGCCGGCTTAGCACATCGCGGCCGAAGGCATCGGTGCCGAGCCAATGCGCGGCGCTCGGCCCTTGCAGCATGGCATAGGGGTTCTGGGCGATGGGATCCTGCGGCGCAAGCCAGTGGCCGAACGCCGCCAAGATGGCCACGGCGATGATGATCGCCAGGGCGACAGAAGCCGATCTGCCGCGAAGAAAGCCGGTTTTCATGTTCAGCCTCTCCGCCGGCTTGCTGGCTGCAGCACCGCGATCAGGGCGTTGACCAATATGCTGCACAGCAGGACGATCACGATCGAGACGGCCAGCGTCCCTTCGACCACGGGAACGTCGCCGCGCAGCGCCGAATCTGCCGCCATCTTGCCGATGCCCGGCATGGTGAAGATCGTCTCGGTGACCACCGACGCGCCGATCAGCATCGGGATCCGCACCGACAGGATCGACAGCGCGGCGCCGGCGCCGTTGCGCAGCACGTGGACGAACAAGATGCGCCGCGGCGAAAGGCCGCGCACTATTGCGCCGGTGACGTAATTTTCCGAGAGGGCCGTGACGAGCCCGGTCCGCAACTGGCGGGCGAGATCGGCGATGACGTCGACGCTGAGTGCCATCGCCGGAATCGCGATCACGCGCAGCCATCCCGCCGCGTCGTCCGAGAAGGGGATGTACCCGGCCGAGGGCAGAAGGTTGAGCCACAGGCTCAGGACGAGAATGAGCACGATCGCCACCACGAAGGGGGGCAATGCGGAGGCGACCGAGGCGAAGCCGGTGACGGCGCGGTCGATCAGCCGCCCGCGCCATACCGCAGCGGCGATGCCCAGCAGCGTGCCGACCGTGACGCCGATCAGCAGCGCCGCGCCCGCTATCGAGAGGCT
This sequence comes from Rhizorhabdus sp. P4_G5, assembly GCF_056401065.1. NCBI lineage: Bacteria > Pseudomonadati > Pseudomonadota > Alphaproteobacteria > Sphingomonadales > Rhizorhabdaceae > Rhizorhabdus > Rhizorhabdus sp. P4_G5. The sequence continues at coordinate 29,405 of NZ_JBFUKB010000014.1, read as the reverse complement.
GACCGGCAGCCGCTGGGTAATCAGCCGCAGCACCGGCACGCCGTTGAACCATGACGTGCCGAAGTCGCCGCGAACGATCCCGGCCATCCAGGCGAGATATTGCACGATCACCGGCTGATCGAGGCCGAACTGGGCGCGGATCCGCGCGACCACTTCGGGGCTGGCAGCGTCGCCGGCAATGCCAGCGGCCGGATCGAGACCGCTCGCATGGCCGAGCAGGAAGGTTATCAGCGTTGCTCCCAGGAAGATCGGGACCGCGACCAGCAGCGTCGCCCAGAGGAAGCGCAGCGCCGCGGTGACGCGCGGGACATGCCCGCTCCGCGCAATGCCAGGCTGTACGGTGTTGCCGGCGGCAGCGATGGGCTCTTCGAAGACAGTGCTCATTCGACACGTACTCCTTCCCAACGAATCTGGGAGGGCAGGATGTTGAGGTTTTTCAAGCGGGGCCGGGCAGCGACGATCCAGGGCGTGCTGTACAGATAATTCGTCGGCGACTGGGCCACGCCTTCGGCGACCGCTTCGCCGAGCCGCGCCCGGTAGTTCGGATCGTCCGTCGGGGTGCGCCGCACTCTGTCCACAGCTTTCAGAAAAGCCGGCGAGGCGTAAGGTGCGCTCAGATTCATTATGCCGGCCGGGCCATAGACCGAGAGGAGGTTTTGGACCGGCGATTCGCGCCCGATCGTCCCGTCGATCGCGATCTGCGGCTTCTTGGCGATGTAGACCTCGCTCTGCCAGCTCGATGAGCCGGGCGGCACGACCCGGATCGTCGCGTTCACGCCGATCCTCGCAAGCTGCGCCTGCGCGATCTCGGCGCCGCCGTCGACGAGCAGCGGATTCGCGGCAATCTCCACCGATAGCTGTCCCGGCCGATAGCCGGCCTCGCGCAGCAGCGCGCGCGCGCGCGCCGGATCATGCTTCCAGCGGGTTTCGAGTTGTGGCTGAAAGGCAAAATAGCGGGGTGGAAAGGGCTGATGCGTCGCGCTCGCGACACCGGCGGTGGCGATATTGACGAACTCCTGCCGGTCGAAGGCATAGCGGAACGCCTCGACCACCTTGGGGTCGTCGAACGGCGGCTTATTGCGATTGATCGACACGTCGGTCGCGCTCAGCGACGGCGCTATCACGACGTTGAGCCCGCGCGCCCTCGCCTCCTCCACCTTTCGCGCAGGGATGCGGCCGACGATGTCGATCGAGCCGGAGAGCAGGGCCGCCACAACCGTGGCGGCATCGGGGCTGTTGGTCAGCTCGAGCCGGTCGATATGGATGTTGGCCGCATCCCAATAGCCGGGGTTCTTCTCGAGATAGGCGTGGGATTCCGGCACGAACTCGACCATCCGGAAGGGGCCGGCTCCGACCGGCCAAAGCGCCAGCTTGGCCGTATCGCGGGCGGCGCTCGGGCTCGCGATCGCGCCGACCCTGCCCGCCATCACATAGGGAAGCTGATAGTCGGGTTCGCTGAGGTGGAGAGTTACGCGGGTGGGCGTGTCGGCGGTGATCCGCTCTACCCCCTTCAGCTCCGCCTTCAGGAAGCTGTCCTTCTGGGCCTTGCCGCGCTCGAAGAACGTCTTCACCGCCGCGGCATCGAGCGGCGTGCCGTCGGTGAAGGTGAGGCCGGGCCGTAGGTCGAACGTCAGCGTCCGCCCGCCGTCGGCATAATGCCATGACTTGGCGAGCGCGGGCTGGGGCTCACCATGCTTGTCCAGCCTGGTGAGCGACGCATAAGCGAGACTGATCGTGTTGATGTCGGCGCCGGTGCGGCTCGTCACCGGGTCCCAGGAGGTGGGCATGAAAAATGCCCAGCGCACGCGCGCCAGATGGGTATCGCTCGAAGCGCCGCAGCCGGCCACCGGCAGCAGGGTGGCGAGCAGGATCAGCCTCCATTTCGCCAATCTGCGGCTCACAAGCGCCCCTTCAGGGTGAGGCCGTACATGCGCGGCTCGCCGAGCTGCGCCAGGACCACACCAAATTGGGCGCTCACCGACCTGGTGTTGAAATAATCCTTGTTGAACAGGTTGCGGACCCACAGCGACACGTCCCAGCGGCTGTCTGGATTGCGCACGCCGCCGTGCAGGCCGACGAGCGTGTAGCCTGGCACGCGCGAGAAGGGATCGAGGTTCACCGCCGCGTAGAAGCCCGAACGGTAGCTGACGTCGCCGCCGCCGTAGATCTCCACCGGTCCGGCGGCGTGGACATATTCGGCATTGCCGGTCACGGACCATTTCGGGGCGCCGGAGGCGGGGCGGCCGGAAAGGTCAATCACGCCGAGATAGCTGTTCAGATATTGCGCCGGCGCGTTGCGATAGCTGCGATATTTCGCGTCGTTATAGGTCCCCGCGACCCCTAGGCTCAGCCCCTCGAGCGGAGTGGCACGGGCGTCGACCTCGACGCCACGCGAGCGCAGATTGCCGACATTGGTGATGTAGCTGACGGCCGGCGTGACCTGGGTGTTGACGAAATTCGCCTGATAGTTGCTGACGTCGGTCCAGAACAGTGCGACGTTGACTTCTGCCGCTCCGCCGAACAGGCGGCTTTTCAGGCCCAGCTCATAATTGTCGACCTTTTCCGGCTTGACGAAGATATCGATGCCGGGGGCGAGATTCACCAGATTGATGCCCGGCGACTTATAGCCCCGCGAATAGGACGCATAGGCGTGGACGTTCTGGTCCAGGTCATAGGCGGCGATTAGCGTGCCGGACAGGTTGTTGGTGTTTTTCGACGCCGTATAGCGGCGGCTCGGGGCCAGGGCCGCGCGCCGTGCAACGATCGTCGCCTGGATCGCAGGATCGAAGCTGCTGATCGGAGCGACGTCCCCCGCTGCGGTCGCATCGTACAGGCCGGTCTTGTGTTCATAGGTGAAGCGGAGCCCGCCGGTGATCCGGAAGACCGGCGAGATATGCCAGGTCGCTTGGCCGTAGGCGGCATAGCTGTAGGTCGCGGGCACGACATGGGCGGAGGCGACCAGGCCGTTAAGCGCCGCGGATGGGATCGTGGTGACCGGCGCGGTCGGCGTGTTCGGTGTGATGAGCCAGGCCGAAGCATCTCGGCCATAGAGCTGGATTTGGCGGTCGTTCGCTTCCTGCCAGAAGAAATAGAGGCCGGCGGTGTAATCGATCGCGCGCTCGCCGTTGGACGCAACGCGCACCTCCTGGCTGAACTGCTGCTGGTGCGTCGCGACGACCGCGTTGACGACGACGTTCGCACCGATCTGGTCGCCGTCGTAGTTGGGAATCCACTTCCAGTTGCGATAGGCGGTGATCGAGGTCAGCGTGACCGGGCCGACATCCCAGTCGGCTTTGCCCTGCAGGCCCCAACTCGGCATCTTGTCATATTGCGAGCTGTCGATGTCGGTCGCGCGGTCGAAGGGGCGAACGGCGATTGGCGTGTAGCCGACGTCCGCCGCACGCCGATAGAAGCCGCGGACCTCGGTGCCATTGCCCAGCACGGTCGGCAGCACCTCGCCGACCGTTTGGAAGCCCATATCGCCCTTCTGGATGCTGTAATCGGCGATGAACCGGAACTTGAAGCTGTCGGTCGGCTTGTAGAGCAGATCGAACTTCCCCGCATGGTTGTCCTGATTGTCCCAGTCTTTGCGGTACGTCGTGTTGTAGATGATTCCGTCGCGCTGGCTGCGCAGATAGCTGAAGCGGAACGCGACCTCGTCGTTCAGCGCCGCGTCGATGCTGCCATAGGCGCGGAGCTGGTTGTAGTTGCCGTAGGTGAGTTCGAGGCGTGCTTCCGGATCGAAGCTGGGCTCCCGCGTCTTGATGTCGATCGCGCCGGCAACCGTGTTCTTGCCGAATAACGTGCCTTGCGGTCCCCGCAGCAGCTGGATGTTGTCGACCTCGAGCAGGTCGGTGATCACCGAGCCGGTCCGCGGCCGATAGACGCCATCGACATAGAGGCCGACGCCCTGTTCGAGGCCGTCATTGGTGCCGCCCGCGTTGGTGCCGATGCCGCGGATCGTGATGGTCTGGTTGCGGCCGCTGAAGCCCTGGATGTTGAGGCTCGGAAGCTGCTGGACGACCTGCTTCAGAGAGCTGACGCCCTGATTCGAGAGCTGGGTGTTCGTCAGAGTCGTGATTCCGATCGGCACCTTCTGCACGCTCTCGGTACGATAGCGGGCGGTGACGGTGATCTCGCTGACTTCGGCGTCGGCCGCGTCTTCGGCGTGGGCGGCCGAAGCGCCGATGAGGCCGATCGCCGTGGCGGCGAGCATCCGGCGCCGGGCTGAGCAAAAGAACGCGGACGCGGTTTGATTAGACTTCAATGTAGACCCCTTCGGCTCGCTGTTTGGTGCTTGCCGTTCAGGATCGGTATAATCACTACTGATTCAATAGAGATTTGCTTTGCCACTATGACTTCTAATTATGGGCACCGATTTTTCTCAGATTTTCGGGGTTTTTGGTATGTCGGCGGCGGAGGGTTGAGCATTGCTAAAGGCCGTTGAGCAAATCTCAATGGCGTCTGTCCGGCGCATCGCCCAAGAATGCGGACTCCTGATGGTCGACCCGGCCCCCCAGCGCGTGACACATTGATGAACACCTCATTCCGGACCGCTTCGGCTTCGGTCGAACACCTGTTTCTCGATCGTTGGTCGCCTCGCGCGTTCGACGCCAGCCCGCTCCCGCAGGCCGATCTCGACATCATGTTCGAGGCGGCGCGCTGGGCGCCCTCGGCATTCAACTATCAGCCATGGCGCTTTCTCTATTCCCATCGCGACGGCGCCGATTGGGCGAGATTCCTCGACGTGCTGCTCCCCTTCAACCAGGCATGGGCCGAGCGGGCGGCTGTCCTCGTCATCGCGCTGTCGGATACGCTCATTCAGTCGCCGAGAGCGGCCGATCCGAACCCGTCCCGCAGCCACAGCTTCGACACCGGTGCGGCATGGGCGCTGCTCGCGCTGCAAGCAACCAGGCTCGGCTATCATGCGCATGGCATGACCGGCCTGGATTTCGAGCGCGCGCAGGCCGAGCTGGACATTCCCGAACGGTTCCGGATCGAAGCGGCCATCGCCATCGGGCGGATCGCGGATAAGTCGATCCTGCCCGAAGCGCTTCGGGGGCGCGAGGTGCCGAGTGATCGCAAGCCGCTGGAGGAATTCGCCTTCAACGGGCGGTTCGCGGTCTGATCAAGCCGATCCGCTGCGTCGCATGGCCGCACCAGCTGGGATCGAGTTTGTCCAAAGGCTTGGACCGGTCCATCACCCCGGGCGAATGACGACCAATCGCCTTTCTCCACCGGCGATCAACCTGCTGCGTCACGGTGGTCCGCGCGTCCAATATGAGCGCGCTGCCCGGCGTTCCCTATCACTCGTCCGTTGGCTGGTCGCGCGCGGCGCCGCGCATTGAAAATGGTCGGGGAGACAGGATTCGAACCTGCGACCCCCTGGTGCAAACCAGAAGGTCCGAATGTTCTGTGATTTCCTGAAAATGGCCCATGCGCCGAAAATGTGCGGGAAACAGCCATTTCATGGTAGGTTGCGTTGGCCAATTTTGGACGATATTTCCTCTATGGTGATTGCTACGTGATTACTGGATAGAGATATGCCGCAGCAGAAGTTGACCAAGACGCGCGTTGATGCCGCCCTGCCCGGAGAGAAGGATTATATCCTCTGGGATACCGACCTGACCGGATTCGGCCTGAAGGTGACGCCGAAGGGAGCGAAGACCTACATCTTCCAATATCGCATGGCTGGGGGCCGGGCAATGTCGGTGCAGCGGATCACCATTGGGCCGAGCGGTTCTGCGATGACGCCCGATAATGCCCGCAAGATAGCGGAGACGCATGCCATCAGCGCGAAGCGCGGTATCAACCCGAAGGCGGCCATGGTCGAGGCGCAATACGCGGCCGTAAACCTGCGGTTCGACAAATATGTCGAGTTCTTCATAGAAAAGTACCTGCCTGAGAATTGGCCCGGCTTCCTGAAGGAGGCAACGCGCCTACTGCGGTCCAAGGCGGTGCCGCACTTCGGACGGAAATCGCTGCCCGACCTGACAAAGCGGGAAATCACGCAGTTCTTCGACGGCTTGCAGGCGCGCGGGGAGACGCCACGTAACCTCAGCGATGTGATGCGCAAGATGTTTCGCTGGGCGGTGAAGCGGGGCGACCTTGTCATTTCGCCGATGGATAATCTCGACCTCCCGCAAGGCTATGAGGCGCGCGCGCGATTCCTGACCGACGAGGAAATTGTTTTGGTCTGGCGGGCATCCCTCAAGCTGGACCATGCCTATGGCGCGATGGTTCGGATGTTGATCTTGAGCGGCCAACGCAGGGGCGAGGTGGCCGGGATGTTGCGGTCGGAGATCGACGGTGCTGCCGTCCTGTGGACCATACCGGCCGAGCGGACCAAGCAAGGCAAGGTTCAGACGGTGCCGCTCACCGATGCCATGCTTGAGGTTATCGATTCCGCTCCCGATTTCGAAGGCGATTACGTCTTCACCGCGCGTGGCAACCAGCCGATTTCGAACTGGTCGAAGTGGAAGGATAAGCTGGACGCGCAGGTGGCCCTGATAATCGCTCAGGAAGGGGCCATACAGGAGGTTCTGCCCTGGAGGCTGCATGACCTCCGCAGAAGCGTTGCAACCGGCCTACAGCGTCTCAATGTGCCTCGCGAGGTGATCGAGGCCGTGCAGGGCCGGATCGTCAACTTTGGGGCGGGAACAAGGTATCAGCGACACGATTACGAACGTGAGAAGCGGGACGCCCTGGATCTATGGAGTTCACATGTTCTCCGGTTAGTCGCGGTCGGGTCAACTAATTCACGAACGTATAGCAGTTCACGACGCGCATCTTCAAACCTGGAAGTTTAACCGCGTTAATTGCGAAATTGCCATCGATCGTCATGTTGTATCGCTTGGTTCCTAGCCAGCCGTCTAGAACGACCGCCGACGATAATCGTGGAGTCCATTGCGGGCGGCGGATCATGGAATCTCTAAACCACTTCGCCATGGTGCCGCTATCGCATCGATTCCAAGGGAGGATCGAGAACAGGCGACCTTTGCTTTTGATGAGTTCGGACGCGAAGTTATCCATTTCCACGAACTGTTCTGGCGTTGGAGCGAGTTCTCGTCCGACGGTGACACCGTTGTCGTCGAGTTGGGGTGGACAGCGAGCGGCACGCACCATTTCCAGTTGCGATCTTAAAGGGGGCGGGTCACCTTCGAAGGTGCCTGCAACTTCGCGCAGACAGACGTGCGGCGATATCATGCGCTGCGAAAGCAATAGCCAGTATACTGAGGCAGAGGGCGGCTCGTCCGGCTTCTCCGAAAATCTCCTGGCAGAAATTGCATGGTGCAACAGCGCTACCTGGCGCACCTGAGGGGGGAGTTCCCTGATGGCGACTGTACGGAAACGCAGCGGAATGTCGGCCGCAGCCGGGTAGGCGCAAGGCATGGTCAGTACCACACCAATCCAGCTTAACCGCTGCATGGACATCCTCTCCCCACATCTACGGCATCGCCGAATCCAGCGCTGCGCTATCACGTCCATCCGACACCAGAAAAAAATATCTCACATCATCCAAAATGGCGTTATAATGATGATGCGTGGATGGATCCGTAAAGCGTCCTCCATGCGTTCCTTCGTGTGGAGGTCTTTTTCGAAAGGCCGACTGCATGTCTCAACATACCGATATCGATCGCATTGCTGGCTCCGCTTCAGGCGGGTTGCTGACGGTGGCTGATGCCGCTCGCCACCTGTCCGTCTCGCAAAGCTACCTGAACAAGGCGCGGGTACGAGGCGATGGCCCGCCCTACGCCAAGCTGGGCAAGGCGATCCGCTACCGTGCCGATGCACTGGAGCGGTGGATTAGCAATCAGGAGCGGATCAGCACGACCGAGGATGTAAGCCAACTGCACTGATTGGCGTTACGTCCGCCCGATTGCGGCACAGTGTCGCCGGGCAACAGCCTCTCCTTTCAACTCGGCAGTAGGCACCGCCGATATTTTTCGGAGTGAATTCCTGTGGGAAAAATCAATCAAACTGGCCGTAACAAGAACGGCCATCCCTTCGTCATGCTTCCTTTGTGGATGCTGCACTCGCCCGCATATCGCAGCCTCTCAGCGACCGCTCGGGCGTTGTTGGTCGAACTGATGTCCATGTACAACGGTTCGAACAACGGAGAACTCTACCTCTCCCAACGCGACGCTGCCGAGAGGCTTAACATCCGTTCTCATGGCACCGTCGCCAAGTATTTCCGGGAACTGGAAGCCAAGGGATTCATCAAGGCGCGGGTACGTGGATCGTTCGACAACAAGGTTGCGTTGGCGACCGTGTGGATTCTGACGATGCACGGATATCGCGATGCTTTGGCAACCAAGGACTTCATGAGGTTGATCGTACTCAAGCCAAAATTCCGTGTCGGAAAATCGGACCAGACGGGTCTGAAAAGCGGACCTGTAGGTCTGAAAATGTTGCCCGAGGGATATGCCGACGGGTGCGAAACTTCACCCCGCCCCGACGAAATCGGGGGTGCCGTCGGGAGCGATAATTGCTCCACATATAATATACCAGGGATAGGGGCGGCAGCGATAGCGGCGGCGGCATCGCCACCATCATCGCCGACGCTTCAATAGCTGGCTGCAAGACCTTGGGTGGGGAGGGGGTACACGTGGTGCCAGCAACCCCGCCCTTTCCTCAGACGGTTCCATGTCGGGTATCTCGCACCCCCGGCGCGGAATCTGAGAGTACCTGTCTTGATGACGAAATGCGTGGTCCTAGCCACAGAGCAGAACAGAACGGCATTGGCATTAAAGCCGCCAAAATGCCTCTTAGAGCAAGGCGGCACGATTCAGGTCTGGGTGACCGGAAGTGTGCGGCACTCACTCCTGAGGCTTCCTACGGCGATTTCTTGACTCGCAAGATGGGACGGTGCAGAAACGACAAACGCCGCACGTCAGGATTCGTGGTCCTAGCGGCGGCGTTTGTTTCAACAATGTTCCAGCGGATGGATCATTGCCTTGTATGAGCGGCTTTCAACCACAGGTTGACGGCTGGGTCAAGGTCTTCCGCTGGTGGATATAAAGGCCTTGTTATATGACACCTGACGAATTGAATAAGTTCCTCGCCAAGACCCGCAAGCGGCGCGAGGCGGCCAACGATATGGCCGGCCAGATCGAGATGGAACTCGTCCGTTTCGATGGTGAGAACGCGGCGATCGACTTCAGTGTCGACTGGTCGGAAGACACGATCTGGGCATCCCAGAAGCAGATGGCCGACCTCTTCGGCCGCGATGTCCGGACGATCAACGAGCATATCTCGACCCTCTACGCTGATGGCGAGATGGAGCGGGAGGCAACTATCCGGAGTTTCCGGATAGTTCGGCTGGAGGGTGGTCGTCAGGTCGCTCGCGAGATTGAGCATTACAACCTCGATGTCATCCTGACCGTTGGCTACCGCGTCAGTTCCGCCAAGGCGGTGGAGTTTCGCAAATGGGCCAATGGCGTCCTCAAGGCCTACATCACCGAGGGTTATGCCCTCGATGACAAACGGCTACGTGCGGACCCTAATGCCCTCCAAGGCTTGGCCGCGCGTGTTCGCGCGCTTCGGTCGGAAGAGAAGAATATCTACTCGGCGGTCCGGGACTGCTTCAAGGAAGCTGCCTCCGACTACGAGCCGTCATCGCAGGCGGCGAGGTCGTTCTACGCCCGTATCCAGGATCGCTTCATGTTCGCAGCGACGGGTAAGACGGCTGCCCAGATTCTGCTGGAACGTGCGGACGGAACCAAGCCGAATATGGGCGTGACGACCATGAAGGGCCGTTACCCGACGAAAGCCGAATGCACGACGGGCAAGAACTACCTGTTCTCTGACGAACTCTACGTGCTTCACATCATGTGCGAGCAGTTCCTGCTCTACGCCGAGAGCAAGGCGCTTCGCGGGCAGAAGACCACTATGCAGGATTTGACGAAGAAGCTGGATCAGCTGCTTCAGGTCAATGAGTATCCCCTCTTTCCCGGCTACCAGGGTGGTTATCTCGCCGACAAGGCGAAGGAGCATGCCGAGGTCGAGTGGCATCTGATGACCCAGCGCCTCGCGACTGGGGAGCATCTCTCAGCGGCGTAACGTTCGATGCCGGGGGCGAGTTCGCTCCCGGCATCGCTCGCCCATGTGCTATGCGCGCCAAGTCTCTTCAACGAGCGTTTTCCCAGCATCGTTGACCTGGACAAGCCGAATGGTGCGATTGAAGCCTCTTACGGCGGTATGATCCTCGACCGTCACCGAACCGCGTTTCTGACCATCCGCGTCGACCACATCATATGTGGCCACGTCGGTCTCCATCATGAAGCCTTTGGACTTCGATCCAGCATGCTTAAGAGTTTCACCCTGTTCCAGGACGAGTTTGCTTTTCCAATCCGACATATTGACCTCATGTGTTCCGGTAAGTGACGGCGCAAAACGCGTGCGGCATGCCGCTGCATATTCTCAAGACGAACCGGCGTTCTCCGCCTTTCTGCGGCAAAACCAAAATATTAGGTCTGTTGCCCAAGCGGGCCAAAAAATGGCCCAATCCTGCCCCATCCGGCGCGGATATAAACTCGACTTACGCCCCGTTCGATAGGGTAAAACCCCAATCGGTCACCCCATTGGTGAGCATTATGATCGCCTCCTGGATTTCCGCCCGACCAAAAATGGCTTGTGCACGGAAAGTAGCCGCTCAGCGTGGCATTCAACTAGCGGAGATGGCTGCGCCGCGCGTGTTTGGGGAGACACGGGGAAGGAAGTCCGCTGCTCAGAGCTAGCGCCGAGAACATTCCGATTATGGTAGCGCATTTGCTCATAATCATCCCGCGACTTGCACGACCCAACGCCCATTGATGTTCCGCACCCTATTGCACCGGTAGAAGTCGCTTTTGCTGCTCGCGTACACCGCGCCTGCGACCGAACCGGGCCATCCAGCCGGATCGGTGGCCCGGTAGGATTGGCATACGATCAATGCCTGCATGCCTTGCTGGGGCCTGAAGACTTTGGTCGGCGGACCTTCTGCAAAGCCGGCATCATAGGCCGCCGATTCAACCGCAGCCGCAAGTGGCTTGGCGACTTCGATAAGGCCGCCAGGGTTCTGCATCCAAAGTCCTTCGCGACTGGAGCGGCGCTTGCTTACCGAAACGACGTTCGCATCGTACAGGATAACCTCACGATCGAGACAATTGCCGGTCCAACACGTTGGGTCAAACTTCGCCTGAAGGACCACGCTTGCGAAGCGGAAAACGCTTTCCTGTTCGACTGATCCAAATCCTGTTTCAGGGATCAGCGGCCGGAAGCTAAGAGGCAGGCATCTCTTGGAATCGGCCGTGCCTGTGGTCATATTTTCAGGGCAGAGCGAGCATTCCCAGCCGAAGCATTCGTTCAGTCTGCCTGATAGTCGGACCAATTTTCCCGAGTATTTCTTTGGTTGAGAAATCAGGTCTTGGATCGTTGTGGGCAGCGCGGCCTGCTCCGCGCGGACATGCGCGATAAAGGCCCATCCAGCGAGCAAAACAGTTATAACGGCAAGAATGCCAAGTGAGATGGAGCGGAACCGCACCCGAGGACCATCGGTCATTCAAGGCGTATCTGCAATCCAGTCATGCGTCAGGGGACTGCAAATGGTCCAGATTGGCGCAGGTTGTATCGCGAGCGAAAGCAAGCGCTGCTCGCTGTCAGCAGCAGCGATCGAGGCGCAAGTGGATTCCCCGCCGTGATTGCTAGGTGATTGCTGAGATTCGCTCACACGTGACGGAGTGCGAGCTAAGTAATTGAAATAAATGGTCGGGGAGACAGGATTCGAACCTGCGACCCCCTGGTCCCAAACCAGGTGCGCTACCAGCCTGCGCCACTCCCCGACGCGGGCGCCGCTATAGGGCGCTCGGCGGCCAAGTACAAACATTTGTCGGTGCGCCGATAAAAGGCTCCCGCCGCAGCCAGCACGGAGCCGCTCCCTTGAAGCGATCGGCAAGAAGGCAGAAGCTCGATGGCGGCGTGAAGGAGGTCGGGCCGCATGAAACTCTACAGCTATTTCCGGTCGTCGGCGGCCTATCGCGTCCGCATCGCGCTCAACCTGAAGGGCCTCGATGTCGAGCAGTTCGCAGTGCACCTGCTGAAGCGCGACGGTCTCTCGGCCTACCGCGCCGGGCATAATCCGCAAGGGCTGGTCCCGGCGCTCGATACCGACGAGGGCCTGCTCGTCCAGTCGCTGGCGATCATCGACTATCTCGAGGAGCGTTGGCCCCAGCCGTCCTTGCTGCCGCAGGGTCTGGCCGAGCGCGCTTATGTCCGGGCCGCCGCGCTGCTGATCGCGTGCGACATCCATCCGCTCGCGAACCTGCGGGTGCTGCGCTACCTCAAGCAGGATCTCGGCCATGACCAGGACGAGATCGACACATGGTATCGCCACTGGGTGGAAGACGGTCTGGCCCGGCTCGAAACCTATCTGGTCGCCGAGGGACGCAGCGGGCGCTTCGTCCATGGCGACAGCCCGACGACCGCTGACTGCTGCCTGGTGCCGCAGATGTTCAACGCCCGGCGGCTGAACTGCGATGTCGGGCAATTCCCGACGCTGGTTGCGATCGATGCGCAGTGCGCGGCGCTCGACGCATTCCAGCGCGCGCATCCTTCGGTGCAGCCCGACGTCGAGTAGGGCGTGGCCCCCGCCGCGCCCGGTGGCGAACAAGCTTGTTCGGACGGGTTTCGTTTTACCGCGCAGACCCTAAGGTGGGCGCATGGGTGGTGCGAACTCCAATCTTCTTGAGGTGCGCGGCCTTGCCAAGTCGGTGCCGGGCCCGCGGATTCTGTTCCGCGATCTCGAATTGGTCGCCGGCGCCGGGGAGGTCGTCGCGATCCTCGGCGAATCCGGGGTCGGCAAGTCGACCCTGCTCAACCTGCTCGCCGGGCTCGATCAGGCCGATGCCGGCGCGATCCGGATCGAGGGCGTCGACCTCGGCCTGCTCGACGAGGCGGCGCGGACGCGCATCCGGCGCGAGCGGATCGGCTTCGTGTTCCAGGCCTTCCATATCCTGCCCTATCTGACGCTGCGGCAGAATGTCGCGTTGCCGCTGGCGCTGGTGTCGTCGGACGCGCGCGCCGCCGCCGCCCGCGCCGATGCGATGCTCGATGCGGTCGGGCTGGGTGGGCGCGGCGAGGGCTATGCGCGCGATCTTTCAGGCGGCGAATTGCAGCGGGTGGCGATCGCCCGCGCGCTGGTGCATCGCCCGGCGCTGGTCCTGGCCGACGAGCCGACCGGCAATCTCGATCCCGACACCGCCGCGCGGGTGCTGGCGCTGTTCGGTGCCGCCAGCCGCGATCATGGCGCGGCGGTGGTGCTGGTCACCCATAGCGAGGGGACCGCCGGCATCGCCGATCGCGTGCTGGTCCTCGGAGCGGAGGGGCTGGTGGAGCGCGATGGGCGCTGAGCCCGGATTGCTGTCGGCGCGGCTGGCGCTCGGCTGGCTGGTCGGCGGAGAGTGGCGCTGGCATCCGCTGCGGTTCCTGCTCACCGCGCTGGCGATCGCGGTGGGCGTCGCGCTGGGCTTTGCGGTGCATCTGGTCAACGGCTCGGCGCTGACCTCGTTTGACGGGGCGGTGCGCAGCGTCAACGGCGCTGCCGAGCTGGCGGTGCGCGCGGTCAGTCCGCTCGGCATGGACGAGCTGGCCTATCCCCGGATCGCGACCGCGCCCGGCGTCGCCGATGCCAGCCCGGTGGTCGAGCTGCGCGCCCATGCCGGCGAGCAGCGCTTCACCCTGCTGGGGGTCGATCTGCTGCGCGCAGCCGCGGTGACGCCCAGCCTGGTCGGCGTCACCGCCGAGGGGTTGGGCGGCGGCGAGGTGGTGTTCGACGGACAGGCGCTGTTCCTGTCGCGCGGCGCGATGGCGCGGATCGGCGCGCACATCGGCGATCGGATCATGGTCGGCGCGAACGGCCATGTCGTACCGCTCAGGATCGTCGGGACCCTGCCGGCGCTGGGCGAGGACCAGGCGGTCGGGGTGATCGACATCGCTGCCGCGCAATGGCGATTCGGGCGGCTGGGGCGGGTCGACCGGATCGACCTGAAGCTGGCCGACCGGCTGCGGGCGATGGCGGCGCTGCCGAAACTTCTACCGGCGGGTGCCGCGCTCGAAAGCGGGCAGAGCCGCGCGATGCAGGGTGACACGCTGTCGCGCGCCTATCGCGTCAATCTCGACATGCTGGCGCTGGTGGCGCTGCTGACCGGCGGCTTCCTCGTCTATTCGGCGCAATCGCTGTCGGTCACCCGCCGCCTGCGCGTCTTCGCGCTGGTCCGCACCCTCGGCCTGCCGCGCGGCGGCATCGTCGCGGCGGTGACCGTCGAGGGTCTCATCATCGGCGTCATCGGGTCGGCGCTGGGGTTGCTGGCCGGCTATGGGCTGGCCGCGGGTGCGCTGCGGCTGTTCGGGGGCGATCTCGGCGCCGGCTATTTCGACGACCAGGCAGTGCGGCTGGTCTTCCAGCCCGGCCCGGCCGCGGCCTTCTTCCTCCTGGGCCTGGCCGCGGCGCTGCTCGGCAGCGTGCTCCCGGCCCGCGCCGCGGCCAGGGCCGCTCCGGCAGCGGCGCTCAAGAATAGCGGCGACATGATCGATCCGCGCGCGCCGGTGCCGTGGCGGCTGGCGGCGCTGCTGGCGCTGCTGGGCGCGCCGCTCGCGCTGCTGCCCGCGGCGGGCGGACTGCCGCTGTTCGGCTTCGCGAGCATCGCGCTGCTGCTCGCCGGCGGAATCGCCGGGGTTCCCTGGCTCGCGCGGCAGACGCTGGGCTGGTTGTCGCGGCGGCCCGCCCGCCATGTGCCGCAGCTGCTCGCCACGCGGCACGTCCATGGTGCGCCGGGCGAGGTGGCGACTGCGCTGTGCGGGATCGTCGCCTCGACCGCGCTGATGATCGCGATGGCGACGATGGTCACCAGCTTCCGCGTCGCGGTCGACGGCTGGCTGGGCCACGTACTGAGCGGCGACCTATATGTTCGCAGCGCCCTGCCGGGCTTCGCACCCGCCGACCAGGCGCGGCTCGCGGCGACACCGGGGGTGGCGGAGATGCGTTTCTCGCAGCAGATCCCGCTGATGATCCGGCCTGACAGGCCGCCGATCATATTGGTGGCGCGTCCGGTCGGCCGGGAAGGCCGCGATCCGCTGCTCGACCTGATCGAGACCGGCCCGCCCGCACCCGCTGGCAACGTGCCGGTCTGGGTGTCGGAGCCGGCGTCGCGGCTCTATGGCTGGCGGCCGGGCGCGACGATCAGCCTGCCGATCGCGCCGGGGCAGCGCTTCGCGATCCTCGGCATCTGGCGCGATTATGCACGGCAGAACGGCGCGGTGATCATCGACACCGGCGACTATCAGCGGCTGACCGGCGATGCGATGCGCAACGAGGCCGCGATCGCCGTGCGAGAGGGTGCGGTGCCGGCACAGGTCGGCCGCGACCTTGCCGCGCGCTTGCCGGCGGCGCTGGCGATGCAGACCGAGATCAGCGAGCCCGCGGCGCTGCGCCGCTTTGCGCTCACGCTGTTCGACCGCAGCTTCGCCGTGACCTATCTGCTCGAGGCGGTGGCGATCCTGGTCGGGCTTGCCGGGGTCGCCGCGACGATGTCGGCGCAGACCGTGGCGCGCACCCGCGAATTCGGGATGCTGCGCCATCTCGGCGTATCGAAGCGCCAGATCATCGCGATGCTTGCCACCGAGGGGGCGCTGCTCGGCCTGATCGGCGGCCTGGCCGGGGTGCTGCTCGGGCTGATCCTGTCGCAGGTGCTCATCCATGTCATCAACCCGCAGTCCTTCCACTGGACGATGTCGACGCATGTCCCGGTCGGCACGCTGGCCGGGGTGATCGCGGCGCTGGTGGTGGCCGCGGCGGGCACGGCGATGCTCGCGGGGCGCCGGGCGACGTCGATCGACGCGGTGCTGGCGGTGAGGGAGGATTGGTGATTCGCGCACTGGGCATACCGCTCGCGTTGATCGCGTTGATCGCGACGGCCGCGATGGCGGCGCCTGCCGCGGATTATCCCGCGGTGAAGCCGGGGCTGCAGTTGCGCTTCCCTGCCGACCATGGCGCGCACCCGGCGTTTCGCACCGAGTGGTGGTACGTCACCGGCTGGCTCAAGGCACAGGATGGCCGCGCCTTCGGCTTCCAGGTGACCTTCTTCCGCAGCCGAGCCCGCGTCGACCCTGCCAATCCGAGCCGCTTCGCCGCGCAGCAGATCCTGTTCGCGCACGCCGCCCTGTCCGATCCGAAGCTGGGCCGCCTGCTGCATGGTGAGCGCGCGGCCCGTGCCGGCTTCGGGCTCGCGGTGGCGGCGATGGGCGACGCCGATATCCGCATCCGGGACTGGCGCCTGCGCCGCCTGTCCGACGGCCGCTTCGCCACCCGGGTGCGGGCCGATGGCTTCGCGCTCGACCTCGCGTTCCACCCGACGCAGAAGCCGATGCCGCAGGGCGAGAACGGCTATAGCCGCAAGGGACCGAAACCCGGGCAGGCGAGCTATTATTACTCGATCCCGCACCTCGCCGTTGCCGGCACTGTCCTGCGAGACGGCACGCCTCTGCGCGTGACGGGCGAGGCGTGGCTCGACCGCGAATGGTCCTCCGATTATCTCGCTCCCGACGCTGTCGGCTGGGACTGGACCGGCCTGAACCTCGACGATGGCAGCGCGCTGATGGCGTTCCGGATCCGGCGCAAGGGCGGCGGCGTGCTGTGGGCCGGCGGATCGTTTCGCCGCCAGAACGGAAGCGTCACCCGCCTCGCGCCGGGCGACGTCAGCTTCCGCCCGCGCCGCAGCTGGAAGAGCGCGGCGACGGGAGCGGTCTATCCCGTCGAGCAGCTGCTGAGCGTGCGTTTGCCCGAGGGCGTGAGGCGCTTCCCGCTGGTGCCACTGTTCGCGGCGCAGGAGCTCGACGGCCGGCGGACCGGCCTGCCGGTCTATTGGGAAGGGGCGGTGCGAACCAGGGGGGGGCGCGGCTATCTGGAGCTGACCGGATATGCGGCGCCGCTGGCGATGTAGGCACGGCCTCGGGCCGTGTCGGCAGATACGGGGAGGATTGCTGCAATGGTCGGGGCGATAGGATTCGAACCTACGACCCCTGGACCCCGAGACCAGTGCGCTACCAGACTGCGCCACGCCCCGACACATTGCAGGTGGGTGCGCCTAGCTGGGCAGCCGGTCTGCATCAAGTCAAAAAGACTCTGAAGCCGGACACGCGCTGCTTTTTCAGGCCGGCCCGGCGTGCGGCGAAGAGCGGTTCGGATCGGGCGATGTTGGCCCTTGGGCATCGATCGGTACACACTGTGCAAGCGCAAAAAGAAAGGCCCCTGCCGGGGGGCGGGGCCTCTCCGATTATCTTATGAACGCGAGGGCCGGGGCTTCAGGCCGCCTTCGCGGCCTTCGCGCGCTGGATCGCTTCGAGCACGATCTGGCGGGCTTCCTCGGCGCCGCCCCAGGTGCCGATCCGCACCCATTTCTTGGCCTCGAGATCCTTATAGTGGGTGAAGAAATGCTCGATCTGCTGCATCACGATCTCAGGCAGATCGTCCTTCTCGCCGACCTTGGAATAATAAGGGAAGGTGCCGTCGACCGGCACGGTCAGCAGCTTTTCGTCGCCGCCGGCTTCGTCCTCGAGCTTGAGCACCGCGATCGGTCGTACCCGGACGACGCAGCCCGGCACGAACGGCGAGCGCGCAACGACCAGGGCATCGAGCGGGTCGCCGTCGGGCGACAGCGTGTGCGGCACGAAGCCGTAATTGCACGGATAGCGCATCGGCGTGTGCAGGATTCGATCGACGAACAGCGCGCCCGACTTCTTGTCGAACTCATATTTGACGGGTTCGCCGCCCACCGGCACTTCGATGATGACGTTGAGGCTGTTCGGCGGATCATCGCCGATCGGGATAAGGTCGATGTTCATAGGGCGCGGCTTTATGCTGCACTGCACCGAATGCCAAGCGGGAATAAGGCCGACCGCGCTGATTTCGGCGACGAAATGCAGGAGGGGCGGCAATCTTCCCTCCCGCCCCGAATTTGTTCTAAGGCCGCTGCGATGAGCAAGATCGAAACACCGCGCCCGATCCGGGGAACGCAGGACATGCTGGGCGAACAGGCGCGGCGCTTCAGCCATGTCGTCGACACCTTTGATCGCGTTCGCCGCCTGTACGGCTTCGGACGAGTCGAGGTGCCGGTGATCGAGCCGACAGCGGTGTTCGCGCGGTCGCTGGGCGAAACCACCGATGTCGTCTCCAAGGAGATGTACAGCTTCGACGACCGTGGCGGTGATTCGGTGACGCTCAGGCCGGAATTCACCGCCGGCCTCTGCCGCGCTTATCTGACCGAGGGCTGGCAGCAGCATGCGCCGCTGAAGATCGCCACCCATGGCCCGCTTTTCCGCTACGAACGGCCGCAAAAGGGGCGGTATCGCCAGTTCCACCAGCTGGATGCCGAGGTGATCGGTTCGGGCGAGCCGCAGGCCGATGTCGAGCTGCTGTGCCTGGCCGACCAGCTGCTGCGCGAGCTCGGCATTTCCGACGGCGTGACGCTGACCCTCAACACGCTCGGCGACGGGGCGACGCGCGACGCGTGGCGTGCTGCGCTTGTCGCGCATTTCGATCGGCATCGCGGCGAGCTGTCCGAGGACAGCGTCGATCGTCTCGATCGCAATCCGCTGCGCATCCTCGATTCGAAGGACCCGCGCGACCGGCCGATCGCCGACGCGGCACCCGAGATCGACGCCTACCTGTCGGCCGAGGCCGGCGCCTTTTTCGAGGCGGTGACCAAGGGACTGGAGGCGGCCGGGATCGCCTGGGTGCGCAACCCCCGGTTGGTGCGCGGGCTCGATTATTACCGGCACACCGCCTTCGAGTTCGTCACCGACCGGCTCGGTGCGCAGGGCACGGTGCTCGGCGGCGGCCGTTATGATGGGCTGATCGAGGCGTTGGGTGGCCCGCCCACGCCGGCGGTCGGCTGGGCCGCCGGGATCGAGCGGCTGGCAATGCTGATCGATGCGCCCGATACCGAGACGATCGATGTCGCGGTGGTGCCGATGGGGGACGGTGCGCAGGCCGTCGCCGGTACGGTGCTCGCCGATCTGCGCCGCGCCGGCATCGCGGCCGATATGGCCTATAAGGGCAATATGAAGAAGCGGATGCAGAAGGCCGATGCGTCGGGAGCGACCTGGGCGGTGATCATCGGCGATGACGAGGTGGCGCGGGGCGAAGTGGCGCTGAAGCAGCTCGACGACCAGACCCAGCGCTGGGTGCCGGTTGGCAAGCTGATCGAAACGCTGCGGGGCTGACGCCGATGGCCGGGATAACATCGGCGCGGATCGCGCAGATCGAGGCGCGTCGCGACGAGCTCCAGGCGCTGATGTCCCGTGGCGATCTGCCTTCGGATCAGTTCGTCCAGCTGTCGAAGGATTATGCGGAGATCGAGCCCGTCGCGGTGGCGGCGGGCGAGGTGCGGCGGCTGCGTGCCGAGCTCGAAGTGCTCAAGGGGCTCGCGGAAGACGACAGCAGCGATGCGGACATGCGCGCGATGGCGGCCGAGGAGGTCGAGGAGATCCGCGCCAGGCTGCCCGAGGCGGAACGCGACCTGGCGCTGAAGCTGCTGCCACGCGACGCCGCCGACGAGCGATCGGCGATGCTCGAGATAAGGGCGGGGACGGGCGGCGACGAGGCCGCCCTGTTCGCGGGCGACCTGTTCCGCATGTACCAGCGCTATGCCGAGGATCGCGGCTGGCGGGTCGAGCTGATCTCGGCCAGCGCTGCGGATCTCGGCGGCTACAAGGAAGTGGTGGCGAGCGTCACCGGGGCCGGCGTGTTCGCGCGGCTGAAGTTCGAGAGCGGGGTCCACCGGGTCCAGCGCGTGCCGGTCACCGAATCGGGCGGGCGGATCCATACCTCCGCGGCGACGGTGGCGGTGCTGCCGGAGGCGGAGGAGGTCGACGTCCAGATCGACGACAAGGACCTGCGGATCGACGTCTATCGCTCGTCCGGCCCGGGCGGCCAGTCGGTTAACACCACCGACAGCGCGGTGCGGATCACCCATCTCCCCTCCGGTCTGGTGGTGATCCAGCAGGACGAGAAGTCGCAGCACAAGAACAAGGCCAAGGCGCTCAAGGTGCTGCGCACGCGGCTCTATGAGCAGGAGCGCGAACGGCTGGCGAGCGCTCGGGCCGGCGCGCGCAAATCGATGGTGGGGTCGGGCGACCGGTCGGAGCGGATCCGCACCTATAATTTCCCGCAGGGGCGGGTGACGGACCATCGCATCAACCTGACGCTGCACCGCCTTCCGGACATCCTGGAAGGACCTGGGCTGAACGAGCTGATCGGTGCGCTGATCGCCGAGGATGAGGCCGAGCGCCTCGCCCAGCTGGATAGCTGAGGCCGATGGTCGAGAAGGTTCGCACCGCGCTAGCGCGTGCGGCGGCGATCCTGTCGGAGAGCAGCGGCAGCGCGCGACTCGATGCCGAACTGCTGATGGCGCATGCGCTGGGTGTCGATCGCGGCGTGATGCTGCTCGGCTGGCAGGACATCGCGGCGCCCGAGGGCTTCGATGCGCTGGTGGCGCGGCGGCGCGCGCATGAGCCGGTCGCCTATATCACCGGTCGGCGCGATTTCTGGACGATCAGCCTGGATGTGGCGCCGGGTGTGCTCATCCCGCGGCCCGACAGCGAGACACTGATCGAAGCGGCGGTCGATCATTTCGGCCGGGCCGGGCCGGCGCGGGTGCTCGATCTCGGCACCGGATCGGGCGCGCTGCTGCTCGCCGCCCTGGCCGAGTGGCCGCGTGCGACCGGCCTCGGGATCGATCGGTCGGTCGCTGCGGTCGACATCGCGCGCGGCAATGCGGCGCGGCTCGGGCTGCTTGGCCGGGCGGAGCTCCGGGAGGGCGACTGGGCGGCGGGGCTCGACGAGCGTTTCGACCTGCTGCTGTGCAATCCGCCCTATATAGCCAGCGATGCGGTCCTGCCGCCCGACGTCGCCGATCATGAGCCGTCGACGGCGCTGTTCGCCGGGCCGGCTGGGCTCGATGACTATCGGCGGCTGGCGCCCGAGATCGGCAGGCTGCTGGCCCCGGGCGGCCTGGCGGCGATCGAAATCGGTGCAGATCAGGCAGATAGCGTAGTTGCGCTGTTCGCGGCCAACGGCATGGACGGGGCGGTTCGCCGCGATCTCGCCGGGCGAGACCGCGCGATCGTCGTCAGAGGCTGATCCTTTTATCGCATGGCCACATATTGTGCTTGGAAATCGCGGCGCGACCCCCTACATCGGGGCTATTGACGGGCCTTGGATGCGTATCGCACCGGCCCATGCTACGACCTCCAATGCCAGGGGCGCTGTTTTTTCGAGCGACCATGACGTAGGCGGATGCGGACCGAAAGGGTTCGTGCCTGTGGGCGGCGTGCATCTTTTACGGTTTGGGGGCGATGGCCCCCTCATGGCTCCGGGACGGTCCCGGTGTAGGGAGTGGTGAACCGATACCACCAGTGACGAGGACATCGGAAAGTTGATAAATAATCGGCAGAACGGCCGCCGTCGCGGTCGTGGCGGTGGTCAGGGTGCACCCCCGCGCAATGGTTCCAGTGGTGGCGGTCAGGACCGCGGCAATCGCATCGACAATCGCGCGCGCGGCAATGCCGCCCAGCTCCATGAGAAGTATAAGGCGCTGGCGCGCGACGCGCAGATGCAGGGCGATCGCGTCAATACCGAATATTATCTCCAGTTCGCGGACCATTATTTCCGGGTGCTGAGCGAGAGCCGGTCGCGCTTCGAGGAGCAGCAGCCCCGTCCCCGCCGCGATGACTATGCCAACCAGTCCGACGAGGATTATGGCGACGAGGGCGAGCGGATCGGCAATGACGACCGCCAGGCGCCAGAGCCGATCTTCGCGATGCGGGAAACCGATGCGCAGCGCGATTTCGGCGACCGCGAGACGTCCGACGGCAATCGTGGCGACGGTAACCGCGGCAACCGCGACAATGGCAATCGTGGCGATGGACATCGTCGCGCCAGCAATCGCGACGATGTCCGCAGCGACGGCAACCGGAACGAAGCGTCGCGTGGCGACGCCAATCGAGGCGGTGGCAATCGAGACGACGTGAATCACGCCGACGGCAACCGCGGCGATGGCGAGCGTGGCGAGGAAACCGAGCGCCGTCCGCGCCGCGGCCGTCCGCCACGTGCGGAACAGGGCCACGTGGCCGCCGAGCAGCGCCCCGCACCCGTGGAATTGAACCTGGGGCCTGTCGCCGAGAGCAGGCCCCCGGTCCAGGATGCCCCGTCGGCCGAGGAAGAGCCGCGTCCCGTCCGCCGCCGCGGTCGTCCGCCCAAGGCGCAGCCGGCCGAGCAGATCGAGGTCGATCGCCTGCCGCCGTCGCTTTCGCTGAAGACGCCGGTCGAAGATGGCAGCGAGGGCGGCGACCGTCCGCGTCCCCGGACCCGCAAGCCACGCGGCGAATCTGCCGTGGCCTGAACAGGCTGGCATGACGCAAGGAAAAGGGCGGCTCGCGGGCCGCCCTTTTTGCATTCGGCGTGGATCGAACTGTGCCCACTCTCCGTAGATGTGCCGCAATGTCGGAGTGGTCGGCTCATTCGAGCCGACTTGAAATCCCTTAATCCTGCTCGTCGATATGGCCGACATCGTCGTCATGGCCGGTGCCCGAGCTCAGGAATATCAGCCCCATCAGCGCGCCAGCCAACAATATGGTGAGGGCGACACCGGCGCTGGTGGCGATGATCATCGTCGCGGTGAGCGGCGAGCCGTCCGCCCTGAGGTAGATCAACGCGGCGGCCACGCTGAGCGCCGCGGCCGCAACCACCCAGCGCATGATCCAGCGATAGCGCGCCCAGGCGCGCGCCGCATAAACCGGATCGGAAAGGCGATTCCGGCGTCGGGGTGGTCTTGTCATGGCTTCCATTTGGGAAGGAAAAGTGGGACTATCAAGGCGGTGGAGACCAAACTCCGTTGGGGATGCGCCTGCGTCCCTGTCGAGAAGGCGGCTCCCCAGCGTGGCTTGGCCTGCCCTGCATGGCCGGGCGTAGAACGGGGGTAGGAGGCCGATATGACGATTGCGGCAATGCTTCATGGGCGACCCAACAACAGCATTATCAGCGTGTCCCCGGATATGCCCGTGAACGGGGTGCTCTCGCTGCTGGCCGACAAGCGGATCGGCGCGGTGCCTGTCATGGCGAATGAGCAGCTCGTCGGCATCCTGTCCGAACGCGACATGATCTATGGCATCCGCCGCGACGGAGCCGATTTTCTGAACCGCCAGGTGCGTGACGTAATGACCTCGCCGGTGATCACGGTGACCAGCAACACATCGCCACTCGAGGCGCTGGCGATGATGACGCAACGTCGGATCCGCCATCTGCCGGTGGTCGACGATGGCGTCGTCATCGGGTTCGTTTCGATCGGGGATCTGGTCAAGTTCAGGATGGAGCGGATCGAGAGCGAGGCCGCGGCCCTGCGCGAATATATCCAGACGGCCTGATCGGGGCTCGCGCCGGCTGGCCGTTGAGGGGTGTGCGCTGCGGGGTTCGTCGCGAATCTCTGCGATCCAGAGTAAAAGCAGCCTCTATCAATGACTTGGCGGCTCGGAAATTTCAGCAGCGCCGAATCGGAAAGGTTGATTCGGCTCGGCCGGATCCCATATCGGTTTCAACGATAGCGCTGAAATGCCCGGAAAATCTGGCTCGATTGGCGCTGTCGTTTTTTTGTAATTTTGTTGTTGACCGGGTGGGGCCTCCCCCATAGAAGCCGCTCCACCGACGGGGGTGACGCGCGGTTCTTTCTCATTGTTGGATTGATGAAGGGACATGTGGGCGGCGGCTCCGGTTTCTGGCGGCTTCAAGGCGTCGGAGGATCGGTTTAAAGTCAAGTCGTTCCATGTCTTAATATGCAAACACACTTTGTGTATTGTGCAGGAACGGCTCCTTGAAATGCTGGYGTGCCCTGGGATTCCCCTGGGGTATGTCGGACATCAACTTGAGAGTTTGATTCTGGCTCAGAACGAACGCTGGCGGCATGCCTAACACATGCAAGTCGAACGAACCTTTC
The DNA here is from genome assembly GCF_056401065.1 of Rhizorhabdus sp. P4_G5. NCBI lineage: Bacteria > Pseudomonadati > Pseudomonadota > Alphaproteobacteria > Sphingomonadales > Rhizorhabdaceae > Rhizorhabdus > Rhizorhabdus sp. P4_G5. The sequence goes on along the minus strand of NZ_JBFUKB010000014.1, from coordinate 5,382 downwards.
GGGGTTAGTGGCGCACGGGTGCGTAACGCGTGGGAATCTGCCTTTAGGTACGGAATAACTCGGGGAAACCCGTGCTAATACCGTATGATGTCTTCGGACCAAAGATTTATCGCCTAGAGATGAGCCCGCGTTGGATTAGCTAGTTGGTGAGGTAAAGGCTCACCAAGGCGACGATCCATAGCTGGTCTGAGAGGATGATCAGCCACACTGGGACTGAGACACGGCCCAGACTCCTACGGGAGGCAGCAGTGGGGAATATTGGACAATGGGCGCAAGCCTGATCCAGCAATGCCGCGTGAGTGATGAAGGCCTTAGGGTTGTAAAGCTCTTTTACCCGGGAAGATAATGACTGTACCGGGAGAATAAGCCCCGGCTAACTCCGTGCCAGCAGCCGCGGTAATACGGAGGGGGCTAGCGTTGTTCGGAATTACTGGGCGTAAAGCGTACGTAGGCGGCTTTGTAAGTTAGAGGTGAAAGCCCGGGGCTCAACCCCGGAATTGCCTTTAAGACTGCATCGCTTGAACGTCGGAGAGGTGAGTGGAATTCCGAGTGTAGAGGTGAAATTCGTAGATATTCGGAAGAACACCAGTGGCGAAGGCGGCTCACTGGACGACTGTTGACGCTGAGGTACGAAAGCGTGGGGAGCAAACAGGATTAGATACCCTGGTAGTCCACGCCGTAAACGATGATAACTAGCTGTCCGGGCACTTGGTGCCTGGGTGGCGCAGCTAACGCATTAAGTTATCCGCCTGGGGAGTACGGCCGCAAGGTTAAAACTCAAAGAAATTGACGGGGGCCTGCACAAGCGGTGGAGCATGTGGTTTAATTCGAAGCAACGCGCAGAACCTTACCAACGTTTGACATCCCTAGTATGGTTTGTGGAGACACATTCCTTCAGTTCGGCTGGCTAGGTGACAGGTGCTGCATGGCTGTCGTCAGCTCGTGTCGTGAGATGTTGGGTTAAGTCCCGCAACGAGCGCAACCCTCGCCTTTAGTTGCCATCATTAAGTTGGGTACTCTAAAGGAACCGCCGGTGATAAGCCGGAGGAAGGTGGGGATGACGTCAAGTCCTCATGGCCCTTACGCGTTGGGCTACACACGTGCTACAATGGCAACTACAGTGGGCAGCGAACTCGCGAGGGTGAGCTAATCTCCAAAAGTTGTCTCAGTTCGGATTGTTCTCTGCAACTCGAGAGCATGAAGGCGGAATCGCTAGTAATCGCGGATCAGCATGCCGCGGTGAATACGTTCCCAGGCCTTGTACACACCGCCCGTCACACCATGGGAGTTGGATTCACCCGAAGGCGCTGCTCTAACCCGCAAGGGAGGAAGGCGACCACGGTGGGTTTAGCGACTGGGGTGAAGTCGTAACAAGGTAGCCGTAGGGGAACCTGCGGCTGGATCACCTCCTTTCTAAGGATCGACGAGACAGCGCTTTGGCTAGACCGAAGAATGCTTCTCCTCTTTTCAAAGAACATATGCCGCCGTCCTCATGTCCCTTCATCCTGGAAAACAGCTTCGCTGGTACGAGTTATCGTGCTGGCGTCGAGCTGTGCGCCTGAGCTGGCTATGGTCCCGCTGCGTCGTGCAACGGGCCGTCAGGCCCGCAAGCGCGAACGCGCGCCCGAGCTTATTGCGAGGAAGCCAAGGTCACGGAAGTGACCGCCGGCGTCTGAGGCCAAGCAAAGGCTAGGGGGCCGGTAGCTCAGGTGGTTAGAGCGCACGCCTGATAAGCGTGAGGTCGTAGGTTCAACTCCTACTCGGCCCACCATGAGATTGGGGCCTTAGCTCAGCTGGGAGAGCGGTTGCTTTGCAAGCATCAGGTCATCGGTTCGATCCCGATAGGCTCCACCATCTTTCATGCGTACATCATCCAGGATGAGGATCATCAGATCCGCGGCTCCGAGCCGCGGTATGGCGCGCAAGCGCGCTATCTTTGACATTGTGAATGGGTTCTAGAAATCGATGCGGGATGCGTTGTTTTCTATGGGTTGGCCGCGAGGCTGATCGATAGGGGGCAGTGCGTTCAAATTGATTATATGCTGAGTGAATATTCCGCTCTGCCGATGTGGTTTTGAGGGTTTTGCCGGGGATGTCCCCGACAGGCTTTCAGGGTTGCTATTGGTGGTGCGGGTTCTCAAGCGTGAGGTAAGGGCATTTGGTGGATGCCTTGGCATGCACAGGCGATGAAGGACGTGGCACGCTGCGATAAGCGTCGGTGAGGTGTGAGCAACCTTTGACCCGACGATTTCCGAATGGGGAAACCCATCCTCACCAATTAATCTCGATATCGGCTGGATTTTCGGATGCGGCCGGTGGCGGGGTTAATTGGGAAGGATATCACCGAGGTGAATACATAGCTTTGGTGAAGCGAACCCGGCGAACTGAAACATCTCAGTAGCTGGAGGAAAAGACATCAACCGAGATTCCGTTAGTAGTGGCGAGCGAACGCGGACCAGGCCAGTGCCTGATGGTGAATTAGCAGAACGCTTTGGAAAGAGCGGCCGTAGCGGGTGACAGCCCCGTATGCGAAAATGAAACATCAGGACTTGAGTAGGGCGGGACACGTGTAATCCTGTCTGAACATAGGGGGACCACCCTCTAAGCCTAAATACTCGTGCATGACCGATAGTGAACAAGTACCGTGAGGGAAAGGTGAAAAGCACCCCGATGAGGGGAGTGAAATAGTACCTGAAACCGAATGCCTACAAGCAGTTGGAGGGTCCTTGAGGCCTGACAGCGTACCTCTTGCATAATGGGTCTGTGACTTAATGTATCAAGCAAGCTTAAGCCGTTAGGTGTAGGCGCAGCGAAAGCGAGTCTGAATAGGGCGACTTAGTTTGATGCATTAGACCCGAAACCCGGCGATCTAGGCATGACCAGGATGAAGGTGGGGTAACACCCACTGGAGGTCCGAACCGATTAACGTTGAAAAGTTACCGGATGAGTTGTGTTTAGGGGTGAAAGGCCAATCAAGCCGGGAAATAGCTGGTTCTCCGCGAAAACTATTGAGGTAGTGCCTCGGATGAATACCGATGGGGGTAGAGCACTGGATGGATGCGGGGGTCGCGAGATCTACCAAATTCAACCAAACTCCGAATACCATCGAGTAATATCCGGGAGACAGACGGCGGGTGCTAAGGTCCGTCGTCAAGAGGGAAACAGCCCTGACCTACAGCTAAGGTCCCCAAGTCGTGTCTAAGTGGGAAAGCATGTGGGAATCCCAAAACAACCAGGAGGTTGGCTTAGAAGCAGCCATCCTTTAAAGAAAGCGTAACAGCTCACTGGTCTAAATAAGGGTTCCTGCGGCGAAGATGTAACGGGGCTCAAGACACGCACCGAAGCTTAGGGTGTGGATTTATCCACGCGGTAGCGGAGCGTTCCGTAGGCCGTTGAAGCGATCTGGTAATGGGTCGTGGAGGTATCGGAAGTGCGAATGCAGACATGAGTAGCGATAAACAGGGTGAGATGCCCTGTCGCCGAAAGACCAAGGGTTCCTGCGCAAGGCTAATCCGCGCAGGGTGAGCCGGCCCCTAAGACGAGCCCGAAGGGGGTAGTCGATGGGAACCACGTTAATATTCGTGGGCCTGGTGGTGTGTGACGGATCATGTGTGTTGTCACTCCTTATTGGATTGGAGTGGCTTCGAAATGGTTCCAGGAAATAGCCCCACCGTATAGACCGTACCCGAAACCGACACAGGTGGTCAGGTAGAGTATACCAAGGCGCTTGAGAGAAGTGTACTGAAGGAACTCGGCAAATTGCCTCCGTACCTTCGGAAGAAGGAGGCCCCACCTATGGGCAACCATTTGTGGGGGGCACAGGCCAGGGGGTAGCGACTGTTTAGCAAAAACACAGGGCTCTGCTAAGTCGGCTTCAAGACGACGTATAGGGTCTGACGCCTGCCCGGTGCCTGAAGGTTAAGTGGAGGGGTGCAAGCTCCGAAATGAAGCCCAGGTAAACGGCGGCCGTAACTATAACGGTCCTAAGGTAGCGAAATTCCTTGTCGGGTAAGTTCCGACCTGCACGAATGGCGTAACGACTTCCCCACTGTCTCCAGTACATGCTCAGCGAAATTGAATTCTCCGTGAAGATGCGGAGTACCCGCGGTTAGACGGAAAGACCCCGTGCACCTTTACTGCAGCTTCAGAGTGGCATTAGGAAAGAATTGTGTAGCATAGGTGGGAGGCTTTGAAGCATGGGCGCCAGCCCGTGTGGAGCCATAGGTGAAATACCACCCTGTTGTTTTCTGATGTCTAACCTCGAACCATGAAACTGGTTCAGGGACCCTCTGTGGCGGGTAGTTTGACTGGGGCGGTCGCCTCCCAAAGAGTAACGGAGGCGCGCGAAGGTTGGCTCAGGCCGGTTGGAAACCGGCTGTTAGAGTGCAATGGCATAAGCCAGCCTGACTGCGAGACTGACAAGTCGAGCAGAGACGAAAGTCGGTCATAGTGATCCGGTGGTCCCTCGTGGAAGGGCCATCGCTCAACGGATAAAAGGTACGCCGGGGATAACAGGCTGATAACCCCCAAGAGCTCATATCGACGGGGTTGTTTGGCACCTCGATGTCGGCTCATCACATCCTGGGGCTGGAGCAGGTCCCAAGGGTTTGGCTGTTCGCCAATTAAAGTGGTACGTGAGCTGGGTTCAGAACGTCGCGAGACAGTTTGGTCCCTATCTGCCGTGGGCGTCGATATTTGAGAGGAGTTGACCCTAGTACGAGAGGACCGGGTTGAACGTACCTCTGGTGGACCTGTCGTGGCGCCAGCCGCGCAGCAGGGTAGCTATGTACGGACGGGATAACCGCTGAAAGCATCTAAGCGGGAAGCCTCCCTCAAGATAAGATATCTTAGAGCGGTCGAAGACCACGACCTTGATAGATCGGATGTGGAAGTGGGGTAACCCATGGAGCTAACCGATACTAATTGCTCTATTCGCGCTTGAGAGCCCCGCCATCAATATCAATCCTGATGGCGGAATAACGCTCGGTATATATGTCAACGTGCACGCATCGATAGAACCATATCCCAACCCTATTGCGCCGGCTCCATAGCTTGGTGGCCATAGCGTCTGTGACCCACCCGATCCCATCCCGAACTCGGCCGTGAAACCAGACCGCGCCGATGGTACTAGTGCTTAAGCAGTGGAAGAGTAGGTCGCCGCCAGGCTTTGAAGCCGGCGCAACAGGCACGGGATATTAGAACCCTTCACAATCTCAAAGGCCAACAGGGCCACAACCCCAAGGCCGCTCTCAGTGTCGCGGGGTGGAGCAGCCCGGTAGCTCGTCAGGCTCATAACCTGAAGGTCACAGGTTCAAATCCTGTCCCCGCAACCAAATAAACAAACCAACATAATCTCAGCCCGCTCGGATAACTCCGCGCCGC
>NZ_JBFUKB010000013.1:0-55860 GCF_056401065.1 Rhizorhabdus sp. P4_G5 | reverse complement strand
CTTGCCCGGAAGCATCGGCTCGATCCGACGCCACTGCGCCTCGCTTAACTCGTATCGCTTGATCCCCATGATGCCTCCGCAATCGCGGAAACCCATGAATCAGACATCCCACCACTTGGGAATCCTCTGAATGTCGATACAGCCTAGGATAGGAGAGGATGGGGTCGCAGCGATGCGGCCCCATTCTTTTTGGGCTGGTGGATAAAACGGCCCGTCCATCGCCCCGGCTTCTGCGAGGGTGACGGCCCTGGAGTCGAAACTGCTCACCTTGAATCGCCATCCCAGCGAAAGCTGGGATCTCACTTCTTGCTACCCTGCTGAAGATAAGGGAGATTCCAGCGTTCGCTGGAGTGACGCTGCGGTTGGATGTGAATGAACTCGAGTCTAGGCTCGGGGATGATGGCGGGGTGGGCGAGCTTGCAGGATTTCGGGGACGGCCGCTCGCCGTCCAGGCTCGCCCGCTACTCCGCACTGCGCTTGGCGCGCTCCTCCAGGAAAACCTTGATCATCGCCACGATCGGATCGGCCATGGCGAGTCCGACGACGCCGAACAAGGTGCCGAACAGCAGCTGTGCGGCAAGGATGAGCGCCGGAGCCAGGTCGACCGAGCGGCGCGCGACCCACGGAACGATGATGTTGCCGTCGATCATCTGGACCGCGACATAGATGATGATCGCCCAGATGCCGGTGTCGACACCGGCGGAAAAGCCGACCAGGATGATCAGCACCCCCGATATGATCGAACCGATATTGGGCAGGAAGGCGAGGATGCCGGTCAGCAGGCCGAGCAGCGCCGCCATCGGCACGCCCGCGATCGACAGCGCGATGCCGGTGCCGAAACCTTCCACTCCCATGCCGATCAGCCGGCCGAACATCAGCCGGCGCAGGGTGTAGCCCATCCGCTCGGAGGTGGCGTAGAAGTCGGCGCGGCGGTGAATCGGTAGCAGCCAGGCGAAGCCTCGCTCGTACAGCCGGGGTTCCGCGGCGATGAACACGCCGAGGACCAGGATCATCGCCATGCTCGAGACCGCGCCGAGCGCGCTGCCGACCCAGGAGGTCAGCCGGTCGAAGGACCCCATCAACTCGCTGGTGATAGCCTGGCCGCCACCAGTCTTGGGCAGCATGCCGCGGGCCTGCGCCCATTCCAGAACGCGAGTAAGCTGCGACTCGACGACCAGTCGCAGCGCCTCGAACTGCCCGGCGATCTGTGAGCCGGCGAAATACATCGTCCAGCCGAGGAAGGCGACGACGCCGACGCAGGTGATCAACAGCCGCCACCCGCGCGGAATCGGCAGGACGCGGCCGAGCAGGCGGGTGCCGCCATCGAGCATGGTTGCGAAGACCACGGCCGCAAACACCAGCAGCAGGGGCTGGACGAGCAGTACGACCAGCGCGATCGCACAGGCCAGACCTAGCCAAACCGCGGCCTTGTGCAGCTCGTGGACGGTCGTTGCCGAGCGGCTGTCTGATGGACCGGGCTGCTCGACCTTGCGGCCCGCCATGGGCTTAGCGTTCCTCGCGCTGCGGATGGAGGCTGGTGCCCGCGCGGCCACCGCGCAGCGCCGAGAACCAGCTCAGCGGGTTCCAAAGCTTGGTCGTGCCGTCGAGCGAGAAGGTGATGAACTCGGCGCGGCCGCCGATATTCTCGAACGGCACCGGGCCGTCGAGCCCGTTGCGATAGGCTGGCACGCGGCTGTCGGCCGACTGGTCGCGATTGTCCCCCATCACGAAAATATGGTCTGCCGGGATGGTGATCGCGGGATAATCGTCGATTTCGGGCATATAGCCCAGATCGATCGTATCGTAGCTGCGGCCGTTGGGTAGCGTTTCGCGGAAGCGCGGCAACGCGCAATAGAGCTTGCCGTCGGACCCGGTCATCCGGAAGCGGGCGACCTCATATTGGTCGCAGGGCACATTGGCATCGACGGGGATCATCGCCGGTGCCTCGGGCACGCGCTTGACCGGCACGCCGTTGAGCACGACCACCCCGCCCCGGACTTCGAGCCGGTCGCCGGGCAGGCCGATCACGCGCTTGATGAAATCGGTGTCCGCCTGGGGCGGCTTGAGAATGACGATGTCACCGCGTTCGGGCAGGCGGCCGAACAGCCGGCCGCGCAGAAAGGGCAGCACATGGAAGCTGGGCGACACATAGGACCAGCCATAGGGATATTTGGTCACCACCAGCCGGTCGCCGGTGATCAGTGTCGGCATCATCGATTCGGACGGGATGTAGAAGGGCTTCGCCACGAAGCTGTGGAAGCCGAGCACCGCCAGGATCAGCCAGAAGATACCGCGCGCCTCGGCGAGCCAGTCCGTACCCTGTTTCTTCGGGGCGGCCGGCGCTTCGACCGGGGCGGTGGACAGCTCGCTCGCATTGTCCATTTTATCACTCGGCTGATCGCTCACGCGACCCTCTCCTCAGAGCGGACGGGCATATAGGATAACGAACGCCTGCGCCCAGGGGTGATCGTCCGTCATGGTCAAATGTACGTCCACCGCGTGGCCCGGCGGCGTCAGCGCGTCAAGCCTTGCCTTGGCCCCTCCGGTCAAAACCAGGGTGGGGGCACCGCTCGGCAGGTTGGCGACACCGATATCCTTCATGAACACGCCAGCCTGGAAGCCGGTACCGACAGCCTTCGAAAAAGCCTCCTTGGCTGCGAATCGCTTGGCATAGGTGCCGCTACGGGTCAGCGGGCGCCGCTCGGCACGCGCAAATTCGCGTTCGGTGAACACGCGATCGATGAAGCGCTGGCCGAATCGATCGAGCGACTTCTGGATCCGCTCGATATTGCAGAGGTCGGAACCGATCCCGATGATCATATTATCCCTCCCATCAAGCGGAAAAGGGGATTCACCTCGCCTCGTCCATCAGCGCGCGCATGCGCTTCACGACCGGGCCCAGCCCTTCGAAGATCGCCTCGCCAATCAGGAAATGGCCGATGTTGAGCTCTGCAATCTGGGGGATGGCGGCCACCGGCACGACATTGTCGAAAGTCAGGCCGTGGCCCGCATGCGGTTCGATACCGTTCTTGGCGGCTAGCGCAGCGGCGTCGGCGATACGGGCCAGCTGGGCGCTGCGCTCCTCGCCTTCGGCATGGGCGTAGCGGCCGGTGTGGAACTCGACGACTGGCGCCCCGAGCGACAGCGCCGCCTCGATCTGGCGGGGGTCGGGCTCGATGAACAGGCTGACGCGGATGCCGGCATCGCCGAGCCGCGCGATCAGCGGCTTCAGGTGATTATGCTGACCGGCTGCATTGAGCCCGCCCTCGGTCGTCAGTTCCTCGCGCCGCTCCGGCACGATGCACGCGGCATGGGGGCGATGCTTCAGCGCGAGCGCCACCATCTCCTCGGTCGCCGCCATCTCCATGTTGATCGGCAGCTGGATCGCGCCGATCAGCCGGCCGATATCCTCGTCGATGATATGGCGGCGATCCTCGCGAAGGTGCGCGGTTATGCCGTCGGCGCCGGCCTCGGTCGCAACCTGGGCGGCGCGAATGGGGTCGGGATAGAGCCCGCCGCGCGCGTTGCGGATCGTTGCGACATGGTCGATGTTGACCCCGAGGCGGAGCCGTTTCACGCCGCCACCGTGGCGCGGCTGCCCGGCTTCATCGCGGGGATCGCCGCCAGCTCGGGCGGCAGCGCATCGGCGGCATAGGTCGGCACGTCCAGTCGGATCAGCGGATAGAAGGGCACGCCCAGGTCGGCGGTGCCGTTCGACCGGTCGACCAGCGACGCGGCTGCGATCACCTTGCCGCCAGCCTCCTCCACCGCCTTGATCGCTTCGCGGGACGACAGGCCGGTCGTGACCACATCCTCCATCAGCAGCACCTTCTGCCCGGGCTCGAGCCGGAAGCCACGGCGCAGGCCGAACACCCCTTCGGGCCGCTCGACGAACATCGCGTCGAGCCCAAGCGCGCGGCCCATCTCATGACCGGCGATGACGCCGCCCATCGCCGGGGAGACGACTGCGCCGAGCTGGATCTTGATCTTGTCGGGAATCCTGAAGGCCAGCGCCTCGGCGAGCCGCGCCGCCCGCGCAGGATTCATCAGCACCCGTGCACACTGGAGATAGCGGGGGCTGCGCAGGCCCGAGGACAGGATGAAGTGTCCCTCCAGCAGCGCCTCGGCCGCCCGGAACTCCGCCAGCACATCGTCGTCCGTCATCATCTGAATCCCGCTTCCCGCTGCCGCTTTGCAGCATGAGGTCCAGATAGAGGTATGAGATAATCGCTTCAACCGCTTGCATTCGGCGCGAAGCGGTGCTTGAGGCACAGCGAAGCCGCGCCTATAAGGCGCTCGATTTCGTAGGGCCCGATAACAGGCAGGCGCGGATTCCAACGCGCTTCACGGGGGTAAGATGAAGACGTTCAAGACAATAATGATGGCGCTCTCGCTGGCTGCCGTACCATTGGCGGTCCAGGCTCAGGAAGCGGCACCGGCTCCGGCGCCCGCCGCAGCCGCTCCCGCTGCGGCGACGGCTCCCGCCGCGCCGGCCTTCGTGCACCGTGCGCCCGAAGCCGATATCGGCCAGCCGATTCCCGGCGGCTACAAGATCCAGCCGCAGGTCACCGAGATCGGCGAGGACGCGCAGTGGTTCCATAATGTGCTGCTGGTGCCGCTGATCACCATCATTTCGATCTTCGTTCTGCTGCTGCTCGGCTGGGCTTCGTTCCGCTATCGCGCCAAGGCGCACCCGATCCCGTCGAAGACCTCGCACAACACGTTCATCGAGATCATCTGGACGCTTGTTCCAGTGCTGATCCTGCTGGTCATCGCGGTGCCTTCGATTCGGCTGCTCGCGCATCAATATTCACAGCCCAAGCCCGACCTGACGATCAAGGTGATCGGCAACCAGTGGTACTGGACCTATCAATATCCCGACAACGGCGATTTCGAGCTCGTCTCGAACATCCTGCCGGATGCGGAGGCCAAGAAGCGTGGCGAGCCCCGCCTGCTCGCGGTCGACGAGCGGGTCGTTGTGCCGGTGAATTCCGTCGTCAAAGTGATCGTCACCTCCAACGACGTGATCCACAGCTGGGCGGTCCCCGCTTTCTGGACGAAGATGGACGCGGTTCCCGGCCGCCTGAACGAAACCTGGTTCAAGGCTGATCGCGAAGGCCTCTATTATGGCCAGTGTTCGGAGCTGTGCGGCGCTCGCCACGGGTTCATGCCGATCGCAGTCGAGGTCGTCTCGAAGGACAAGTTCGCTGAATGGGTCCATTCGAAAGGCGGCAAGATGCCCGGCGAAGCGGCAGCCGCTCCGGCGCCCGCAGCCGCGGCACCTGCTGCCGCGCCAGCGTCGGATGCCGCAGCGCCGGGCGCCGCGCCCGCAACGCCAACCACGTCCCAGCCTGCGACCGCGCAGAAGTAAGGCAGACCGATGACAGATACCACCGCATCTCCGTCGCATTTCCAGGCGCATGAGGATCACGCCCATCATGACGCCGATCACAAGCCGGCATTCTTCCAGCGCTGGTTCATGTCGACGAACCACAAGGACATCGGCACGCTCTACCTGATCTTCGCGATCTTCGCGGGCATCGTCGGCGGCGGAATCTCGGGCTTGATGCGCGCAGAACTCGCGCATCCCGGCATCCAGTATCTGCAGACCTGGACCCATCTGATGGGCGGCGCTGCCGACATGGATACCGCGCTCCACATGTGGAACGTGCTGATCACCGCGCACGGCCTGATCATGGTGTTCTTCATGGTCATGCCGGCGATCATCGGCGGCTTCGGCAACTGGTTCGTGCCGATCATGATCGGCGCGCCCGACATGGCCTTCCCGCGGATGAACAATATCAGCTTCTGGCTGCTCGTTCCGGCGTTCACGCTGCTGCTGGGTTCGTCCTTCTTCTCGGGCGGTACCGGCCATGGCGCGGGTACCGGCTGGACGGTCTATGCGCCGCTGTCGACCAGCGGGTCGGCTGGTCCCTCGGTGGACATGGCGATCCTGTCGCTCCACCTCGCGGGCGCCTCGTCGATCCTCGGCGCGATCAACTTCATCACCACCATCTTCAACATGCGCGCACCGGGCATGACGCTCCACAAGATGCCGCTGTTCGTATGGTCGGTCCTCGTCACCGCCTTCCTGCTGCTGCTGGCGCTGCCGGTGCTGGCCGCGGCGATCACCATGCTGCTGACCGACCGCAACTTCGGCACGACCTTCTATGATGCGTCGGGCGGCGGCGATCCGGTGCTCTACCAGCACCTCTTCTGGTTCTTCGGCCACCCCGAAGTGTACATCATGATCCTGCCGGGCTTCGGCATCATCAGCCAGATCGTCTCGACCTTCTCGAAGAAGCCGGTGTTCGGCTATCTCGGCATGGCCTATGCGATGGTCGCGATCGGCGTGGTCGGCTTCGTCGTGTGGGCGCACCACATGTTCACGACTGGCCTCTCGGTCGACACCAAGATGTACTTCACCGCGGCGACGATGGTGATCGCGGTGCCGACCGGCATCAAGATCTTCTCGTGGATCGCGACGATGTGGGGCGGATCGATCAGCTTCAAGACCCCGATGCTGTGGGCGATCGGCTTCATCTTCATGTTCACGGTCGGCGGCGTCACCGGCGTCGTGCTCGCGAACGGCGGCGTCGATAACTATATGCACGACACCTATTATGTCGTCGCCCACTTCCACTATGTGCTGTCGCTCGGCGCGGTGTTCTCGCTGTTCGCGGCCTTCTACTACTGGTTCGGCAAGATGTCGGGCCGCATGTACAACGAGTTCCTGGGCCAGGTTCACTTCTGGCTGTTCTTCGTCGGCGTGAACGTCCTGTTCTTCCCGATGCACTTCCTGGGTCTCGACGGCATGCCGCGCCGCATCCCCGATTATCCGGATGCGTTCGCCAAGTGGAACGCGCTCGCCAGCCACGGCTACGAGATCATGGCCTTCAGCATGATCTTCTTCTTCATCAACGTGTTCTGGTCGATGTTCGCGGGCAAGAAGGCAGAAGGCAATTATTGGGGCGAAGGCGCCACCACGCTCGAATGGACGCTGTCGAGCCCGCCGCCCTACCACCAGTTCGAACAGCTGCCGCACATCGGCGACGACCATCGCCACTGATCGGCTGTTTGACTGAAAGATGGACCGCCGCTTCGACATGATCGTTCAAGCGGCGGTTTCATCGGGATCGAAAGACCATGGCGAGTAAAGCTTATCCTGTTGCAACGGCGGCCACCGCCGACTGGCGCGATTTCCTTGCGCTGACCAAGCCGCGCGTACTGTCGCTGGTGGTGTTCACCGGCTTGTGCGGGCTGCTGGCGGCGCCCGAGGCGATCAACCCCGTGCTCGGCTTCACCGCGATCCTGTGCATCGCATTGGGCGCAGGCGCGGCAGGGGCGCTCAACCAATGGTATGAAGCCGATCTCGACGCGATGATGAAGCGCACCGCGGATCGCCCGCTGCCCGCCGGCCGGATGGACCGGCAGACGGCGCTCCACTTCGGCGTCGGGCTGGGCGCTTTCTCGGTGATCCTGATGGGGCTGGCGGTGAACCTGCTGTCCGCCGCGATCCTGGCCGTCTCGATCCTGTTCTACGTGCTCGTCTATACGGTGTGGCTCAAGCGCCGAACACCGCAGAATATCGTCATTGGCGGCGCCGCCGGCGCCTTTCCTGCGCTGATCGGCTGGGCCGCTGCGACGGGGCGGGTCGAAATGCTGCCGGTGCTGCTGTTCGCGCTCGTCTTCCTCTGGACGCCGCCGCATTTCTGGGCGCTCGCCCTGTTCATCAACTCCGATTATGCGCGTGCCGGCGTGCCGATGCTGCCGGCCGTCGCCGGCCAGCGCGCCACCCGTATCCAGATCATGCTCTACACCGTGCCGATGGCGGTCGCGGCCGTCGCGCCCTGGGCGATGGGGCTGACCGGTGCGATCTACGGCATCGGCGCAAGCCTGTTGTCGGGCATGTTCCTGCTGCTGGCGCTGCGCGTCGGGTTCAGCCGCGAGACCGAGCAGGCGAAGATGAAGCCGGAGCGGCATCTGTTCGCCTTCTCGATTCTCTATCTGTTCATGACGTTCGGTTTGATCGTCGCCGACAAGGTGCTGGCATGACCCCCTATACCCCCGAGGAGCAGGCTGAGATCCGCCGCCGGCAGAAGTCGCGCGCCGTCGTCACCGCGCTGATCCTCGGCGCGCTGGTGATCCTCTTCTACGCGATCTCCGTCGCGAAAATGCTGTGAGCATCGCTGTCCTTCCACAGGACCGCAATGCACGGGTGGGAATCATCTCCCTGCTCATCGCGGTCGCGATGCTCGGGCTCGGCTATGCGGCGGTGCCGCTTTACCGCATGTTCTGCCAGGCGACCGGCTTCGGCGGCACGACCCAGCGCAGCGAAACCGGGATCGCGCCCGGCGCGGTGGTGGGCAAGATCATCAACGTCCGTTTCGATGCCAATGTCTCGCCGTCGCTGCCCTGGCGCTTCGCGCCGGAAAAAAATGTGGCGCGCGTGGCGATCGGTGCCCGGCAGATGGCCTTCTTCAATGCGACCAACCTCTCCGATCATGCGATCACCGGGACCGCGGCGTTCAACGTCACGCCCGAACTGGCTGGCGCCTATTTCACCAAGATCCAGTGCTTCTGCTTCACCAGCCAGACGCTGAAGCCCGGCGAGACGGTGCGCATGCCGGTGGTTTATTATGTCGACCCCGCGATCCTGAAGGATAAGGAAGCGGGCAAGTTCAACGAAATCACTCTGTCCTACACCTTCTTCCCCGACAAATCCGCTGTGGATTCCGAACGGGCAGGCGGTTAAGGGACGATCCATCAGACCATCAGGGGCACGGAAAATGGCCGGAGCGAAGAGCCACGATTATCACATCCTACCGCCGAGCATATGGCCGCTGATCGGTGCCTTCTCGGCACTGGCGATGGCTGCCGGCGGCGTCATGTGGATGCACAAGGCTGCCTTTGGCGGCTATGTTTTCTTCGCGGGCCTGCTCGGCGTGCTGTTCACGATGTTCAGCTGGTGGTCGGACGTCATCAAGGAGGCGCATGCCGGCGACCATACCCCGGTGGTCCAGCTTCACCTGCGCTACGGAATGATCCTGTTCATCGCTTCCGAAGTGATGTTCTTCGTGGGATGGTTCTGGGCGTGGTTCGATTTCTCGCTGTTCCCGCAGCCGCTGCAGGTGATCGACGGGGTCATATCGCTCATCGAGGGGCCCAACAGCGTCACCCATGCCGCGGGCGTCTGGCCGCCCAAGGGCATCGAGGTGATCGACGCCTTCCATTTCCCGCTGCTCAACACGCTGATCCTGCTGTGCTCCGGCACGACGGTGACCTGGGCTCACCACGCACTGATCCATGGCGATCGCGATGGTCTGAAGAAGGGCCTGTGGCTGACGATCATCCTCGGCATGCTGTTCACGTCGATCCAGGCCTATGAATATGCCCATGCCCCGTTCGGCTTCAAAGGGCTGAACTATTCGTCGGCTTTCTTCATGGCGACCGGCTTCCATGGCTTCCACGTGCTGATCGGCACGATCTTCCTGATCGTCTGCCAGATCCGCGCCTATAAGGGCGACTTCACGCCGAAGCAGCATTTCGGGTTCGAGGCGGCTGCCTGGTACTGGCACTTCGTCGACGTCGTGTGGCTGTTCCTGTTCGTTGTCGTCTATGTATGGGGCGGCTGGGGCGCGCCGGTTCACGGCTAAGCGCAACGGTACGGAAAAACGGGGGCGCGGCGGCAGGACGGACCTGCCGCTGCGCCTTTTCTTTTGAGGATCAGGGAGCGCTCATGGCCGAAGATCCGATGCGGTCGCCTACGCTGCAGCCCAGCCCGCAGGCGGCGGCGCTTCGCGGCCTCTGCCCCCGCTGCGGCGCTTCGGGCCTGTTCGCCGGCTTCCTCCGCTTTGCCGATCGCTGCCGGGCGTGCGGGCTGGACTATGGCGCGTTCAACGTCGGCGATGGCGCCGCTGCCTTCCTGATCATGATCGTCGGTGGGCTGGTCAGCCTGCTGGCCATCCTCGTCGAACTCAGATGGTCGCCGCCCTTGTGGGTTCACCTGCTCCTGTGGCTGCCGCTGACGATAGCGCTGACCGTAGCGCTGCTGCGAATCGCCAAGGGCCTGCTGCTCGCGCTGGAATATAGGAATGCCGCCGCCGAAGGGCGGATACGGAAGACCGACTGATGCGCCGCCTGCCGATCTTGCCTACCCTCGTCGTCGCCGCCGCTATTGCCGCGATGATCGCGCTGGCCTTCTGGCAGATCCGCCGCGCCCACTGGAAGGACGCGCTGCTGGCGAGCTATGCGCAGGGGGCGAAGGCGGCCGAACTCTATGGGCTGCCGACGGACATGCCCGCCGAGCAGCTGGCGTTCCGCCGCGCGCACGTGCTTTGCCAGATAGCGACAGGGCCGACCGAGCTCGGCGGCGCTGACCGAAGCGGGCGTACCGGCTTCCGCAACATCGTGGGCTGCACGCTGATCGACGGTCGCACTATAATGGCGGACCTCGGTTGGAGCGCGATCGGCGCCAAGCCGGCGCTGCCGGCGATCGGCCAGCGTATCGAGGCGAGCGGGCAGCTCATTCCCGACGATGTGCTCGCGAACCGCGTCATCGGAAGCCGGCCGCGCGCGATACCCCTGCTGCTGGTGCTCGAGACCGGTGCGCCTGGCCTGTCGCCGAGCGTCCCGCCGTCGATCGACATGATCCCCAACAACCATCGCAGCTATGCCGTCCAATGGTTCCTGTTCGCAGCGGTGGCGCTAACGATCTACCTGCTCGCGCTGCGCAAGCGGAACCGGGCTTCGCGCGACGGACAGTGACGCTAGCCAGGGTGGGCCGGCTGCGGCTGCCCAACGCCCAATGACGCGATATAGGCGCGCCAGCCCCCAAAGCCGTAATCTCTTTCGCCTCGCGGGTCGCCGCCTCGGCGCACAGGAAGCAGGAGACGATGCCGCCATCGGCGAGGCTTACCTTGCCGATGCCGAGCGGGGCCGGGATCTTCTCCACGAAGCGCCCAAACGCCGCAGGTGCGAGCGACCAGATCTCGATGTCTATTCCGGGGCCCGCATAGCCCGGATCGCGCACCAGGCCCGGCTTGGGCGGCATCGTGTCGGGGAGCACATAGAGACGATAGTCGCCGGTCGTCCGCGTGCGCGCCGCCAGCGTGGCGTCGAGCGATATCAGCTCGTGATGGAGCGCCATTCCCGACAGGTGCGCCCCGACCACCGCGAGATCGAGCCTGTCGTCGCCGTGCGTGGCGAAGACAGGCGGGGACCAGGCCGGTGGTGCTGAGCAGACCCGGCGTCGGCTTGATCCCGACGATGTTGTTGAACGCCGCGGGGACCCTGCCCGAGCCGGCGGTGTCGGTGCCGAGCGAAAGCTGGCGAGGCCGGCGGCCACCGTTACCGCCGATCCCGAGCTCGAGCCGCCGGAGATAAAGGCCGCATCGAACACCGAGCGCGGCGCGCCGTGCGGTGAGCGGGTGCCGTTCAGGCCGGTGGCGAACTGGTCGAGATTCGTCTTGCCGATCATGATCGCGCCGGCCGCGCGCAGCCGCGCGACCACGGTGGCGTCGCGATCGACAGGATGCGCGAAGGCGGGGCAGGCAGCGCTGGTGGGGAAGCCCGCGACATCGATATTGTCCTTCACCGCGAACGGGATGCCCCACAGCGGCAGGCTGTTCGGAGTCGGCGCGCGCGCGACCAGCGCGTCGACCTGGCCCAGCAACTCCGCCAGCGAGGCGCGCACGATGAAGGCGGCGGGGTCGGCCTTACCCATCCGCATCGACAGGGCCGCGGCGAGGTCCCGCGGTGTCAGCCCCCGTTCGGCGTAGAGGCTGCGGATCGTGCCGAGATCGAGCATCGGAGGGAGGTTCATCTAATTCCCTTCGCCCAACAGCGAGATATGGGCGGAAACCACCCGCCAGCCTTCGGCGAAGCGCACCCAGGTCTGGCTCTGCCGCCCGGGTACGGGCGCGCCCACCCTCTGGAATTCGGCGTTGGCGGTGGCAAAGTCGGTGCCGAAGCTCGTGATCACCGTTTTGAGAAGCGCGCGCTGCGGCGAACCGCCGACCCGTGCAAGGCGGAACGCCTTGATCACGTCGATTCCGTAGAGATTCTGACCGGGCCCGATCCGCACGGTGAATTCCGAGGGCCAGAAGAAATCGTCGAGCGCTTCGATGTCGTTGGTCATCAACGCCTTCTCGTAACTCCAGAAAGCATCGGTGATCGCGGCAAGCGTGGCGGGATCGTTGATCAGCATAGGTTGGCCGATTGGGATCGAGCCGGCGGCGGTGACCCGCCCGGCACGTCATAATTGTCCTTCACGCCGAAGGGCACGCCGGCCAGCGGCCCCGGATCGCGCCGTGCCGCCACCATCGCGTCGACGGCGTCGGCCTGGCGTCGCGCGCTCGCTGAGGATCTCGGTGAAGCAGTTGAGCTGTGGATTGAGCCGCTCGATCCGTGCGAGCCGGCTTTCGATCAGCGCCACCGCCGAGAGGCGGCCTTCGCGCACGCCCCGTGCGATGGTGGCGATGCCGATCATGTCGAGCGGATGATCGAGCAGCCTCATGGGTGGAATACCGACGCGGGCTCTACCATCGGATCGATCGGCTGATCGACGAACGGTGCAGCCTGATCGAGCAGGATGCCAAAGTTGTGCGCGACCGCAGGAAGATAGGCGGGGCCGATCGTCAACCCCGCCATCCTCGCCAACCGCTCGACATCCTCCAACGTCGTGCGGTCGCCGCTCATGCCGCCGCGTGCGCCGGCTCGAGGGCCGGAGCCACGGCATGCGACTTCTTCAACGAGCAGGCATAGAGGAAGACCGCGACCACCATATAGGCAGCGGCGACCGCCGGCTTCTTGCCGACCCCGATCGCTTCGGAGTGGATCAGCCCGAAGAAGGTCAGCACGCCGCCGGCGGCGGCGAAGGCCGATGCCTTGGCGAGCTTGCCGTCGATGATGAACACCGCGATCTATCTGTTTGACGTTGAGCTTCACGCAGGGCAGCTTCGTGCAATCCTGCATGTCGATGCCGGGTGAGGTGAGGGGCTTATCGAGGGCGCTGACCGGCTGCTGACCCGCCGGGGTCGGCCCTAGCTGGAGCGCGGCGCGTCGGATCCATCACTATCAACTTTGTCCAACGATATAGGGGGCTGCCGCTTCGTGTGGCCCGACTGCTTGCATTTCCTGGGTCATGCGTCGGTTCCGCGCCTCGCGCATCAGGCAGCCGGATGTAGGCTCGGGAAGCGCCAGCGGCAGGACCGGCATCGGCTGATTACGGCGCGCAAGCTCCTGCTCGAGCCGGGCTGTGAGCTTGCCGCGAGTCTCTTCCGATGGCGCCCACAGCTGTGAGAGGTCGCGCGTAAAAGGCAGCGCCGGCAACGCCCGCTCGACACGGAAAAGCGTAGCTCCATCGGTCGATAGGACATCACCGACGAAAGTCGAACGCCCAGCGAAGCAGAGCGTGGCTGCACCACTCACCGGCCCGGGAAAGCCGCGTGGAACATCCAGGAGGAAACCGCGATCGTCCGGAGAGCATGACCACACACGGATCGAAAGAGGAAATCCGGCCTCGCCCATTGTGGTCAGATGCGCTGGAAGCGCCTGCGCGACAACTTCCTCTGCCTGGATCTGCCATGGTTCGCCCGGCCACCGAGGGGCCGAAGACGGTTCGCCTTGCGGAGCAGGATCGGATTTCGGAAGGGTGGTGTCCGGTGGCGCGTCCCAGCGCTCCGGCGTCCGGTCCAGCATATCCGCGGACCGCCACCACCAGACCGTCAGTGGCGTCACCTCGATGATGATGCGCGCCCAGTAATGAACGGCCTGCCTGGCCGAATCCCAAGAGTGTCCCGCCGCAAAGGTGTCAAAATAGGATGATATTTCAGGAAGGTAGCGCATGATATTGGCATTGATGTCGGCATCACGCACCGCCGCATGCCCAGCGACCAGAGCGACGGGTTCGTCACGAAAACCTTCCAGCAGGATACCGACCTTGGGATTGTTGCGCGCGCGCTCGGCCTTGGTGGGATAGGCGAGCCCCGTCGTGACGTTGATTGTCCCGGTCGGCCCCCAGAAACAGCCAACGGGCGTATCGATGGGGACAACTCCCTTTGAAACCGTGGCAAATTCGCAAAGGCCAGCAGATCGGATCAGCCCGGCAACCTCGTCAGGCATTCCCGACAAAAAATCGCCCGGTGCGGAGCGTGTAATCTGCTCGGTCGAAGACTTGCCTGCATCCGTCACGCTGCGCTCTCCTACCTCCGCATCAGGCCATTCGCCGTCCGAGCAGAGCCTATGCACGATCACCGTCAAAGCATCGTCCTCTTGGAAGAGGCTCATGCAATAGGCCGACCGGTGGCATAAACAAAAAGTCCCGCCCGAATTGCCGGGCGGGACGATCTGGGCATCGATTTAACAGCGCATTACCATTTGAACGAAATGGCTGCGCCGTAGGTTTGCGGCTCTCCGAAGCGGCATGCCGAATAGCCGATGCTGTAGAGGTTGTCCGCGCAGTAGATCTTGTAGGTCTTGTCCGCGATGTTCTGCATCCAGAAAGCGAGCGAAACTGGCGTGCCACCGATTTCGTTCAGCGCCACGCGCGCTCCCCATAGTCCATAGCTCGGCCACGGGTAGATACCCTGCGTCGCGCTGCCCGGCGTATTGGAGCGCCAGGAGTAGTTGACGCTGATCACCGGCTTGGCAACGCTCTCCGGAACCCAGCTCG
Organism: Rhizorhabdus sp. P4_G5; assembly: GCF_056401065.1. Taxonomy (NCBI): domain Bacteria; kingdom Pseudomonadati; phylum Pseudomonadota; class Alphaproteobacteria; order Sphingomonadales; family Rhizorhabdaceae; genus Rhizorhabdus; species Rhizorhabdus sp. P4_G5. The sequence continues at coordinate 41,186 of NZ_JBFUKB010000013.1, read as the reverse complement.
GCGCATAGACCACCGACGCGTTCAAGGTGGTCTTCGGTACGCCCGCGAAATGCGCGCCCGCCAAGCTTACACCCGAGGATGTCGCGATTGGATTGCCGGCCCACACGAAGTCGGTGGGGTTCTGTGGCTGTGGCTGCACCGACCCCTTGCCGTATTTGCCGACTTGGTGGCTGAAGCCGAGGTCCAGTGTAAGATCGGGGACAGGCTTGATCGACGCCTCTAGCTCAACACCCTTGATGGTCGCGCTGCTGGTGTTGAAGATGATCAGGTCGGTGTAAGTGCCCTGCGCACCAGTCGGCCCCTTCACGGAATCGACGTAGAACGTAATGATGTTCTGCGTCTGGATGTCCTGGTATTTGCCGATGAAGCCCGCGACGTTCAGCCGGAACGGGACCGAGCCGAGATAGCCCTGATGCTTGATACCGAGCTCATAGTCGGTGATCTTCTCGGGCCCGAAGAACGCAAAGTCCTGGGAACGGGTGGTCGGGTTCGCGCCACCCGCTTTCCAGCCGCGCCGTGTGGTGAGATACGCCAGCGAATTGCGCCCGAACTTATATTCGAGCGAAGCTGTCCATGTCGGCGCATCGTCCGTCTTCTTGCCAGATATGGAGCAATTGGTTCCGTCGTTTGTGCTGGTAAGCGGACCAGAGGTCCCGGTAAGCTCGTTGCAATTTGCCTGAACCCCGTTTGCACCGGCGAAAGTCATGAGCTGGGCGTTGCTGGTGCTATAGAAGTTTTCGCTGAAATAGTCAGTCTTGACCCAGTTATAACGCGCACCAAGGGTCAGCCGCAGACCTTCTGCTCCCATCGCGCTGAAGTCGTATGTGCCCTGCGCGAAAACCGCGTAGCTGTCCGTGCCGATCTTCGCCTGCGCATGTCGGGCGCTTTCTGTTCGGGTCAACGTGGCGGGGTTGTCATAAAGTGACAGCCCACCGATCGTGAAGAAGGAATTTACCGAATAAAGCAGATCACTATTGCTGTAGAACAAACCGCCGATAAAATTCAGGTTGTCGAACTTGCCGATGAACTGGACCTCGTTGGAAAATGTTTCCTTACCGTTGTAATAATTCACATTGTTATTCGTCAGAAGCGCCGGGATGGGGCCCGGAATGCCCGCGTTGCATCTGCCCGTCGGATCGAACAGGCAGTTATAGAACAGCGAGGCATCGGGCGCGAAGGCCGACTCGCCCGACGGATCCGAATGGTCGAACGCCTTGACATTGCTGTAGCCGAAGATGTTCTTGATCGAGATATTGTCGTTCAGTTCAAATGTCGTGTTGTTTGCGACCGACCATGTGCGGACATCCGAACCATAGGAGTTGATCGGAGCGATCGTATCCAGGCCGCCCGTCGTCAAGGATGGCATCGGAGGATAGGCATTGCCCACTCCGGTGAAAGCGCGGGTGATGAACGGGTTCCCCTGTCGCACCAGAAGATTGCCATTGACGGCGGCGTTACCCCCGCCAAGAGCGCTCTGCTGCTGAACGACCTGGGTCGTCAGGAGCGAGACGAGGCCGGCGAAACCGGTTGCATTGAGAGGTGCGGCCTCAATGATAGTGGGGAAGGGAATTTCTTTCCGTTGCTTGAAATCCACCGTCAGCAGGTTCTCAAAACGCGAGGAAGGCTCGATGAGCAGGCTCGCGCGGAAGCTTTCATTGTCGCGGTCGCCAAGGTCCTTCATGCCCGGATAGGTATTCTTGAAGATGCCGTCGCGCCGCTCGACTTCTCCGGCCAGGCGGAATGAAACCGCATCTGAAATCGGAGTATTTATGACGGCGTTGACCTTCATCAGGTTATAGTTGCCATACTCCATTTCCAATGAGCCGCCAAAATCATGCTTCGGCCGTGCCGTAGTGAAGACCATCGCGCCACCAATGGAATTCTTGCCGAACAATGTGCCCTGCGGGCCTTTCAGCGCCTGCACGCTATCCATGTCATAGAGGCTGAGACCGCGAGTGTCCTGCGGAACGCCATTGACATAAGTGACGACGTTTTCGTCGGTGAACAGGTTCTGGCGCTGCCCACGGATGATGAACTCGACCTGCGAGGGATAGATGGTGCTGGGCTTGATCTGCAGGTTGGGAACAGAAAACTGCAGGTCTGAGATCTGGCTCACATTCTTCTGCTTGAGAGCGTCGGCCGAAAGCGCAGTCACCGCGACCGGTACGTTCTGCAGGTTTTCGGACACGCGCCGGGCCGTGACGATGATATCGTTAAGACCGTCGGATTGCGTCTCTGCGGCATCAGCGCCTGCGGCATCAGCGCCTGTGGCCGGAGCGACAGCGGCTTCCTGCGCAAACGCTGGCGCTCCTGCAAGGGCCACAAGTGCTACGGCAGAAGCCGACAATCGCAGCGCAAACTTCTTCATTCTTTCCTCCGAGGTTGAATCAGGTGCCCAATTTGAGGGTCGCGAGCAGCGCCCTCGATTCTCGGGGCCCCATCGACATCGCTCAAACGGACTAGAATCAGCGCGCTATGTCGCAGAAAAGCCCGTCCGAAGCGACTTGGACGCAGGAGGAACACGTGTCTCCGATACAGCTTCGAAATTCGAAACCATTCGTCGTGGCATTCCTGGATCAGGTCGTCGTGTTTAGTCCGATCGGGTGATGCCTGGTCTGGCTTCCAGTGCCTACCCCTGTTCTAAAAAGGGAGACCATCAGTGGATACCAAGATGCAAGAAAAGCTGCAGATGCTGATCGACCATTTCGACATCCGCGAGGTGATCGAAGTTTATGTCGATGGAAGCGACCGGTGTGACAAGGACGCCGTAAGGGACGTGTATCACCCCGACAGCTGGGACAATCATGGCCCATTCAACATGTCCGGGCCAGATTTTGCCGACGCATGCGTCCAGAGCCTGATCGATAACTGGACCACCTGCAATCACCTGCTCGGCCAGTCTCGCATCCGTGTCTCGGGCGATGAGGCAGGCGTGCAGACCTATTTCTACGCTTCGCTGACGCGCGAGGCCGATGGTGTCACGATGCTCGACCAGATGGTGGGCCGCTACATCGACAAGTTCGAACGCCGTGACGGACAATGGCGCATCAAGGACCGGCGCTGCATCTCGGAATGGTCTTCCTCCGCTCCCATCGGCGAGGACTTCATGCGCGGCGACCTCTTTCTCCACGGCGCGCGCGATCCATCCGACATCGCAAACGAGGTTCTCGGGTTGAAAGCCGGCAATCTGCGCATCCAGCGTTAATTGCCCGGAAAGTCCGACCGGACCAGACCGGGAAATCGCGTTGGCTGCTTTTTTGAAGCGATGCCAGGTGGCGGAAAGCTGAGGGCGAATCGCCGACCAGGCGAAAGTGCTTCATGCTCTTGGCCAGCCGGCTTCAGTTTACAGAGAGTGGTCAATCCTGCCAGCGGGGCTTGCGCTTCTCGGTGAAGGCCCTCGGTCCCTCGGACCAGTCGCCGGAACGCATGGCGGTCCGGACCGTGGGGAGATCCCACTGATCCCGATTTGCCTGCCGCATCGTCCCTTCTGCGCAATCGAGCGCGATCCGCTTGGAGGCGCGCACGGCCATCGGGCTCGCCCTGACAATGGAATCGGCCCATTCCATCGCTGTGGCCTGCAGCCTGTCGTAACAAACGACTTCGTTGACAAAGCCCATTGCCAAGGCCTGGTCGGCGGATACCGGCCGACCCGTAAGGATAATTCCCATCGCCTGCTGGTGCGACAGGTGGCGGGCCAAGCGCAATATGCCGCCGCCCATCGCGGCAACGCCAACAACCACTTCCGGTAAGGCAAAGCTGGCCGTCTGCGCCGCAATCACGATGTCACAAGCCAGCACCATTTCGAAGCCTCCGCCAAAGGCGGCGCCATTAACTGCCGCGATCAAGGGCTTGTCGAGGTCGAACCGGGCGGTGACTCCGCCAAATCCGTTCGGCAGCAGTCCATCCACGCCGCTTGGCGTCGGGGTCGTCAGGTCGTGTCCAGCGCAGAAAGCCTTGGTGCCAGCGCCCGTCAGGATGGCAACCCTCTGGTGCCGGTCGGCGGAAAACTCGTCAAGGGCGTCGCTCAGTTGCTCCTGCGCGCACCGGTCCAGCGCGTTACGCCGCGCCTCACGCTGTATCGTGATGCGGGTGATGTGGCCGATCCGCTCGACGGTGATGGCCGATGGCTGGGGCATCATACGAGGATATCGTCCGAACTGCCGGTCAGCAGCAGGTCGCCATATATGCGGGCGTATCCTCGCAGGCTCGCAGCCTGATGCTGGCGACCGGTCAGCATGTTGCGAAAGACCCTGCCCATCAAGCACCGGTCATACACGCCGCCGCCGCCAGCTAGGGTAAGCAGAGGCTCGGCCAGCCGGACGCAGCGGTCGGCGACGGCGGCTTGCATCCGCATCAGGTGGCGCATCTCATAAGGCGGCTGCCTGTCATTAGCGGCACAGTCTTCCTGTATCGTGAAATTAACGTGCATCACCTTCTTCATTTCATCAATTCCCATCACAGCCATCGCCAGTGCGAGAGGCGCGTCGGGATCTGCGGCGAGCGCGGGCCTTTGCTTCGTATAGGCTTCGAACAGGTCGACCATATACTGCAGTGCGCCGATCTGACCGTTGGTAATCGCGCGGAAGAAGACGAGTTGCTGGGGAATTCGGTATAGGGGGCCATCATTGACCGCGCGTCCCGGATTCTCTCCGGTGAAGCCATCGATGAAGCGGTGGGTACGATAGTCAGGAACGAAGGCGTTCTCGACGACAATGTCTTGGCTCCCCGTCGCGCGCAGCCCGGTGGTGTGCCAGCTATCCACGATGATCGCGTCCTCGCGCGGGACGAGGAAGGCACGGAACTGCTTCGGATCGTCATCGACGAAACCACCGAGGAAATTCCAATCGCAGTGATCGCATCCGGTAGAGTAGGACCAGCGGCCAGAAAATCGAAAGCCTCCTTCGACCGTTTCGACCTTGCCCGTGGGCATGTAGGGCGAGGCGATGATGCTGCTGCTGTCCTTTCCCCAGACATCCCGCGCCGCACGATCGTCCAGCAACGCCAGATGAAAGGAGTGGACCTCCACGATCCCGTAGACCCACCCTACCGACATATCGCCTTCCGAAAGGGCGATCTGCACTTCGGCGAAGGTCTTCTGATCCATTTCGAAGCCGCCCCAGCGGCGCGGCTGGAGTATGCGGAACAGTCCGGCGTCCTTCATTCGGGCGATCGTATCCGGATCAATCGAGCGGCGCTCTTCGTCGGCATCTGCCCGCTCGCGCAGCAGCGGTATGAGATCCCGAGCCCGGGCGATGATGTCTTCGCAGGTGGGTTCAGCGGTTCCGCGCTGTTCGTCGGCAAGCGCTGTTTTTGACATGTCTCGGGCTCTCCAGTTTGTCTTTTCGCGACTCTGATCCGGCTCGGGCACGGCTGCATCGTCAAATTGGATTAAGCGGGCAACTCCGGCTAGGAATGTCCACTGCGAAGTCCGGAAGGGTCCGCGAGAATGGAGGCACCGCGATATTCGGCGGATACGGTGGAGCGCATCTACCGTTGCGCATCGCCCGACACAGCATGGGAGGTGGCGCTCGAGGCAGTCAGGGAAGCGACCCAGTCGCGTGATGCGATCCTGCGCGTTGCCCGAGGTGGTGGGCGTGCGCGCCATGCCATGTTCGCCGCCGGCGCGACCAGCTCACCCGAGACAATCGCGATGTGGGAACGAGCCAGTCCGCACGACCTGCCCTTTACGGGCGGGCTCAAGGCCGGAGAGGGGCGCATCGTTACCTGGCGCGACCATGCGGTTCCACTTGCCGCGCTGTTCGAAAGGATCGACATCGGTCACACGATGATGGCCTGCGTTGACCTCACCAACGGGTTGGAGTGCGTGCTCCATTGCAATCGGGCTTCCCATGCTCCTGCATTCGGCGCCGGGGATCTTGGGACATTGCAGCGGCTGGCCCGGCTGGTCGGCGACGTGCTTCGCATCCGGCGCGAAATCGCGAGCGGCGAACTGGTTCAGCGGGCACATGTCGATGCGCTGAACCGGATCGGCATTGCAATCATCCTCGTCAACAGCGCACGCGAGGCAAGGGCGATCAATGCTACGGCCGAACAAGTCTTGACGACGGGGTCGCTGAGGATCGGACCCGACAAGCGTCTGCATGCGGCGGATGCGGCATCGGACCGCCGGTTGCAGAAGTCGATAGAAGGCGCGATCGCGTCTGACGGTCTTTATGGCCGTTCTTTGTTGCTACGCGGTGGTGATCGGGAAATCATCGACGGGACTGAGCATCGGGCCATGGACAAGGACTGGTTACTCCATGTCGCGGTATCCTCCTGGTCGATTATCGCGGATGGCTTTGAACGGCCGGAACGCTGCGCACTCGTCCATGTCCGCGCCGCCGCTACTGTTTCGCCCCTCGACGTGGCATCGCTGCGTGACATGTTCGGTTTTACTCAGGCGGAGGCCCGGGTGGCGATTGGGCTGATGCGTGTGTCCGGTGTGCGCCAACTTGCCAGCGAATTATCGGTGGCGGATGCAACCGTCAGGGCGCACCTGCGGGCGATCTATGCCAAGGCCGGCGTCAATAGCCGGTTTGAACTGGCGAGTCTGATCCAGAACGGTCTGGCTCCGCTCGCGTCCTTCGAGTTGGAGCACGGATAGCGGAAATCAGTCCCCAAACCAGCGGTGATCGTCGCTTCGCGCCTGGTACTGCGGGGCACGCCTTTCACGAAAGGCGCTGAGCGCTTCCTTCGCGTCGGGATGCCCGCTCATTCGTTCGGTCGCGGCCTGTTCGAAGCGGTAGCCCTCTCGAATGTCCATCCATTCGATCCGGTCCAGCACCCGCTTGCTGACCCGAACAGCGGTCGGGCTGTGCGCCGCGATGCGGGCGGCAAGCGAATGCGCGGTAGCCATCAGATCGTCATCATCGCAGACCATGACCGCGCCGCCAGCAGCCTGGAAAGCCGCCGCCGACAGGGGCTGTCCGGTGAAATACATGCGCCGCACCAAAGGTTGCGGCGCGAGGCGCGTCAAGTGTCGAGCGCCGCCCATGACGCCGACAGTCAGTTCGGGCAGGCCGAACGACGCGCCTGCCCCGGCAACCACGAAATCACAGGAGGCGGCAAGGGCGAGGCCTGTTCCGAGCGCCGATCCGTGCACCGCGCCGATCACCGGCACCGCGCACCCCATGATCGCGAAAAAAGCTTCGCGCACGTGCCACATCCGTTCCGTCGCATTCTCGGGATTCATCGTGGCGAATTCGTCAAGGTCGTTGCCGGCGCAAAAATGCCGTCCCCTGCCGCTCAAGATTACTACGCGGATGTCATCCTGCGAGCGGGCAATTCCCGCAAATACTTCCGCTATGCGGATATACATCGGCACGTCGACGGCGTTTGCCGGCGGCCTGTCCATAATGATGGCCAGAATGCCGGTATCATCGAGGTGAACGTCGAGCGTGTCTATCGGCATCTCTCTCTCTCGATCGAAATCATGGGTCAGGCTGAATCCATAAATCAGGCCGATCTCTGCGCCATCCTCCAGTGCGACTAGACTATGACGAGCTTGGCGGGGTGCCCCTATCGTTTGTGCCGTGGATACAGAACATCCGCACAAGATCGGCGTTCACCTCTTCGTCGTACCGTCCGATTGGACGTAGCAGGTGGTTCTGCCGGGCCGATAGCCTTTCGCAAGGTCTGCCAGTGGCGATATGCCTCACGGGCGGACAGGGCGATGGCCTGAGGGGAGATGTATGTCTGTCAAGCTTGTGGCCCTGATGCGCAAGGCGCCCGGCCTGACGCGTGCGCAGTTTCGCGATCACTACGAGAACAAGCACGCGCCGCTCATTCGCGAGCTGATGCCGGCGGTCGTCGAATATCGCCGCAACTACTTCCCCGAGACGGTCGCCGGGTTCGACGTGCTTACGGAGATCACGTTCGAGACCCGGGAATCGTTCGAAACTGCGATGGCAGGCGCCATGCAAGGCCGGGCGAAGGAGATGCGCGAAGCTGACGAGGCATTGCTTTTCGAGGTGGCGGCCCACGCGATTTCAACCGTCGAGGTCTGCGAATAGCTTAAGCCGGTCGCGTTGCAGGCGACATGATCGGGAAGGAGTGGAGTTTGCCTGATAATAGACCGGATTGGCAGCGATGGTCCGATGCAGTCGAGCCGCCGCTGATCATCGACGATCCTGAAGACCACGCATGGGATGACAGCGCCGACTTGGTTGTGGTGGGGCTGGGTGGCGCCGGCATCGCCGCTGCGCTCGATGGTCTGGAACAGGGGATCGAGGTCATCGGCGTCGATCGCTACGCGGCGGGCGGCTCCACGGCTGCAAATGGCGGCATCTATTACGCGGGCGGAGGCACCTCGATCCAGCATGAGGCTGGCGAGACGGACTCGGTCGACGACATGTTCGACTATCTCAGGCTGGAGGTCGACGGCGTGGTGTCGGACGAGACCCTGAGACGCTTTTGCGAGGACAGCGCACCGACGTTTGAATGGCTTGTCGGTCATGGAGCACGGTTCAACAGCAAGGTCTGGAAGGAGAAATGCTCCTATCCACCGCTCGAATATTTCCTCTATCACCCCGACAGCTCGCTGGCAGCGCCATATGCGCGCAGAGCCAAGCCCGCTGCGCGGGGGCACCGCGCCTTCGTGACCAACGGCAAGAAGGCCTGGGGGCTGGGCTTCGGCATTTATCGGCCCCTGCTCGACGCGGCGCTGCGGCTGGGCCTCAATTATTACCGCTATGGCGAGGCGCGCCAGATCGTCATGGATCGCAACGGCCGCGTCGTCGGCGTGAAAGTGATGCATTTCCCAGACGCCAGCGAGGCGGCGGGACGCTTCGCGCGCTATTTCGGGGCCGCGGCGAAATGGATCGCGGCCTTGCCGTCCAGTTTTCCGATGGCCGGCGCTGCGTATGCCGTCGGCCGCTGGTATCTGAAACGGGCCCATGCGCTGGAGGCAAGATATCGCCGGCCGCGCTTCCTTCGGGCACGTCGGGGGGTTTTATTGTCAGCGGGTGGTTTTTGCATGAATCAGCCGATGGTCGATCACTATGCGCCCCGGTTTTCGGCGGGCTTGCCGATGGGCACGCTCGGCGACAACGGCAGCGGTATCATGCTGGGCGCATCGGTCCAGGGGGCCTTGCAGCTGATGGAGCATTGCAGCGCCTGGCGTTTCATCAATCCGCCAGAGGCCTGGGCAAGGGGCGCGATGGTCAATGCCCGTGGCGAGCGGTTCGTCAATGAAACGCTGTACGGGGCATCGCTTGGCGATGCCATCGTCAAGCAGGCCGATGGCAAGGCCTGGGTCATCCTTGACGCGCGGTTGCGCAATCTCGCCGCCGAGCAGGCTGGCGATCCCCGGATCGTGCCTTTCCAACGTGGCATTGCGCGGCTCAACCACATGTTCAACTGCGTCAAGGCCGCGAATGTCGAAGCATTGGCGGCCAAAATCGGTTGTGATCCAGTCGTGCTGCGCCAGACTCTCGAAATCTACAATATCGCGGCGCGGGGACAGCGTCCTGATCCATTCGAAAAGCGAGTCGGCGAGATGGCGGAAATCGACGCGGCGCCATTCTACGCACTCGATGCGTCGGTCGACAGCCGGTTCCTGCCGATGTCGGTGATGTCGGTCGGGGGTCTCAAGGTTGACGAAGCAAACGGCCAAGTCCTGTCCGTCGCAGGCGAACCCATAGCCGGCCTCTATGCGGCCGGGCGCAATGCCGTTGGGGTCTGTTCGAACATCTATGTCAGCGGCCTGTCTTTCGCCGACTGCATGTTCTCCGGGCGGCGCGTCGCCAAGCATCTCGCGGGGTGATGCTGGAGCAGAATGACGGGTAAAGATGCGGTCTGACGAATCCGGACAGCGCGTCAAGCTTACTGCGTCATAAATGGAGCGAATCCAGAGTTTGTTCTGGTGCAGCATGGATATCGCCGAAGGCTGCAACTGAGCGCACGGTTACCGTGTGAAACTTTCAGCTTTTGCGAAGGTGTCGGCCGCACTGATAAATATGGCCAACTTCGCAATATGGTTCCGATGGTCAATACCAAGTGGCGGTGATCATGAGTCCCCCCTTCCCTGAAGGCGAGGGGCTTGATAGGTTCCCCTCAGCGCAGGGCGATATAAATCGTCATCAGTATGTACGCTCGCCGGCAAAAGCGAGCATATCGCGATTTACCTGTGACAGCGACGTGCAAGCGAGCATAGCGAGAGCACGGCTCGTTTCTTGCTGCAGCAATTCGAGGGCGCGCGCAACGCCCGCTTGCCCCCCCGCGGCAAGGCCAAAAACCGTCGCACGACCTACCATCACGCTGGATGCGCCAACGGCGATCGCCTTTAAGATATCTGAGCCACGCTTGAATCCGCCGTCAACCATTACGGTCATCTTCGGCGCTACCGCATCAACGATTGATGGCAGCGCGCCGAAGGAAGGAACGCAGCCGTCGAGGCTACGTCCGCCATGATTGGATACAATGATGCCATCGGCGCCAAGGTTCATCGCGATTCGCGCATCTTCCGCCGTTGACAGACCCTTTAGAACCAGGACGTCCTGCCACTTCCGGCGCAAATTGCGAACGTCATCCCAAGTGAAATCGTCGGCCGGAAAAGCCGCGCCGGTATTGCGTCTGCCGAAAAATACTCGATGCCCTGCCGGCAAATCGGCGATCTGCGGCAAGCCACCTTTCATCATATAGCGGAGTACTGTCCCGAACAGCCAATGGGGTGCCATCAGCATATCGCGATAGGTGCGCGCATTGGTCATCCCGGGCTGAAAGCCGTTGCGATACATATATTCACGATTGCCGGCGATCGGCGAGTCCATCGTCAGCACCAGCACGCGGACACCGGCATCGCGAGTAGTCTGCAGCACATGGTCCATCGCTGCTCGGCTTTTCAGCGGATAGGTTTGCCGCCAGAGCAAATCGCCGCAAATTTTTCTGATCTCACTGATCGGAGCGAAATTTGTGTTACCTAGAGTATATGGCACGCCTGCCGCCGCCGCGGCGCGAGCGAGCTTGTATTCGCCCTCATAAGCCAACATGCCCGAGAGGCCGGTTACGCCGATACCGAGCGGCATAGACTGTCTTACCCCGAAAACGGTTGCGGAGATGTCCCGAACGGAGACATCGGCGCCGACCCGCTGCCGAAAAAAGACGCGCTTGATGCTTTCGACGTTGGCACGCATCGTAACCTCATCTTCCGCGCCGCGGTCGATGAACTCGTAAAGACCACGGGGCAGGCGCCGCTTGGCTAACCGTGCGAGGTCGTCGATGTTATAGGCATTATCTATCGCGGCCATTGGTCGCCCGACATGTTGAGGAAGCCGTGCATGCCGTATCGACTTGCAAAATGAAGCCGCGAATGAGTCGCTTTTTCCGCGTAACTTTCATGCGGGAGGACGCCCGCGGTGGTCATGACCATTCCCCCGAATGAAATCGGGGACTCCCTTGAGGCTGATGCGGTAATTGAGCCGGCGTTCACCCGGGGCGTCGCTATAGGCGATCGGAGTGGCGCGGTGCATTGTGCTGAAATTATCCCAGATAAGGATGTCGCCGGGCATGAGCTTGCAGGCGGACCTGAACCTATCCTGCGTCGCGTACTGGCGCAGCTCCATTACGAGCCGGTTCCCCTCCTCGTCGGGCCATCCTTCGATGCCATATGCGGAGCCACCGAGACCATATAGAGCCTTGCGGCCATTGATCGGGTGCGTGCGTACCAATGGATGAGTCACAGGATCCGGAAAGTTGACCGCCTTTCTGAAGTCATCCGGCAGAGTAGATGAGTCAGAGATAAACTCATCAGGCAGAGGTGTTGCCGCGCTTGTCGCATGCTTGACTAACAAGGTGTCATAAAACGCCTGCTTATCGGCGGGGAGTTCCTCATAAGCAGCGACAAGGTCCGCAAAAAGGGTTTCGCCGCCTTCCTCAGGGGCCTCTACCCCATAAAGCATGGTGAACGTCGCAGTTTCCGCTTCATAAGAGCTGTCGCAATGCCAGTGGTTTGCGACATTGCGTATGAACTCGGGAGTCGCCTCCCTGTTACTCTGCATGATCATTTCGGGATGGCTGTCCAAGGTGTTCTTACGAGCGATCAGCATTACCGGTCGCCCCCAACGCTTCCCAAACCTTACATAGTCGTCATTCGACAAATCCTGACCGGGGAGAAGGATGAAGCGATGCTCCATCAGCTGTTCCAAGAGGATGTTGAGCCCATGATCGTCGATGGTTCGGACATCCATTTTCCGGATCACTTCTCCACGCCGTGGAGTCTGTATTTCGGCTCTAGCCATCGTATCCGTCCTGCCGTGCCACGTGCTTTCGACCATGAAGGTAATCCAGCCTAGAGCGCCGACACCGGCTACACACACGTCTGGTCGGACTATTTTCGACGTCACGGTTTTCCGAGCGAACAAGCCCGCGATGCCTTTTTCGAAACGATTGGAACGGAAATGCGTGCGCGCTCTATGCCGGGACGAATATCCCGGCGTTGTCCGCGCCCGTTGCCCAATGTTTTCTCTTTGGGCGTCGATGCCACCAGGATGGACAGCGTGCGCCAAGCTGCACGGTATGAGGCGCCGAAGCGGTGGCTGGCGGAGTGCCCGGTTCTGTTCTGAGGCGGGCCAGTAGGAAAAATTTAAGCATATTCTTCTAATGTGTGTGACGCGAGAGACGATGCTTGTAGGCGAGATATAGCGTATGCGTGCTGCTTGCGGAATGGACGAGGACACTCCTCCGAGTGTCCTGCGTATCAGAATGCTTACCAGCCGGGGCCTCGTGGCGTTCCTGGCGTTGATCAACGCCGTTTCCATCATCCTGGCCTATTTTTCCGGCAAGGGCTTCCTGGTGTGCGTGGTGACCGGGTGCGGACTCCTTCTTGCCGTGGCGCAAGCTGCTTGGCGTAATCCGACGGCTGCCGCAACGCGGACACTTGTTGCCTGTTGCCTTGCCGTTGCGCTGATGCTGCTGATCTTTTCCGCAAGCCCGTTTAGTGACGGCGCTACACAGATGGCGCATATGATGTATTTCGTCACGAATACATTTTTGCTGGCCTACATGTGTTGGAGGAGTCTATTAATTTACAATGTTATTGTAGTTATACATCATGTGACATTGGCAGTATTTGCCCCGCAATTTGTTTGGTATTATTCAAACCCGGAAACATCTTATATAAATCTTGCGATACATGCCAGCATTGCCATTACCCAGGTTATTCCCCTGATGTTCATTAGTCGATATCTACTGGCCGGTGAGCTTGCGACGGTCACTTCTCTCGATGCGGCGCATTCGGCTGTTGCCCGGGCGGACGCTTCATTGCTGGAGGCGAATGCCGCCAAGGCGCGTGCAGACAGTTCATTGCAGGAAGCCCGCGCGGCCGTTGGTCGGGCGGATGCCGCGCTCGCCGAGAAAACCCGCCTGGAGACCGAATCCCGCGGCATTCGCGAACAAGTTCTGGCAAGTGTGCGCGGCCGTCTGACCCAGGCTTTCGCCGAGATTTGGGAATCGGTCCGTTCGGCCACGCTGACCGTCGAGGACGGGACAGAGGCGCTGTTCGTGAGCAGCCAGGACGTCAATCATTCCACCACGGAAATGCTGGATGGCGCCAAGGAGATATCGGCAACCCTGACGACGGTTGCGAATGCGGCGCATGAACTCGCGATTTCGGTGTCGGAAATCAGCCAGCGGGCTGCAGATGCCGCAAGGCATTCTTCCGAAGCGGCCGATATGGTGGATGACGCCAGCGCCACTATCACGACCCTCAGCAAGACCAGCAACGAGATTCAGGGGGCCACAAAGCTGATTAATGACATCGCGGCACGGACACGTCTTCTGTCCCTGAATGCAACAATCGAAGCGGCGCGCTCAGGCGAGCTGGGCAAAGGGTTTGCTGTCGTTGCGTATGAGGTGAAAGAACTCGCAGCTCAGACTTCGGAAACAACCAAGGTAATCTCTGCCCTGATCGAATCCATGACGTCGGAAACGTCGCGCACCGTCGAGGCAATGGCAACCATTCGTCAATCCATTACCGCATCGGACGTTCTGGTTTCGGCGATCGCGGTAGCGACGTCCCAGCAGCGTTCCTCGACCAATGAAATAGCAAATAACGTCCTCATGGCGGCATCCGTATCCGAGGCGGCGATGGAAAAGCTGAAGAACGTCCAGTCAGCCATTTCAGCGGTCACCGACAAGCGGGAAATGCTTACGGAAGCTGCGGCACGGCTGACCAGCAATGTCGACAAGGTCAGCCTTGAGGTAACGCAACTTGCCGATACCCTTGCTGCATGATGCATCCTGGCGGCAGATCTGGTTGCGCCCAATCGGCATCGGCCTTTTGGGATCGCTTTTGTTCGGCTTCATGAACCTGCTGCAGCCCCGGAGCGGTCAGATTGTAGGGGCGGTCATCATGCCCGGTCGTCACGACGCGGCGCTAGTGGCTATGTTGCGGAGCGATCCTGATCTGAGGCTTGTCGAGGATCGTCGGAACAGCCGGGTTATATTTGTCGTTTATCGCCGTCCCGATTTCCCCGATGTCGTTCGAAATAGTGGCGTGCTTTTCATGTTCGAGGCGAACGCGGCGGGCTGTCACTTCGCACGGTGAATAGGCGGCGGTGTATCAGCAGACGCAGCACCGGCTGGCGGCGCGGTGTCCTCCATCAGCGCCGATGGCACAGATTTGAGGTTGTGATAACCGCGAGGTCGCCGCCTAACATCAATCGTCCGATCAAATCCCGGCGGAGATGATTTCTGCGCGGGCATTGCCGTGGGCGGCATCGGGCATCCCGGGAATGACATAGCGGCCCTCGCAGCGTTCGAGGATGTCGGCAATATCGGCCCTGCTATTATAGAATTGCCTGTACCAGGTCCGGACCTTGAGGAAGTTTCCATCTCGCGGCATCTGCATGGGGCGCAGGCAACTTTCTTTGTTCGCCCAGATCTCAAAATCCTGCGCCAGGCCATCCCGGCTCAGTTTCTGGTACGCCCTAGCTGCCGCTACATCCTCGTCGGTCGGCACGCGCTTCGCGATCCTAGTCAGGGTCGCGTGCCAGGCATGGATCGAGCCATCGTCGATCGGCGTGTGGCAGATGAACATCATCGACGGCATGTCGCCGAAGAATTTGGAGATCAGGATGCCCGGTCCGGTGTAGAAGGTGTTGAACTCTGTGATGTCGGCATCGACGCCTAGCATTTCGTGTTTTCCGCCCATCAGTTGCCAGATTCGATGGCCGCTTATGATGTTCTCGAAATAGCTCTGGTGGGATGCGTGAACTGGGTACAGATGCTGGATGTCGCAGATATTGTCGATCACTTCCAGTTGATGGATACCGATTGGCCCCAGATCATCGAAATGCCAGCGGACATACTGGGGATCATCCCATTCGGGGATGTCGGGCAGTGGATAATCGGGCTCCTGACCCTCGGGGTCATGCCAGTGGAAAATAGCGTTGTAGCGCTCGACGACAGGAAAAGCTTCCAACTTTGCGCCCGCGGGAATGCTGTCGGAATAGGGAATGTGATTGCATTTCCCGTCCGGGCCGAAACGCCAGGCATGATAAGGACAGCGGATCGACTCGCCCTGCACTTGGTCGCCGCGTTGCGCCATGAACGATGTCGTGCTCTTGCCGATGTGTGTTCTCATGTGTGGGCAATATGCGGAAACCATATACGGTTTCCCGCTTTCGCCTCGGTAGAGCACCATATCCTGACCGAAAAATCGCACGCTAAGCGGTCGATCGGCAAGCTGTTCGGCATCGGCCACCATGAACCATCCGCGCGGGAAGGTGAAACTGCCCAGGCCATAGTCTTTTGCGGTCGCCATATCTGAATCCGTCCTATCCATTCCGCAAGCGCGATTGCGGCCGACCCCATCCGAGCCCCGTTGCTCGTCCGTAAGTCGCAAGGCCATCCTGCGCAAAACGAACCGATTGTGGCGATCCGTTCCTCGACCGGCATCATCTCACCGTAGCGGCGATAGGCTAATATCCCCTGACTGTCGCGAAAAGGACATTTTTTCGACCATCGCCAGATTGCCAATTGCTGCTTGATATGTGTTGCCGATCGGAGCGTTTGTCTGCGCTAAAATCGGGTGACGATGGCGGGAACACACATTGAGACTTTCCGAACTAAGCAAGGGAGGGGATGACCTGTTCTTGCCAAATGTGATAAAATAACGGGAAAAATCTTAGGAATGGAAGTGATTACTATGAAAAATAAAGAGGATAAGCTTCAGCAGCTTATCGATCATTTCGACATTCGCGAGGTGATCGAAGCCTATGTTCATGCCTGCGACCGGGCAGATGCGGCGGCCCTGGCCGAGGTGTACTTCGATGACAGCTGGGATGACCATGGTCCATTCAAATGTAACGGCAAGCAGTTCGCGGTCGATTGCACGAATAGCCTGATCGAAAATTGGAGCATGTGTGGCCATCTTCTTGGCCAGTCGAGAATCAAGGTGACCGGCGATTCCGCAGGCGCCGAAACCTATCTCTACTCGACACTGACCCGCGAGGATGGCGACCGGACGATGCTCGACACCTTCGTCGGCCGCTATATCGACCAATTCGAGCGCGTCGACAGCCAATGGCGCATCAGGAATCGGCGCTGCATCTGCGACTGGTCGGGAAGTTCTCCCCTCACGGAAGATTTCACCAAGGGAAGGTCGCTGTTTATCCAGGGGGCTCGATCGCAGGATGACTTATCTTATGAAGTATTGGGATTGAAAAGAGGAAGTTCATTCATAGTGCGATAATAATTATATATTCAACGATAATATTAAACGATAACATTCTAGGAGGGCAGGGATGAAATTTCGTAGCACTGCGAGCGGCGTCGCCTTCGCAACGTTGCTCTGGATGTCGCCGGGGCAATCGATCGCACAGCCCGTTTCGTCGAGCCTGGCCGATACGACCCAGGCCCCGGACTCGCTGGGGGACATAGTCGTCACCGCTCGACGGGTGGAAGAGAACCAGCAGACCGTGCCAATCTCGGTGACCACCGTGTCCGGCGACATGCTCACCGAAAAGAATGTGAGCGCGGTTCGCGACCTCCAGTTCAGCGTCCCCAACCTCCAGATCAAGCAGGGCAACCTCTCCCCGGAAAATATCGAGTTCATCATTCGCGGCCAGCGGCAGCAGCTGTTCACCGATGAGAATGTGATCGTCTACTTCGATGGCGTGCCCCATCGACCGCGCGGCATCACATTGTACGATCTCCACGACGTCCAGGCCCTGCGGGGCCCGCAGGGAACGCTGTTCGGCAAGAACTCGCTGGGCGGCGCCATGGTGTTCACCACCAACAAGCCCACCTTCGACACGGAAGGATCGATGACGCTCGAATATGGCAATTACAATCTCATCCACGGCACGGCGGTGCTCAACCTCTCGGTGATCGACGACAAGTTGGCGGTGCGCGTGGCCGGCAACATCGAACGGCGCGACGGCGTGTTCAAGAACGTCAACCCGCGCGGGGACGACCTGGGCGATCGCCGCAACGAGAGTTTCCGTGTCAGCGTGCTCGCGCGGCCTATCGAGCGGCTCGAGAATGTCGCGGTGTTCGACTATTATCATGCCAACCAGCTGCCTTCGCCGGCGATCATCGACTCCGCTCCGTTAAACGCCACCGGTTTCGGTGCTCTCGTTTCGCTGCTCACGCAGCAGTTCGTCCAGAGGCAGAGCCAGATCGGCGGAGGAACCGCGTTGGTGAACGGCAATCTACTGCAGCGGAGCGGTAGCCCGTTCCGCGTCGACCTCTATACTGGGCGCACCACCTTCGCGACGCCGGTCAGCACGCCGCTTGGGCCCCTCAACCCGGCCCTGCCCCTGTCCAGCACGACCAAGGCATATGGCGTCAGCGACACCACCACGCTCGAACTGAACGACACGCTCAGCCTGCGCAACATCTTCGGCTATCGGTACGAGCGCGCGGACGAGACGCAGGATCCAGGGGGCGGCGCCGGCATGACGGTCAACCTGACGCCATTCCTGTCCGGCCTCGGCGTACCCGGCCTGCCGGCTAGCTATCCGGGTGACTTCATCAATCTGGTCTCACGCAATTACGGACTGAACAAGGATGTGGGCGACGAGCTGCAGCTTATCGTAAAGTCGCAGAACCTGTCGGGCATCATCGGTCTGTTCTACAGCCACAATGACTATAACTTCCGGAACACGTCGCTGTTCATTGCGGGGCCGGTGTCGCTCTATCCGGCTGCCGTCCGATACTACAACACCAATGTGGATTCGGATTCCTACGCCATATTCGCCCAGGGGACCTATGATTTCTCTGCCATGGGGGCGGACGGACTGCGCCTGACGCTGGGCGCTCGGCATACGTGGGACAAGCGGAACTTCACGAACGAGCTGTTCTATTCCAACAGCCTCGCCCTGGTTCAGCAATGGCCGGCGCCAGGCGGCGTCTGCGCCACGGTGGCCGGCACCGGCGCCGCGGCGGTGGGCTTCAATTCGGCAAGCCAATGCTATCTCGGGGGCGCCAAGAGCTTCAAGGCGCTGACCTGGTCGGCGTCGCTCGAATATCAGCTGGCGCAGCAGACCCTGGTCTATCTGGCCAATCGTCGAGGATATAAGGCCGGCGGTGTCAATCCCGTCACCGCCAATCTTGATTTCGCCTTCTTCGGTCCCGAGCGTCTGACCGACGTCGAACTGGGCATCAAGCATCAGGGTCGGATCGGCGGGCGGCCCTATCGGGTGAACGTCGCGGGATTCTACGGCAAATATAAGAAGATACAGACGCAGGCGATCATTCCCTTCTGCGTCACCGATGCGTGTACCGCGTCCTATACCGACCTTATCCTGTTCAATGTGGGCCAGGCGACGATCAAGGGCGTCGAAGTTGAGGCGTCGTTCAAGCCGACACCCGAACTGATCCTGGACTTTGGCTATTCGTATCAGGTTGGGCGCTATGGTAGCGGCACCGTAATTCCGCAGCCGCGCGACATCACCACGCCGGTAAGCAGCACCAATCCGATCGACTATACAAGTGGGCTCGATCTGGACGGCCAGGAGTTCGTCGGCATTCCACGCCACACGATGAATGTGTCCGTGACATATGAGCCCAGGTTCGTGGCCGAAAGCTTCGCCAAGCCGTCACTGAACGTCAACTATGCCTATCGGAACAAGACCGTCGGCAATTCCAATCTGGGCGTGGCAACGACGCCGGGATTTGGCGTGCTGAACGCCCGCCTGACCTTGCGGGACGTTGGGGAAACCCAGTTCGCCCTGGCATTCTGGGCCCAGAACCTCACCGACAAGTCCTACAAGCTCAGTTGCTCGGACAATACGAGCATCGGCTACACCGCCTGCCGCTGGGGCGATCCCCGGACATATGGCGTCACGGGATCGATCAAGTTCTGATCGGACCAAGGGTTGACCAGATGGCGATGTCGACGGCCCGTTCCGGACGGCCGGCGTCGCCATCATACGATCGGAAGATCATCCGCCTGGAGGGTCGTCATGAACGACAAGATGCAGCTTCTTCTGGACCATTTCGAAATCCGGGAGCTTCTGGAGGCCTATGTGCACGCTCAGGATCGCGCCGACGCGCAGGCAACGATCGACGTGTACCATCCGGACAGTTGGGATGACCACGGCCCGATCAAGGACACCGGATGGAATTTCGCCGACAGCGCGACCCGCGAGCTACTGACCCGCTGGGAGGGATGCCTGCACCTGCTCGGCCAGTCGCGGATCAGGGTGGACGGCGACCAGGGCGGCTCGGAAACCTATTTCTACTGTACGATGACCCGCCAGCATGACGGGCAGGACATGCTGGACCATATGATGGGCCGCTATCTGGACAAGGTCGAACGCCGCGAGGGCGAATGGAAGATCAAGGAGCGTACCTGCATCGTCGATTGGTCGGCGAGCACGCCTCTGATCGAAGACTTCGTCGGCGCCGCCGCCTTCGCCAAGGGAAAGCGATCGGCCGAGGATCTGTCCTACAGATTGCTCGGCCTCTCGCGCGGGCATTCACGGATAACCCGCTGAAAGGTGATCGGACAAGCGTCCCGCCTCCCTCTGCCACCCCCTGGCAGGAGAGCAGGCGTCTTTTGTCGATCGGCCGAGAACGTCAGATCGTCCGGCCGCCATCCGCCACGATCAGCGCCCCGGTGACGTAGCTGGCGACGTCCGACGCCAGGAACAGGATGACGTTGGCGATCTCCTCCGCTTCGCCGAGCCGACCGAGCGGGATGCCGTCGATGAAGCTCGCGTCGAGCGGCGCGCCAGCGATCAGCGGCGTGTTGATCACACCCGGGCAGACCGCGTTGCATCGGATTCCACTGCTCGCATATTCGACCGCGATCGCGCGCGTCAGCTGGGAGATTCCGGCCTTTGCCACCGCATATGGCCCGACATGGCGTTCGGCATGATAGGCCGCCGTAGACGATGTGTTGACGATCGATCCGCCGCCTTGCGAGGCCATGACAGGAAGGACGCTGCGCGACACGCGGAAGGCCGAGGTGAGACCCACGTTCATGACATGGTCCCACTGCTCGTCGCCGACGCCGCCGAGCAGGGCGGCGCTATCGTTGCCGCGCCAGATCGCGTAGCCGTTATTGTGCAGGAAATCGATGCGTCGATGGCGCGAGACCACCGTCTCGACCATGGCGTCGATCTGGGACCGTTCGCGTAGGTCGCAGGCGACGAAATCGGCCTTTCCGCCGCCGCCCCTGATATCCTCCATCAGGTCCATGCCGCGCTTCTGGTCGAAATCGACGATCACCGCGGTGCCGCCGTGCTTCGAGAAGCCGCGTGTGACGGCAGCGCCGATGCCCGAGGCGCCGCCGGTCACGACCCCGATCTTGCCTTCAAATCCGATCATGCTCCGGTATCCTGCTATTGGATGACAGCCCACGTCCTCTTGGCCAATTTCCATGGAAATTGCCAGCCGGCCCCTGCGCGCCCATGGCCGCCACGCGCGCTATTCGGGATCGATCCAGGTAGAGTTGATCGCCCGCGGGCTGAGATATTTGGTGTTGGTCCAGCCGCCGTCGACGACGATCGACTGGCCGTTGATCATCTCGGAACCGGGCGAGCAGAGAAAGGCGATCATCGCCGCCATATCTTCTGGTTCGGCGAGCCGGGGATATGGCGTCGTCTCGATATTGTTGCGTCGAAACGCTTCGTCTGCGAACCGGTGGCGAACCATGTCGGTCATCGTCACCCCGGGCGCCACGCAGTTGCTGCGGATTCCTCGCGGCCCATATTCGCAGGCCATATGCTCGGTCAGCGCCTTCAGGCCGCCCTTGGCCGCCGAATAGGCGCCGCCCCGCCGCCCGCCGATATGCGCGAAGGTGGAAGTGATGTTGACGATGCTGGCGCCCGCCTTCATGTGGCCGATCGCCTCGCGGCACAGCCGGAACGGCGCGCGCAGCATCAGGTCCAGGAAAGCGTCCAGCGACGCGTCGTCGGTTTCATGGAGCGGTTTCGGGCTGCCGACCCCGGCATTGTTGACCAAGACATCGATGGAGCCGAAGCTGTCGAGCGCACAGCGGATGATGTTCGCTGGCGCTTCGTCCATCGTGACATCCGCCGGGCATGCGACAATGCGTTCTCCGTTCAGCGCATCCGCCAGCCGCGAAAGTTTGTCCGGGGTGCGGCCCACGGCGACGATCGCGAACCCCGCGCCATGAAGCACTTTTGCCGTGGCCAGGCCGATCCCGCTTCCAGCGCCGGTGATGATCGCGGTTTTCATCTTGTGTCACTCCCCTGTCTCTATCGCGCCGGTCGGCAGATTGGCGACTGAGCGCCATCGTGCCCTTATCGAACGCTACGCTGGACCGGCCCGCTGTGCCAATGGTCACGGGCAGGTCGAAGGAGCTTTTCCCTTTGGCGACAGCTTTGATGCTTGAGATGGGCGAATGGTCTCCATAACCTTGACAAATATCGCCGGATGAACCTGCCCGGGCATCACCGTTCGTCCGATCCGGACCATGGCCGGACCGACCAGGTTCTGCGAAATATTCTACGACCGCGTCCGCCTGCCGCTGGCCGACGCAGTGGTGGGCGGGATCAACATTGGCTGGAAGACCGCCATGGCCACAGCGCGATACGGCGCAGGCTGATCGACTGAGGTCGAAGAAGATCGTCACGACGGCTTGTACTTTGACTGCCAGGCGCGCAACGATCGGCATCGGCGCGCGCCACCCCGGTTTCCATTCCAGTAGAGAGCATTAGATGACGGACAATAGCGAGTTGGAATTGAGTTTCGTTGTCGACGACCAGACCGCGATCATTACCCTCAATCGCCCCCATGAGGGCAATGCGCTCACCTCCACGATGATCACGGCGCTTAACGAGGCCTGGACCCGGGTCATCCGCGATGACGGCATCCGGGTCGCAATCATTACTGGCGCCGGGGAACGACATTTCTGCACCGGCGCGTCGGTGTCCGGACTGCGCAAGGAAGGCGAAGGTGGCATCCTGGTCGGACAGGAGGCGGTGCCCCACAAGGAGGCCAATCGCTTCACCCCGCGTCAATGCGACGTGTGGAAGCCAGTGATCTGTGCGGTCAATGGGCTGGTCAATGGCGGGGGGCTCCATTTCGTGGTGGATTCCGACATCGTCGTCGCGCCGAAGAGTGCACAATTCATGGATACCCATGTCTCGGTCGGCGCGGTGGGCGCCATCGAGAATATCGGCCTCGCAAGGCGGGCGACGCTCGGCAGCGCGCTGCTGCTGACCCTCGTCGGTCGCGATTATCGCATGTCGGCTGAGCGCGCCTACCAGCTAGGCCTGGTGGATATATTGGAAGAAGACGCTGCGGCGGTGATGACCACTGCGCTGTCTCTGGCCCGATCGATATGCCGCAACTCGCCCCAGGCTACCGCCCTGTCGAAACGGGCGATCTGGAAATCAGAGGATGTCGGTTATCATGAGGCGCTCGATCATGGGTGGGAACTGCTGAAATCGCATTGGAGCCATCCCGATTTCGAGGAAGGACCGAAGGCGTTCCTGGAGAAGCGGCCGGCCCGGTGGACAACGCGTCGTTCCTGATGTCGGGCGGGCGACCGGTGGGTGCCGCCAATCACGATAACATGTCCCGTTCGCGCAACACTCGACGATTGATCGGTGGCCGGGATGTGCCCTTAAACAGTGGGGTGCACCGGCAGACCGCCGATTTCCGAGGCGATATAATCGATGACCACATCGCAAAAATTATCGGACGAGAAGATTGCCGCGCTGGCTGCGCGATTCGACCATCACGGCCCCGAATATCGCGAGCATTCCGCCGAAATCCTCGAGCATATGCAGCGGCATTGCCCCTTCGTGCATAGCGAGGCCTGGGGTGGCTTCTGGGTAGCGACGACCGGCGAGCATGTGTTGGAAATCGCAAAGAACGCCGAGGTCTTCTCGAGCGCGCAGGGCGAGACCATTCCGGATGGCACCGATACGCGGATGATCCCGCTGCATTCGGACCCACCCGAGCTCTACGATTATCGCGCCATCCTCAACCCGCTGTTCGCCCCGAAAAAGATGGCGCAATTAGCGCAGGCCGTGCGCGACGAGGCGAACGCGCTGATGGACAAGCTGGTAGCGCGGGGCGGCGGTGATCTTGTCATGGATGTCGGCCAGCCGCTCACCGCCATCACGACGCTGAAGATGGCCGGATTCAATCCCGCTGACTGGTACAAATATGCCCATCCCCTGCACGAACTGGTCTACAGCGCCGCGCCGCGCGAGGAAAAGCTCGCGATGATGTCCGAGATGGAACGCGAGATGAATGCCGAGATCGCGCGCCTGCGGCCCGATCCGCCGCCCGGCAGCATCCTGGAATATCTGTTTGATGTCGACATGGCGGGCCGGAAGCTCCGCATGGACGAGATCCAGAGCATGGTGCTCATCATCTTCGGCGGTGGCTTCGACACCGCGCAGGCGCTGATGGGGCGCATCAGCGTGTTCCTGGGCCACAACCCCGAGTATCTGCACGACCTGAACGAGAACCGACACCTGATCGATAATGCGATTGAGGAGTTCCTGCGGGTCTTCCCGCCGACCCAGGGTAATTCACGGTGCGCGGTAAAGCCCGTAACGATCGCCGGACAGCATATCGAGGCCGGCGAACATGTCTTCATGTCATGGGCGGCGGCGAACCGCGACCCTGCCGAATACGACGATCCACACAAGATCGATTTTCGCCGCGAGTTAATCCGCCACTATTCCTTCGGGATGGGGCCACATCGCTGCCTCGGCTCACACTTGGCCCGGCTTGAGGTCAAGGCGTTCCTCGAAGCTCTTCTGGATAAGGCGCCCGACTTCCGCCTGGAGGAAAGCGAGATCGAGCTCGCCGACGATATCGGTACCGTCGCGGGTTACAACAAGGTTGGGATCATCCTGTGATCCCTCGCATCGGGGGAATATGGAATGGCCAGGAAGGATAACGCGTTGCGGAATGATGGCGCGAAATCGGCGGCGGGCCTGGCGCTGCCCCTGATTTGCGCACCGATGTTCTTCATCAGCGGCGTCGATCTCATGATCGCCTGCCGGACCGCAGGCATCGTTGGTGGCCTGCCGCGGCATAATTTCCGTGATTTCCAAAGCTTCAAGGCGGCGATCCGGGAGATCAATGACGCGACCGAGCGGTTCCGCGATGCCCATCCTGGCCGCCCGATCGGGCCGCTCGCGATCAACATCTCGACGGCACTCGACGAAGTGGAGATGCGCGAGAACCTGGCCTTCTGTCATGAACAGGGCGTCAGTATCTTTATCAGCGCCACCGGCAATCCCACCGAGTTGATCCAGCGTGTCCATGATCAGGGGGGCAAGATATTGTGCGACGCGACCGCGATCCGTTTTGCCGAAAAGGCGATTGAGGCCGGGGCCGACGGGATCAACGCAATCGGCGCGGGCGGCGGCGGCCATTCGGGCACGCTGTCCCATCTCGCGCTGGTATCGCGGATCCGCGCCATGTTCGATGGCATCGTCACGATGGCCGGGGGCCTGACCGACGGCGCATCGATCCGCGCCGCGCTGGCTCTGGGCGCCGACATGGCTTATATGGGCACGCGCTTCATCGCTACCCGCGAGGCCGCGGCGGATGACGCCTATAAGCAGATGATCGTCGACGGCGGTTCGAAAGATCTGATTTTCACCAACGGCCTCGGCGGCGCGCCCGCCAACTGGCTTCGTGCATCGCTTGCGCAGCACGGGCTCGATCCCGACAACCTGCCCCCGCCGCCGGACGGCAAGTTCAACCACAAGTCGGACTATTCGCATCTGCCCGAAGGCGCCCGGCCATGGGCGACGATCTGGAGCGCCGGACAGGGCATCGACTTGATCCACGACATCCCGTCGGTACACGATCTCGTCGCGCGGCTGACCCGCGAATATTTCGACATTGCGCCCGAGGCGTCGGACGCCAGGGTCGAAAGCCTGTTGCATGGCTGAGAGCGCATGACATGACGAAGGACGTGGCGATCGTCACCGGGGGCGGCAGCGGCATCGGCGCTGCCGTGGTCCGGCGCCTGACGTCGGACGGCTGGCAGGTCGCGGCCGTGGGCAGGCGCACGGACCGGCTGGAAGAGATTGCGCGTGAAACGGGTTGTCTTGCCATCGCCGGCGACGTCGCCACGCCGGGCGTCGGCGCCACTATCGTCGCCCGCACGTTGGAGCACTTCGGGCGGATTGGTGGGCTGGTCTGCAACGCCGGCATATTCGAATATGCTGCGGTGGAAGCACTGGACGCCAATACATGGCGCAGGACCCTCGACGTCAATTTGGAAGCTGTCCTCTGGCTCGTTCAGGCGGCCCTGCCCGCGCTGCGCGAGGCTCGGGGAGGCGTCGTGGCAATATCGTCGCTTGGCGCTCAGCGCGCCACGGCGGGCTATGCGGCCTATGTCAGCTCCAAGGCCGCGCTGACCGCCCTCGTCCGGACGATAGCGGTCGAGGAGGCGTCCAGCGGAATTCGCGCTAATGTCGTTCTGCCCGGCTGGACGAGGACCGAAATGGCGGATGCCGGGATGCGCCAGCTTGCCGATCGCTTCGGCGGCATCGAGGGTGCCTACGATCATGCGACTCGCCTTGTTCCCCTGAAACGGCCTGGGCGACCCGAGGAACTTGCGGCCGTTGTCGCCTTTCTGCTGTCTCGCGAATCCTCCTACATTACCGCCACGTCCATCCCCGTGGACGGCGGGCTGCACGCGATCGACGCATCGCAGGATTTCGGCTGAAGCTCGCTGGGTCCGGCGCGCCGGAAAGGGACGGCGGCCTGGACCGTCACGCCCCCTTGAAGCTTGCGGGGCGCTTTTCGACGAACGCCGCCAGGGCCTCTTTATAATCCGACGTCATTGATGCCAGGATCTGGGTCGCGTTCTCGGCGTTGAGCGCGGTCTGCCGGCTGGCATCGAGATTGTCCCACATCAGCCGCTTCGTATAGGCGACGCCGAACGGACTGTTCGCGACGATCTGGCTCGCGATCTCCAGTGCTCTCGCCTCGCATTGGTCGTCGTCGACGATGTCGGCCGCGAGCCCGATCAGATCGGCTTCCTGTGCGCGGATCGTACGCCCCGTGAGCATGATCTCGAACGCGCGCGACGCGCCGATCAGTTGCGGCAGCAGATAGCTGATCCCGCTTTCGCCGCCGAGCAGTCCCAGGCGGATCGAGCCGATCACAAATTTCGCGGATCGGGACACGATGCGGATGTCGGCCCCCAGCGCCAATGCCATGCCGACGCCCGCGGCGGGGCCGTTCACAGCCGCGATCACGGCTTGCGGCAATCCGATCAGTCGCTGCACCATGCCCGAATAGCGTTCCTGCCAGAGCATTCGCTCGACGACCCCGTTGCCGGAACCGTCGCCGCGCGTCTTCGCTACGCCGACATCCTGGCCCGCGCAGAAACCGCGTCCCACTCCGGTCAGTACCACGGCCCGCACCGACGTGGTCTGGGCGATCGCATCGAGCCGCTCGTTCAGAAGCGCGACGCTTTCGCGTGTCAGGGCATTAAGGGTAGCGGGGCTGTTCAGCCGCAGGATGGCGATCCCATCATCGCGATCTTCGAACAGGATGGCGTCGGGGGTAGTGTTCATGGCATCGTCATCCATATCCCGCTGTTCAGTCCTGGCGCGCGGCCGCCGCGATAGCCGCAGCGGCGCGGCGTCCCGACCAGACGCAATCGGCGAGCGACAGTCCGCTCACATAATTGTTGACCGGCAGCCCGACCGCACTTCGTCCCGCCGCGAACAGCCCTGCGACCTTTCCGCCCGCCGCGTCCAGCACATTGCCGCTGGATTCCTCGACGCGCAGGCCTCCCGTGCTGATCGCGGACAACGGGCTGACCGGCATTTCATGGGCGAGGCTGACGGCATAATAAGGGCCGGCTGCGAAGGCCTGACGGCAGTCGTCGCTTTTCCCAAGGGAATCGACCGCGCCGGTCGCCGCATCGTCGCTGTACGACCGGATCGCCTCCCGCATGGGTGCGCAAGGCACTCCCA
The DNA here is from genome assembly GCF_056401065.1 of Rhizorhabdus sp. P4_G5. Classification (NCBI taxonomy): domain Bacteria; kingdom Pseudomonadati; phylum Pseudomonadota; class Alphaproteobacteria; order Sphingomonadales; family Rhizorhabdaceae; genus Rhizorhabdus; species Rhizorhabdus sp. P4_G5. Next base: position 13,803 of record NZ_JBFUKB010000013.1, on the reverse strand, counting down.
TCGCCGCCGCCAACGCCTCGATGCTGTCTGCCGACAGCGCCCTGCTTTTCGCCAGGTTGACCGGGAATTTTTGAAAGTCGAACAGTCTGCCCGCATCGACTTCGGCAAAGGCCGACGCCCAGATCGCCGCGTCGCAGACCAGCCACGCCCGTCCGCCCGAAGCCTCGCACATCGCGCGGGCGATATGGGCGCCATAAAGTTCCTCATTCACCAGCCGGGTTCCCGCCGCGCCGATGATCACGCCCTTCGTCCAGTCAAACGGTGGATTGATGAATCGCCACGCTGATACACGGTCGAGATGGTCGGCCGCGCCCCCGGCCGACACGCCCAGGCGGATACCCGCGCCGTCGTCGCCGAAGCTGCCGATCGGCATCGTCCGTGCATAGTCCGGCGCGAAGCGGTCGATCATCGCGCGGTTCCGTATATAGCCGCCCGCTGCGATCACGACGCCTGATCGGCCCCGGAAACGACGCCGCCTGCCGAATACCTCCAGGGTGCGGAACAGCGCGGCGAACGGCCGGTGGCCGCCAACGACCTGCAAGGTCAGCTTGTTGGCCATGCGCTCCGCCCAGCGATGCAGGGCAGCGGCTGGCCCGCGCAACGACGACATCTCCACGCCAATGACGCGCTCTTGCTCGGTCACCAGCCGCACGGCCCTGGCCTGGCGCAGGACGGTGATGCGGGGACAATCCCGAACCGCCTCCTTCATCGCCGCCATCAGATACCAGCCGCAATCTCCACCCTCGGAGAATCCACCGTGCGGCTTGACGCCTTCTAGCTGGCGCGCGCCGGGGACCAGCTCTGGATTCTTGACCCGATGCCCCCGCTCGGCGGGCGGATGCGCTCCGCGATAAGCGGGCGCCTCACCGTTGTCGGAAAAATAGAGATAGAATTCATCGGTCGGATAGGATGTTTTCTTCGGCGCGCGCGGCCCGCTGAAATGCACGTTATGGCGTTCGAGAAACGCCAGCGAATCGCAGCTGTCCTCGGCAAAACGCCGCACCGTTTCGTCGGAAACGAAGCCCCCGACTTCTCGCCGCAGATAATCGGCCATCGCGGCGGGCGAGTCCTCGACGCCAAAGGCTTTCTGGACGTGCGTGCCGCCCCCGGCATAGACGATACCGCCGCTCATCTGGCTGGAGCCGCCGCCGTCGAACCGATCAACCAGCAGGACATCCTGTCCCTGGTCCGCGGCTTCCAGGGCCGCACTGGCGCCGGCAAGGCCAAAACCGATTACGATCACGTCATGATCGCCATGCCAGCGCGTAACTCGATCGGTGGCGAGACTCGGCCGAATTTCCGACGACGCGCCGTCGCGCAAGGAGATGAAGGCCGCCTGGTCGGGCATCGGTTCCGGCCGATCGGTCATCGGCGCGCGCTCCTGTCCACGCCGGTCGCGACGGTGCGATCCGCCGGACCCAGGAAACGGCCGTGCAGGCCGCTGAGGTAGCGGCCGTCCCGCTGGACGATCTTGCCGCCGATCAGCGTGTAGCGGATGCCGCCCGGCGGACGGCGGAAGCGCGCATGACCGTTAGGGAGGTCGGTTACCTTGATCTCCGGAGCCCAATGCAGCGCATCGAGATCGAACACGAACAGATCGGCGATCTTACCTGTCCGGATGATACCGCGATCGGCGAGCCCGATGAGCTGGGCGAGGTCACCGGTCATCCGCGCGATCGCTTCCTCGATCGTCATCGCCTTGCGATCGCGCACATATTCGGCAAGCACGCAGGTGCTGTCCCCGGCGCCGTCGAACATGCCGACATGTGCTCCCGCATCGCTGGCCCCGATCACATTCTCGGGCGCTGCGAGAAGTTCGGCCACTGCTTCCGGATCGGTGTTGGTGTAGCGGTGGACGAATTCCGCCTCGAGATCATTCTCGATCACCCAGTCGGCGATTATGTCGGCCGGATGGCCCTGCCGGGCGTCGAGGATGATGTCGAAGGTTTTGCCGAGGTAAGGTTCGTTGGCGGGTGTCCCCACCTTGATGATGCGCAGCGACCTCTCGGCGCCGTTGCTCGGGAAACCACCCTTCATATTATCCCAGTCGAAGCGCGCACGCACGCGCCATTCGGGATCAGCGAGCATCGACAGCTTTTCTTCGCGCGACAGCGATGGCTGAACCATCTCGTTGAAAGCCGGCACATAGATGAACAACATGCTCTGCTTGAAGCTGACCAACAGCTCGATCGAGCGCGGAGAGACCATGTGGTAGAACGGGATTCCAGCGTGCTGCATGTCGCGGCCGGCTTCCAGCAGCGCCGCCGCTTGGGCGGGATCGTCGGCGCGCTGATAAATGCCGTTCGACACCACCGGCACGTTGTCCCGGCCCGCATGCTCTCCGAAGCGGCGGAGGTCGCGGATCCAGGTCTCGGTGTCGCTCAGATCGGCAATGACCTGCACCAGCCCGCCGTGCGAGGCGACGGCCTCGAACAGGCCGCCCAGCTCCGCATCGTCGGCATGGAAGCTCGGCACCGGATCGCCTGCGGGTGACCGATCGAACCGCGAGGTCGAGATGCCGAAAGCCCCCGAAGCCATCGCGGCCTCGGCGGTCGTGGCGATGGCGCGGGCCTGATCGGGCGAGGCCGGGTCGCTCCAGGCCTTGCCGCCCATTTCATATTGGCGCAGCAGCGAATGGCTCACCAGGGCCGCGATGTTCACGCCCCATCGGCGATCGCGCATCGTCGCGGCATATTGCGGAAAGCTTACCCAGTTCCAGGGAATTTCCGAAGCGAAGAGGTCTCGGGGCAGATCCTCGATATAACTGAACAGCGCACCGAGCATGTCTACGTCGGCCGCGCGTACCGGGGCGAGGCCCAGGCTGCAATTGCCGATCAATATCGTCGTGACGCCGTGCAGGGAGATGGGATCGGCTCGGGGATCCCGGCCCCGCCCGCGACGATCCTGTCGCCCTGAATCCTGATATCCGCCTTGAAGGGGGGCTTGCCCGTCCCATCGACGATGGTCCCGCCGCGCACGACCAGAGCGACATCCGACAACATCCTTTTCAATCTCCAGTTCAGACGGCGTCCGCGCGGATGATTCTCTCACGCCGTCCTGCTGGGCCGCGCGACGGGGCCTTGCATTCGCTCGCCATCGATACAGCTATTGGCTGGTACAGCACGGCTCACAAGCGCGGATTGCTGTTTCGAACCGGACATCCTTTAGCGCGATGTGGACCGATCGATGCAAATGCATGGAGATGCCTTATGGAGCATAAGCACATGAAGCATGCCCATGATCACCCGCCTTCGACCGACGTCGATGCGACGGTCGATATGGAAAGACATGCGCGCCGGCGGCGATGCGCGACACCATATTGAGGGGATGTGATGGGCCTGACGAGAACGATGAACGGCAAGGTTGTCGTCGTGACCGGCGCAACGCTCGGTATCGGTAGGGCAACGGCCCTGATGCTGGCCGAGGAGCGGGCCGACATCGTCCTGATCGCGCGCAACGCCGAGCGGTTGCACGCGCTCCGCGACGAGATAGGCGCGATGGACGTTTCCGTGGAAGCCTGTTCGGTTGATGTCACCGATGCGGAGGCGCTCGACGCGGCGATTACCCGCGTCGCCGAAAGCAAAGGGCGGCTGGACGGCCTGGTCAACAATGCGTCCTCCTATACCTATGGCCCCGTAGCAGACGCCAGCAACGAGCAATGGCGGGAAGCCTTTCGAGGAGGGGCCGAGGCCGTATTTGTGGGGACGCGCGCAGCGATGCGGATCATGGCGCGGCAGGGCAGCGGATCGATCGTCAACATCTCCTCCACCAACGGACTAAGGGCCATGCCGGGAATGGCGACGTATTCAGCCAGCAAGGCGGCGATCATCCATTTGAGCGCGGTCGCAGCCATGGAGGGCGCGCCGTCGGGCGTCAGGGTCAACGCGATCGCCCCGGGGCTGGTCGAGACGCCCCATGCCGCCGAATTCTTCGATACCGATCCGGCGCTGAAGCTTTCGGCCGAAAGCAAGATCCCGATGCTGCGCGCCGCGCGCGCCGAGGAGATCGCCGCGCCGATCCTGTTTCTCCTGTCGGATGCGGCTGCTTACGTCACGGGCACATGCCTGAACGTCGATGGAGGCAAAGCGGTGCAGCTTTTCGCATGATTTGCCGAACGGACCCCGTCTTTACAGATGTTCTAACCTGGCGCATCGTTCATCTGAGAAAACAAAATCGTAAATCTGGTTGGAGAGTCGTCATGCCTTCGGTCCGATATATGCTTCATCGCGACTTCGTTAGGCGCAGCCCTATTGCGGGACGCTGACGATGGAATGCGCGGATTTCAAGACAGAGGCGAAGCAGTGCTTCGGCGGCGGCGAACTAGAGATACGCAACTATACTTGGGCCGAGCCGGTCGAGCATGTCTATTGCGATCCCTATCCCACCATGGCGCTCATGATCAAGCCGCCTCCCACTCCTTCGAAGATCCGAATCAAGAGGGGGCAGCAATATAGCGATGAATTGACGGCTGGCGGCATCGTCTTCCGTCCGGCCAATCTCACGCTTCACTGCATGAACCCGGGCGGCAGTTTCCGTATTCTCGCGTGCCAGTTCGATCTCGAAGAGGTTTTCCGTCGGATAGGAGAAGAATTCCGCGAACTGGCAGAGGCCCCGCCGGATGTCGACATCCACAATGGCCGTATAGCCAGTGCCCTGCATCGGGTGCTGATTGAGATAAAGGCCCCGAGTTTTGGATCGAACGTCCTCGTGGAAGCGCTGATGACAACGGTTCTCGTCGAACTGATGCGCTTCGATCGCGTGACACATGAGCAAGGTAGCGTGCTCGCGTCATGGCAACTCCGACGCATCGACGAAATGCTCCACGACTACAATGGCCTCCCTACGGTCACGATGATCGCCGACGAACTGGGCATGTCCGGCCGCCACCTTAACCGGCTGTTTTCAGCGGCGACGGGCGTTACCCTCTCGCGCCATATCGCGCGAAATCAGTTCAACTCAGCATGTGCGCTGCTTGGCTCGACGGAAATGCCGCTCAAGCAAATCGCGTATAAGGTAGGTTTTTCGTCGCACAGCAGCTTTTCCGCCGCCTTCGTACGGGAGGCCGGTATGAGCCCAAGCGAGTTCCGTCGAGCACAGAGAGGTATCTCATCCATTCCCGGCCGCGACGCGGTTTGCCATCATTGACGGCCCACGTCCGACCTTGCCCGCGTAGCGCAGTCGCCCATCCTCATCGACGCCAAGGATAAGCGCGGAACGCGCACTCTTGTCCGAAGGGGTCCACCTCGATTGAAGTAGCGCAAGGGACCGGCAGGCGCCGCTTCCCTGGCTGCCTACTTCGCGACAGCTTTCTCGAAGCCACGGCGGCCGCGGGGCCGACCTCGACTGGGCCGCGCTGGACTTCGTCGCCCGCCGGGCCCGACGGGCCTTTCGTCCAATAATCAAGTTGGTTATCCTAACGGCCTTCGACTTGGCATGCTTAGGTCAAGTAGCAAGGTCAATTCCTGCAACTCCGCAATGGGAGGAAATGGTGAGCGATCTCTCGACATCGACCGTCTTGGGCGACACTGGGGAATATTTCCTGGCTCGCCAGGAAAGCCATCGCGGCGGCGTCTTTCCCGTCCATGCGCACGATCATTTCGAAGCGCTGCTGATCCTGTCGGGCCGCCGGGTGCAGCATCATGGCAGTCTGGAGATCGAAGCCAATTCCGGCAGCCTGATCTTTACCCCGCCAGGGTTGCGCCATGGCGCAACCATCGTCGGGCACACCGCCAGCCTCTCCGTCCAGTTCAACCTGAAATTCCTGCATCCCGAATTGCCGGCAGATGCCCAGCGCCTGTGGTCGCACCCGAGCACGCTGAGCGCAGCGCCCGAACTTCTTCCCTTCTTGGGGCAGAAGCAGATGCGCTACGAATGCGATCCCTGCCTGACGGAGAAGCTCCAGAGGATCTGGACCTCGCTGATCGAACGCAACGGCTCGCAAAGCCTGGGCTCGGAGCAATATGCGCGCGCGCAGCTGTCCATCCTGCTGCTGGAGGTGTTGGAAGCATTTGAGAGCGAGATCATCGAGGTGGTCGAGATGGAGCAGCATGAGGGCGCTTCGGACAAGATTGACGAATTGCGCCAGTTCATCGAGGCCAATCTTGCCGAGCACCTGTCGATCCACGAAGCGGCCCGTCACCTCGCAATCTCTACAAGCTGCCTGGCAGCCCGCATCAAGCGGGTGACCGGGCAGACATTCGGCGAGCTTCTGCTCAAGGCGCGGCTGCAGCATGCGCGCGAGCTGTTGATCTATACCGACAGGCGCGTCTCCCAGGTGGCGTTCGAATGCGGGTTCGAAGACCATGCCTATTTCTCTCGGCGGTTCCGGCAGGATCTGGGCGTGTCGCCGCTCGAATTTCGGCGCCGGCAGCTAATGGAGATCGATTTGTCGGCGATCGGCGCCCAGCGTCATTGATTGGAGAGCGGGTGGAAGTGCCATGCCGATAGTCGATCTGTTCGCGAAGGTGCTCCTCGCAGGCATGTCCCTCTGGTCGGGGTCGATCAACAAGCCTGCCAATTTCGCTGCGATCACGGTCGTGCTGAAGGAAAAGGGAAGGGCGATGCCCGGCATCGCGCTCGCTTTGGCGATCCTGCTGGAAATCGGCGGAGCGGTCGTGATCATCCGGGCGGGCTTTCTGCCGCCCATGGTCATCCATATCGCAGCCGGCCTGCTCATCGCCCATTCGCTTCTGACAGCGGTCATGTTTCACAGTTTCCGGTGCCCGAAAGGGCCCGCGCGGGACCATGGCCTGGCCGGCTTCCCCAAGACCGTCGGTCTTCGCGGCGGCTTTCTGCCGGTCGCTATAGATGTTTGAATATTGCAAGGAGGATGGGGCATGACACAGCCCACCAACACCGAAGACCTCGCCCGGCGGATTCGCGTCAACGCCGTCAACATGGTCGATATCCAGGGCTTCGGCTATCTGGGCCAGGCGCTCGGCACGGCCGAGATCATGGCGGTGATCTTCGGCGAGAGATATTGGCGCCAGGGCGTGGACCGCTTCGTGCTGTCGCCGGGGCACTATGCCATCACCTTCTACGCCGTGGCGGCGGAGATCGGCCTTATCCCGCGCGAGGCGCTCGCGGACTATGGCAAGGACGAAGCGCTTCTGGAAGCGATCAGCACGGAGCGTACACCGGTTGTCGACATCACCTGCGGCTCGCTGGCCCAAGGGCTTTCGGGCGGCATCGGCCTGGCGCTTGCCCAGCGGTTCGCCGGCGACGGCGGGCGGACGATCGCGCTGATCAGCGACGGCGAGATGGAGGAAGGCCAGACCTGGGAAGCGGCGATGTTCGCCGCCCATCACAAGGTCGGCAACCTGATCGCGGTGATGGACGTCAACAATTCCCAGGTCGACGGTCCGGTCACCTTCGTCACGACGGTTGAACCGATCGCTGACAAATGGCGTGCCTTCGGCTGGAACGTCATCGAATGCGACGGTCATGACGTGGACGCGCTCCGGCAGGGCATGGATGATGCGCTGGCATCGGACCGGCCGACCGTGATTCTGGCGAAGACCGACATACTGGGCGGGCTCACATCCTTCCCGCCGACCGTCGATGGGCATTTCATCAAGCTCACCCCCGAATTGACCCGAGACGTCCTCGAAGAACTGTCCGCCGAGCCGGCATGACAGGGAACTAACGCTACTCTGGGCTATCTGATTGAAGCAGATCGCCGCTCTGATTTTTTGTTTATCGCGATTTTCCTGGCCAGCAATCTCGCCCGATCGCTTGGAAATCGCCCTGGGAGACTGACCGTGCGGACAGTGCCGTCCTTTTGCAGAACTTGTACAGCGGGCTGCGGCACAAAGCTGACAGTCGATGATCAGGAGCGGATCATCAGCATCCGCGGTGATCACGACAATGCGATGAGCAACGGTTATGCCTGTTTCAAAGGCTTGCAGAGCCACGAAGCGCAATACAGTCCTGATCGCCTGCTCCATCCTTTGAAGCGTCAGCCCGATGGGACATTCGAGCGCATCTCCATTGAGCAGGCGTTGGATGAGATTGCCGAGAAGATGCGGCATATCATGGACCGGGACGGACCCGAAGCGCTAGGCCTGTTCATCGGCAACGGAGCAAACTTCAACTCTGCCGCCTTCTCGATCCATACGCCATTCATGCAGGCCTTGGGGTCTCGGCACTTCTATACGACGAACACGATAGATCAGTCCGCGAAGATGGTGTCCTATGAGCGCATGGGATTCTGGGCGGCGGGCCAGCAGCGCGTCGATACCGCGGATGTCGTGATGGTGTTCGGGGGCAATCCCGTGCTCTCGCACGCCTCGCTCAATTTCTTGATGTCGGATCCGGTCCGCAAGATAAAAGCGGCGAAAGCCAGGGGGATGAAACTGATCGTCATCGATCCCCGGCTTTCGGAAACCGCTCGTTACGCGGATATCCATCTTCAGGCGATTCCGGGCCAGGACGCGGCAATCGCCGCAGGTCTTATTCGCATCATATTGGAGGAAGGATGGGAGGACCGCGAGTTCTGCGATCAGTTCGTCGGTCCGGAGAGAATGGCCGCGCTGCGCGAGGCGGTCTCCCCATTCGAACCTGACATGGTGACGCGCCGAGCCGGATTGAAGGAGGGCCAGCTGCGCGCGGCCGCCAAGATGTTCGCGCATGACTCGCGACGTGGACCGGCTACGACCGGCACCGGCAACAACTTTGGACCGCACTCGAATGTTGCGCAGCATCTGGTAGATTGCTTGAACGTCGTATGCGGTCGCTATCTTCGGGAGGGTGACCGCACGCTTGTCGAAATGCTCAGTCCGGAGAGGCCGATCTATCCCGAGGTGATCCCAGCGAGTCGCACGTGGGAAAAGCTCCCGCCGGGTCGCATCCGCGGGATGGGCACACTTCTCAACAGGGAGGAGATGACCGGTGCGCTTCCGGACGAGATCCTCACCCCGGGCAAGGGGCAAATCCGTGGGCTGCTGATCCAGGGTGGCAATCCGGTCATCGCGATTCCGGGTCAGAAGCGCATGGTTGAAGCGATGGAGGCGCTGGAATTGTCGGTGCTTATCGATCCGTTCATGACGCAGACTGCCCGATATTGCGACTATATATTACCCCCGACGATGCCCTATGAACGTGCGGATTTGCCGCTGACAATTCCCACCGTAGTCTTCACAGACATAAACTGGATACAATATACACCGCCGGTTGTTTCGCCCCCCGCCGGGTCTGAACTGATCGAGGACTGGCAGCTATATACGGGTCTTGCAAAAAGGCTCGGGTTGCAGATTCAATATAATCACACGACCTATCTGGATTTGGATACGGTTACCACCGACGATCTGCTCAGCATTCGCGCTGCGGATGGCCGCGTATCGCTGGACGAGATGAAAAAATATCCCAGCGGCCATTCATTCGAATTCCCGTCATCCTATGTGGCTCCCCCTCGACCGGAAGGCACGGCCAAGTTCGATGTGATGCCTGATGACGTGAGGGCCGAACTGGAAGAAGCTCTCCGATATGAGATCGCGCCTGGCAACATCGTCAGCCACGGCAAGAAATTCAGCTATCTGGTTAGCAGTCGTCGAATGCGGCATGTATTCAACAGCGTCGGCACGATCGGCATGCCGAGCATTCGTGCAAAATCGAAGTTTAATCCTGCCTTTATTCATCCCGACGACATGACTGCTCTGAGTTTAGAGAATGGCGATCATATTGAACTCGAATCTGATGTCGGCAGGATCACGGCGATCGCCGAGGCAGATGAGACGATGCGGCCTGGGGTGATATCCATCGCGCATGGCTGGGGTATGGTCCCGGGCGAGGAGATGGATGAAGATGGGGGCGTTTGCGTAGGAGCCCTCATGGCGGCCGATCAGGACTATCAGCACATAAACGCCATGCCGCGGATGACCGCTATTCCGGTGAATATCCGACCTCTGAATAGCAGGATGGCCAAGTATGAATTAGCGGAATCACATTGAGGCCTCAGGAGGTTGGATGACAGGGGCGAGCGAAGCCGAAGCGAATATCGGGTCGCGTGGCCACCGATTATGGGTGCGGCTGACACACTGGCTGATCGCCGGCGCGGTTCTCGTGCTGATCTATACCGGCGTCACCATTCTGATGGCGCATCCGCGGTTCTATTGGGGCAATGCCGGAAACGATCTCATCCAGCCCCTGTTCGAGGTTCCGCTCGGACCGAACTATCACAATATCAGCTTTGCTCCCGGAAGGCCGTTCTTCGCCTCGCCCGACAGCCCGGTGACCGCCAACCTGCTGGTGGAGCCATGGAATCAGAACTCCTGGGCGCGCAGCCTGCATTTCCTCGCCGCGTGGTGTTTTTTGGCCGGACTGCTCGCCTATCTGACCTTCGCCTTCGCCTCCGGCCACGCCCGCCGCGTCTTGTGGCCGCGCCGGGACGAACTTAGGCGTAAGAACGTGTGGCAGGACGTCCAGGCGCATCTACGTCTCCCCATGCCCGCCGCCGAGCCCGGTCCACCCTACGCCATCCTGCAGAAGCTCGCTTATACGCTGGTGGTGTTCCTCGCCCTGCCGCTGATGTTCCTAACCGGGATCTCCATGTCGCCCGCGATCACGGCGGATTATCCGATCTTGCTCGCCATTTTTGGCGGCGCGCAGTCGGCGCGCACGATCCACTTCTTCACCTTTACGTTCCTTGCGATCTTCCTGCTCATCCACATCGCGATGATCCTTCTAACCGGCCCGCTGCGGCAGTTGCGCGGGATGATTTTGGGGAACTGACATGACCGACAGGCCCCTCCAACTCTCGCGCCGCGCACTTATCGGAGGCCTCGCCTCCAGCGGTGGCCTGCTGCTCTCCGGCTGCAGCGATCAGCAGCCGCCGACCTATGGCAACATTCTGAGGATGGGAGACAATCTGACATACAACGCGCAGCGCCTCCTGCTCTCGCGCACCGCATTGGTGGCCGAATACGATCGCTCGCAGATTAGTTCGATGCCGGCGATCGGCACGATCGACCCTTCGCGGTCGGATGTGGGTCTCCACGATCCGCAAGGCGGTGAAGCCTACGCGGCGCTTCGGAAAGGCGATTTCGCCGACTGGCGGCTCAAAGTCGAGGGCAGCGTGAACAATCCGAAGAGTTTTTCACTTGCCGAACTTAAGCAAATGCAATCGCGCACCCAGATCACCAGGCACACATGCGAGCAAGGCTGGACCGCGATCGCAGAATGGACCGGCGTGCCGCTGCGTACGGTGCTCGCCGCGGCAGGTGTCCGCCCCTCTGGGCGCTTCGTCCAGTTCCATACTTTCGACCTGATGGCGGACGGGATCGACATGGTCGATGCGCTTCATCCGCAAACGATCCTCGCCTACGGGATGAACGGGCGCGAACTGCCCATCGGCCACGGCGCACCGCTGCGCCTGAGGGTCGAGCGGCAGATCGGCTACAAGAGCTTGAAATTCCTGCGACGGATAGTCGTCACCGATAAGTTCGACGACCTGGGTCGCGCGGGACCGATCCGGAACGGCTGGGCGTGGTACAATGGCATTTAACAGGGGTTCCTCACAGCCCAGATGCCGTAATGGGCCGGCGTCTCAAGATTCCAAAGCAGTTCAAGCGATCAAGCCGTCAATCCTAACAGCTGAGAGCCTCTCTACTCTAATGCTGTTTACCCGCGTGTCAGGTGCGGCTCGCCTTTGACGAAGCAAACTGTGCATTTTCTTTAATTTCCGGACGTGCGAAGTATTCTGTGACACACTACTAGGAGTTATGCCGTGGCCAACTCATCGATCATAGGACTCGGTACCAAGCTGGATACTGATTATTCTATTTGGCCCTTGGCATACTGCCAATCTGATATGCCTCTGGATTTCGTTGCCGGATCCGGTCTGTACAGCAATGCCGGGACTGTCCGTCTTCCCATGATCTACACGTTGGTTGTAGGTGGTGAAGTCGGCGGCAAGCAGCATGTTGCGTTGGTCGATTGCGGATTCCGCAACGATCATTGGTTGACGCGTTACGCATTTTCAAGCTGGGAGGAGCCAAGCGACGTTCTTGGGCGTGTTGGCTTCAAACCCGAAGATGTTGATGTGATCCTCGTGACACATATGCATTTCGACCATATTGGTAATTTCGAAGCCTTTCCGAACGCTAAATTATACATCCAGCTGGATGAATATCTTGGATGGTCTGATGCGGTTTGTGCCGCTCATCAGATGGAAACCGAGGAAGAAAAGGCATGGGTCTTTTCTTCTTTCGATCCGCAGGATCTGATCAGAGCCGCACAAGGCGTATCCGAAGGCCGCGTGAAATTCATTCGCGGTGATGAGGAAGTGCTGCCCGGCATAACGGCTCACCTGGCGAAGGAGAGTCACACCTTTGGGACGCAGTGGTTCGAAGTGCAGACGCGCAACGGTCCGTTCGCGGTGGTAGGCGACACGGTCTATTGGTACTCTAATATCGAGCGCATGTGGCCTCCTGGCTATAGCCAAGGCAATACGTTCAACCAGATTCGCGCATATCGCGAAATCCGCGAACTTTTGAAGAACAAGTTCGAACGCCTCGTTCCAGGTCATGATCCACAAATTTGGGATCGTCACTCGTCATGGACCGCGCCAAGCGGTAACCAGATCGCGGAGGTCAATCTGCGGCAAGGCGACACGTCGCGTCGCCCAAATGTCTCTGCTCAAAAAATCATTCACACATAGGCATCTGGAACAGCGGGTCAGGCGTTCGCTGTCGGAGCGCAGCCGGATCGTTCTGCGCTGCGCCGCCAGGTTGCACGCCAACTGCGACAGGCCTGCCTTTGCGAGCATACAGGCCCCATATATCGAAAGCGTCAGTGCCCGCTGCGGGATGGCCTGCTCAACGGTGAGATCTTCCATCGCCTTGAGGAGGTTCGTTGCATCACCGGCTGGTGACGCGCTCTTTCCGTCCGACTACGCCCACACAATAGCCTTGGTTACCAGTCGCGGTACCGGAAATGACCAGAAAGCGGATCAGCCGATCATCGATTAGGACCAATCATCGCAATCAGAACAAAGTAGTTCAAGCGATCAAGCCGTCCATCCTAACCGAAGCGACCGTTAAACCCTTATTCTTTTTCGCTGTCAGCCCAGCGTGGATCGGCGGCACCGCGATGGAAATGCGGGGTAAGCGCGAAGCGGATTTGGGCATTGGATTTGATGGGCACCGCGCACGCAACCAGTGAGCAGTTCCCATTCGCCTACCTGCGGGGTCGAGCCAAGCGCTGGCGCAGGGCGCTCATTGTGCAGGATGATTTGCTCTATAATTATCACTTAAGGGGAATGATAATGAGAAAAGATCTTGGAATGCGGTCGACCTTACTTTGCGCCGTTGCGGTTGGCGCGCTTGCCAGTCCCGCACTGGCGCAGGACGCGCCCGCCGCTGCTCCCATGCAGGGTCAAGCGGCCCAAGATCAGGCCGACGAAGGCGGCTCGGCATTGTCGGGCGACATCATCGTGACCGCGCAGCGTCGCGAGCAGAGCATCCAGAAGGTGGGCATCGCCATCACCGCCTATTCCGGCGACCAGTTGCGCGCGCTCAACGTGACCGATTCACGCGAACTGGCGGCGATCACGCCGGGCGTGCACCTCGGCGGCGCGCTCGCCGGCCAGAACAGCCAGTACACGATCCGCGGCGTCACCCAGAATGACATCAACGATATCGTCGAGGCGCCGAACGCGGTTTATCTGGACGACGGTTACATCGCGATCGGCCAGGGCCAGACTTTCGCCCTGTTCGATATCGACCGCGTCGAGGTGCTGAAGGGGCCGCAGGGCACGCTGTTCGGCCGCAACGCGACCGGTGGCCTGGTCCGCTACATCACGCGCAA
>NZ_JBFUKB010000012.1:0-84565 GCF_056401065.1 Rhizorhabdus sp. P4_G5 | reverse complement strand
GCAGAGATTTCCATCCGGGCGAGATTGGCGCCCATGCACATGTGGATGCCGTGGCCGAAGCCCAGCTGTTCGTTCGCGCGCCGCGTGATATCGAACCGCTCGGGGTCTTCCCAACGCCGTTCGTCGCGATTGCCCGATGCATACATCACCAGGACCCGAGCGCCCTTGTGGAGGCGCTGGTCTTCCACCGAAAAATCATCGGTCAACACGCGGGAAAAGCCCTGTATCGGACTCTCGAGCCGGATCGCTTCATTGACCGCGTTGGGGATCTGCGTCGGGCTCGCGCGCAGCTTGTCCCATTGATCGGGGTTCTGAGCGAACAGGGCGATCGCACTGCCCGTGGCAAGGATGGTGGTGTCCAGGCTCGGACCCAGATAGTCGCCCATCACCGGCCCGACCTGCTCGAAGCGCAGCTCACCAGCCTCGACCGCTTCATAGAGTTTGGCGACCCAGCTGCCCGGCTTCACGCGATCGGCGGTGCAACCGCGGGCATAGGTCACCATTTCGTCCACTATCGGGAGCGCGGTTTCCGTCAGCTCAAGGCCCCGTGGCCCCAAGGAGTTGAACACCGCTCCAGCCCATGTGAGCATCCGCTCACGCCCTTCCTCGGGCAGGCCGACCAGTTCGGAGACCACCGTGACCGGGAGATGCGGCGCGAGTTCGGTCGCGGCATCGAAATCGCCTTTGGCCACCAGGCGCTCGACCAGTTTTTCGGCGAGATCGTAAAGTCCCTGACGCAGCTCGGTCAGTCGGGCGGGCGTAAGCGGCCGGCTGACGATCGAGCGCAAGGTGCTGTGGTAAGGTGCATCCGTATGGAGCGTGCTGCCCGCTATCGCCTTGTTCATCAGGTCGTTCATCGCGACGCCGTCCCCGGAGGCGAATAAGGTATTGTTCTTCAGCGCCCCCTGCACGTCCGCAAACCGCGCCATGAGATAGAGGTCGTATTTGGGAAGGCGCACGATCGGGGCGGTATCGCGAAAAATGCGATAATTCTCGTACGGATCGGCAAGCGCCTCCGCCGAGTATATATCGATGTCCACGTCAGGAATATTGAATGCCATGTCGGTACTCCTGGAATTGCTTAAGGTAGACAACGACCTGCCCGTCTCGGCGACGGACCTTCTCGGAAACGGGACTGCACCACTTCTCCGACCCCATCAGTCGCTTCAACATCTGAGCGGCGCGCTCTATATGCCTCTACACATTATGCCGGGCTGTGAAGCGCGACGATAATGCAGCACAAACCCCAGAAGATGTGAAACTCGCAGCCTCCGAGGTTCCAGAACCAGCGCCCCTTGGAGACTTTGAACGCCGCCAGTCCGGCACAGATCATGAAGATGCCACCCAGCCACGCGGCGTAGAAGACGTAGATCCCCAGCACCAGCCCGAGCACCGCGAGCGTCTGGACGATCAGCGCAGTCCGCACGAAAAGCCATGCTGGCTTGAGCCCGGCGGCCTCGAAAAATGCGAAGACGGCATCCCTGACGGTAAACTGCCCGATAATGTGCGGAATGAAGAGGAGTCCGCAGAGAATGCGAAGCTGGACTATGGCGTCAGTGAGATCCGGAAAAACGATGGTGTTCACAATGCCCTCCCAGGAATGTCATCAAAAGCGGGATCACCGTAACTGAATAAAACCGATACTCTGAACCGTGGGAAGCTCTTCGGCGCGCAGCCGCAGGTTCGCAACATTGAGGCCTTGCCTGCTTCAAATGCCCGCATTGCCCTCGACCGGCATATTTGCGGCCGAGGGCAATGCGGAGCGATCAATCGACCTTCGCAGCGATGGCTTCCATCTCGACCACCCAGTTGGGATTGGCGAGCGCCGACACCACGACCCAGGTCGAGGTTGGCAGGTAACCTTCAGGCAGGTATTTCTTCCGGTGCGGCCCCACAAAGCGGATACCGGTCGCGTCGGTAGAGTAGACGTTGAGGTGAACGAGATTCTCCGGCCCCATGTTCGCTTCGGCAAGAATGGCCAGCACGTTCTTCCAGATTTCCTCGTGCTGCGCTTCAAAGCCCTCGGCCAGCGTTCCGTCGGGACGTATGCCCGCCTGTCCCGCGATCGACAGGATTCGGGCGCCGGCCGGGATTTCGACCGAGTGGCTGTACGCTCCTACCGGATTGGCGATTGACTGGGGATTTCTCACTATAAACATCATGTTCTTCCTTTTAAATATTGATGCCGGGCGCGAGCCTTTTCACGTGGGGCGCGATCAGAAGTTGTAGCGCGCACCGAGCTGGAAGAAGCGAGGCGGCTTGTAGGAGACCGCGTTGCAACCGCACAAGGTCGCCAGGTCGAAGCCCACGATCCCCGGGTTCACGTTGGTCACGTTCTTGACACGGAAGTTCAGCTCCCAGTTGTCGTTCGACCATCCGATCCCGGCATTGACCATCACCGCCCTGCCGAACCTGTCTCCATCAAAATTGCGCAGGTTGTAGTAGAACGGATCGGTATAGCTCGCGTCGCTCTGCACCGAGAGCTTGCCGCCAAAGGCCTCCCATTCATATCTGACGAAGGCATTGCCCTGCAATGGCGGCGCATAGACCGGCTTGACATTGCGCACGATCGGGCCTCCTGCCCGAAGCGGCACATCCTTCACCTTCGCATCGAAGTAGGATACGGAAAGACCGATATCGAGCCCCTTTACCGGCGATGTAGCGAGGCTGGCCTCGCCACCGTAGGTGATGTCGTCGGCATTGATGACCACGCCGCCGACACCGGCGAAGAGGAATGCCTGATAGTCTTTGTAATCATAGTAGTACACGGATGCATTGAAACGCGTTACCCGATCGGGGAACGTGTATTTGATGCCGCCCTCGTAATTGGTGAGAATTTCCGCCTTGTAGGGAATGAAACTTAGTGGCACCGGATAGGCGCCGCCCGGATTGGTGGCGTTGTAGCTGCCCGCCTTCACACCGCGATTGACGCCTGCATAGATGAGCAGGTCCGGGTTGACCTGGAAGTCAAGCTGGACCTTGCCGGCCCAGAGCGTCTTGCCGGCCTTGTCGGCGTAAGGCATCGGTCCAGTCGGGCCAAATACTGGGCCGATGATGGTCGGCGTATCGCTCTGGGCCTGCAGCGCGGTCTGGGCCGGCCAGATACCGTGGAAGAAGCTGTATTTCTTCTGCTCGCGGATGAGCCGCGCGCCCGTGATCAAGGTCAGCCGCGGGGTGATGTGCCAATCCAACTGGCCGAAGGCCGAGTAGGAATTGGTTATCAGGTTCGCGTCGACGCCCACATCGAACGGCGCCGGCCCCGTCGCAACACCACCGGGCGGGAACCTCAGCGCCGAGTTCGAACGGGTCGTGATGTGAAGATAGTAGAGACCGCCTGTCCAATCGACAAGATCGGTCTTCCCTGACAGGCGGACTTCCTGGCTGAACGTATAAGCGCTAACGCCATTATAACCGCCAACCAGGTTAGTCGGGCTGCCTTCAATATCCAGCAAGCTGAACTTGAAGAAATGCTTGTAGTCGGTCACCGACGCCAACTTTACGCTGTCGCTCAAGTCGAACTCGCCGTTGAGGTTGACGCCCCACGTCCGGATGTGGTTCCCCTTACGGAATGAAAAGTCTTGCGAGGTGAGTGGCCCTGAGCCGTCCGGATCCTTGTAGCCGAAGAAATCCCCGCCGGGGACCGCCCGGCCGAAGCTGTCGCCAAAGACGCCGTCGTTGTTGAGGTCCGACCCGAAATCCTGACCGTTCCCGCCGATCGAGGCGCGGGTCTCGGTGGGCGAGGCGTCGATCGTGTTGATCTGCTCTCCACCAGCGTTGAAAACTGCAATCGCAGGCTTCGACTGATAGGGGGACGTCGCCTGGATGGTCCTTGCCCCATTGATCGAGAGGAGCACCCGTACCCCGTCATTGGGTTCAAACAAGGTGGTCATACGCCCGGCCAGCGTATTGTCGTCGCCCAGATTGGCACCGGCACCGGGGCCCGGCGCGCCGCCGACGGCGGCGAGTGGGTAACGGTTGCGCACATATGGCTGTGCCTTGTTCCACATGACGGCGAAGCGCGTCGCCAACGTGCTGGTGATGGGCAGGTTGATCGCGGCTTCACCGTGGAACGCGCCCGGCGATCCCGGGGAGTCGTAGATCCCGTAGTTCAGGTTGACGAAGCCCTCGACGGCGTCCAGCTTGGGCTTGCGCGTGATATAGCGGACCAGGCCACCGGTCGCATTGCGCCCGAACAGCGTGCCTTGCGGACCCTTGAGCACCTCGACGCGGTCGATGTCGAACAGGGCGAAAGTCTGACCCTGGCCGATCGCGATGTAACCGTCGTCCAGATAAACCGCGTTCGGCGCCTCGGTGATATCGCTGAAGTCGTTCTGTGTGACGCCGCGGATCGTGTACTGGCTGTTCTGGCCACCGAGCGCGCCGCCGATGTGCACGCCAGGCGTAATCGCTGCGATCTGGGGAGAATCAGTCACGTTGAGCGCACGCAACTGCTCACCGGAAAAGGCCGTGATCGCGATGCCCACCTTCTGGATATTTTGCTCGCGGCGCTGCGCGGTAACAATGATGTCGCCCGACAATGCCGAGCCGCCCCCGTCGGCCTGATCTTGGGCCGCTTGACCCTGCGTGGGAGCAGCGGCTGGCGCGTCCTGCGCCAGTGCGGGACTGGCAAGCGCGCCAACCGCAACGGCGCAAAGTAAGGTCGACCGAATTCCAAGATCTTTCATCATTGTCATTCCCCTAAAGTGATAATAGTGCGCGACTTTCCTGCAAAATCCTGCTTTTTTTATTTCGTGATCAAAAAAACTTACTTTGCCCTAAACCCATCAGATCACCTCGCCGTCGGGCAACTGGATTTCGTTGACACCCTTGGCGAAGCTGTGGCCGTTCCAATATTGCTGTCCGGCGACCAGAAGATCCTGCGCCGGAAACTTCGTCAGCAGACGCGGACCGTCCTTCGTGACGTGAATCTCCTCCTCGATCCGGGCCGCGGTCGATCCGTCTTCCGACGGCCAGTAGGTCTCGATCGCAAAGACCATCCCTTCTTCGATCGTGATCGGGTGTTCGATCGAGTGATAGCGGCTGATCAGCGGCTGCTCCCACAAGCCAACGCCGATGCCGTGCGCATATTGCAGCCCGAACGCCTCCTCCTCGTTCGCCATGCCGAATTCTTGGGCGGCGGGGAACTTCTTGGCGATATCGGCCGAAGATGCGCCGACCTTGATCTCCGCAATCGCTTCGTCGAGAATCTCGCGCGTCTTCTTGTATACGTCCCGCTGCTTCCGGGTCGCGCCGCCGATATTGATCGTGCGGTAATAGCAGGTGCGATAACCCATGTAGGAGTGAATGATGTCGAAATAGGCCATGTCACCCGGCCGCATGTAGCGGTCCGAGAACACATGGGGATGCGGGGCGCAGCGTTCGCCCGAAATCGCGTTCACCGCCTCCACATTTTCCGAACCCATATTGTAGAGCACATGATTGACGACGGCGACGGCCTCGCTTTCCTTGACGCCTGGGCGCAGGACGCGGAACAACTCGTCATAGGCGGAATCGACCAGGCACGCAGCGGTCTCCAGCAACGAGACTTCGTCGATCGACTTGATGACGCGGGCGCGTTGCATCAACCCTTCGGCATTGACGATAGTAACGCCTTCGGCCTCCAGCGCCCGGAGCACCGGAATTTCGACGACATCTATGCCCAGCGGCTCGTTGATGAGGCCAGCGTCGCGCAGCACATCTGCGATCCGCTTGGCGTTCGCCTTCTCGACGCCAACCTCTTCCATGATCGAGCCGCGCCAGCTTGATACCACTGGGCGCCAATTGTCGGGGGTGATCCAGGGATTATGCTTCTGATGCTGCTTGGCCGCCGAGCCGATGTCCCACATGATCGGCTCGCGATCACGCATGATGAGCGCACAGCGAAAATATTTGTCGCGCGCCCAATTGCCGATATGGGCCGCGGTCGTATAGCGGATATTGTTCATGTCGAACAACAGCACGGCGCCCATGTTCGACGTCTTGAGCTGATCCTGAACGCGCCGGAACCGGTATTTGCGAAGCCGGTCGAAATCGACGCGATTTTCCCAATCGACGGCCATGATCGCGTTTTGCGAAGCGCCCCGCTTGAATTGCTCCGGCAGCATCTCCGGCGTGCAGTGTAGATGTTGGGGGTGGTTGCACATGTCGCTCTCCAATGGTCCAGTTAAACGGGCGCGTATTCGTCGGCGGAAGCCGTATCGAGAACGGCGCGGGGCGGGTCCCCTTCAAGGGCGAGGCCGGTCCAGGCCGCACGCAGGATGGCGGCGATGTCGAGATCATATTTGGCGAAGAGATGTTCGCGGCTCCCCGACTCGGCGAACCTGTCCGCAATCCCGATCCGACGCAACGGAACCGCCAGCCCCGCCTCCGCCAGCGCTTCCGCAACCGCCGAACCCAGGCCGCCGATGATCGAATGATTTTCCGCCGTCAAAATCAGCCGGGATCCGCGCGCCGCCTTCAGAATGGTGTCGCTATCCAACGGCTTGATCGACGGCGAATTGACGATACCGACCGAAAGACCGTGCTGCTCGAGCGTCGATGCGGCAACGAGCGCAGCCGGGACCATCATACCCGACGCCACGATGGTAACGTCCGACCCCTCGCTCAGAATATGCGCCCGGCCGAATTCCAGCCGATGATCGTCACCGAAAATTCGCGGAATCTCCCCCCGTTTGAGGCGCAGGTAGACCGGCCCTTTGCGATCCGCCGCGATCGTGACCGCCTGGCGGATCTCGCTCGCGTCGGCCAAGTCGAGCACCGCCATGTTGGGCAACGCGCGCATCAGCGCCATATCTTCAATCGCCTGATGGCTGGGGCCGCCGGGGCTGGAAAGACCCGGCATGAAGCCCGCTATGACAACATTGAGGTTGGGATAGGCAACTGCCATGGCGAGTTGATCGAAGCAGCGTCGAGTGGCGAACACGCCGAATGTGTTGACGAAAACCGTGTGCCCCGCTCGCGCCAGCCCACCCGCGATGCTCACCATATTTGCCTCGGCCATGCCGACATTGATGAATCGATCAGCCAGTTGGTCACGAAAAAGGTCGGTCTCGGTCTGCCTGGTCAGATCAGCTCCAAGACAGATGATTTCGCGGCGTTGTTCGGCAAGCGCGACAAGCGCCCTGCCATAGGGCTTGGTTTCGATCTGGTAGGGTGGCAAATGGGTGTTGCTCATTGGCTGTGCGTGCGATGACCCATGAAATGTCATGCCCAAACCCCCTTACGCTTATCCGCATTTCCGTCGCGGTGCCGACGACCCACATTGGGCTAACTTCGAAAAGGAGTAAGGGTTAAACGGTCGCTGCTGTTAGGATTGACGGCTTGATCGCTTGAACTGCCTCCCTCTGCTTGATGGTTTCCGGTACTGGCCGGTAGTCAGCGGCCCGGCTGGCGGCGCTCGCGGCCCGGAAATCGCGCGGCTGACCATGCTCGATGACCGCGCCCCACGGGATCAGAATGTTGATCCCTGAACAGGTTTGCCGGGTGAGCGCACTGCGCGGTAAGCCGAGGGCAGTGCAGTTCCCGGCGTGGCCCCAAGGCTCGACCCACGGGAAACGCCCGGCCTGCAGTTCGGCGATGATCTTGGCGGTGACCTCGGAATAGAAATCACCACGCTCTGGCATGCTACGCTGGCGGGAGCCTGCCCATCCATCCCTGTCACCTGGTCTTGCGCCCAATGAGCTGTGGTGCGCGGACTTCAAAGGCGAGTTCAAGCTCGGCAGCGGCAAATATTGCTACCCGCTCACCGTCACCGACCATGCCTCGCGCTTCCTGCTCACATGCGAGGCGCTGGAGTCCACACGCGAAATGCCGGTCATCGAAAGCTTCGAGAGGCTGTTCAAGGAGCGATGCCTTCCGGTTGCGATCCGTTCCGACAATGGCGTTCCCTTCGCGAGCCCCAATGACCTCTACAATCTATCCAGACTGTCCGTCTGGTGGCTGCCTGGGCATCAGCATCGAACGCATCAAACCGGGTCACCCGCAACAAAACCGCCGGCACGAATGCATGCATCGCACGCTCAAGGCCGAGGCGACCCGCCCAGCGCGCATGAACTTCCTGCAGCAGCAGGACCGATTCGACAGTTTCGTCAAAGAGTTCAACCAAGAGCGCCCCACGAGGCGCTCGACATGAAATATCCCGCCGAACTCTATACGCCGTCCTCCAGACCCTATCAGGGCCTGCTGCAGGTCGAGTACCCCTTCCACGACCGCGACGTGCTCGTCACCGCCTGCGGGCGAATCTGCATGCATCGAAAACGCGTCAACATCTCGACCGTCCTCGCCGGCCAAAAGCTCGGCATCAAGGAAGTCGACGATGGCATCTGGCTCGTCTCATTCCTCGATTATGATCTCGGATATATCGACTTGGAACAGAAATCCCTGCAAACCATCGACAACCCGTTCGGCACGAGGTTGTTACCCATGTCTTAGGTACAACCTGTCAGCCATGTTTCCAGTATGTACAATGGCAAAATGGCGGAGCGGGAGGGATTCGAAAGATGGTCCATTACTGGCCGAATTTAGCCAAATCCTCTACTATATCGCCCTTCGGTGCCCCCATGGGTGTCCCCAAAAAAAGTGAGATAGGGTGACACAGGTTGGGGGCGGAGACTTCGGTAACGAGCGCCCGAATTCCACCTATGGAAAGCCCAGAAGAACACTCCCATCGGGCACCCAAGAGGCTGATTTTCCCTGCAAATCGGCAGTGGAAAATCACCGGCACCATCAATAGCACCAACACATCGTCTGGAAAAGGGTGGACGCCCCCGGACATGGACAAAATTACACTGTCCGACGACCGCTTAGTAGTAGCCATAGGGCGGGGGAAAGGCTTGATCATCATCGTCGCCGAACAGCTTGTTTTTCTCGAAACGCTGCTCGTCAGCGGAAAGCGCTGCTTCGCGTGATGCCAGCCGGCGCTCGGCCAGTCCCAGGAATTCGGTGACGCGGCCGGTGCCCCCCGACATTTCCTCACCGCGCAAATTCGCCACCATTCTCCTCAGCCGATCGAGCGAGGCCATCTCTTCGAGCACCTCGTCCTGCGCCTTGCCGCGGCGCTCGGCGATTTGATCCTGCGGACGTGGCCGCGATCCTCGATCTCCAGCTCCTCCATTAGTTTTTCTCGCCGAAGGGAAGAGACAGCAGACGCCCCTGCGCCGACTGGACGGCCGTCCCCAGCGCGTCGATGATCCGGCTACGGCGCGGTTCCTCCAGCCGCGCCGAGGTGCTAGACAGGCTGATAGCGAGACGGACATGGGGCGAGGCGAGCGCCATGCCAATGGCACTGATCCCCTGTTCCTCCCGTTTCACGAAGGCGAAACCTTGCCCTCTGGCGTCGCCGATCCTGCTCCACATCGCCGCCGCGTCGAAGGCATAGCGTGAATGGCTCGATCCAGTGATAGCCAGAAGCGCCTCTATCTCGGCATCGTCGTGCTGGGCGAGCATGGCAATGCCCCCCGCGGAATCGGTGAGCGGGCGCCGTTCGCCCACGTCGAGCGTAATGACCCGGACGATCCCCTTGCCTTCCACCCTGTCGAGGCAGAGGCCATCACTGCCCGACTGCATGATCAGGAAGACGGTTTCCTCGGTCTGTTCCGACAGCATGTGCATAGCCGGGTTGCAGGCTGCGATGACGACGTCGCGCGAATAGGTCGCGATGCTGAGTTCCGCCATCAGCGGCCCCAGCGCATAGTCGGAATTCTTCCGCTGCACGATCGCACCCTGCTGGACCAGCTGCTGCAACATGCGATGCGCAGTTGCGGGGGTGAGTTCATTGGCGCGCGCAATCTCCCGCAAAGGCATGCCGCGTGCCCCGAACCTCGACAATGTACGCAGGATCGCAAAGGCTCTCGCGATGCTCTGGGTTCCGGCGATCTTCTCCAGCGTTCCACGTCCTTTTCCCGGGGGCTTCGGAACGGGCAATGAATGGAATAGACAAAGGCGACAAGCTCAATTGCATCGGGATCCTCCTTTCACGGCCCTCTCAATCCTCCTTGGCGGAGATTTTCTTGATCGAGGCAGCAAGCCCCCCGCGCGCCAGACTGCCGTATTCCGCGGTGACGTGGCTGAGTTGGTGAATATCGAAATGCGCGGACAGAGCTTCGCGAAAGCCCTGGCTGTCCTCGGAGCGATTAAGCGATTTCTTGACCAGGCGCAGGGCGAACGGCGGCGCCTTCGCGATGTGGAGGGCGAGCTCCATTGCGGCATCTTCCAGCTGCGCGGCGCTCACGACGCGGTTGACCATGCCGAGCTCATAACCGCGCTGCGCCGACATGCGATTCCCGGTGAACAGGAATTCCTTGGCGATGCGCGAGCCCATCACCCACGGGTGAATCAGCACTTCGGTCGCGGCCGCGCCCATCATGTAGGTGACGGGATCGCTGAAAAACGCATCGTCGGCTGCGACGACCAGATCGCACATATTGGCCAGCATGAACCCGGCGGCGATGGATCCGCCCTGGACCTGGGCGATGGTGGGCTTCGGAAAGTCGCGAATACGCAGGCAATAGTCCAGATACCGCCTGCTTTCATATTTCCAGCGATCTTCGACCGTAAAGCCGGCCCGCTCTGCCTGTGCCTGCTTGAGGTCATGTCCTGACGAGAAATGTTTGCCCTTGCCTGCCAGGATCACGACATGGATGTCCTCGTCATCCGTCGCCTCGGCAAAGGCCTCGTCAAGCTGGTCCAGAAGCTGCCTGCTCTGTGCGTTGCGCGCGTCTTCGCGGGCGAGCCAGATGCGCAGGACATGGCCGTTGCGTTCCAGCAGGATTTCCGGTTCGTTCATTCACTTGGCTCCGTTTTCATTTCCCAGCGGCGCTCCGCAATTCCCCTCACCCCCAGCCCACGGACGGTGACGATGCGACCAGCATCGGGATGATCCGTCCTGAGGTAGCGGCCTGAATCCGCGATCGTCGTTACGAACAGCGTGTCCAGATCCTTCCCACCGAACGCAGGGCAGGACGGAAAGGGCACCGGCATGTCGACGCGGTGCAGCAACCGGCCGGTGGGCGATAGGCAGACGACCGCCTGCGACTGAACCAGTGCCACCCACAAATTGCCGTCGCTGTCCACGGTCGCCCCGTCAGGGATGGAGCCGAAGCGAAGGCAGTCGATCGTCCCGATACGGGAGCCCAGCAGGCCGCGATCCGCATCATAGGCGTGGGCCCGAATACAACCTTCCGGACTGTCCGCGAAATAGATTATCGCATTGTCGGGCGAAAAGCAGATCGCATTGGCCAATCGCAGCCCGCTTTCCAACGTATGTGTCAGCCCGTTGCGGGACAGGCACCAGAGGGCAGCCTTTGGTGTTGTGCCTTCGCGCAATTCCATCTGGCCCGCCAGGAAATTGCCGGTGCGATCCGCCTTCCCGTCATTAAAGCGGATCGCCCCGCCATGGGTTGAGCAGGCGACCCACTGGCGCGCCTCTCCCCGCTCATCCACAAGGTAGAAGCCGTCCGCCATCGCCGCCACCAGACCGTTTTCGGTCAGTCCGATGCTGCCCACGGCCCGCGCGAACCGCCAGCTGGCATGGGGCGTCCCATCCTCATGCGCGGCGTGAATCCAGCCTTCGCAGGGCGCGACCGCTTGCGCGTCGATCCACCACAGGCATTGGCGGGCCTCGTCCCACAGCGGACTTTCCCCCAGCCTGTTCCGTGCCGTACCGAAAAAGGAACAGGACAGGCTCATCGGCTGATCGCGTAAATGGCGTTGGTTTCGTCTGCGGCGATATAGACGGTGCCGGCAGCATCCATTGCGATTCCGCCGGAGCGGGGATAAGGCTTGCGTAGATGGCCAACGGGAAGGTCGTGCGCGATTATCCGGGCCTTGCCCGTCGCCCTGTCCACCCACCACGCCTTGCGCCCGCCGATGTCGAGCACCGCAAATCCCGTCCTGCCGATCGCCACGGATCGCGGCGTACCTAGGCCGCCCGCGATGGTGTGCGCCTTTCCATCGGCAAGGTTGATCGAGAGCAGGGACCCGCTGCCACTTTCCGCGACGATCACCGATCCGTCGCCCATGTCCTCCAGGCCGACCGGAGCATACAGGCCGCTGGTCACGATGCGCTGTCGATCACCCATCAGTTCGACCAGTTCGCCCTTGGCGGGCAATAGCGCGAAGAGCTTGCCATCGTTCGTCCGGACGGCGTCCACGGCCCCCTCCGCCCCGCCAACGGTTCTTTCGATGCGGCCGCTTTCAAGATCGACGACCTGGACGGTGCCCAGCATTTCGCTAGTCAGCGCAGCCTTCCCGTTCGCCACGGAAAGCGCGGTTGCGGGATAGATGCCGGGGTCGACGGGGTGAAGAACGCCGCCGATCGCGCCGCTGCGCCGATCGACGGTGCGCAGGGCGAACGTGTCGCTCACGATCAGCCGGGATCCGTCGACCGCGATATCCGAGGGAAAGGCGAGCCGCGCCGAAATCAAGGTTTTGTTGGCGCCGTTTGCAGGATCGACCGCGGTGATGCTGCCGTCGCGCATGTTGCTGACCAGGATGCTGCCGTCCGACCTGACCAGGAAGTTGTCCGCGCCTGCCGGCAGCTTCGCCACGATATGGCGCTTTCCACTGCTCAGGCTCCAAATCGTGCCGGTGGGAGATTCCAGGACGAGCAGCGAACCGTCCCGCGCGATCCTGACGGAGGTGGGATGCTCAAATCCCGCCGCGAGAATATCCACCCTGCCCCTGTCCGGATCGATGCGCGCGATCTCACCCTTCAGATATAATGGGGCGTAGAGGCTGCCATCGTCGCCGACCGAGAATCCGTTCAGCCATCCTACCCCTTCGACCAGCCTGCGCGCGGGCCGGCGTCCTTCGGGATCGACTTCCCAGAGGCTGTCGCCATGCAGCATCTGCCCGACGAAGAGGCGCTTGCCGTCGCGCGTCATGGCGATCGGGTTGACCCCCGGAATGCCGGTGGCGATGTCCCGGATCGTTCCGTCCGGATCGCGGCGGCGCACGGCGCCCTGTCCCATGGCGGTCCAGATTATCGAACCGTCATGCGTCACTAGAAGATCGTCGGCCTCGCCAAGCGGCGGCCCGACAACGGTTTCGATCGCCTGGAAGTCACGCGTCCTGAAAACGGATTGGCCGGCGACGCTGCCAGCATAGAGATCGCCGCGATCGTCGAGCGCCACGCCGTTCACGGTGTGAAACTCCGAACCCGGCACGAGCAGGCGGATATGCCACGGCCGCTCCGCGACAGCTTGCACATGCCCGTCGTCAATCATCCGGTGCGGCCGCGGTGCGGAATCGGCCGCACCGATCGCCGCAAATAAAGCGCTGCCCGCACCAACAACCAAGAGGGCTACCACCCGTCGCATGGCAATTCCCTTCTTAAGCGCCAGCTTGAAACCCCGGCCGACCGGACCCCGCCCTTCGCAAAGGCGGCCGACCCGTTCTGCCGCCCGGATCGCGGCGATCGCCCGCTCTACCGCTCCTCGTCCCGGTCGGTCACCAGAACGTCGACGCCGCGGCGAGCGAGGGCAGGGGCAATCGCCTCGCCCGTCCCCATCGCCCCGCCAATGACGATCGCACTCCTACCCGACAGTCCGGTCATCAGAATTTGACGGAGCCAGTCATGCCGTAGAGGCGGGGTTCGCCCCAGCGGCAGTTGGCGAAGCCCAGGCTCGCAAGCGAATCGATGCAGGCAAGACGATAGTGCTTGTCGGCGATGTTCTGCATCCAGAATGCCAGCGAAAATGGGGTACCGGCAAGATCGTTGAAGCTGATCCGGCCGTTGAGCAGGCCGAAACCGGCCGCTTTCAGAACACCGAGCTGCGCAAGCCCCTTGCTGCCGCCGCGATAGGCGTAATTCATGCTCACGCTGGTCCGGGCGAAGGATTCGGGGATGAAGGACAGGTCCAGCGAACCGGCAATCGAGAGCGTATGACGCGGAATACCGGTGAACCCCTGGCCCTTCAGGGGGAAGCCGCCGTTCAGATCGACCACATTGTCATTGGATATCGGCCCTGGCTTCGCCGGCGCCGGGATGAACGAGCCCGAACCATATCGGCCGGTCTGATACGCATAGGCGACGTCGAGCTGAAGTTCGGGGATCGGCTTGACCGTGGCGTCCACCTCCACGCCCTTGATGGTCGCCTTGCCCAGGTTGATGATGATCAGGTCCGTATAGCGCACCGGGCAGGTGGCCGAGGGCTGCGTGGCGTCGGAGCAGAAGCTGAGGATCGACTGGGTCTGGATGTCCTTATACTTGCCGATGAAGCTGGCGACGTTCAGTCGATAGGCTATGTCACCGATCGAGCCCTGGTGTTTCAGGCCGATCTCGTAATCGGTGAGATGCTCGGGATTGTAGAAGACGAATCTGTTGGTGACCGTGGTCGGATTTGTGCCGCCCGCCTTGTAGCCGCGGCGCGTGGCCGCATAGAGCAAGGTATTGCGGGAAGCCTGATATTCGAGCGACGCCGTGTAGGTCGCCGCCTTCCACGATCTCCCGCCGGTCAGATTGCATGCTGTCGCGCTGTTGACGGCGGTTACCCCGCTCGATGTTCCGGCTATGGTGTTGCAGACGGCGTTCGCAACCGGCCAATCCTGCTTCAGATCATTGATGTTCGAATAGAAATTCTCGTTGGTCGCGCTCTTCTTGTCCCAGGTGTAGCGCCCTCCCAGCGTCAGCCTCAGTCCTTCGAGCCCCACTGATCCGAAATCATATGTTCCCTGCGCAAATATCGCCTTCGAAGTGAAGGTCTGCCGCATATCCGCATGCCGCGTCGGCCGCGGGCGGAACGAGACCGGTCCGACGGCCAGATAACTGTCGACATCATAGCCATTCTTCTGGTGGCTGTAAAAACCGCCGACGATGAACTTCAGATCGGCAAGCTCTCCAACGAGTTGCAATTCATCGGTGAGGGTCTTGAACGTGTTGAGGTAGTTCGTCGTATTGAGCGCGGTCTGGCCCGTTCCGCCGTTCGGCCCGAGCACCGGCGTGAGATCGAGAGTATAACCGCTGAAACCGGACGGTGTCTGCTCGTCGATCGCCTTTTCGTAGCGGTAGCCGAAAATATTCCGGATCGTCAGGGCATCGTTCAGTTTGAACGAAGTCTTGTTGGCAATGCCGTAAGTCTTGACATAGCTGCCGTTGGTATTGAGCACGCTCCCTCCACCGAGCGCGCTGGTACGGCCGATGCCAGTAGGCATGCTCACCCTGAAGGGCGTGCCGGCGCGGACCAGAAGGCCGCCGTCAAGAATCGGCTGGGCGCCGCCCTCCTGACTCTGCAGGGTCACACCCTGTCGCGCAAGCGCCGGGAGGCCCGGCGTGGTTGCCAGCGCCGCTTCGATCACGCGCGGACCGCCGACTTCGTTGCGGTGGATAAAATCCACGGTCGTCAGATTTTCGAATCTGTCGCCGGGGGTCAGCAGCAGAGTCGCGCGGACACTTTCATTTCTGCGATTATCCATGTCTTTGGAATCGACGAAGCTGTTCTTGAACACGCCATCGCGACGCTCGATGCGGCCGGCAACGCGCACCGCAGCCATGTCGGCCGCCAAGGGCAGGTTCAGGACGCCGGTGAACTGTCTGCGGTCGTAATTGCCCAGTTCGACTTCGGCCGAGCCTTCAAGGTCGAACGTTGGCCGCTTGGTGGTGAATACCATAGCACCGCCCAGCGAATTCTTGCCGAACAACGTGCCCTGCGGGCCCTTGATGGCCTGAACATTCTCCATATCGTAAAGCAGCAGCGCTCTTGTACTGACCGGAACGTCGTTGAGATAGGTCACAACGTTTTCATCGGTGAAGAGCTGCTGGCGCTGGCCGCGCATCGTGAATTCGGGCACGCTGACATAGTTGATGCTTGGCGCGATCTGCAGGTTGGGCACGCTGAACTGGATGTCGGACACCGTCCTGACGTTGCGCTTCTGCAGGGCCTCATTGGAAATGGTGGTGATCGCAATCGGAACGCGCTGCTGACTTTCCGAGACGCGGCGGGCCGTCACGACAATATCTTCCAAGCCGGCGGGCTCGCTGTCCGGCGCCCGGGCTCCGGCCTGGGCATGGGCCGCAGCCGTGCTGACCCAGGATGCACCACAGGCCAGCAGCCCGGCGATGATGATTCGCGTGGATGATGAATTCGGCTTCATGGCCATGATTTCTCTCTCCCCTAAGTGGCGACCGCCATCTTTGTCGCCCTGCCGTGGACGCCCTTGGTCCGTCTCACGATGTTCCATTTAGTGGAATACAAACTCATGTCAATCGCCTTCCGCTCTTCACGGTAGAACCAGATATTACGGCAGAACTCAGCAAATTCCTCCGCCAATTCGCAATTGACGGTTGACAGAAGTCTCGATCGCAGCAATTTCATCATATCAACATGTGGAATAGGTGGAGCGGGTGGCAAGCCTTGTGGCAACAGATGCTCAGCAGGAACTGGCGCACAGCGTCGCGAAATTTCTGAAGGCCGAACTGCCGGTCGAACGGCTGACCGGAGCGGGCCTCGATCCGGCCCTCGATTCGCGGACGTGGCACCAAATGGCGTCTCTCGGCTGGCTGGGCATTGCCACCGCCGGGGTCGCAGGCGGATCCGATCTGCCGGTAGGGGACCATGTACTAGTGGCCCGGGAATTCGGCCGCGTCCTTGCGCCGCTCTCGATGCTCACGAGCTTGCTGGGTGCGCGCGTCGCGCAGGCGGCAGGCAATGCGCCCCTCGCCGAATCGATCATCGCGGGCATCAGTCGGGTGGCGACCGCCGTGCCGACAGACGCACCCGGAGCCGGAGATGGCACCCCCGCCTATCTTCTCGACTGCCGCGATGCGACGCTGGCTCTTCTCGTTACGCCGGAAGGCGCGGCTCTCCACGGGCTCGGGGAGCTGCCCGAGCTCGATCAACGAGAGGCGTTTGACGAAGCCATGGCGCTGGCTCTGGCAGATCTTGCCGCCGCACCGGTCCTCTGTCGGGTACAGGATCCCGGCCTACACGACCTCACGCTCATTCTGTCGGCCGCCTACGCCACGGGGATGTGCGAGGCGATTACCGGGATGGCGGTTCGCTATGCATCGACGCGTGAACAGTTCGGCCGCCCGATCGGCGGCTTCCAGGCGGTGAAGCATCGCTGCGCCGATATGGCGATCCGGTCGGACGCGGCCTGGGCGCAGGTAGTCTTTGCGGCGCTGTGCTTCGGTCAGGACAATGGCCGCGCTCGCTATCAAGCGCTCGCTGCGCGGCTGGTTGCATCCGCCCATGCGATCGTCAATGCCCAAGCCAACATTCAGCTCCATGGCGCCATCGGCGTGACGGACGAACTGGTTGCCCATCGCTTTCTGAAGCGCGCCCGTGTGATGGACATGTGCTTCGGCACGGCCGTGACGCATCGGGACGCTCTGCTGTCCTGCTCCGATGTGCTGGAGCAGGCGGCGTGAATCTCGATTTCTCCCCCGCCGAGCAGGAGTTTCGCGAGCAGGCCCGTGACTGGCTGGCGGAAAACAGCCCGGGCCGCGCCCCGCCGGTCGGAACCGACGAGCGCATGGGTTTCGACAAGCGCTGGCAGCGCACGCTCCACGACCATGGCTGGGCCGGGCTCTCCTGGCCGAAGGCCTATGGCGGGCGCGAACTGACGCTGATGAAGCAGCTCATCTGGTTCGAGGAAGTGGCTCGCTCCGGGGCGCCCGGCGAGGGAATTTTCTTTATCGCCCTCAATCATGCCGGGCCGACGATCATCGCCCGCGGAACCGAGGAGCAGAAGGCGAAATTCCTGCCCCCGATCCTACGGGGCGAAACCCCCTGGTGCCAGGGCTTTTCCGAGCCCAATGCCGGATCGGACCTTGCCTCGCTGCGCACGTTCGGGCGGATCGAAGGCGACAGGCTGATCGTCAACGGGTCCAAGATCTGGACGACCAACGGCCATCAGGCGGATTATCAGGAAATGCTGATCCGCACCGAACCGGGTTCGGTGCGCCATCGCGGGCTCAGCTGGGTGGTCTGCGACATGCACCATCCCGGCGTAGAAGTGCGCCCGATCCGGGCAATGGACGGAGACCTCCATTTCTGCGAGGTCTTCTACACCGATGTGGAAATCCCGCTGGCGCATGTCGTAGGCGGCCTGCACGACGGCTGGAACGTGGCGATGACCACGCTGGAATTCGAGCGGGCGACCGCCAGCCTTGGCGAGAGGATAGAGATCGGCCGGGTGGTCGAGACCCTGCTGCGGCTGGCCCGGGAGACCCGGGATGCGAGTGGCAGACCGGTGATCGAAACGGGCGACATCGCCGCCCGGCTGGCCATGGCGCGGGCGGAAACGGCGGCCTTGAGGGCCATGAGCTACATGACCATTTCCCGCTTCGAGCAAGGGCCGGTGGGGGCCGAGGGGATCATACCTGCCGTGTTCGGCACCGAGCTGGTCCAGCGCGTCCATGAGCTGGCGTTCGAGATCATGGGCAGCCGGTCGCTGGAAATGCACCCGGTCTGTAACTGGCCCAAGCGCTACCTGGCATCACGCCTTCGCACGCTGGCAGGCGGCACGGCCGAGATCCGCCGCAATATTATCGGTGAGCGGCTGCTCGGGCTGCCCAAGGGATGAAAAAAGCGTCCATGACATCTTCAGTGCAAGGCAACAGGGCCGTGGATCCAGACTACGACGCGCTGGGGCTGATCGTGCCTCGGCACCGCGAGCAGCCTGCTCACCCGACCATCGGCCAAGCCATGCTCGAGGTTGCACGACTCCAGCCTGGCAGGGAAGCGCTGGTCGGCCGTTATGCCCGCTATGACTTTGCCGGCTTCCTCCGGGCGGTCGATGCGGCGGCAAACGCCTTGCTCGCGCGGGGTATCAAGCCGCAGGACCGGGTCGCCGCTACGTCGCGCAACGATCCCGACATGGTGATCGCCTTTCATGCGACCCAGAACATCGGTGCGGTCTGGGTCGGCATTTCCCGTCACCTGTCCGCTTCCGAGAAGGTCTTTCAGCTGAAGGATTGCGGCGTCTCGGTCTATTTGGCCGACGAGGCATCCCGTGCCGAGATCCTTCCTCAGCGTGGTGACTTGCCGGATCTACGCGAAGTGATCGACATGGAGCCCTCGCGCCCCGACAGTGGATGGCGGGAGTTGCTGCGTCAGCATGAAGGGTGCCCGCCCCCGCATGTCGCGGTCGACCCCTTCCTGCCCGCCATCATCGGCTATACCAGCGGGACGACAGGCTTTCCCAAAGGCGTCGTTCACAGCCAGCACAACATGCTCGTCGCCACCGCCGATTCGGAGGAGGAACGGGCGGGCGTGACGCGACAGGGCTGCGTCATGCAGCTCACCGTCATGAACGTGATGATCAACCACGGGCTTGGAACGCTGCGGCATGGCCACACGCTGCTGTGCGTCGATCGGGCCGACGCGGGCGGCATTTTCCAATGGGTGCGGGCCGAACATATTGACGGCTTCCGCGCGCCCCCGCCCGTCATTTACGACATGCTGATGAGCGCCGATCTTGCCCGGGAGGACATGTCCGGCCTTGTCTATCTCGCCACAGCCGGCGCAGGCGCTTCGGATCGGTTGCGGACCATGTATCGCGAACGCTTCGGGAGAGAGATGCGCGATGGCTATGGCTTGACCGAGGCGCCGGGCGTGGTGACGCGCTTCAATCCGGACGACCAGCCGGTCGAGGGCGCCATCGGTCGCCCCTTGCCGCATCTGGAGGTGGCGATTCTGGACATGGCTGGAAACCGGGTCGCCGACGGCACCGATGGCGAGATCTGCGTCCGCGCCGCCCGAGACGGCTCCCATGCGGGCATCTACACGCCGATGCTGGGCTATTGGAAGAATCGTGAGGCGACGGAACAAGCCTTGCGCGGCGGCTGGCTGCATACCGGCGACATCGGGCATGTCGACAAGTTCGGTATCTTTCATCTGACTTCTCGCGGCACAGATATGATATTGCGCGGCGGCGCGAACATCTATCCGCGCGAGATCGAGCGGGTGCTGGAAGGCGTCGCCGGGGTGCGATCGGCGATCGCATTCGGAGTGCCCCACGATCGCCTGGGCGAGATCGTTGCGGCGGCGGTCGAGTTCGAAGCCGGGGTGGACACCGAAGAACTGCGAAGCCGGCTTTACGACGCAGCGGCCGATCGGCTGGCGAAATACAAGATTCCGGCGGTGTGGCTCATCGCCGAGCAACTCCCGCGCAACACCATGGGCAAGGTGGACCGCAGCAAGCTTCGGCTCGCGGCGATCGCGGAGCCGCGCGGAAGCTGATCGACTTCCGAAGAGGCCCTGAAGACAAGATGAGAGGATGTACCGATGACCTATAACAGTCCGCCGCCGCTCGATTGGCATGCCAGCAGATTGAAGGACAAGGTCGTGCTCGTGACGGGTGCTTCCAGCGGCATCGGCGCCGCAGCCGCCGAACTCTTCGCGCGCGAAGGCGCCAAGGTGGTGCTGGCCGCCCGTCGCGAGGATCGCATCACCCATATCGCGGCGGATCTCCGTGCGGAGGGGCTGGAAGCCACGGCCGTCCTGTGCGACGTCACGTCCGAACAGTCGATTTCCGATGCGGTCGATGCCTGCGTCAGCGCTTATGGCCGGCTGGACGGCGCGCTCAACAATGCCGGACTGGGCGGGATCCATGGCGCCATCCATGAGCTCAACCTGGCCGATTTCGACGAGATCATCGATACCAACCTGCGCGGCGTTTTCGCCTGCGTGAAGCATGAGGCCCGGGCGATGCTCGCCTCCGGCGGCGGCTCGATCGTCAACATGTCGTCGGTCGGGGGCCTCGTCGGCGCGCCGGGCAACACGATCTACTGTTCGAGCAAATGGGGCCTGGCCGGCCTGACCAAGTCGGCGGCGCTGGATTACGCGACCAGGAATATCCGGGTCAACGCGGTGGCCCCGGGGCCGACCTATTCCGAGATCATGGATCGGCTCGCGCCTGATGAGGAAGGGCTCGCCAGAATGGCTGCGCGCTTTCCCATGAACTACATCGCACATCCCGATGACGTCGCGCGCGGGGTGTTGTTCCTGCTCACCGACGAATCCAGGTGGACGACCGGAATCGTCCTGCCGATCGACGGCGGCGCGACGATCGACTGACCCAGCCACACCGACCGGCGATCATCAGCATGCCAGGGACCAGCATGACCGGACCAGATATCAGCGGCAGTCAGGCCGCGCGTTCATCGATGGGATTTCGCGAGTTCGTGGCGCTCATCGCGATGCTGCAGACGACCTCCGCGCTCGGGGTCGACCTGATGCTGCCGGCACTGCCCGCAATATCGTCGTCCTTGCGGCTTGTCGGTGAAAATCAGCGCCAGCTCGTGATCGGCGCCTATTTGCTCGGCCTCGGCGCGGCGATGATCCTCTACGGCCCGCTCGCAGATCGTTTCGGACGGCGTCGGATCATCTTGACCGGGCTCATCTCGTTCGTGGCGATGAGTGGGGTCGCCGCCGCCGCCGGCAGCTTCGAACTGCTCGTCGCTGCGCGATTCCTCCAGGGATGCGCCGCCGCGGCGATGCGCACCCTGGCGACGGCCATCGTCCGCGATCGCTATAGTGGGCGTGACATGGCGCGCGTCCTGTCACTGTCGATGACGATCGTCCTGCTCGTGCCGATCCTGGCGCCGGCATTGGGACAGCTCATCATGCTGCTCCTGCCATGGCGAAGTCTATTCTGGGCGCTGGCCCTGTTCAGCGGAGCGGTATCAATCTGGCTTGCGCTCCGACTGCCGGAAACCCTTCCTCCCGAGCAAAGGCAATCGCTGGAGTTCGGCCGGATCGGCCGCGCATTGATGCAGATCGTGACCACTCGACAGTCGCTCGGTTACGCGCTCTGTGGCTCGATCATCTACGGCAGCCTGCTCGGTTTCATCTTTTCGGCGCAGCAGATTTTCGAGATCGGCTTTGGCAGTGCCGATCTGCTGGCGCCTTCCTATGCCGTTATCGGCGGGGTGATGGCGGCGGGCGCGCTGTCCAATGCGCGCCTCGTCGGTCGCTATGGCACCCGGATGCTGTCGCATGGCGCGCTGTTATGTCTGGCGACGATCGCAGCTCTGCACAGCTGCGTGGCCTTGGCGGGCGCCGAAACGGTATGGACGCTGATCCTGTTTCAATCGCTGCAGATGTTCTGCTTCGGCCTGTCCTGGTCTAACTTCAACGCCATGGCGATGGAGCCGATGGGTGCCATCGCCGGAACCGCATCCTCGACGCAGTCTGCCATCTCCACGGTGGTCGGCGTCGGCGTCGGGAGCATCATTGGACAGAACTTCAACGGCACGACGGTGCCGGTGGCGCTGGGCTTTCTCGTCGTCGCGATCGTCGCGATCGCCATCGTCGCCGTCACGGAGCGGGGCCGGCTCTTCGCTCGCTCCGTCGACGTCGCCTGATGTCCAGCCGGTATGTCCATGCCATGGCCACGGACGCCGCCAAGGCGGAGGCCGCGCTGTCCGGTCGCACGCAATCCCCCCGCGGTAATGCGGTGTTGTTGCTGTGCTTCGCGATGCTGATGCTTGGAGCCGGACCGGTCTATTATGCCTATGGCAACTATGCGGTGGCGCTCGCCGGCGAATATCACGCTCCCCGGGCCACGATCTATCTGGGCTACACCGCAGCCATGCTGGTGGGAAGCTTCGGCTCAATCCCGATTGGCATGGTGATCGATCGACTTCCGGTCCACCGCATCGCCGCCGCAGGGGCGATCGGAACCGCGTTGGGTTTCCTTGCGATGGCGTTCGCGGGCTCGATCGGCGTGACCATCGCCATATTCAGCACACTGATCGCGATGGCCGATAATTGCATGGGCAATGTGGTCACAAACTACCTGTTGTCGCACTGGTTTCAGCGCCGCCGCAGCTTTGCTATCGGCCTGTCGGTGCTGGGCGCTTCGGTTGCCGCGATCATCTTTCCGCCGCTCACCGCGCTGCTGATCGAAAGCGCCGGCCTGCGTCCGACGTTCCTGATCTATGCAGGCGCATTCGCGGCGCTGGCCGTTCCGGTCTGGTGGTTGGCCCGGCTCCCGGAATCCCCGCCCGCTCCCATGAACATCGCGTCACATGGCCAGCCCGGTGAAGCGCCGTTGCCGCTGCGCGAGATCGCCCGGCGGCCCGGCTTCTGGGTCGTCAGCATCGTCGTGAGCGCCATGCTCGGCGCGAACAGTGCGATCGCCATCTCAATGGTCGGCTTTGCCACGACGCTCGGCTTCGGGACGATGGCCGGATCGACCCTGCTGTCGATAGCCGGGCTCGCGGCCATCCTAGGCAAGGTCGGGTTCGGATTTCTAGGCGATGTCGTCAGCAAAGTCTGGGCGCTCCGCGCGGCTGCGATGCTTCAGATCGCCGGGCTAGCCATATTGTCGACGGCATCGAACTATGAGGCTCTGGTGTCGAGCGTGCTCGCGTTCGGCCTGGGCGTGGGGGCGATGATGCCAGTCTGGGGCGCCGCGCTAGCAGCCGAATATCCGCTGTCGACTTATGGCCGCGTGCTCGGCTGGTCACGGGCGGTCATGGCGCCGATCACGCTCGGCTGCCCCTTGGCCGCCGGCCTGATCTTCGACCGGACCGGCGACTATCGGATGACCTGGATGGGCTTGGCGGGCCTGCTCGTCCTCGCCCTGATCGGCACGTTCTATTGGCGGCAATCGGATCGTGAAGGATCCGGCGGAAACGGAGATTCTTAATGGAACGCTTGAAGGGGCAAACCGCACTGGTGACGGGAGCGGGCATGGGGATTGGCGAAGGGATCGCGAAGCATTTCGCGGCCGAGGGTGCGCGCGTGCTGGTCGCCGACATCAATGAGGAGGCGGGCCGGACCGTCGTCGGCGCGATTGCCGACGCGGGCGGCGATGCGATGTTCCTGAAAACCGACGTCCGATCCGAGCAGGCGATCGCAGAGGCGATCGCCGCCGTCGTCGGTAGGTGGGACCGGCTCGATATCTTGGTCAACAATGCGGCGATCGCGCTTCCCGATCTGGATCGGCTGCTGACGCTCGAAGAACAGCTTTGGAACGACATCATCGCGATCAACATGCGCAGCGTGTTTTTCGGGATGAAGCACGCCATACCCGTGATGCAGCAGGCCGGCGGAGGATCGATCGTCTCGATTGCGTCGATCGGGGCGCTGAGCGGCGCGGGGGGAACCTTCGCCTATGGCGCCACCAAGGCCGCAGTGGTGAAGATGACGATGACAGCCGCTGCCCGCCATGCCGGCGACAATATCCGCGTCAACGCCATCGCGCCGGGGATGATCCTGACGCCCCTGTCGTTCAAGGTATCCGGCGCCGCCCGTCGCGAGGAAGCGGAGGCGGCGTTCGCCAAGTGCCAACCGCTTCCGCGCTGCGGCCGGCCCCAGGATATCGCCCACGCGGCGCTGTTCCTGGCCGGGCCGGAGGCGGCCTTCGTGACGGGCCAGACCCTGGTCGTCGACGGCGGGCTGATCATGGCCGGATGGGGCGACGCAATGGCCCGAAACACCGGATGAGAAAGCCTACCCATCGATCGTCGGCAGATCTGCCGGCCTGACAGCATTGCGCCGACATAGTTTACCGTAGGAGACCATCAATGGCAAAGACCGTCGATTACGCGCTGGGCGAACATGTCTACCCCCGTGGTTGGTTCATGGTGGCGGATGCCGAACAGATCAACACGGCGCCGCTCAGCGTCCGCTTTTTCGGCCAGGACCTCGTCATTTATCGGGGAGAGAGCGGCAAGGCCTATATGGTAAGTGCCTATTGCCCGCATATGCGCACGCATATCGGAAAGAACACGACCTCCTTCATCGTCAGGCAGGGCCGGCAGATCGAGGGTGAATCGATCCGATGCCCCTACCATGCATGGCGCTTCGGCCCTGATGGGCAGTGCGATCATATTCCCTATTCGAACATCATTCCCCAGCAGGCGCGCCTCGCCGCCTATGAGGTCGTCGAACGCTATAATGCCATCTTCTATTGGCATGATCCCGAAGGCGGCCCTCCCGATTACGAGCTTCCCGAAATCTCAGAATGGGAAGATCCGATGTGGGTCCGCTGGCGGTTCGATATCCTCGGAGAAATGGACCTTCATCCCGTCGAAGTGGTCGATAATATCTGCGACTTGCAGCATCTGCTGCCCATTCACGCCACCCATGTCAGCTCGTTCGAAACCGAACTACGCGGGCACATGGCCTGGCAGAGGCTTAGCGGCGTACATGAAATCCTAGGTGCCGAGGCCGGAATGATGAAGTTCGACACCTATTATACCGGACCGGGCATTCTGATTTCGCGCTTTCTGGGCGATAATAACTCGATGATGTTCATCACGCACACGCCGGTCGACGATGGCCGGGTGTTCGTATGGCATGCGACCCTCACCAAGATCGCGGATCGCATTCCGACCGAAGAGGACGTCCAGGCCGCCCGCGACTATCAGCGTTTGAGCAGGGACGCCTTCGCGCAGGATTTCGAAATATGGTCGAACAAGCAGCCATGTCTGCGCCCGATGCAGTTGCCGGGGGACGGCAATTTTCTCAAGGTGCGGACCTGGTACAAGCAATTCTACAATCCGCGTTCGGCGGCGGCGCTGTTCCTGGGCCGAAGCGCGGGGATCTATACCGTGCCGGGGGTGCCCGATTTCTCGAACGAGCGCGTCTAGAGCGATGTCCGGGCGCGTGGACATCCGCCGGTCCGAAGATCTTGGAAGGCGCTGAGCGTGGAAGAGACGATTGGCTTTTTCAGCGACGCGCCGAAGGAATAATCCGGATTGACGGAGGTTCAGGGAATCAGGAGCGCCCTGTCGGCCGATTTCGATCTCTACCAGCTTGGTCATCTCACCCACGAATTTCCCCATGTGAATATCGGAGGATTGGCCGACGGGATCAAGAAAGTCGAGGCAGCAGGCAAAGCCAACCCGCCGGACTGGCGGGGCTGATCAAGCCGTGGCTTTGGTCGCCGGCGCTCGACGCACATTCCTAGTCGGAGATGACAGTGACACTTTCCATCGAAGACGATGGTCCGGTCCGCACGATCCTGCTGAACCGTCCCGAGGCGATGAATGCGCTGTCGCTGCAACTGAGGTGGGACCTGTGTGATGCGATCCAGGCCGCGCGATCGGACGATAGCGTTCGTGTCATCATCATGAGTGGCGCCGGCACGCGGGCCTTCTGCGTGGGACTTGATCTCAAGGAACTCGCTGCGCGGGGCGATGCCTCTGCAGTGCTGGGCGCGGAGATTTTCGACGATGATATCGTCGCGTTGGTCGAACAATGCGAAAAGCCGGTGATCGGCGCTATCAATGGCCCAGCTATTGCGGGTGGGCTCGAGCTCGCCCTTGGCTGTGACATTCTCATCGCCGCTGAACAGGCGAGCTTTGCCGATACCCACGTCCGGGTCGGGCTCCTCCCCGGCTGGGGTCTGTCGCAGAAGCTCTCCCGGCTGATCGGGACCGGACGCGCCAAAGAGATGTCCCTGTCCGGCAACGCGATCGATGCCAACCATGCCTATGCCTGGGGACTGGTCAATCGGGTCGTGCCCGGCGATAAACTAATGGAAGTCGCCAAAAGCTTGGCGCACGATATCGCGACGGCGGATCGGTCGGCGGTTCAGAGCTACAAGTCCCTGATCGATGGCGGATACGAGCTACCTTATGGTGATGCCCGCGCGCTGGAAATCAGAATGGCCGACCGGGTAAATGGCAATGTCACCCCAAAAGAAATCGCAGACCGCTGGCAGGCACTCACCGCACGCGGACGGCAGCAGAAGCACCATCTGCCGGACGATGAGGAAGCGGAGTAGTTTCCCACTTTGCGCCGCCGAGGGCGCGGGGTGCGAATGCCCCCATCTCTCAATTCGCGCCCCCAAAATGCCCCCGGCCGCAGTGAGATTTGGGGGCATCGGGAGCAACCGACTGAGACAAACACTAGCCTAAAACTAGCAGAAAATCAAGGTTTTCTGGGGTTTTTGAGACCATCTGAAAAGGTCCGTTGGCGGAGCGGGAGAGATGCTCAAGCGTGAGCTTGGTCGTCATCAACGCCTCCCTCGATTGTTGTTGCGCCGATTGCCTCCAGCAGCAGATCGGCCAGCGTTTCCACCACGCCCTTCGGACGCATGCCGTCCAACGGTTTCGGAGCCGGGGGATCGAACTGCAGCTTGAGCTGCGATCTGTTTTGGCGTCGAGTTGCTCGCACGTCCTTTCTCCTTCGATTTCGAAGGAGTCGATGTTGGCAGAGGCTTCCGAGTCTTCCCCAACGCGGCCAACAATCCCGCCAATTCCATGAGGCCCTCAATGCTGATTTCGGAAGGGCCTTTGACCATGCCACCGCAATAACCGGCATCGAACATCCACAGCGGCGCCTCCCGTGAGTACCCAGGCAACTGGTCGGTGATGATAAATTTCAGCTGCTTGCCGCGCCGGAACGGTGCAACCTGCAGCTCCATCTCAAAAAATGGGTGCCACGGATACGCGATCGTATCGCGGCGCAAAGCGTATGCTGAATGTCTGTAAGTGGGCCGACCGGATCAAGCTGCTGCTGTGGGACGGCACCGGGCTAGTCCTGGTGACCAAACGCCTCCAGAGCGGCACATTCCGTTGGCCGAGGTTCGGGGATGGTGTGATGAGCCTTGCCGCAGGCCCTGCCCATTGCGGCGGACGAACTGGATGCGGCAATCCGGGCGACGTTCGAGCGTCGCCGGACCGACATACCCCGCGAGCGCCCGCTCGGCCTATCGCCCGAGTTGGTCGACGACGAGACCAAGCAGCGCCAATGGCGCGCTTATGCCGCTTCGATCGAACTCGAAGGCGTGTCGTTGGTCGAGGTCGTAGAGGCCGTCTGGGCCTTGGTGGCCCCTTCGTGCCAGCGCATCGCGGGAAGCTGAAGTCTTGCAATCGTATCGGGGGTCCGATTACCATGTCGCCATCCGCGATGACAAAATCGACCGAGCCATTGGCGCGCATGTGCGCGCATTGGTTGGCCGCCATGAGGACGAGTATTAACTTGCCAACCTCCGCTTGGTTGAGGTTCTAATCCACGGTTGATCCAATGCCGCCCCGCGGTTAGAATCCCACTGCACCGATGGATCGTGCCCAGGCGATCGGCCTTAGAAGGGCGGGATTTCAATTGCGTGGCTTCAGGCGTGGCGCATTTCGGGCCTCGAATTGAAAGACGTAGGAAAATCAAAGCCTAAACGTCTCAGTTCGAATCCCTCCCGCTCCGCCAACGGCCCTTTTCAGAGGGTCTCAAAGGCCCCATAAGACATTGATTTTTGGCTAGTTTTCGGCTAGTGTTTGTCTCAGTCGGTTGCTCCCGATGCCCCCAAATCTCACTGCGGCCGGGGGCATTTTGGGGGCACGAAATTGAGAGATGGGGGCATTCGTGCTCACGGACATTCAGGCCAGAAAAGCGCAGCCGCGCGACAAGGACTACAAACTTGCCGACGCAGGCGGGCTCTATCTGTTCGTCACAGCGAAAGGGTCGAAGTCCTGGCGCTCAAATATCGCTTTGCGGGCAAGGAGAAACGGCTGGTTTTCGGCAGTATCCCGAGATCTCGCTGGGCGAGGCGCGCGATCTGCGAGACGAGGCGCGTCGCGAGGTCAGGGAACATCGCGATCCCGCTGTCGAAAAGCGGAAACGCAAGCTTTCCGCTGCAGCTGCGGCCATTGAGACATTCGAGAAGCTGGCTCGTGCCTGGCATGCCTTGCAGGCACCGCGATGGGCGCCGGTCCACGCGGACGACGTGATCACCAGCCTTGAAAATGACGTGTTTCCCGATCTGGGCAAGTTGCCGATCCCTGCGATCGACGGGCCTGTCATTTTGGCCACGCTGCGCAAGGTAGAGGCGCGCGGCTCGATCGAGACCGCTCGACGCCTGCGCCAGCGGATTTCGGCGATCTTTGGTTATGCGATCTCTGAGGGCATCGCCGATCACGATCCGGCTCATGGCATCGTCAGGGCGCTGAAACCATTGCCGAAGAAGGGGCGGCAGCCGGCGATCACTAAGCTGGATGATGCTCGCAAGGTTTTAGTCGCGGCCGAAGTTTCCGGCGCGACGCCGGTGGTCAAGCTGGCCTCCCGCCTGCTCGCGCTCACCACCGTGCGGCCGGGCGTGATCCGCGGCGTCGTTTGGGACGAGTTCGAGGACATCGATTGGGAGACCGCCGAACCGGCTGTAAACGCGTCGCCTCTCTGGCGCATTCCGGCCGCGCGGATGAAGCTGATCCTCGATCGCAAGGACGAGGAAGCATTCGAGCATCTCGTGCCGCTCTCGCGACAGGGGCATCTTGGCGAAGCCGAAAACCTCCTCGACTGCGCGGGTGACCCGCATGATGCGCGGCCCGCGCAATACCGGCGGTTCCAAAACACGCTATCTTAGTGTCCGCGGAACCAGCAGCAGCTCAATTCGCGAATGACCGGTCGCAGCGCCACAAAGCGGATCGCCCTTCATCGGTTGCGACCGCGGCTGCCGGGGCAAGGCACCTATCAGGAAGATAGGTCCCATCACGAATGGCAGACGATAGGCTTCCCCATCCGCAGTTCGTGCAAGCAAGGGGTCAGGCGAGATGTCCGAAATTATCCACGGGGTAGGGATTCGAAAGCGCGCCGCTACACCATCTGAAAGACGTGGTTTGATTGTCGGTACAGGCGTCTCTTTCGCCATCACGGGGGCGATCTGATCATGCAGCGCGAAGCCATCCTGGGTGAAAGTGACCCTGAAATCGCCGCGGCCATGGCGGG
Organism: Rhizorhabdus sp. P4_G5; assembly: GCF_056401065.1. Taxonomy (NCBI): domain Bacteria; kingdom Pseudomonadati; phylum Pseudomonadota; class Alphaproteobacteria; order Sphingomonadales; family Rhizorhabdaceae; genus Rhizorhabdus; species Rhizorhabdus sp. P4_G5. Next base: position 54,947 of record NZ_JBFUKB010000012.1, on the reverse strand, counting down.
CGAGGCGCGTCGCCAGGTCGAAGAGATCGAGCTGATCCCCTCGGAAAATTATACCTATCCGGAGGTGCTTGCGGCACTAGGATCGGTCCTCACAAACAAATATGCCGAGGGCTATCCCGGCCGCCGCTATTATGGCGGACAAGAATATATCGACCAGATCGAAACACTCGCCCGTCAGCGTGCCTGTATGCTCTTCCGGGCGGAGCACGCCAACGTGCAGCCGCTTTCCGGCTCGCCGATGAATCAGGCGGTCTATTTCGGCGTGCTCAATCCTGGCGACGCGGTGCTCGCGATGGATCTGTCTCATGGCGGCCACCTGACGCACGGCGCGCCCGTCTCCCACATGAGCAAGGTATTTAATTTCTTCCGCTACAAGACCAATTCCGACGGGTCGGGGGCGATCGATGCCGATGCGCTACTGCGGCTGGCGAAGGAAGTGCGGCCGAAACTGCTCCTCTGTGGCCACTCATCATATCCGCGCAACTATGACTATCACATGTTCAAAAGCATCGCCGATGAGGTCGGAGCACTCACCATGGCCGATGTGTCCCATATCGGCGGCCTGATTGCAGGCGGCGTGCTGGACAATCCGTTGGACGCGGGTTTTGATATCGTCACCACGACGACCCACAAGACCCTGCGTGGACCGCGTGGCGGCCTCATCCTGTGCCGCAAGAGATATGCTCGAGAAATCGATTCCGCAGTCTTCCCTGGGCTCCAGGGCGGACCGCACATGAACAATATCGCGGGAGCGGCGATTACCTTTCGCAGGGCTGCCGAACCGGCCTTCAAAGATTATTCAAACCGGATTTTGGCCAATGCCCGGCGGCTGGCGGAGAGCCTGTCCGGCGCCGGCATAGCGTTGGTGACAGGGGGCACGGAGAATCATCTGCTCGTCATCGATGTGATGACGAGCTTCGGCATCGATGGCCGCACCGCGCAAGAAGCGCTCGAACATGTCGGAATCACCAGCAACAAGCAGGTGATTCCCGATGATCCGCTTCCGCCGACGCGACCGAGCGGCCTGCGTGTCGGCACCCCGGCGATAACGACGCGTGGCATGGACGAAGACGACATGATCGAGCTCGCAGATCTGATTGTAGTGGTGCTGCGCAGTGGACGAGGCGCACCCATGAGCGATATCCGCACCCGGGTTTCCAATCTGAGCAAGCGCTGCCCGATCCCAGGCTATGCGGTGGGATAGGATCCTGCCCGAAGGGATGGGGTCCCCGAGCCACCGAGATTTGACATCAAATTCGGTGGCTCGGTACGGAATGTCAGACTGCGTCGATCGGCGTCAGGATATTGACCTCGATGGGCGCGTCGAGAAGCTCCATGATGGTGGCGCGATATTCCTTGTAATACAAGCCCGCGCGATGAGCCTCCAGGGCGGCATCGTCCCGATATTGCTCGGCCAGGCAAAAGATATGTTTGCCCTCCACCGACATTTCATAAAGATTGTAGAGCATACAGCCGGGCTCTTGCCGGCTATTATCGACCATATTCTGCAAGATGCCTTTGACCTTGTCCTCCGATCCGGGCTTGGCGAAAAATCGGACGAAAACGAAATTTTGCATGAAGTTCTCCTTTGTTGATGAGATGCAGGGCTATGCTGAGGGAGGCGGGCGCCTGTTCAGGATGAGGTCGCTGGCCTTTTCGGCAATCATGATGACAGGGGCCGCCGTGTTGCCACCGACAATCCTTGGCATCACGGAGGCGTCGACCACCCGTAGCGCTTCCACCCCGCGAACGCGAAGCGCGGGATCGGTCACGCAATGGTCTTCGGCGCCCATGTGGCATGTGCCTGTGGGGTGATGCACGGTAACGCAGTTGTGCCGGATGAAATCCTCCAAGGCGGGTTCGTCGGTGACATGGGCTCCGGGCAGGCACTCCGATGAACCCAGTCCCGCAAAGGCCGCGTTCGTCAGCACGTGGCGCGCTATTCCCAAGCCTTCGGTCAGCATCGCAAGATCGTCGGGATGCGATAGAAAGGCAGGATCGATCAGCGGCGCCTCACCGGGATCGGCCGATGCGATATGCACCTCGCCGCTGCTCTGGGGGCGCAGCAACGCCACGAGAATGCCATAGCCGCGCTCGACCGGAATCAGGCGCGGCCCGCGATGCATCGGCATGAAAATCAATTGGAGATCGGGTCGCTGCTCCTCGCGCGACGTATGAACGAACGCAGTCGCTTCGAATATGTTGGACGCTAGCGGGCCGCGGCGAAGCAGAACATATTCGGCCGCGTTGCCGATCAGCCGCGGAATGACGCGCCAGTCGACGACATAGGGCAGGTTGCTGCGTGTCCGCATCTGCACTGGCGCCACCAGATGATCCTGCAACCTGGCTCCCACAGCCGGCAGATGATGACGCGCGGGAATGCCGAGTGCGGCAAGGCGGTTCGCATCGCCTACGCCGGAACGCTGCAGAATCGCCGGCGAACCATAGCTGCCCGCCGACAGAATGACCTCTCGCGTGGCGGTGAAGGCGATTTCCTCACCATTCTTGCGGATCTGCAGGCCCGTGGCCCTGCGGCCCTCGAAGAGGATCCGGTCGACCAGCGCGCCGGTAAGGACCGATAGATTCGGCCTGCCTTGGGCGGGCCCCAGGAAAGCCGTGGCCGACGATTCACGACGTCCCTTTCTGATCGTGGCCTGCCGCACGCCGAAGCCCGTGGGATCGGGGCCATTGAAGTCCTCCACCACCCGATGGCCCATGCTGGCGCCCGCCTGAAGGAAGCGATCCACCAATGGATTGGGCCGGTGATAGCTGCTCACCTGCATCGGCCCGTCGGTGCCGTGCCACGGCCCGTTGAAGACGATATTGGCTTCGGAGCGCGTGAAATAGGGCAGCAGCTCTGCATAGCTCCAGCCGGCGCAGCCAAGCGCCGCCCATTCGTCATAGTCGCGCGGATGTCCCCGAAAATAGACCATGCCATTGGTGGAGGTGCATCCGCCCAGCACGCGGCCGCGTGGCAACGGGATGCGCCGGCCGGCCGCGCCCGGCTGAGGAACGGTGGCATAGCGCCAGTCCAGTTCCGGGTGGCCGATCAACCCGGCGACTCCAGCCGGAATATGCACCAGCGGATGCTTGTCCGGCCCGCCGGCCTCCACAAGGGCCACGCGGAACCGTCCGTCTTCCGAAAGGCGATTGGCGAGGACGCAGCCAGCCGCGCCAGCGCCGACAATCACATAATCGAAAAGCTGGGCAAGATCACCCGTTCCGGGTCCTTCCTTCGCGCCCACCTTTCTGCCCTCCCGCTTGCTCACACGGCGACAATGGCTCCCGTCCTCGGCCGGGCCACCTATCTCGCACGATAGGTCTCGCCAGAGAGCTGGAACCCTATTGCCTTGGCCGAGAGGCGCCTGCGCCTATGCAAACCAGGAGGAAGAAAAATGGCCGGCAGGGCGGAAGAGTTTGGCATGAGCGGCGAACGCCTGGCGCGAATCCGCCCGGCGATGGAAGCCTTGATCGAGAAGCGAAAGTTTTTTGGCGGGGAAATACTTGTCGCCCGGCATGGCGAGGTGGTGCTCCATGAGGCGGTTGGCTACCGGGATTGGGACAACAAGGTGCTTCTTGAGAAGAACGCGGTCTATTCTATCTTCTCCATGACCAAGTCACTCACGGGCGTGCTTACACTCCACGCGATCGAGGCGGGACAGTTCGCGTTGACCACAAAGGTGAGCGAGATCATTCCCGAATTCTCCGGCGGCGTACGCGAGGACATAAACTTCTATCATCTGCTGACCCACACTTCGGGCCTGCCGATGACCTTCACCCCGATTCCGGGCATGTTCATCGATAATCTCGACGAGATGATCGCGGCGATCTGCGCCAAGGTCCACTCGACTGCCGCACCGGGCAGCGAGGCAAGCTATGCCCCGCTGGTCGGCCATGCGCTGATGGGCGAAGCGGTCCGCCGCACCGATCCAAAAGGCCGCAGTTTCCGCCAGATCATGCAGGAGACGATCCTCGATCCGCTGGGAATGAAGGACAGCGCGATCGGCCTGCGCCCCGACCTCAAACCACGCCACGTCAAACCCCAATGGCTGTTTGACAAGGGCGCGCTGCAGCACCTTTCGCGCAATCTCGAAGGTTCGGATGCGGCCTTTGAGGATCCTGACGCAGAAATGCCCTGGGTGGGGCTTTGCTCAACCGTCACCGACATCTTCCACTTTACCGAGATGCTGCGCCGGGGAGGCGAATATCGCGGCGCGCGCATCCTCTCGCCCGTCACGGTGGAACGTACCCGGGTCAACGAGACGGGGAGCATGATCAACCAGCTTTATGGTCGCAACGCCATCGCGCGCGGCTGGGAGCCGGCCCCGGCCTATCTTTCCGTTGGCTTCTCGCTGAGCGGCGACCGGATCTGCCATCAGCAGATGGGTAGTTTGACGAGCCCGCAGACCTTCGGCCAGCACGGCCAGGGCAGCATGCTTTACTGGGTGGATCCCCGATGGGACGTGACATTCGTGTGCCTGTCGCACGGCGTGATGATCGAGGGCGAGAATTACGAGCGCTTCCAGAAGCTTTCCGATCTTGCCATTACATCCGTAATCTGAACCACGCTTCCCGGCCCGGCTATCCGGCTCGTTTTTTTTGAAAGGTGTCGACATGAAGAGCGCGACCGACCTTTTTTCGGTTCAGAATTATGGCGTGGTCGTCACTGGCGGAGCGAGCGGCATCGGCCTTGGCTATGCCGAGGCGCTGGCCGCGAACGGCGCGCGCGTGACTTTGCTTGATCTTGATCCTGGGCGAATCGCCATCGAAACTGAACGGCTGCGCAATCTCGGTTTCTATGTGCGCGGGGCAGTGGTCGATGTCACGGACCACGCCGCGCTCGACGCGGCCATCGACGAGGCCGCCGCCGAATTTGGGGGGCTGGATGTCGTTTTTGCGAATGCCGGCATCGATTCCGGCCCGGGTTATCTGGGGGCATGGATTGGCGGCCAGCGTCCGCGCCTCGATGAAGGGGCGCTGGAAAATTATTCCAACGAACGCTGGAACCGCATCGTAGACGTCAATCTGACCGGAGCGTTCGCAACGCTGCGTGCTGCCGCCCGCCACATGAAACCGCGCCGTTCGGGGCGGATGATCGTCACCACGTCGGCCGCGGCGCTCCGGTGCGAGCCGGCGATCGGCGTCGCCTATATGGCGGCAAAGGCGGGCGCCGCGCATCTGGTACGCAATGTCGCGCTCGAAATGGCCGCTTATGGGATCACAGTCAACGCGATCGCGCCGGGGATGTTCGTCACCAATATCGGGGGGGGGCACTTCAAGGACGAGAAGCTCCAGGCCGAGTTCGGGAAGGCCATTCCTGCCCATCGCGTGGGCTTTCCATCCGACATGTACGGCCTTGCCCTGTTTCTCGCGTCGCCAGCATCGGCTTATGTCACCGGGCAGCAGATCGTCATCGACGGCGGACTTTGCCTTGGCCAGGCGGACTGAGCGCCGGTGCGTTCAGTCCGCTTTCAGCAGTTCATGGACATAATAGCTGTCCATATATTCGCGTAACGCCGTCACGCGGCCGCCATCCACTTCCACGGCCATGACATAGTGATTGTCGTAGGAGCGGCCGTCGCGCAGCCGGCCGCCGCCATGAGATTCCATGATCACCAGATTGCCGGACGAAACCAGGGTGCGCAGGGTGATCTGCGGAGAACCCGGTTCGAAAAGAGCCCTAATGGGGCGGATGAACTCGAATATCGCATCCGCCCCCCGATGGGATCCTTCTCCGGGTACGCCCCGCGCCATGACTGACCAGAGGACATTCTGGTCCATCAGCGCGCGCGTGGCTTCCCAGTCTTCCGCTCCCAGCGCCGCTAAGAATGCTGCCACGGTGCGCTCGGCGTCGTTCTTCGGTGTGAACATGGTTCAGCCCTCCAGAACCATGGCCCCGCGCGGCAGGCGTTCGCCGCGTGCATAGGCGGCGCGGCCGACGAAGAATTCCTCCAGCGGCCCGTCATAAGGCTTCACGCCGGATGCAGCGAGCGCGGAGCGGAGCGATTCCATCTCCCACTCGCTCAGGCGGTGGATGGGCTGGCGTAACATGCCGCCATTGCCGCCGACCAGCCATTGCTGGAACTTGAAGCTGAGGAACGGATAAAGGCCGGAACCGGAAAGACGGCCGTGCAGGTTCCAGCTGGCGGACCGGACCGGGTCTATCGCCCAGTAGATTTCCATCGCCTCGTCGATCTGGCCGGCCCGGAAATGGTTGAACATCCGCACCACGCGCTGATCGTCCTGCGACTGCCACATGTCGTAGCCCATTGCGCCCGCCCATTGCGCGCCCCTGTCGCCCACGATGAATGCCCAGGCGTTGTCGAGCGGATCGTTGATGAGCAGCTGATCGCCGACCGCCGAGAACACATGGGCTGAATAGTTGGGCGGGTTGAGGTTGCCAATCTTGAGGCCCACCACGTTGTCGATGTCGGCAAGACGGCGGATGATGTCGATGGATAATGTTCCGTGGCCGAACCGGCTGAGATCGAAGCGGGCGGCCGGATAGATATCCATGCACAGATCCACCGCATCGCATACAGCCTTCATCGTTTCGAAGACCTCCTGCTCGCTATCGGGGTGAAACTGGACGGGGGTGCCAAGCAGCACATGGTGACCACCCACCGACTGGAAATATTTGAGGAACTCCACGTCATTGCGGAAGGTATCGAGCAGAACCGGCGCTGAAACGAGAATGCGCCCCCGCGCCTCATCGCACACGATGCGGACGAATTCGCAGCGCTCCGCCATCGTCATGGATGTCGATTCCACGGCGGCGAGGACAGAAAACATGCCGTGCCTGATGTAATAGTCCACATCATGCCGGATGCCATCCTCATCGAGACGGCTCAAATCCGGCGTAAAGGACGGCATCAGCGTTCCTTCGAGACCATTATAATTATGTTTGGCCCAAGATTTCGCTTCCTTGCGTGTGAATTCCATCCGTCTCTCCAAAGTATCTGCCGCAGGCGGCGCTTTGCGATCGCTCCACACGTTAGCGGGAACGACGGGCCGGCCACCTATCGCCCCGGATAGGTGCCTGGCGGGCGGTGCATTTCCTATCGCTTCGGAAACATTTGGAGAGGCGGACATGGAGGAACGGACGCGGGATAGGCTGGCGGCTATTGCCGACACCCACGAGATCGCCAATCTGCAGGGCCGCTACATGTATTATCTGGAAGCGCATCGCTATCGGGAGGTGCTGGCGCTGTTCGCGCGCAACGATCCGGACGTGTCGGTGGAGATCGGAGAGGGCGGCGTCTATGTCGGCCGGGCGAAGGTTGAGGCGATGTTTCTCCACGTCCTCAAGCCGTTTTTCACCCTGCCCGGGATGATGCCGCTGCATATGCTCACCACTCCGGTGATCGAGATCGAGCCCGGCGCCTTGCGCGCGCAGGGCATGTGGCAGACGCTCGGGTGCAACAGCTTTCCAACCGAATCGGGTCTGAAGGCCGTGTGGCAGCAGGGCGCCTATGACAATCTCTATGTGAAGGAGGAAGGGCGGTGGCGGATTCTACGCATGCGCTGGCTCGCCAACTTCCGGACATCCTTCGATAAGGGATGGGTCGAGGAGCCGCTGCACCATCTTGCGCCGCTCGACTTGGACAGGTTTCCGCCGGAACATCGGCCCGATCTACCGGCCAGCGGCGCTTTCGAAAGCTATGATCCCATGGCTGTTCGGCAGCGCGCTCCTCTGCCGCCGGAGCCAGCCCCAGATCAGGAATCTCGCCACTTACCTCCCTATCTCGCGGGATAGGTAAACTTCTCGGACGAGCGGGTAGTATTTGATTCGAAGGAACAGCAATAATCAGCAGGAGGGGTCTTAGATGACTTTGCAAAAGATACATTTCCTCTGTGCGGCAAGTGCAATGGCTTTGGCCCTGCCGCCTGCCGGTGCGCAGGCGCAGACGGAACCGGCGAGTGCCGAGGCTGCGGGAGGACAGATCGCTGACATTGTGGTGACCGCGCGCTTCCGTGAGGAAAAACTTCAGGACACGCCGCTCGCCATTACTGCCGAGAGCGGTGAGACGCTTGCCGCCAAGAACATCAATAATGTTCAGGATATGGGCCGCATCGTTCCCAATGCTTTCATCACGCCGGGCGCTGCCGCCGTGGGTGCGACGCCTGCGGTCTCCTTGCGCGGCGTCTTCCAATCGGACTTTAATTTCGCATTCGAACCGGGCGTCGGCATCTATATCGACGACGTCTACCACAGCACGCTGATGGGTTCGGCGCTCGACCTCATGGATATCGAGCGGGTGGAAGTGCTGCGCGGGCCGCAGGGTACCCTGTTCGGCAAGAATACGCTCGGCGGCGCGATCCGTCTGCAATCCAAGGCGCCCTCGGGTGACAATGGTGGCACGGTCGAAGTTGCCTATGGCAGCTTCAATCGACTGGACCTCAAGGCCAGCGTTGACCTGGCGGTTATACCCGACCGCGTGTTCATGCGCGTCGCGGGCGTTTCACGCAGCGTCAAGGGCTATCAGAAGATCCTCGACTATACTTGCGACATGTTCCAGCGCGGTACGCCAGCATTGGCGGGTTACGGCGATGGCTTCGGGCCCGGCGGCGTGGTTGTTGCGCCCGGCAGCGCGCAGGATCTGGCGGCGGCCATTCCTTCCGTTCTCATCAATTCGGGCTCAATCAGCGACATGACGGCGCAGGCGAACGGTCAAAGCTGTGGCCTGGGCCGTACGGGCGGGGAAAAGCTGAATGCTGCCCGAGCAATGCTGCGCATCTTGCCCAGCGATCGCCTCGAGATCAATCTGGCGGCGGACTACACGGCTGATGATCGGGATGTGAATCCGGATACGCTGATCAAAGTCACCAATCCGATCCTTTCCAGTCGGACGGCACCGCCGGATTTCTTCTTCAGCGTGGTGCGCGATCAGCTTCTGCAGGATCATGGCCTCGTTTATGACGACCGCTTCGTACCGAGCGATCCCTACACCACTTACGCGACCAACCGGGACCTCATCAGCGGCCGGTCCCAGCCCAACACGGCCAGTGTCCACGCCTGGGGTCTGCAGGGCAAGCTCGATTACGAGATCAGCGACGATGTGAAGGCCAAGCTGATCCTGGCACATCGCGAATACCAGAGCTGGTTCTCTCATGATTCCGATATTTCGCCGCTCGGATTCGGACTTAACGGCAATGACATCACCCACCGGCAGTTCACCGGCGAATTCCAGTTGCTCGGCCGGGCATTCAACGGGCTCCTCGACTGGACCTTGGGCGGCTTCTACCTTGACGGCAAGAGCCATATGGGCGGCGCGATCGACTATGTTGTTCTGCACTTCCTGCAGAATGACAGCTTCAAGGACACTGCCAAGTCCGCCTTCGTCCACGGCGTCTTTCACTTGAGCGACCGGTTCAGCCTGACCGGCGGCCTCCGCTACTCGAGCAACAAGAAGGAATTTACCTTCGACCATATTGGGAGCGGCTTCCCGGTTCTGACGCAGAGCGCAATCACGAAGCGGCTCGACTGGACCGTGAGTGCGGATTACAAGGTTACCGACAAGATGCTGGTTTACGGTGTGGTGTCTACCGGATTTCGGCCGCGTTCGATCAACCCGCGCCCGCTGACCCCCAGCCAGTTCGCTCCTATCCCCGGCGAAAAGCTGACTAGCTATGAGATTGGCACGAAGGGCGATTATTTCGATCGCAAGCTGCGCGTGAATCTTGCCGCTTTTTACAGCGACTATAAAAGCCATCTGCGCCAGCTCAACGGCTTCGAATGCGTAGGCGCCAGCCCGGCTGTTGGAGTGGTGTTCGATCCGGTCAATTGCCCCGCCGGATCCTCGCCTTTCACCTGGTTCTACTATGTGGGCGAAAAGGCGAAGATCTACGGTGCCGAAGCGGAGATCACGATCGAGCCGACCGACGGCCTGATCATCAACGGCGCGCTGGGCTACAACAAGTTCAAGTCCAATGGCACGGGCCCGGCCTTCTTCGATCCGAGCAACCGTATCCAGCCGCAGTTGAATGCCAGCGCCGGCATCCAGTACAGCTTCCCGGCTCCGGGCGGTACGCTGACGCCGCGACTGGATTGGCGCTACCAGAGCCTGATGACCTACAACCCGGCGCCGACCATGGCGACCGCCCCGCTGTTCAATGTGCCTGCACATTCGGTCTTTGATGCCAAGCTCACCTATGAACTCGGGGAGAAGTGGCAGGCCGCCCTCTCCGTAACCAACCTGTTTGACAAGTTCTACTTCAACAACAAGTTCGGGCTCACCGGCTTCAACGTGTCGGGCTCGCCGGCTCGGCCGCGCGAATGGCTGCTCTCGGTCAAGCGCACTTTCTGATCTGCGAACTCAATGGGGAGCGAGCGTGCGGAATGCAGTGGCCGCTCCCCTTTTTAGATTGGATGCAAATGAACAAGATAATGAGCCTGAGGCATGCCGCTGCCGCTGCCATTTTTGTCGCCACGCTGCTTCCCCAGGGCGCACAGGCTGGCGTGAAGCCCAGAAACGCAGCCGAGCGGACCGTCGTCGGCTTGCTCGACATGGCCTTCAACCAGAAAAAGCCTGCCGAAGCCTGGCAGCGCTATGGCGGATCCTATTACAAGCAGCACAACCCGACGGCGCCGGATGGCAAGGAGGCCATCATCGGCCTGCTTAGCGCGTGGCTGCCGACTGTTCCCAACCTTCGCTACGATATCAAGCGGATCATCTCGGATGGCGAGATGGTGTGGGTTCATTCCCACGTCACCACCGGATCGGAAGATCGCGGCAACGCCGTGGTGGACATCTTCCGCCTGGAAAAGGGCAAGGTCGTCGAACATTGGGACGTCGGGACGGCCGTCCCGGAAAAATCGCTTAACGGCAATACGATGTTCTGACCGCCACGATGACCACCTTTGACGAACATTTCGACTATGTAATCGCGGGCGGCGGAACGGCGGGTTGCGTACTGGCGGCGCGGCTGAGCGAGGATCCGGCCATCCGGGTGCTGTTGATCGAGGCCGGCCCTCCACCCGACAGTCTCTGGATCCGTATGCCGGCGGGCATGGGAAGGCTGTTTGTCAATCCGCGGTACAACTGGTGTTTTGAAAGCGAGCCTGAGCCGCACCTCGACAATCGGGTCCTTTACTGGCCACAGGGCAAGGCTCTGGGCGGATCCAGTGCGATCAACGGAATGGCCTTCGTCCGCGGCCATGCAGAGGATTTCGACAACTGGGCAGCTCTTGGAGCGACGGGTTGGTCGTGGAATGATGTCCTCCCTTATTTCCGTAAACTGGAACGTCGCGATGGATCCCCCATGCGCGGCGGGGCCGGTCCTCTTCCGGTTTCCGATCCGCGCTATGTCCATCCCAGCGCATATGCCTTCATCGAGGCCGCCAAAGCATGCGGCGTGCCGGCAAATCCTGACTATAATGGCGAACGGCAGGAAGGCGTCGGCCTGCTTCAGTTCACCATCCGCAACGGCCGGCGGGCGAGCTCCGCCGCTGCTTACCTGAAGGATGCGGCCAAACGGCCGAACCTGACCATTCGAACGGGTGCCCATGTCCGGCGGGTTCTCTTCTCCGGATTGCGCGCCACCGGGATCGCCTACACTCGAGATGGCCGGGAACGTGCCGCCGGAGCCTCTCTCGAGGTGATAGTTGCGGCAGGCGCGATCGGGAGCCCCCGCCTGCTGCTGGCTTCCGGAGTTGGGGACGCAGAGGAGCTGCGATCGCTCGGCATCTATCCCGTCACCGACCTTCCCGATGTCGGACGGCACCTTGTCGACCATCCCTATCTTCACCTGACCTTTGGCGTTGCCAGTAACGCTTCGCTCAACCCCATGCTGCGGGGATGGCGTGTCTATGCCCAGGGCGCGCGATGGCTGCTTACCCGGAAGGGCCCCCTGACCATCGGCGCCTCGCAGGCCGTGGCCTTCATCCGCAGCAGTGACGCAGTGGACCGGCCAGATCTTCAGATCAATTTCCGTCCCATCAGCCACAGCTTCGACAAGGCGGGGCGGCTCGGCCCTGATCCGGCGTCGCGCATCACGGCCGCCATCTGCGTATTGCGGCCGGAATCGAAAGGGCGGGTCTGGCTGAAGTCGCCGAAGGGCGTCCCGGCGATGATCGGGGGCTATGCCCGCGCCACAGCGGATCAGGATGCGCTCGCCGCCGGCGTGGAATGGACGCGGCGTATATTCGCAGCGGGGCCGTTGGGGCAGATCGTGCTTTCGGAAGACAAGCCCGGGCTGTCCAGAACCGGATTCGATGGCCTTCGCCGTTTCATCCGTGAGACCGTCCAGCCCATGGGCCATCCGGTCGGAACCTGCCGGATGGGGGACGGCCCTGGAACGGTCGTCGACTCCCGCCTGCGCGTCCATGGCATCCGCGGGCTGCGCGTGGCCGATTCTTCGGTGATGCCGGACATGGTCTCCGGCAATACGGCCGCGGCAACCTACATGATCGCCGAAAAGGCGGCGGACATGATCCGCGCCGATCGGCGTGGGGCTTAGGAGGCTAGGTCGTGGCGCAGGAGCATATCAGGCGATGGGTTATCGGGGATGTGGAAGTGTTCCGCATCGTCGAAATATTCCGCGAGCAGATCGACCCCCAGTTCATGTTTCCAGATTGCACGCCCGAAATCGTGCAGAGGCATGAATGGCTGAAGCCGCTGCATGCCACAGCCGATGGCGAGATCATTCTTGCGTTTCAGGCGTTCGCCGTCCGGGCCGGCGATCGCCGGATCATGATCGACACCTGCATCGGAAACGATAAATACCGCTTTGCCCCGATCTTCCACATGCGTCACGGCGATTTCCTGTCCGATCTGGCGTCGGCGGGATTTGCACCCGAAGAGGTCGACACCGTGCTGTGCACGCATCTTCACCTCGACCATGTCGGATGGAACACCCGCCTGGTCGATGGCCGCTGGACGCCAACCTTTCCCAATGCCCGCTATCTCCTGAGCAAGGTCGAGCTCGAGTTCATCCGCAATCTCGTCGGCACGCCCCACGCGGAGATCGACCATCTGTCGGACTCGCTGCAGCCCATTTTCGATGCGGGCCTCGCCGACTTTGTCGAGAGCGACCACAGGGTCTGCGACTCCCTCTGGCTGGAACCGACGCCCGGTCACACGCCGGGGCATGTCAGCGTTCGTATGTCCTCTCAGGGGCAGAATGCCGTGATCACAGGCGATGTCATGCACCATCCACTACAATGTGCCGAACCGTGGCTGCGCAATCGCTTTTGCAACGATCACGACCACAGCAGGGCAACGCGCCTGGCTTTCCTGGAGCGGTATCAGGATAGCGACGTGATGGTGATCGGCAGCCATTTCGCTGAGCCGACCGCCGGATGGATCAGGCGGGATGGCGATCGTTGGCGCCTCTGCCACGACTGACCAGTCCGACGTTCTTCGCAGAAACACGCCCCGGCCGCGACCGGGGTGTTTGGGTCTAACCTCTGCCTGGCCGCTACTCGGCGGCGGAGATGGCGATGTCCGACAGACGCTGAAAACGTTCGATATTGTCTGCTTCCGGTAAAAGCTTTGTGGTCAAGCATACGAAGCTCATGTCGAGCTCCGGGTCCACCCAGAACAATGTGCTGCCCGCGCCGTGATTGCCGAAGGATCCGCGTGTGGCGAGTGTACCGAATTGGTGGTGGCAGATCTGTTCGCCCCGCAACGAGAAGCCTAGACCGATATAGGCCGGATAGGGCAGCCATCCACGGCCGAGCGCCATGGTCTTGTAAATCTCGTTGGGAAGGTCTGCCGTCATATTGCGGGTGGCAAGGTTCACCGTGCGCGGCGATATGATTCGTGCCCCGTCCAGCTCGCCTCCCCGTCGCAGCATCTCGGCGAACCGCCAGATGTCTTGCGCGGTGGAGACAACGCCCACCCACGGCATTTCCGCCTCCGGATCCTCGAACGCGGCATGCGGGCCTTCGACATTGCTGCTGGGGTGGGTAGCGGGGAAACTCGCAGGAAGTTCGGGCACGATATGCCGGTTCTTGAGGTCCGGCCGGACGCCAACAGCGGTGCTGTGCATGGCAAGGGGCTGCAGCAGATCCTCAGCGACAATGTCGCGGAACCGGCGGCCCTTCGGATCGATCCGCCGCAGCATCTCGCCCATCAGGGCATGCGCGGCCATGGGGGAGTAGGCGACTTTCCCTCCCGGTTCGTCCTCGCCGTGAACATGCTCGCAGATGGCCTGAACGATCACGTCCAGCCTGTCGACGGGCATTCCGGGTCGCGGCGTGAAGAAGGAAGGCAAGCCGGTGCGGTGCGTCAGCAAATGTTCCAGACGGATGTTTTCGCGCGGCTTGCCGGAAAATTCCGGAATGACGTCTGAAATCTTGGTAGTGAGCGCAAGCCGTCCCAGCTCAACGGCCCGCAGGATCAGGATGTTGGTCAGGCCCTTGGTCAGCGAAAAGAGGCTGAAAACGGAATCCTTTTCCACCGACCTTGGATCATCGCTGCGCCGGGTGCCGAGGGCTTCATGAAGGCCGATCTCGCCATGCCGCGCAACGATGATGGTCGCGCCCAGATAGCGACCCTGGGCGATATCGCCCTCTATCGTTTCCTTCAGATGTCGCAGTCTGTCGCTGCTCAGCCCTCTCATTGCATCTGTATTCATCTTTTGCCCTTTACGGTGGGATCATTTCCTTTGAGGCTTCGGCACCCGAAGCTCCTGCTTCTGACGTAAAGGGGTTGCGGGGTAGAGCGACCTATCCCTGAGATAGGGGTAGGTAGGGAGCGGATGGCTACATTGACGGTTGCACGCTTTTCGTTTTGCCGGGGAACGAAAAGGCGTAGCGGGAGAGTCGCGCACAAGACGCGGCAAGGGAGTCGGAGCTGAACGATGGCCGCCAAGTCGGATACTGGGCGAGTTTCGCATTATAGCCGCGCGAGGATGCGGTTGCCCACGCAGGCGTTGATCGATCGGCCGCGGCTGCTGTCGCTTCTGGAAAGGCAGGGTTCGGCCCGATTGTTTTTCGTTCAGGCGCCTGCGGGTTACGGCAAGACCAGCCTGCTCCAGCAATGGGCCCGGCGGTGCGCGGAACAAGGCGCCATCATCGGCTGGCTCAGTCTCGATGCGCGGGATCGTGATTCGATGTCTTTCGCGCAACATCTGGCTCTCGCCTTTGATGAACACCATCGGCCGGAGCCGGACGCCGCGAACCCTGACAGCGTTCAAAAATATTATGGCTGGCAGGCTATTATCCAGCAGCTGTGCGACCGCTTCATCGACGGGGGCAGGTCCTGCTACATCTTCCTGGATGATGTGCAGCGGCTGAAAGATGCCGATGCCATGGCATGCCTGGAAATGCTCATCAGCGACGCGCCGCCGGAAGTAAAGCTCGTGCTTTCCACGCGCGAGGATGCAGGAATCGCGCTGGGTCGTTTGCGGGCGCAGCATGACCTGGTGGAATTGAGGGCGGAGGATCTTCGCTTCCTTGAAGCGGAAACGCAGTCCTTCCTTGCCAGCAAGGGCCTTGCCCATCTCGACCCTGGTCAGGTGCGTCTGCTGCAGGACCGCTCGGAAGGCTGGATCGTCGGCATCAAGCTGCTCGGCATCGCACTCAGCCTCGAGCCGGAGAACCAGAAGATCCTGGAAAGCTTCAGCGGAGAACGCCGCCAAATCGCGGATTTCTTCGTCGAGGACGTCTTTTCGCGCCAGCCCGAAGATCTGCGCGATTTTCTCATGCGAACCTCGGTGCTTGATCGTTTCTGTCCCGCCATGTCGGACGCCGTGCTGGCGATTGAAGGCAGTCGGGAAATGATCGACCGGTGCGAAGCCGCCGGCTTGTTCCTGCAGGCGCTGGACCAGACGCGCGGCTGGTACAGATTTCACCACCTTTTTGCCGGCTTCCTCCGCCGCCAGTTGCAGGACCAGATGCCGGGGGCAACCGCCGGGCTATATCGCCGTGCCGCGGAATGGCTGACGGGTGCTGGTCTGCATGTCGAGGCGTTTGACTATGCGCTGAAGGGGCAAGACCCGATCTACGCGGCGGAAATTCTCGACGCGCATTGCGAATCCATGTTCGCCGCCGGCTTTCAGTCCACCGTGCAGGCCATGGCGGAGCATCTGCCCCCGCACATATTGGGGCTCTACCCTCGTTTGATGCTGATCGTCGCCTGGAGGCTGATCGCGCAATGGCGGATCGCCGAGGCGCGAAGCCTGGTGGCCGTTTCGCAAACCCGCCTGCAGGAAATGGAGCAGGCGACGTCCCCCCTGACTCTCCTCGATTGGTTGAAGATGCTCGTGGTTCACCGGGAAAGCCAGATCGCCCATGCGGCCTATGAGCTTGAAACGCTCGAAAGGTTGTGCATGCAGGCCACCGCCAGGGATCATGATCTCGACTCAAACCCCTATTTGATGGGGAGTTTCTACAACTCGCTGCAGTATGCGCAGAGGGAACAATATAAGCTGTCCAAGATAGACTGGTTCGATACGGCGGCGCGTCAACAGGTCAAGCGAACCGGCAGCCAGCATGGCGAACTCTTCATCGCCGCCATATCCGGCCCTTCCTACATCATGATGGGTCGGACGGATCATGCGGAAGCCTTGCTCCAGTCCGCGCTTGAAGTGGCGCAGCGCATTGCCGGCCGCAACGATCCCCTTGGCGCGGTCGTCGCTCCTGCCCTTGCTTATCTCCATTACGAACGCAACGATGTCAGCAAGGCGGAAGCCCTGATCGACCACTATATGCCCATGGCCACCTCGGCCGGCTTCGTCGACCAGCTGCTGCTTGGCTGGACCACCAAGTCGCGGTTGGAGACGTTGAGGGGGGAGATCGATGCGGCGCTGGGTACCTTGCAGGAAGCGGCCGAATTCGGCGCCCGGCATGATCTGGACCGTCTTCGGATAGGTGCCAATGTGCAGCAGCTCCGCCTTTTGCTGCGCCTTGGCCGGCCCGACGATGCTCATCGCTTTGCGCGAAGCCGCGGACTCCGCAATCACCGCGCCGCCAACCTCTCGCGAGGCCAGTTCAGATACACCACCCTGGATGCGAGTGTTGCGCTCGCCACCTGCCGGTTGCTTGCGGCGGATGACCAGTTCGGCGACGCGCTGGCGCTGGCGCGGCAATGGCGATCCTTCGTGTCTGCTGCCCAGGCGACCCACGCGGCGGTGGAATGGGACGTGCTTGTCGCCGAATTGCTGCTGATGTCGGGCGAGCGCCTCGCGGCACAGCGCGCGCTAACACAGGCGATCGCAAATGCCGCGCCCGGCCGCTTCGTTCGGCGTTTCCTGGACGAGGGGGAACCAATTGCCGGTCTGCTGCGACAGATGAGTCAGACCGAACGGCAAAAAGAAGAATGTTCCGAGCGTTTCCTTCAGTTGTTGGCAGCCGATCTGGGGCTGATGGAGGAAGCGGAACAGGACGATGAGGACGAGGATGGCGTCGCGATTTGCGGGAAAATGAGCGGTCGTGAGATCGAAATATTGACCCTTGCAAGCAACGGAATGCTTAACCGGCAGATCGGGGAAAAGCTCGGCCTCACCGAAGGCACGGTGAAATGGTATCTTCAGCAGGTTTTCGACAAGGTCGGTATCCGCAACCGCAAGCAGGCAGTGGCGCGTGCGCGTCGTCTGGGCCTCATACGCTGACTGCCGGCGAGGGTGGGAAAGGGTCGGGCGGCGGAAAAAGACTCTCCCGCCGCATCCTTCGCTTCACCAGGAACCCATCTGGCCCTTGAGCCGCCGCACCGTATCGCGCCGCCCGGCCTCCATTTCCAGGCGTCCGGGATCGACGGGCAGGTCGTGGCGGATGCACGCCATCAGCTCCCGATGCAGTTCCTCCATCTCTTCGACGAACTCGGGGTGGCCGATGATGTAGGGTCGGTTTTCGCGTACCGCGTCCAGCACTGCGCGCGCCAGATCCATCGGATCCATGCCATATTGCTGTGCGACCGCGAAGCTCGCGCTGACTTCGTCGATCTCGCCGCCGCCTTCGGCCACCTTCTGCTTCGCCCCGTCGAGGATTCTGCTCTTGGTAAGACCTGGGAACAGGCAGGAAACTCCAATCCTGTCCGGCACCAGCGAGAGCCGCAGCGAATCCGAAAGGCCGCGGACCGCGAACTTGCTCGTGGTGTAGATCCCGCCGGCATCCGGCAGCGGCAGGATGCCGGCCATGGATGAGGTGTTGACGATATGGCCTCCTTCGCCATGCCGGCGAATGCGGGGCACCATGGTCACGCTGCCGTTGATCACGCCGCCCAAGTTGATGTCCATCATCAGGTCCCAGTCGTCATATCCCGCGCGGCTCATCAACTCGGCCATGCCGATGCCGGCATTGTTGCAGAGCAGGTGAATCTTGCCAAAGCGCGCCTCGGCCTCGTCGGCGGCCGCCGCAAAGGCGGCGCGATCCCGCACATCGAGCTGGATCATCCTATATTCCCGGTTGTCGCCGGAAAGTTGATCCGCCGCGTCATCCAGATTGGCACGAGAATAGTCGGCGACGACGACCTTCATACCCGCGCCCAGGAACGTCCGGGCCATGGCGAATCCGATGCCACTCGCCCCGCCCGTGATGAAAGCGACCTTGCCTTCCAGCTGCTTCATGTTCCTGTCTCTCCTCTCTTATTGTTTCCGCGCTTTATGGGCGGCGACCATGTCTGCGAACAATGGGTTGTGGGTCGGAACGCCATGGGACTCCGCCGTCTCCAAATCCTCCGCTCCCAAAGGAAACCCGGTCATGATGGCGGCCAGTCGCTGTTCGACACCTGCGCGAAACTCGCCGTGGGTGAACAGATACAGCTGGTTGGCGCGAATCGCTTGCACAACCAACCTCCCGCTTTCGAGCGGAGCAAGCCCGCCCGCGAAAAGAGGGGCCTGAGCCAGTCGGTCCTCGATCTCCTTCAGTCCGGTGTCGGAATATTGAGCCGGCCGCAGCTTGGCCACCTCATGGATATTCGTGGCCGTGGGGCCGGGCATCAGGACGGTCACGCCGATCCCGTCTTCGTAGAGTTCTGAATAGAGAGCTTCGGATAAGCCGACGATAGCCGCTTTCGAGGTGATATAGGCAGCACCTCCGCCCATCGGTACCATCGCGCCGATGGACGAGGTATTCACGATATGGCCCTCCTCCCGCGCCAGCATCCGCGGCAGGAAGGTCTGGATGCCGTTCACCACGCCGCCGATATTCACGGAGAGCGTCCAGTCCCAGTCCGCAAAGCGGCTGGTTTTCGCCCCGCCCAGAACGCCGACGCCAGCATTGTTGCACAGGATCGAAACTGGTCCCAGCCTTGCCTCCGCCTCGTCAGCCGCCGCAGCAAAGCCCTGCCGGTCGGTAACGTCGAGGCGGATGAAATGAAACTCGCCATCACCGGAAAGCTGCCGGATCGCGCTCGCAATGTGATCTTCCCGCACATCGGCAATCGCCACCTTCGCTCCCGCCTCTGCCAAGGCCCGGGCCATGCCGAGCCCGATGCCGCTGGCGCCGCCCGTGACGAAAGCGGTCTTCCCAGAAAGGTCCTTCATGGTCGCTCCTCCCAGCCACCATGATTTCATTCATGCGGGTAAAACTTACCTACCTATCTTCGCGCACCGGCCGGATAGGTAGGTGGTTTGCTTGCCTCCATGGTTATCATCGCGGGAATGGGTGAGGAGCGACGCCGTATGAAGCTGAGTGACATGTTCGATGTGACGGGGCAGGTGGTCATAGTCACGGGGGGAGCGAGCGGCATCGGCCTCGCCATCGTCGAAGTCTTTGCCAAGCACGGCGCGCGCGTAAGCATTTTCGACCAGAACGGCTCCTTGGCCGAAGAAGAAGCGGCGCGGCTGGGGGCATTGGGGCAGGAAGTCCGCGCCGTGCAGGTGGACGTGACCGATCGGGCGGCGGTGAATGCGGCTGTGGACCAGTGCGCCGAGCTATATGGACAGATCGACGTCCTGTTCGCGAACGCTGGAATCGATCCGGGCAGTTCGGTGCTTAGCCCCGACGGCGAAAGAAGTGTGGAAGGGGCGCTGGAGAATTATGATGATGCCCACTGGGACCGGGTGATCGACATCAGCCTGAACGGCATGTTCACGACGGTCCGTGCGGTGGTCCGCCACATGAAGCCGCGCCGGCAGGGACGGATCATCATCACGACGTCGGTGTCCTCGGTCCGGGCCTTTCCCATCGGTATCGCCTATTCCGCGGCAAAGGCGGGTGCCGCTCATTTCATGCGCAATGCGGCTCTGGAACTCGCGCGCTACAACATCCTTGTAAACGCCATCGCGCCGGGGCCCTTCGTAACCAACATCGGAGGAGGTTTCGTTCGCGACCCGGGGGTGCAGAAGAAGATGGCATCCATGATTCCGCTGGGACGGCTGGGAAATGTGGAGGAAATGAAGGGACTGGCGCTTTTCCTCGGCTCGCCGGCCTCCAGCTTCATGACGGGCGCGGAAATCTTCAACGATGGTGGCCTCGCCCTCGGGCCGCCTATCGATTGAGGTTCCTCCTATCTCTCGGGATAGGTCCTCCGGCGAGAAATATGCGGAACATTGCGGCCACTTACCAATGGAGAAAGCGCTTGCAGCAGCTATTGTCGCCTTATCAGCTCGGAAATCTGGAACTGCCAAACCGCATAGTGATGGCTCCGATGACCCGGGCGCGGGCTGTCGGCGACGGCTTGCCGCATGATGCTGCCGGAACCTATTACACCCAACGCGCTTCTGCCGGACTCATTATCACTGAAGGAAGTCAGATAAGCTATCAGGCGCGGGGTTCAATCCGCACACCGGGCATTCATACGGACGCGCAGGTGAAGCGGTGGATCGCGGTGACCGAAGCGGTTCATGCCGCCGGGGGTCGTATCGTTCTGCAGCTATGGCATGTGGGCCGAGCATCCCACCCTGATTTCCAGGATGGCGGTCTGCCTATCGCGCCTTCCGCCCTTCCAGTCGAAGGTGATGCTTTCACCGCGGAAGGACTCAAGCCGATCCCCGTGCCCCGCGCGCTGGAAACCACCGAGATGCAGGGCATTGTCGATCAGTACGCGCAAGCCGCCCGCCGGGCGCGGGAAGCGGGCTTCGACGGCGTGGAAATCCACGGGGCCAATGGCTATTTGCTCGACCAGTTCCTGCGCGATGGCTCGAACCAGCGGGCCGATCGGTACGGTGGCAGTGTCGAAAATCGGGCGCGTCTGCCGCTGGAGGTCGCGGAAGCGGTGGCCGCTGAGTGGGGGGCGGAGAAGGTCGGCTATCGCGTGTCGCCGGCTTTCTCCATGTATTCCATGTCGGACTCCGATCGGGCGGCCACCTTCGGCTACCTGGCCGGCGCACTTTCAGGGAAAATCGGCTATCTGCATGTCGTTGAGCCCATAGCGGGCCCCGCCGAAGTTCCGCACGCGGAGCGTATCACGCCGCTACTTCGAAAAAAATTCGAAGGCACGTTGATCGCCAACGGGGGCTATGACCAGGCATCGGCGGAGCGCGCCATCAGCGGCGGAGGAGCCGATCTTGTAGCCTTCGGCGTCCCGTTCATCGCCAACCCCGATCTGCCCCGGCGCTTTGCTGAAGGAGCGCCCCTGGCTCAACCCGATCCGGAAAGCATCTATGAGGGGGAAGAAAACGGCTATGTCGATTACCCTCTCCTCCAGGAAGCCGTCGGCTGAACAATTCGATCTATTCAAAATCGGAGCCGAATAGGGTCCGACAAAAAGATGAGGAAAGACGATGGCGGGAGCGGGCGAGGCGCTGGCGGGCGCGATAGAAACAGGTAAAGGCCGGCCAGCCCTCTGGAGCTACGAAAACCGCATGGTCCTCGTGACCAGCCTGATCATTTCATTTCTTGCCTTCGACCGTTTGTCTACTGGCTATGTCGGGCCTTATCTCATCAAGGCTTTCGGCCTCAGCAACACTGAACTGGGAGCACTTTATTCCATACAAGCGCTAACGGTTGCGCTGTCCGGCTACTGTTTCGGCAGGCTGTCCGACGCGACTGGCAGGCGCAAGCGCCTCCTGGTTCCCATGTTGATCGTATCCGCCGTCTGCTCCCTCGGGTCGCTCCTGGTGCAGAGCTATTTGATGCTCATGATCTTGCGGCTGGTCATGGGGGGGGCGTTGGGCGGCATGTCGCCCGTCGCCCAATCAATCGTTTCATCACAGTCCTCGCCACACCGCATCGGTCTCAATATCGGCATTCAAACGCTGCTGATGTTTTTGGTCAGCCAGATGTTGGGGCCGATCATCTTCACACGGCTGGCCGGCCAATGGGGCTGGCATGCCGCCTATCTTGCATCGGCCCTGCCGTTCCTGATTCTGGCTCTTGCCGTGGGATGCACGCTTGCGGAAAGTAACGCACCTCCTGCCGCGGCGCTTGCAACCGGAGAAACCGATTCAAACAAACAGCACCGCGCGGCGGCACCGCGCAATGTCTGGCTCAGCATCGGCATGTCCGCATGTTTCATGCTGTGGCTTGTGATCCACACCACCTTTCTGCCGCTTTATCTGGTGCAGATGCGTGGCTATACCCCGACCGAAGCGGGATATATGCTGAGCGTTCTTGGCGTTGCGGGCTGCGTGGGCGGCCTTGGCCTTCCCATGCTGTCGGACCGGGTGGGGCGGAGGGCTGCGCTGGTGCTGGGAATGTCCCTGGCGCTCCTCGTTCCGCTAGCCGCTCTGTTCTGGACGGGCTCTCCGCTGGTTCTCGCCGTCCTGTTGTTCATTGGATGGACGAGCGTAGGATGCCTGCCCATCTACGCGGTGGTCGTGCCGGGGGAATCGATATCGCCTGACAAGGTGGCCGCCACCATTGCGCTGACGATCGGTGCGGGCGAAGTGGTTGGCGGCGTCATCGGACCGGTGCTCGCAGGCCGGCTGGCCGATAGCTTCGGCCTTTCAGCGCCCTTCTGGTTCACATCCGCCGCTGTGCTGGTCTGCCTACTGCTCGCGCTGTGCGTCCAGCGCCCCCAGCCAAATGGCTGAACGATTCCGAGGCCCCAAGTGCGGCGGCGAAATCTCTCCCACGCGCCTCGGCTTGGCTCGGGGCGAACGGATTTACCTAAAGCCATCAAGATGTGGTCCTGCGGCTGGAGATAGGACCGACCCATAATGGCCGAGCCCGCGGATCATGCTATCCGGCGCGCCAAGATGAACGCCCCGTGGGACGGCCGATCCCGAGGTGCCCGAGGATGAAGTTGTCGCGGAACTCTTCCTCCCGCTGAAGTGATCCGAGTCAAATACTACTAGCATAATGTCGCTTGATCAGCGCTTTGAGAAAAACCGGCTGTTTGGTGACGATGAGCCATGCCTTCCGGCATCCGCACGGGCACTTCTGAACCGACGTCCACGGAGATCCGGCCTTTTCCAGACGACGTGTTGGTGCTATTGACGGTTCAGGTGATTTCCTGCTGCCGATTTGCAGGCAAAATCAGCCTCTTGGGCGCCCGATGGGAGTGTTCTTCTGAGCTTCACATCAGTTCGCGGTTTCGAGCCCTATGCCGCTTCGACCGCATGAGCTTCAAAGGCGACACCAAAACGCTTGCGCACAGCGCCGAAGATGGCAGCGAGATTGTCCATGCTTGGATTGCCCTTCTCCGACAGCATCCGGTGAAGGCTCTTGCTCGGGCGGTTGGTCGCGGTCGCCAGCTCCTCAAAACCGATCGAGGCATTGACGAGATCGCGCAGGATCAGCCGGGCCACATGCGGCTCCCCGTTTAGGAACGCGGTCGCCGCTTCGTCGAGCATGGCTTTGGCGAAGGCCGGATCGCGTGCGGCGCGCTCCTTCACCGTTTCCTTGAAATCGCGGGTTAGCACCATCTCGTCAATTCCTGTCTTTCCTCGTGGCCGCCTTGCAGGATTTGTACTTGCCCAGCAGCACCCCGGCCCGTTCGATGTCGGACTGCTGCCGCTTCTTGGTCCCGCCCACGAACAGGATGATGAGGTCATCCCAATCGCGGGCGAGATAGAGCCGGTAGCCCGGACCCCAATCGATGCGGTATTCTCCGAGCCCGCCGCCGATCCATTTGACGTTCGATAGATTGCCCAGCTCCAGCCGGACGATGGCGGTCGCCACCTTGGCCGACGCCTGGGAATCGAGATCGTCGAACCATGATCGAAACGGGCTCGAGCCGTCCTCGCAAATATACTCCTGAACGATCAACTCACGCTCTTTCCGGTAACATATACGTTACCAATCGTCCAGCAATGATTATCGAGTGGCACGGTGTTGAATTGGAAAGCGGAAATCCGGCTCGATCGGTGAGGGCAATCGCCGCCGCGAGCGCAAGCCAACCGCCTTCACCGGCAGATCGATCAGAGCCACGGGATCAGGCAGACCTTCGCTCAGCATTTTCGCCCAGATCACCGCGAGTTCTCGTCGTCGCGGCATATAGGCTGCGCGGTTGTAGGCGCCCTCCACCTTATCCTTGGGCACATGGGCGAGCATCAGATCGATCACCTTGCGGTCATGCGGATCCCCATTTCGCTCCGCCCATTCGTTCATGATCGTGGAGAAGGCCGCGCGAAATCCATGCGGCACGTGATGCCCGTGATAGCCGGCACGGTTCAGCAGGTAGCCGATCGCGTTTTCGCTCATGGGCCTGTGCGCATGCCGATTGCTGGGGAAGACCAGTGGACCACCGCCGGTAAGCGGCCAGATCGCCCGCAGCACGGCGACGGCCTGCGGCGTGAGGGGCACCAGATGGTCGCCGCCGGTCTCCTCCTTCCGATCGAGGTCACCCTTCATCCGTGCAGATGGGATGCGCCATAGCGGCAGCTTGCCGCCGAGGTCTTCGAATTCGGCCCACCCGGCGCCGCGCAGTTCGCTCGGCCTTACCGCCGTGAGCGCCAGCATCCTGAGGCCGAGCCGGGTGATCGGTCGCGCATTGTCTTCCTCGGCCGCCAGGATCATCGTGCGTAGCGGCACGATGTCGGTGATCGCCGGCTGTCGGCCCTTGCGCAGGGGTTTGAGCACCGCGCCCAGCTTCTCGGCGGGATCGCTCGTCGCGATGCCCTGCGCGATGGCGTAGACGAACACCGCTGAGATGCGCTGCCGGACCCGCTTGGCGGTCTCGACGGCTCCGCGCGTTTCGATTTCCCGCAGGACGCCGAGAATGAGAGGTGGAGTGAGCTGGGCGATCGGCAGCGTGCCGATTGTCGGAAAGACATCGCGCTCCAGGCTGCGGATGACATCGCTGGCGTGGATCGTCGCCCATTGGGCCTTGGCGTTTCCATACCACTCGCGAGCGACCCGCTCGAACGTTTGGCGCCCGGCTTCGAGATTTGCTTCTTTCTTCAGCTTCTTCACGACAACGGGATCATGACCCTCGCAGAGGACCGTGTAGGCCTCGTCCCGCTTCGCGCGCACATCGGCCAGCGAGACGAGCGGATAAGCGCCGAGGGCCATGGTCTTGTTCTTGCCATCGGAATTGTAGTTCCAGCGCCAGAGCTTGCCGCCGCTGGGGGTGACCAGCAGAAAAAGGCGATTGGCGTCGGCGAGTTTGTAGGCTTTGGGGCGCGGCTTTGCGTTGCGCACCTTGGCGTCGGTAAGCATGGTTCGGTCTCCGAAAAATACCTCGTTTTTTCGACCGCGCGTACCTCGTTTTCGCCCCTCCGATTCGCTGGATGGGCATGGACGGGCACGGACGGCCGAGGCCGAACCGGTCTGCTAAGCATCGGTATTCAGGAGGAAAAAGTCGAGACCAGTGGTCTTTTGCGGACCGCTGTGGAGAGGTCCGTGGCGGAGCGGGAGGGATTCGAACCCTCGATACGCTTTTGGCGTATACTCACTTTCCAGGCGAGCGCCTTCGACCACTCGGCCACCGCTCCGCACCTTCGCTGGAAGGGAGGGTCACTAGCTGGTGGAGCCGGGTTTCGCAAGGCGTGCGGGCGTGCCATCGTCCTACGATGAAATCTCACCTGCGAGCCGCCCTGCTGCTGTCTCCGCTGCTGGCGATTGGCGCCGCGCCGCCGAGGGCGGCGACGCCGGGCGAGGTCGTCGCGCTGGCGCCGGCGGAGGCCTGGGCAACGGTTCCCGCCGCGGATCTGCTGGTGCTTGATCTCGACACCGGCCAGCGCGTCGTGATCGCACTGGCCCCTGCCTTTGCGCCAGTGCACATCGCCAACATCAAGGTGCTGACCCGATCCGGCTGGTTCGACGGGATCACGATCAACCGGGTCCAGGACAATTATGTCACCCAATGGGGCGATGTGACCGAGAACAAGGCCATGCCGGCCGGCATCGTCGCCAATCCTCCGCCTGAATATGAGCGTTCATCGGCGGGGCTCGCTTTCCGGCCGATGGGCTATCGCGATGCCTATGCGGCCAAGACCGGCCATGCGGGCGGCTGGACGGTCGCGAGCGACGGCCGGCTGGCCTGGCTGACCCATTGCTATGGCATGGTGGGGGTCGGCCGCAATCTTGCGCCCGATACCGGGACCGGCGCCGAACTCTACGCAGTGATCGGCCATGGGCCGCGCCATCTGGATCGCAACATCGCGCTGGTCGGGCGGGTGCTGTCGGGCATGGACGCGCTCGCCGCGCTACCGCGTGGTACCGAAGCGCTCGGGGTCTACCGGGAAGGGGCGGCGCGGCCGGCGATCAAGGTCGCGCGACTGGTGGCGGACATGCCCGCCGCCGATCGGCCCGGCTACGAAGTGATGCGCAGCGATGCGCCGAGCTTCAGGCAATGGCTGGCCGCGCGGGCGGCTCGCAAGGACGACTTCTTCATCCGCCCCGCGGGCGCAATCGACATCTGTAATGCGATGCCGCCCGTCCGACCGGTGAAGCGCTGAAGGAACCATGGCCACCAGCCAGCAGGTAAAAAGGAAAGGGCCCGGCGATCGCTCGCCAGGCCCTTCTTGTTCGAGCAGGTTGGCGCGGACTTAGAAGTCCATGCCGCCCATGCCGCCCATGCCGCCCATGCCGCCGCCGGGCATGCCGACCGGGGACTTGTCCTCGGGCAGTTCCGCGATCGTCGCTTCGGTGGTGATGAGCAGGCCGGCGACCGAGGCCGAGTCCTGAAGCGCGGTACGAACGACCTTGGTCGGGTCGATCACGCCGGCGGCGACCAGGTTCTCGTAGACGTCGGTCGAGGCGTTGAAGCCCTTGGTCTCGTCATTCTCGCGCAGCAGGTTGCCCGCGACGACGGCGCCGTCGAAGCCTGCATTCTGCGCGATCTGGCGCACCGGAGCCTGGATCGCCTTGCGGATGATGTCGATGCCGCGGGTCTGGTCGTCGTTAATGCCCTTCAGGCCTTCGAGGGCCTTGGTGGCATAGAGCAGAGCCGTGCCGCCGCCGGGGACAATGCCCTCTTCGACAGCCGCGCGGGTCGCATGCAGCGCGTCGTCGACGCGATCCTTGCGCTCCTTGACCTCTACCTCGGTCGAGCCGCCGACCTTGATCACGGCAACGCCGCCGGCGAGCTTGGCAAGGCGCTCCTGGAGCTTCTCCTTGTCATAGTCGCTGGTGGTGTTCTCGATCTGGCGGCGGATCGCATCGACGCGGCCCTTGATCGCATCAGACGCACCGGCACCATCGACGATGGTGGTGTTGTCCTTGTCGATCGTGACGCGCTTGGCGGTGCCGAGCATGCCGATCGTGACGCTCTCGAGCTTGATGCCGAGATCTTCCGAGATCATCTCGCCGCTGGTCAGGATCGCGATGTCCTCGAGCATCGCCTTGCGGCGATCGCCGAAGCCAGGCGCCTTGACGGCTGCGACCTTGAGGCCGCCGCGCAGCTTGTTGACGACGAGCGTGGCAAGCGCCTCACCCTCGATGTCCTCGGCGATGATCAGGAGCGGACGGCCCGACTGCACCACGGCCTCGAGGATCGGCAGCATCGACTGCAGGTTTGACAGCTTCTTCTCGTGGATCAGGATGTACGGATCGTTGAGCTCGACCACCATCTTCTCGGGATTGGTGATGAAGTAAGGAGACAGGTAGCCGCGGTCGAACTGCATGCCCTCGACGACGTCGAGCTCGAAATCGAGACCCTTGGCTTCCTCGACGGTGATCACGCCTTCCTTGCCGACGCGCTCCATCGCTTCAGCGATCTTCTGGCCCACGACGGTATCGCCATTGGCCGAGATGATGCCGACCTGGGCGACTTCATTGGTGCCGGCAACCGGCTTCGAACGAGCCTTGAGGTCCTCGACGACCTTGATCACGGCGAGATCGATGCCGCGCTTCAGGTCCATCGGGTTCATACCGGCCGCGACCGACTTCATGCCTTCGCGCACGATCGCCTGGGCCAGCACGGTGGCGGTGGTGGTGCCGTCGCCGGCGACGTCGTTGGTCTTCGAAGCGACTTCGCGGACCATCTGCGCGCCCATGTTCTCGAACTTGTCCTTGAGTTCGATTTCCTTGGCGACGGTGACGCCGTCCTTGGTGATGCGGGGGGCGCCGAACGACTTGTCGATAACGACGTTGCGGCCCTTCGGCCCCAGCGTGACCTTCACCGCGTCGGCGAGGATGTCGACGCCGCGCAGAATGCGCTCACGAGCGTCGCGCGAAAACTTGACGTCTTTCGCTGCCATGATGTGTGTTCCTTCTCTCTATCGCCTGATCCCAGCGAACGCTGGGGTCTCGGTTCCTTCCGCCTCCCGAAAAGGGAGATTCCAGCATCGGCTGGGATGACGGATTATGTTTTGGGTAGCAGGGCCTTCTTGGCGGTCGGCGTCAGCCGACGATGCCCAGAATGTCCGACTCTTTCATGATCAGCAGGTCTTCGCCGTCGATCTTGACCTCGGTGCCCGACCATTTGCCGAACAGGATCTTGTCGCCGGCCTTGACGTCGAGGGGCGTGATCTTGCCATCATCGGCCTTCGCGCCACCGCCAACTGCGACGACCTCGCCCTCCTGGGGCTTTTCCTTGGCGCTGTCGGGGATGATGATCCCGCCGGCAGTCTTTTCCTCGGCTTCGACGCGGCGAACGAGCACGCGATCGTGCAGCGGACGGAAACTCATGTGCTTCACCCTTTCCTTACATTTTTCGGCAGCGGCGGGTCTGGCCCGCAACCGAATCTGTCAGTTCGAAATCTTTAGCACTCACCCGTGTTGAGTGCTAGCGGCCATATGTGACGCAGCCGGAAAGCTGTCAAGGATTCCCCTGCGCGATTTTTATTGCGGCTGTGCGACGCGCCGCCTTCCCGCGGACCCCGCCGACACGATATGGGGGAGGCACTTAAACGATATAAGCCGCTGATGCCGAAACTGATCCCGTTCAAGACCCCATCGATCGCTTTCGGCCTGGGGCTCGCCTCTGCGCTGGGCTTTGCGCCGCTCAACTGGTGGTTTGCGACGCTGCTCTGCCTTGCCGGGCTGATGTGGCAATTGCTGAACGCACCGCGAATCCGGAGCGCTGCCTTGATCGGCTGGTGTTTCGGCGTGGGCCATTTCACCTTCGGCAACAACTGGATCGCGACAGCCTTCACCTATCAGCAATCGATGCCCCACTGGCTGGGATGGGTCGCGGTGTTCCTGCTCGCGCTTTACCTGGCGGTCTTCCCGCTGCTGGCGGCGGTGCTCGCGAAAGCGCTTCACCGCCTGCCTTTCCTTCTCGCGCTGCGCCGCCATCGTGCGCGGGAGGCGGCCCGCCGCAGGAAGCTCAAGGCGCTGATCCCCGAAGGCATGGAGAGCCCCTCGATGGCGCCGCCGGTGCCGGAGCCGAGTCCCTACGCGTTCATCCCGCTGTTCGCCGGCAGCTGGGTCATCTGCGAATATCTGCGCAGCATCGCCTTCACCGGTTTCGCCTGGAATCCGCTTGCCGCGATCATGGTTGCCCCCGGCAGCGCCGAACCGGCATGGATGGGGCTGACCCGGCTCGTCGGTACCTACGGGCTGTCGGGATTCATGATTTTGTTGTCGGGTATCTGGCTGCTGGCGGTGCTGCCCGGCACCAAGCGGCTGCGTTGGCAGCGGGTCGGCTGGGCGTTGCTGGTGGCGATGCTTGCCCAGATCCTGTCGGCGTGGATGTTGCGGCCGGTCCCGCCGCGCGCAGCGCCCCGGATCGTCGTGATTCAGCCCAACATCAACCAGAACGAGAAATGGGATACCAGGCTCCAGCAGGCCAATTTCGACCGGCTGAGCCATCTGACCGGCAAGGCCGCTGCGGGCGCGGAGCCGCGGCTGGTGCTCTGGCCAGAGGCCGCGACTGCCGACTTCCTCGAGTTCGACCCGAAGGCAAGAGCCCGGATCGCCGCGCTGCTGGGACCCAAGGATGTGATCCTGCTCGGCGGTGATGCGCTGATCTTCAACAAGGCAGGCGACTTGGCCGGTGCGCGCAACAGCCTGTTCGGCCTGAACGCTGCAGGGGACATTATCGGCCGTTACGACAAGGCCCACCTCGTTCCCTATGGCGAATATCTGCCGGCCCGCCCGATCCTGTCGGCGATCGGGCTGTCGCGGCTGGTCCCGGGGGACGTCGATTTCTGGCCAGGACCGGGGCCTGCCACGCTCGCGGTGCCGGGCTTCGGCCGTGCCGGCATCCAGATCTGCTACGAGATCATCTTCTCGGGCCAGGTCGTCGACGCCGCCGATCGGCCCGACTTCCTGTTCAATCCGTCCAACGACGCCTGGTTCGGCCGCTGGGGCCCGCCGCAGCATCTAGCCCAGGCGCGGCTGCGCGCGGCGGAGGAGGGGATGCCGATCATCCGCTCCACGCCGACCGGTATTTCGGCGGTGATCGATGCCGACGGGCGGCTTCTCGAGAGCCTGCCATGGCGCAAGGCCGGCGCGATCCGGACGGCTCTGCCGTCGCCGCACGCAGCGACGCCTTTCGCACGGTTCGGCAACCTGCTGCCGACCCTGTTCGCGCTGCTGCTGATCGCAGGCGGAATTGCCATCGCGACGAAGCCGCGCTAAGCAACATATAACGAAGTCTTTATATCCTTATGTCCGTTTTGCCCCTATCGGGTGGCGATCATATCAGAGGGTCGGTCAGCACCAATGCGCAGCAACTATCTCTTCACGTCCGAAAGCGTTTCCGAGGGTCATCCCGACAAGGTCGCGGACCAGATCTCCGATGCGATCGTCGACCTGTTCCTATCGAAGGACCCCGAGGCGCGCATCGCCTGCGAAACGCTGACGACGACCCAGCTGGTCGTGTTGGCGGGCGAGATCCGCTGTAAAGGCGTCTACGAAGACGGCGCCTGGGCGCCCGGCGCGCAGGACGAGATCGAGCAGGCGGTACGCCAGACGGTCAAGCGGATCGGCTATGAGCAGGACGGTTTCCACTGGCAGAGCTTCGCCTTCCACAACAATCTCCACGCCCAGTCGGCGCACATCGCGCAGGGCGTCGATGCCAGCGGCAACAAGGACGAGGGCGCAGGCGACCAGGGCATCATGTTCGGCTTCGCCTGCGACGAGACCCCGGACCTGATGCCGGCGACGCTCTATTACAGCCACAAGATCCTCGAGCGGATGGCGACCGATCGCCACTCGGGTGCGGCCTCCTTCCTGGAGCCCGACGCCAAGAGCCAGGTCACCCTGCGCTTCGAGAATGGCAAGCCGGTCGCCGCCACCGCGATCGTCGTGTCGACCCAGCATGGCAAGGGCTATGACGAGGGCGCCAACGAGGCGGAACTCAAGGCCTATGTGAAGAAGGTGGTGGCCGATATCCTGCCCGCCGAGCTGCTCTCGGATGAAACCGTCTATCACATCAACCCGACTGGCAGCTTCGAGATCGGCGGGCCCGACGGCGATGCCGGCCTAACCGGCCGCAAGATCATCGTCGACACCTATGGCGGTGCCGCCCCCCATGGCGGCGGTGCGTTCAGCGGCAAGGATCCAACCAAGGTCGATCGTTCGGCCGCCTATATCACTCGTTATCTGGCGAAGAATATCGTCGCCGCCGGCCTTGCCCGGCGCTGCACGATCCAGCTGGCCTATGCGATCGGCGTGTCCGAGCCGCTGTCGCTCTATGTCGACACCCACGGAACCTGCGCCGCTGGCGTCACCGACGCCGCTATCGAGCGCGCGATCACGGGCATCAAGGAACTGGGCGGCCTCACCCCGCGCGGCATCCGCACCCATCTCGGCCTCAACAAGCCGATCTATGCGAAGACCGCAGCTTATGGCCATTTTGGCCGAAAGCCCGAGGGCGACTTCTTTCCGTGGGAGAAGACCGACCTCGCCGACAAGCTGAAGGCGGCCTTGGCCTGATCATCGGATTTTCCCGTCATCCCGGCGTCGGCTTGGGCTGAGATCCGTCCGGCACGCCTGCCGTGCAGGGACGATCCGGCGCCTGGGTGTGCAGGATGTTCGATGACCTTGCGCAAAGCGCTGGCGTTACGAGCGTCTGTGCGGCTAGGGATCCGCGGATGGCCCACGGGAAACAAGCCCATGTCTGATCTGGCAGCGTTCCTGCGGGCCTGGGCGAAGGATCCGCTCGGCATAGCGGCGGTCGCCCCTTCGGGCGCCCCGCTCGCCCGGCTGATCACCGCCGAGATCCGGCCCGACATGGCGCCGGTGATCGAACTGGGCCCCGGCACGGGCGTGTTCACGAAGGCGCTGCTCGCCCGCGGCCTGCGCCAGTCCGATCTCATCCTGATCGAATATGAGGCTGATTTCGCGCGCCTGCTTGCCCATCGCTTTCCCCAGGCAACGGTGCTGCGAGGCGATGCCGCCCGGGTTCGCAAGCATCGCGCACTGCTCGACGACGATCTTGCGGGCGCCACGGTGTCGGGCCTGCCGATCCTCAACATGAACGCGCGCCAGCAGATGATGATCATGCGCGGCTGTTTCGATCTGATGCGCCCGGGCGGCCGCTTCTTCCAGTTCACCTACAGCCCGATCAGCCCGATCCGCCGGCCCGTGCTCGAACGCCTGGGGCTCAAGGCGCGCCGGCTGTCGAGCACGCTGCGCAACCTTCCCCCCGCCGCCGTCTATGAGATCAGCCGTCGCGATGAATGACCCGCTTTCGATCCGCCGCCTCTATGGCCGGCGGCAAGGCCACAAGCTGCGCCCAGGCCAGGCCGAACTGGTCGAGCGGCTGCTGCCGGAGATCTCCGTTCCTGGGACGGGCGATCTTGATGCCGCAACGCTGTTCGGCGATCAGCGCCCGCTCGAGCTCGAGATCGGCTTTGGCAAGGCGGAGCATATCGCCTGGCAGGCCGCACAGCGGCCCGATCATGGATTCATTGGCTGCGAGCCGTTTCTGGACGGCGTGGTAGGTGCCTTGGTCAAGGTCGACGAGCTGGACCTTGACAATATTCGCCTCCACATGGGCGATGCCATCGACGTGCTCGAGCGCCTGCCCGACGCATCGCTGGAGCGGGCGTGGCTGCTGCACCCAGATCCCTGGCCCAAGGGGCGCCACGCCAAGCGCCGCTTCATGAACGCCGGGCCAATCGGCCTGATCGCGCGCAAGATGAAGCCGGGCGGCGAGTTCCGCTTCGGCACGGATCATCCGGTCTATGTCCGCTGGGCGATGATGGTGATGGATCAGTCGCCAGACTTCGAATGGCTCGGCGAACGGCCCGGCGATTTCCTGGTTCGCCCCGATGACTGGCCCGAAACCCGATATGAGGCCAAGGCGCGCAGCAAGGGCCACGAGGTCTGGTACTTCCGTTACCGGCGTATCTAGGACAACCGCTTAGCGAATATTTTCTATTATTATCAATTACTTAATATGAATCGCGCTGCCGCATGCCGCCGCCTATTTCCGTTTCGTGATTGCTTTTCTGTACATGAGGTTCGTCATGGCCACCGGAAAAATCACGAAGCAGACCCTCGACGCGCTTCAGGCAGGCGGTGTTACCGGCTTCCTTTAAGATGACGAACTGAAGGGCTTCGGGTTGAAGATCAGCGCGGGCGGTTCGCGCGTCGTACGTCGTCAAGTTTTGTATGGGCAGCCGGGAGGCGAAGACGCGTCGTTACACGATCGGCGGTCACGGCTAGCCCTGATCGCCCTTCACCGCTCGCGGGGAAGCGACGAGGCTCCTGCGCCTTGTCGATCAGGGCATCGACCCGATCGAAGCCAATAAACAGCGCCGCCGCGACGCTGTCGATCTGGCGTTTTCAAACTACGCTGACCGGTTGCAGCAAGCGGCAAGGGCAAAGGATGGTTGACGCTCGTAACGCGATCGCTGCAGCTTCATGTCAGACCGGTGCTGAGGGACACGGCCCTCATCACTCGTGCCCGATGTCGGGAGTTGATCGAGGTTTGCGCTGGCTACACCCGAGCGGGCGGACTCGGCCGCATTATACCAATAGCGCAACAATGGTGTCCGACCAGCTTGCTTGACAGCTCATTCCATCACCAATAGCCTCGCCATCAGATGAACGGCCTGGTATATATTATACCGAAGCAAATCATAATATCAGTGTCGCGTGTGGTCTAGTATTTTAGCTGGAGATATCAGTTAATTTTGACCTTTTGACGTCCAGTTTCACATGATATTTATACAACGACAATTCTGGAATAATAACGGGGGCGTGTTGTGTCTTACAGATTCAAGGGTATTCTCAGTGCGGCTGCATCTGCCGTATCCGTAATGGCGCTTCTTCCTTCCGCGGCTCGAGCGGAGGAGAGCCCCGCCGAGGCGCAGGCCGAGCAGCCAAAGGCTGCTGAAGGCGGTACGGAAATCGGCGAGATCATCGTCACCGCACAGCACCGCGCGCAACGCCTCCAGGATGTCGGCATCTCGATCAGCGCCGTGAGCGGCCTGCAGCTGGCCCGGCTCGGCGTCACGAGCAGCATCGACATCGGCCGGATCACGCCCGGCGTCCACGTTTCGGGCAACTTCGGTGGCCAGACCGCTCAATATACCATCCGCGGCGTCACCCAGAACGACTTCAGCGACGTGCTCGAAGGCCCGGTCGCGGTCTACTTCGACGATGGCTACATCGGCAGCCTCAGCGGTCAGATTTTCGGCACCTTCGACCTTGAGCGGGTGGAAATCCTGAAGGGGCCGCAGGGCACCCTGTTCGGACGCAATGCGACCGGCGGTCTGGTCCATTTCATTCCGCGCAAGCCGACCGACCAGTTGTCGATCAACGCGAATGCGACCTACGGCAGGTTCGATCAGACCCGCTTCGAAGCCGGCATTGGCGGTCCCCTGGCGGAAGGGCTGACGGCGCGCGTCTCGGCCGTGTACAACCGCCAGGATCCGATCTTCAAGAACGTCTATCCGGCTGGAACCAGCACGCCCGGTACGGTGCCTGCCCGCTGCTGTGAGGATACTTGGAACGACAACACGCTTGGCGGACGGTTGCAGCTCCAGTACGAAACGGGTGACTGGAAGGTCAGGCTGCAGGGTTCGGCCCTGCGCAGCATCGCGTCGACCAGCCCGTACAAGTCCTTCCCCGCGGCGCCGGTGTTCAACAGCGACGGGCAATTGATCGATACGATCAGGCTTCCCGAAACGTCCCCGGTTCTGGGCGCCATTCAGCAGCCGCGCGATAATAACCACATCTCCCAGGTGCTGGCCCTGGATGACCGCAACAGGCTACATACTTATAACACGGCTCTGCACATCGACGGATCGATCGGTGCGGTCGATGTGGCCCTGATCACCGACTGGAAGCAGTTGAAGAAGTCATTCTTGACTGACACCGCACTGGTGCCGGTAAACTTCCTGGCCGTCGCCAGCGATGCGAACACCAAGCAGTTTTCGCAGGAACTCCGGCTGTCCGGAAAAAGTGACAGCCTGAATTGGAGTGCAGGCGCCTATTACCTGAACATCAATGCCAAGGACGCCAGCGGGTTTCTTATTCCCCAGGGTTCGATCCTGGCCGTACCTCTTACCGGATCTCCCAACGGCGCGGACCTGATCAACTTCAATCGGCTCAAGACGCAGTCCTTCTCGCTGTTCTCCCAGGTCGAGTGGAAATTCGCCCCACAGCTGACTCTGGTTGCCGGCGGACGCATCATCTTTGAACATCAGAGCTATTTCTACCGTTCGGCACTGATCCGGAATGATCGCGACTATTACATCGACAACGTCGAGCTGGCTGCGCTGCCGGCCTATCAGAAGGCCGATGGCACGATAGTTACCGATCCTTATCGCAACAGCCGCAAAAACACGCTGTGGGCTGGCAAGCTCCAGCTCGAATATCGCCCGAATTCCGATACCCTCGTGTATGCCGGCGTCAATCGCGGCGTGAAGGGCGGGGCCTACAACGCCAAGTACCAGGACGGCACCCTCCCGCTGCTCGAATCGCAGATGGGCTATCGCCCTGAAACGCTGTTGTCCTACGAGGGTGGCGTGAAGGCGACCTTGGCGAACGGCGCCGTTGTCGCCAACGCTGCGGCGTTCTATTATGACTACAAGAACTACCAGGCGTTCCTGTTCATAAACTCGTCGGGTCTCGTCACGAACAGCCCGGCGACCAACTACGGCATCGAAGCAAGCCTCCAGATCAAGCCGACGGATAGGCTTGTGGTCAACCTTGGAGGGTCCATCTTCCGGCCCAAGGTGAAGGGCGTTGTCACAGCGCCCGCCACCGCGACCGCTCCGGCCATCGTCAAGAACACCGAGCCAGCCTTCGCGCCGCGCGAGCAGGCCTCGGCAATGGTGAGCTGGACACCGCCGATCGCCAACGATGCGTTCACGCTGTCGGCCAATGCCAACTACACCGGCCGGTTCTTCAACAACCTGCGCAACTTCACCGGGGAAGTCACGAAAGGCTATTGGCTCACGGGGGCCAGTGCCGAATGGGAGATCAGTTCGGGTTTCACGGCAGCTGCGGCACTCGACAATATCTTCGACAAGCGGGTCAATGTGATCGGCTTCGATCTCGCGACCTTCTGCGGCTGCATGCATGAATCCTACAATCGTCCGAGGACCTGGAGAGTATCACTTCGCTACGAAATGTAAGGAACGAGATGTTCCCACTTCGGTGGGTGGCGTGCCAAGGCTTGATGGGCAAGGCTCATCAAGCCTTGGTCATGCCCATGTGGGACTTGCGAGATTGCAGGGCGTGATGCCCAGCATCTCGGAGTCCTGCAGTAGGAACTGCTTTTAAAACTTAGAGCGACGGCACCAATGATGAATTCTGATGTGCCGCGCTTCGATGAGAATGGTCTAGGAGACTGACCGTGCGAACAGTGACGTCCTTTTGCAGAACTTGTACCGCTGGCTGCGGCACGAAGCTGACCATCGATGATCAGGACCGGATCGTCAGCATTCGCGGTGATCACGACAATGCGATGAGCCGCGGCTATGCCTGTTTCAAAGGGCTGCACAGCCACGAAGCGCAATACAGCCCCGAACGCCTGCTCCATCCCCTGAAGCGCCAGCCCGACGGGACCTTCGAGCGCATTTCCATCGAGCAGGCGCTGGACGAGATTGCCGAGAAGATGCGGCATATCATGGACCGGGACGGTCCCGAGGCGCTTGGCCTGTTCATCGGCAACGGCGCGAACTTCAACTCCGCCGCCTTCTCGATCCACTTGCCGTTCATGCAGGCGCTGGGATCGCGGCACTTCTTCACCACCAATACGCTCGACCAGTCCGCCAAGATGATTACCTATGAGCGCATGGGCTTCTGGGCGGCTGGCCCGCAACGCTTCGATACCGCCGATGTGATGATGGTCTTCGGGAGCAATCCCCTGGTGTCGCACGCATCGCTCAACTTCCTGATGTCCGATCCGGTGCGCACGATGAAGGCTGCGCGGGCGCGGGGCATGAAGCTGATCGTCATCGACCCCCGGCTGACCGAAACCGCGCGCTATGCGGACATCCACCTCCAGCCGATCCCGGGGCACGACGCGACGATCGCCGCGGGCATGATCCGCTTGATCCTGGCGGAAGGCTGGGAGGACAAGGAGTTCTGCGAGCGCTATGTCGGCCCCGAGGGCATGGCCGCGCTGCGCGAGGCTGTCGAGCCTTTTAACGAGGACATGGTGACGCACCGCGCCGGACTGCCCGAGGGCCAGCTGCGCGCGGCCACCGAGATGTTCGCACGCGATTCGAAGCGCGGGCCGGTCTCGACCGGAACGGGCAACAATTTCGGGCCGCACTCGAACGTGGCCCAGCACCTGGCAGACGCCATGAACGTCGTGTGCGGTCGCTTCCTGCGCGAGGGGGACACCACCCTCGTCGAAATGCTCAGCCCCGAGGCGCCGATCTATCCCGAGGTGATCCCGCCCTCGCGCACGTGGGAGCATGTCCCGCCGGGCCGCATCCGCGGCGTGGGCACGCTGCTCAACCGGGAGGAAATGAGCGGCGCGCTTCCCGACGAAATCCTGACCCCGGGCAAGGGGCAGATCCGCGGCCTGCTGATCCAGGGCGGCAACCCGGTTCTTGCCATTCCGGGCCAGAAGAAAGTCGTCGAGGCGATGAAGTCGCTGGAACTGTCGGTGATGATCGATCCGTTCATGCACCAGACCTCGCAATACTGCGACTACATTCTGCCGCCGAAGATGCCCTACGAGCGGGCGGACCTGCCGCTGACCATTCCCACCATCGTGTTCACCAACATCAACTGGATCCAGTATACGCCGCCGGTCGTGCCGCCGCCCGCCGGGTCCGAACTGGTCGAGGACTGGCAGGTCTATACCGGCATCGCCAAGCGGCTCGGGCTGGAGATCGAATATAATCACACGACCAAGATCGACCTCGACACGGTGACTACTGACGACCTGATCGCCATTCGCGCCGCCGATGGCCGCGTGAAGCTTGACGAAATGAAGAAGTACCCGAGCGGTAACTCCTTCCCGTTCGCGTCCGAACGGGTCGCCGCCCCTCGGCCTGAAGGCACGGCCAAGTTCGACGTGATGCCTGCCGACGTGAGGGCCGAGCTCGACGAGGCGCTGGCATACGACATCACGCCCGACAACATCGTCAGCAAGGGCAAGAAGTTCACCCACCTCGTCAGCTGCCGCCGGATGCGCCACATGTTTAACAGCGTCGGCACGATCGGCATGCCGAGTGTCCGCGCCAAGGCGAAGTTCAATCCGGCCTACATCCATCCCCAGGACATGGCTGACCTGGGCCTGGAAAACGGCGACCACGTCGAAGTCGAATCCGATGTCGGCAAGATCACCGCGATCGCCGAGGCGGACGAGACGATGCGTCCGGGCGTGATCTCGATCCCGCACGGCTTCGGTCCGGCCAACGGTGAGATGGACGAGGAAGGCGGGGTCTCCATCGGGGCTCTTATCGTCGCCGATCAGTTCTATCAGCACATCAACGCCATCCCACGGATGACCGCCATTCCGGTGAATATCCGTCGATTGAACAGCAGGATGGTCGGGCACCAAGCTGCGGAGGTGGAATGATCAGCGCCTGACGTGTTCTCGCAATTGGTGATGATCAGACGCTGGATGCGATCGAGGATCCGTCCGTTGGCCAGGAATGCAGTGCTATGAAAATTGCTCCTCCCAGTAGGTCGGCGCAAATCGCATCCGGCCGCCTGACGGATCCGAGCGGCCGACGGTTTGAATATCTCCGGCTGTCGCTGACCGACATGTGCAATTTCCGTTGCACCTACTGCCTGCCCAATGGCTATCGCAAGGCGGCGGGGCGCACGCATGACCTGTCGCCTGACGAAATCGTGCGGGCGGTAACGGCCTTCGCCCGGCTCGGCTTGTGGAAGGTCCGACTGACCGGCGGAGAACCCACCATCCGTGCCGAGTTTTCCGAAATAGCGCGTCGGGTGGCGGCGGTGCCCGGCATTCGCCGCGTCGCGATGACCACCAACGGCTACCGCCTGGCTGATCATGCCGCGGAATGGCGCGCAGCCGGCATAAGTGCGATCAACGTCAGCATAGATTCGCTCGATCCCGCGCGTTTTGCAGCGATCACCGGGCATGACCGGCTCGATGAGGTGTTGCGTGGCGTGGATGCGGCCCGGGTCGCCGGGTTCGATTCGATCAAGCTCAACGCGGTGCTGATGCGCGGCGTCAACGATGACGAGTTGGAATCGATCATCGACTTCGTTCGCGAACAGGACCTGTCGCTGCGTTTCATCGAGGTGATGCGCACGAATGACAACGCGCCTTTCTTCCAGGCCCGTCACGTAGCCGGTCAGACGGTGATCGACGCGCTGTTGCGGGCGGGCTGGACACGCTTGCCGCGCGTGCCGGGAGCAGGCCCCGCGGTGGAATTCGCCCACGCCGCTGCGAAGGGGCGGATCGGCATCATCGCACCTTATGCGCAGGATTTCTGCGCCACTTGCAACCGGCTCCGGCTGTCGGCCGAGGGCAAGCTGCACCTGTGCCTGTTCGGCGATGGCGGGCTGGACCTGCGTCCGCTCCTCCAGGCCGATGGGCAGATCGATGAACTAGTCGAGCGGATCGTGGCGCTGACCGCGCTGAAGGCGCCGGCGCATCGCCTCCACGATGGCAACAGCGGCGCCACCCCGCACCTCGCTTCGATCGGCGGCTGAGCCGCGGACGATGGGAGGGCCGGTGCCTGTGGTGGTCGAACTGTACCGCAGGCTGGCCGATCCCTGCGGGCCAGCGGTCGACATCGCCATTCCTGCCGCAGGCATCAACCGAC
This sequence comes from Rhizorhabdus sp. P4_G5, assembly GCF_056401065.1. Lineage (NCBI taxonomy): Bacteria > Pseudomonadati > Pseudomonadota > Alphaproteobacteria > Sphingomonadales > Rhizorhabdaceae > Rhizorhabdus > Rhizorhabdus sp. P4_G5. Next base: position 14,624 of record NZ_JBFUKB010000012.1, on the reverse strand, counting down.
AGCACGATCGCGTGCGCTGGCGGCGAGACATAGAGCCGGACGACATCGTGAAGCTTCTCGGCAAAGGCCTTATCATTGAAGCTTCCGTTTCGATCAATCCACTAGCTGCAATGGTCAATCAGCCTCGGCCATGGCGACGGGAAGATTCGTTTTCAGGACGGAAATAAACCGCTCTACCTTGGGAGAGAGGTGCCGTTTGTCCGGGTAGACCGCCCAGATCGGCATGTCCCGGGGCAGGAACTCTTCCAGCACGGGCACCAGTCGGCGCGACTGAAGGGCGTCGTCGAGGTAGTGTTTTGGCAACTGGCAGATGCCCATGCCGTCAAGCGCTGCTTCCAGGACTGCATTGCCAGTGTTACAGCTCCATACCGGGCGGGGGCGATATGCGATATCCTCGCCGTTTTGAAAAAACCGCCACTCGGACGCAGTGCCCAGCAAGCAATCATGCTCGTCCAGGTCAGAAATCCTCTCCGGCCTCCCTCTCCGCGCCAGATAGGCTGGCGAGGCGCAGGTGCGGGCCTGTCGTGAAGCAATTTTTGCCGCAATCAGGCTGGAAGACGGGAGACGTCCCGTGCGTATTGCCAGGTCATACCCTTCGCTGACAAGGTCCAGCACGCGGTTCGTCAGATTTAGGGAGACCGTCAACTGGCGGTACTGCATGGCGAACTGACGAGCAATCGGAGCGATGAAACGCTCGCCCAGCGCAACGCAACAGGTGATCCGCAGCTCGCCCCGCGGCTCGCCCTGATCGCGCACGAGCGCAACAGCTTCGTCTCTTTCTTGTACCAGGCGAACACAATAGCCGAGGAACGTTTGCCCGGACGGAGACAGGATGACCGAGCGGGTGGTGCGATGAAGGAGCCGTGTCCCGAGCCGATCCTCTAGGCCAGCGATGGCTCGGCTCATGTGCGTGCGTGACGCCCCGATCGCCGCGGCACCGGCGCTAAAGGAGCCGGTCCGCGCAACTGCCACGAATTCCTCTATGCCGTCCCAGTTAGCCATCGAATCGCGCCCAGATCAAGGTTCAACGTGGTTCAACTCGAATACTTAATGGTAACGGCAGCATCATGCCAGACGAATTGGGACTGAGAGGACACGTGCGAACGGCCCACCGTGGGTCTTGCCCTTGCCTCTCAGCCGCGCGCTCGGCGGCGACCAACCTCATGGCCTGCTCGTCGCAGATGCTGCACCACCTGGCGACTGCCGTACCAGGGCAGTTCAGGAGGGTCGCCGCCAGCGCACGCGATCGTGCTGTCGGTTGACGAAAAGAGCCAGATCCAGGCGCTCAATCCCAGCGTTCGCTGCTCTAGCGCCACTTGTCAGATGCTGAATATTTCGGACAACGTCAAAGACCTCCGTGCTAAGCGGCAACTGTCCTGCCCCACGGCTGGATCGACTTGGGCAGCTCCGATTTCAGGAGCGACACAAAGCCACGGACCTTCGGCGAAAGATGCCGCTTGTCAGGATAAACGGCCCATATCGGTTCAGCTGGAGAAAGGTACTGTTTGAGCACTGGTCTGAGCAGGCCGCGGTCAAGGGCTTCGCTGAGATAGAAATCCGGAAGCTGGCAAATGCCCATATCTTCCAGGGCCGCGTCGAGAACGGCTTGGCCGTTGTTGCAGCTCCATGCTGGTTGGGGCCGGTACAATACGGCTTGGCCTGCATCGGTAAAATGCCACGTCGCCGACGAACCGACCAGGCAGGTATGCTGGTCGAGATCCTTGACGGTTTCAGGGCTGCCGAACTGGTCGACGTAGGCAGGGGTCGCGCACGTGTGGAATTGGCGCGAGGCGATCCGGGTGGCGATAAGATTGGAAGTAGACAACTCGCCAGTGCGGATCGCCAGGTCGTAGCCTTCGTCGATTAGGTCAACGACCCGGTTCGACAGGTCGAGGAACAGGCGCAGCTGCGGGTGCTGCACAGCAAACCGCCGCGCGATCGGAGCAATAAAGCGCTCGCCCAAGGCGATCGAGCAGGTGACGCGCAGTACACCGCGCGGTTCGCCTTGCTCGCGTACCAGCGCCAAGGCCTCGTCGCGCTCGTGGATGAGGCGGGTGCAGTGATCGAGAAAGACACGACCTGTGGCCGATAGAGTCACCGTCCGCGTGGTTCGATGGAGCAGGCGTGCTTTCAGGCGATCTTCTAGCCTAGCCACCGCCCGGCTCATGTGTGTGCGTGACACCCCGAGCGCGGCCGCACCTTCGATGAATGAACCAGTGCGAGCCACCGCCACAAATTCATCAATGCCGTCCCAGCCATCCATTCCGATTGGTTCCTATATGGTGCAATGCATTTCAATTACCCCTCTTAATTGCGTTGATGGCTTTATGCTAGGCCCGCGCGACCAGAACAGGAGAAGCCATGAAGACCCGTGCCGCCGTTGCGTTCGAGGCGAAGAAGCCGCTGGAAATCGTCGAAGTGGACCTTGAGGGGCCGAAGGCTGGCGAGGTTCTGGTCGAGATCATGGCGACGGGCATCTGCCACACCGACGCCTATACGCTTGACGGCTTCGACAGCGAGGGCATCTTCCCCTCGATCCTCGGCCATGAAGGCGCCGGCATCGTGCGCGAGGTCGGYSCCGGCGTCACCTCGGTGAAGCCGGGCGATCATGTCATCCCGCTCTACACCCCCGAATGCCGCCAGTGTAAGTCGTGCCTTTCGGGCAAGACCAACCTGTGCACCGCGATCCGTGCGACCCAGGGACAGGGATTGATGCCSGACGGCACCAGCCGCTTCAGCTACAAGGGCCAGCCGATCTTCCATTATATGGGCTGCTCGACCTTCTCGAACTTCACCGTGCTGCCCGAGATCGCGGTGGCGAAGATCCGCGAGGACGCGCCGTTCCAGTCGAGCTGCTATATCGGCTGCGGCGTCACCACYGGTGTCGGCGCGGTGGTCAACACCGCCAAGGTGCAGGTCGGCGACAATGTCGTGGTCTTCGGYCTCGGCGGCATCGGGCTGAACGTGCTGCAGGGCGCGCGGCTSGCSGGYGCCAACAAGATCATCGGCGTCGACATCAACCCCGACCGCGAGGCCTGGGGCCGCAAGTTCGGCATGACCGACTTCCTCAACTCCAGGGGGCTGAGCCGCGAGGAGGTCGTCGCGAAGATCGTGGCGATGACCGATGGCGGCGCCGACTACACCTTCGATGCCACCGGCAACACCGAGGTGGCCGGACCGATGTGCCGAAGATCGTCGACATGTACATGGCCGGCAAGATCGAGATCGACCCGATGATCACACACGTCATGGGTCTCGAGGACATCAACAAGGGCTTCGACCTCATGCACGCCGGCGAAAGCATCCGCAGCGTGGTGGTTTTTTGATTTTTGGTTGAGATGATTATCGATAGAGAAAGGGAATATTATCATGGCTGATCCGGTTATCTCTGGTGACGACGTCTTCTCTCACGCCTGTCTCGGCGCGAAGGACCTTGCCGTTTCGACCGCCTTCTACGATGCCGCGCTCGCGCCGCTTGGTATCAATAACATGGGGCCTTTCGGTGAGACCGTGGTGCTCTACGGCAAGACCAAGCCGGCCTTGCTGGTGCTGAAGCCGGGCAACGGTGAGGCACCGTCAGGCAACGGCGTAACGATTGGCTTTGCCGCAGCCTCGCCTGCCGAAGTGGACGCTTTCCATGCCGCTGGCCTCGCCGCAGGTGGCACCTGCGAAGGCGCGCCGGGTGCGCGCGGACACCTGCCGGGTGCCTATGCCGCTTACCTGCGCGATCCTGCGGGCAACAAGATCTGCTCGTACACGTTCGTCTGACCGACTGCACATGGAGCAGGTCAGCGCCAACCGCAGCTACGGCGGGACGCAAAGCGTCTATACCCATCAGAGCGTGTCAACCGGCACGCCGATGACCTTCTCGATTTTCGTCCCGGACCATGCGCCCGGGACGAAATTGCCGGTCCTGTGGTATCTGTCGGGGTTGACGTGTACTCATGCGAACGTCACCGAAAAGGGTGAGTTTCGCGCTGCCTGCGCCGAGCACGGGATTATCTTCGTCGCGCCTGATACAAGCCCGCGCGGCGAGGACGTACCTGACGACGAAGCTTACGATTTCGGCAAGGGCGCCGGCTTTTACGTGAACGCCACTCAGGCCCCTTGGTCGCCCCACTTTCGCATGCGCGACTACATCGAAAACGAACTGCCCGAACTGGTCGCGGCAAACTTCGCAGTCGACATGGCACGGCAAGGCATCACCGGCCATTCGATGGGCGGACACGGCGCCCTCACCATTGCATTGCGCAACCCTGGACGGTTCAGATCGGTCAGCGCCTTTGCCCCAATAGTGAGTCCGCTTGCCTGCCCATGGGGCGAAAAAGCACTAAACGGCTATATCGGCGCGGATCGCGCAAACTGGCGCGAATACGACGCATGCGCATTGATCGAGCAGGGCGCGCGTCTGCCGGATATATTGGTCGACCAAGGTGGCGCCGACCCGTTTCTCGAAGAGCAATTGAAAACCCAACTTCTGATCGAAGCCTGCGATAAGGCTGGGCAACCGTCCACAATCCGAATGCAGCCGGGTTATGACCACTCGTATTATTTCATTTCGACTTTCATGCCTGAGCATATCGCTTGGCACAGCGCTCGATTGGGGGGCGACGCCACAGAAAATCAGTTAGCTTGAGAAGACGATATGGACGCACCCGTTAGTCGCTCTATGCGAAGACATTGCTTAGACGTTTCGCATTGGTCCAAAACAGTCTTATAGCGCAATTATTGTCACGGCGTACATTCCGGCATTCATCCGCCGAGCCGAAGGCCGGCGCAGCTAAAGCTCAGAGGCCGATCGAAAGCGCGAGCAGGTCGTCGACGTGTGGATCGCCTGCTGTTCGACCGGGCGCCCTCCCCCCCCCCGGCCAAGATCAGGGTAGACAATGGGCCGGAGTCCATCTCCCGGACGCTCGACCATTGGACCTGCATAAACCGGGTTACGCTGGATTTCAGCCGTCCCGGCAAGCCTACCGACAACGCCTTTGCGGAGTCCTTCAACGGCCGACTCCGCGACGAGTGCCAGAGCACGCATTGGTTCTTGTCATTGGACGACGCCAGGACAAGATCGAGGCGTGGCGGACGGGCTTCATCGAGACCCGACCTCACACATCCCTCGTGTTCATGACGCTTGCCGAATTTGCCTCATCGGCCGAGGTTAACTCCGGCCAATGAGCGCCGGACCTCTCGCGCTGGACGCCGGCAAATCCGCGACAGGGTCAGTGGAAATATCCTATTTCGGCACTATTTTCCGAAACTCGCGACCTCGGATTACGGGTGAAAATATTCGATTTTCGGACCCAAAGGCACGATGCCGGTCGGGTTGATTGTCGAGTGGCTCTGAAAATAGTGTCCCTTTATGTGCTGGATGTTCACGGTCTTCGCAACGCCGGGCAACTGATAAATCTCACGCGTATAGCGCCACAGGTTCGGGTAATCGACGATGCGGCGCAGATTGCATTTGAAGTGACTGAAGTAGACCGGATCAAAGCGGATCAGGGTGGGGAACAGACGGATGTCAGCCTCGGTCAATGGTTCGCCCAGCAGGAAACGCCGTGACGACAGCCGTTCTTCAAGCCAGTCCAACGTCTCGAAAAGCGATTCAAACGCTTCGGCATAAGCTTCCTGGCTGGTGGCAAACCCCGCACGGTAAACGCCGTTATTCACCGTATCGTAGATCCGCCGGTTGAGCGCATCGATCTCCGGCTGCAACGGCTCCGGGTAGTAATCGCCCGGACTGGCTCCAACCTGGTCGAAGGCAGAGCCCAGCATGCGCAGGATTTCGGACGACTCGTTGTTGACGACTTTACCCGTCAGCTTGTCCCATAGAATCGGGACTGTCACTGAACCTGTATAGTTCGGATCGTCAGCGGTATATATTTCCCGGAGGAACAGCGCACCATTTACCGGATCCGCAACCACCCCCGGGCCATCGGCAAAGGTCCATCCATCCTCGCGCATCAGCCAGTTGACCACGGAAACCGATACCATTTCCTCCAGACTCTTGAGCGCTCGCATGATGAGGGTGCGGTGCGCCCAAGGGCATGCAAGGCTGACGTACAAGTGATATCGGCCAGGCTCGGCAGCAAAGCCTGCGCGCCCGCTTGGCCCGGCACCGCCGTCGGGCGTGACCCAATGGCGATATATGCTGTCCTTGCGGACGAAACGACCGCCCGTGGACGAAGTGTCGTACCATTGCTGGTGCCAGACTCCGTCGATCATCAATCCCATGTCAATCTCCGATATAGCGGGATTACGACCTGTTCGGCCTTTCTCTCGCCTGACGGATCAGCCGACGAGCAATTCAAAGCCCGATCGCTGCGATCCCGGCGGCGGCGCACTTTTCGTCGTTGTCACTGAGATCGCCTGTGACACCGACCGCGCCGATCGTCTCCCCGCCGGACTGGATCAGCAGACCGCCAGCCGCAGGAATGATGCCCTCTGGGTTGAGGCCAGCGGCGGCACTGATGAAGGTTGGCCGGTCTATCGCCATCTCCCCTATCGTCCGCGACGAAACACCGAGCGCCAGCGCCCCCGAAGCCTTGCCGATGGCGATCTTGGGTCGCAAGTTCGACGACGTGTCCTCGCGCGCGAAGGCGACAAGATGGCCGCCGGCGTCGAGCACAGCTACGCTGAGCGGTTTAAGGTCGAGTCTGCGGCCTTCCTTGAGCGCTGCCGTGACGATTGCTCCGGCTTGTTCGAGAGTGACGTTTGCCATTAAAGATACTCCTGATGATGTTGCCGCCGGAGAGCATTCGGCCGAGGGGCGAGCCTGTTTCCGCTTGTCCCGGCTCTGATTTCTCCAATTGCTCCGGTAATCTTGCGCTGCGCGAGACGCCGCTCAAGTGTCGCTGCGACCTGGACCCTGATGACATGGATTGGCCCAAGACTTCGGGCGAGCCGGTCCAGGCCCCGCCAATGAAAACACTGATCTTTCAGGAGGGACGGATCCCTTAAAGACAGACCCATTGAAGACATCCTATCAGAGCATAAGGCTCAAGGGCTGCTCGATGAGCGTCTTGAACGCGGCCAGATATCGCGCGCCGACAGCGCCATCGACGGCCCGGTGATCCACGGACAATGTGCAGGACATGACCGTAGCGGGCACGCAAGCGTCGCCCCGGACGACAGGCCGGCGCTCGGCGGCCCCCACCGCCAGGATGCAGCTTTGCGGCGGATTGATGATCGCGGAAAAGGCCCGCACGCCGAACATGCCCAGATTGGAAATCGTGAAGCTTCCGCCCTGATATTCCGCGGGTTGCAACCGGCCTGCGCGGGCGCGCTCCGCCAGCACCTTCACGTCCGCGGAAATGGCGGCGAGGCCTTTCCGGTCCGCCTGGCTGACGATGGGCGTTATCAAGCCGCCATCGGTCGCGACCGCAACCGAGATATCGACGTCGTGGAAATGGAGGATCGCATCCTCGGTCCAAGCCGTATTCGCTTCCGGGACCTGGCGAAGCGCCAGCGCGGCAGCCTTTATCACGAAGTCGTTGACCGAAAGCCTGTACCGCCCCTCGCCCTGCGAATTGAGCGTTTCGCGCAAATCGAGAAGCGCATCGATCTCGCAATCCGCCTCCAGGTAGAAATGCGGGATCGTCGATTTCGCTTCGGTCAGCCGGCGGGCGATCACCTTCCTGATGTTGGTCAGCGGTATTTCGTCATGCGGCTGATCCACCGATCCCGCCCGTCGTGCCGGTGGCGGAACCGATGGCGCCGGATCGGCGGTCGTGAAGGCGTGGGACGGCTCCGGCCGCGGCGCGGCGGCGGCCTCTATGTCCACCCGCACGACGCGGCCTCGTGGCCCGCTGCCTTTCAGACCTTCGATCGCCACACCCTTCTCCACCGCAAGCCTGCGCGCGAGAGGGGATGAGAGGCTCCGGCGACGCCCATCTGCATCGATGGACGGCCCCGCCGCGGCGGGCGCCTGCGCCTGGACGGAAGGCGACTGGACGGGTGCCTGCGGGACAGGCACGTCCCTGTCTTCCGCGAGCTCGCCCGCATCGACGCCCAGATCATCCACCTGTTCGCCGTCGGCCAACAGCAGGGCAATCGGAGCATTGACGGCAACCGTCGTCCCGTCGCCGGCGACGATCCTGCCGATCGTGCCCGCGCGCTCAGCCTCCAGTTCCATGGTCGCCTTGTCGGTTTCGATCTCGGCAATGATTTCGCCGGCGGCTACCGTATCGCCTACGGATTTCAGCCAGCGCGCGATGGTCGCTTCTTCCATGCCGGCAGAGAGGGCCGGCATCACGATCTTATGTGGCATTGCTGCTCCCCGCTTTCAGACCAGTGGCCGACCCTGGACGGCCATTGCCAGGCGCAAGCCCGCCTCGATCTCGGCCGCTCCGGCACAGGCCGCGGCTTCCAGGACCTTCGAAATGCTCGGCGACGCTTCGCTGCCGTGCACGCGCTGGACGGGCTGGTCGAGCATGTCGAAACAGCGGTTCTGGATTTCGGCGGCGAGCCAGCCGCCATAGGACGTGCCGATCGCCCCCTGCTCCACAATCAGGACATTGCCTGTCTTGTCGATAGACTGTTCGATCAAGGCCCAGTCGATCCCCGCGCGATCCAGGCTCCGCAGGTCGATCACATCGGCATCGACGCCCAGTCTTTCGACCGCGTCCAGCACCGGGCGGACCATCGCCAGATAGGTCAGGACGGTCAGGTGCCGACCGGTCCGCACCCGCTTCGCCTTGCCCAGCGGGATGAAATAGTCGAGATCGCCCGCCGGCGCGGGGCCCTTGCTGTTATACAGGTCGACATGCTCGAGAACCAGCACCGGGTCCTTGCATCGCAGCGCGCTGTTCATCAGGCCCACATAGTCATAAGGGGTGGACGCGGCGACGATCCGCCAGCCCGGTGCCGTGGCGAAGATGCCGGCCGGGTCCATCGAGTGCTGCGAACCGTAGCCGGTGCCCATGGCCACCTTGGTGCGAAGCACCAGGGGCACTTCGCCATCCCCGCCGAACATGTGACGCGCCTTGCCGATCTGGTTGAACACCTGGTCCGCCGCCACCCACATGAAATCGGGATACATGAACTCGACGACCGGCACGTAGCGGCCATCCATGGCGATGCCGCCGGCCAAGCCCACGAACGCGTTCTCGGCGATCGGCGTGCCCAGCACCCGGTCGGGAAAGCTGGTCGACAATCCGCGCGTGGCGCCGTTCGTGCCGCCCTTCAGGCGGTGGACATCCTCGCCCATCACGACGATGCCGTCATCCTCGCGCATGCGTCGTTCCATGACGTCGGCCACGACATCGACGAAACGCCTGTCTTCGATCTTGCCGGCAAACTCCTCCTGCTCCACGAAGCGGGCATCCTGCAGTTCCGACAGGTCGCCCCGCATTCCGAAATCGCGGAAATCGGGTGAAGGCCACAGCGACGGGACAATGCGCCGCTTCCCCTCGTGCTCCTCGATCAGGCCGCCTGCGATCTCGTCCATCAGCGCCGCCGCGCGGGACCGCAGCGAAGCAACCTGGTCCTCTCCGATCAACTGGCGAGCCGCCATTTCCGCCGCGACCCGGTCGATCGGATCGCGCGCGCGCCAGGCCTTTTCCTCTTCCTTGGTTCGGTATCCGAAGGCGCTGCCGGGCAGCGGCCCGTTCTGGTGGAAATAGCGATAGACGTCGACCTCGATAATGGTCGGGCCTTCGCCCGCACGCATCGCCTTCACCGCCGCTTGCGATGCGAGATAGACGGCGAGCGGATCCATTCCGTCGACTTTCCAGGCGGGAATGCCGAAGGCCAGCCCGCGCGAGGACAGCCTCGGCTCGGCGGTGGCCTCCTCTACCGTGGTCGACACCGCGTACCGGTTGTTCTCGATGAAGAAGCACAGCGGCAGCTTCCATGCAGCCGCCAGGTTCATCGTTTCCAGCACGGATCCGATATTGACCGCGCCGTCGCCGAAGTAGGTGAAGGCAACGTCGCCGGTGCCGGCGCGCTTGTGGGCCCAGGCCGCCCCCGCCGCCGCGGGAACACCGCCACCGACGATCGCGTTCGTGCCGAGATTGCCCGACTCCGCCCAGCGCAGGTGCATCGAGCCGCCCCGGCCCTTGCAATAACCGCGCGCCAGGCCGAGGATTTCTGACATCGTGAGATCGGCGATGGTCCGCACATCGTCCCCGAACGGGGCCGAAGAGGACAACCCCTGGGGCGCGACATAATGCAGTGCCTTGGCCAGAAACTGGTGGTGCGCGCGGTGCGAGCCATTGATCTGGTCGGAGCCGCGCATGGCGAGAACCGATCCCACCGCTCCACCTTCCTGACCCACAGCGGAATGGGCCGGGCCGTGGACGAGGCCCTGGCCCGCCAGTTCCAGCACCTTCTCCTCAAAGGCGCGGATCAGGACCATCGACGTCAGCATCGAATCGAGCACGCCAGGGTCGGCGGCTGCCCAAGCGGCGGAATTGGTCGCCAGCGACACCCACGGGGCGCGCGGCTGCAGATGTTCGATAGTGGTGGCTTTCACGGTCAATCCTGTCCCGGTCGTTTCGCGTTGACCCCAACCACGCCGGGTGGCAAATGTCAACTATTGGATCCAATAATCGTGTTTTCCGCTTGACCAGGCCGCAATTTATCCACATTTTGGCACATATGGCATCCAATCGGAGATATGTATGGAGCAGAACCCCGGCCTGCCCGGCTTGAGGGGCGTCGAGCATATCGGGTTCACCGTGCCGGACATCGAAGCGGCGACCCGCTTCTTCGTCGACGTGATCGGTTGCGAATATGTCTACTCGCTCGGGCCGTTCGAGGATGCCGAGGGGGACTGGATGGTTCGCCACCTCAACGTTCCGGCCCGCTCGCGCGTGCGGGAACTGCGCTTCTTCCGCTGCGGTTTCGGCCCGAACTTCGAGATCTTCGAATATGACGGGGACGACCGCAACATGGTGCCGCCGCGCAATTGCGACGTCGGCGGCCACCATCTCGCCTTCTACGTCGACGACTTCGATCGCGCGCTAGCCTATCTGCRATTGCATGGACTGCGCATCCTGGGCGAGCCAACCTTCCGCACCACCGGGCCAAGCGCAGGGCAGACCTGGGTCTATTTCCTCACGCCGTGGGATATGCAACTGGAGCTGGTCAGCTTCCCCGGGGGCAAAGGCTACGAGTCGACCACGACCCGCCGCCTGTGGCATCCCGCCCACCCGGCCAGTTGAGGAGTCGAGACGATCGCCAATACCGCGCCCGCCGAAGCGGGCACACACGAGACCTCGCTGGTCACCGATCGCGTCGAGGAAGGGATACGCGCGCTGATTCTGGCGGGCGAATTGCCCCCCGGCAGCCGCATCGGCCAGGAAGAGCTGGCTGCCCGCTTTTCGGTAAGCCGGATTCCCGTGCGCGTCGCGCTCGGCCGTTTGGAGAGCGACGGGCTGGTCGTGCTGAAGCCGAGCAGCGGTGCCTGGGTGGCGAGGGTCGACCTCGCGGAATGCCTCGAGATCTACATGATCCGGGAACGGCTGGAGCCCCTGGCCCTGGCCCAATCCATCCCGAACATGACCGCCGAGCGGGTGAGCCAGCTGGAACGCCTGGTCGAGGACATGGCTGCCTCCCCCGATACCGCGACCTTCCTCAAGCTGGACCGGACGTTTCATCTGGCGGCCTATGCGGACGCGGAGATGAAGCAACTGCTCGCCATGATCGAGCGGTTCTGGAACACGACGCAGCATTATCGCCGCGCGTTCACCGCTCTGCTCGGTCGCGAACGCAACTGGATCATCCATGCTGAACACCGGCTGATCGTCGATGCGATCCGGCGGCGCGAGACCGAGAGCGCCGCGCAGCTGCTGACCGAGCATATCCGCCGCACCCGGTCCGAACTGGCGCAGTATGCCGATCTGTTCCCATCGCCCGAGGCTCCCCGTAAACGAGGCCGGAAGAGCGCATAGGCGCATCTGAACGGCGCCCGGGCGATCCGCCCCGGTGCGGGCTCCCCGAAGCCAAAGCGGGCTCGCCGGGACCCGGCATGGAGCCGACCGGCGGCCACCGGCGAACACCGGCGGCCGCGAGCCTGGGTGCGCTCAGCGCTCGACCAGCGCCAGCACGCGGCAAGGGCTGCCCGAACCTTCCTTGATCTTGAGCGGCGGCGTGATCAGCATCGCGCCAGTGGGAGGCAGGAGATGCAGGTTGTTAAGGCTTGACAGGCCGAACTTGTTGTTCCCGTGCATGTGGTAGTGACATGGCAGCGGTTCCGCGAAGGTGGAGGACTGCCCGGAATCTGTACCCACGGGTTCCGTTCCCACGCCGATAACGTCGCGCTCCTTCGCCAGGAACTTGGCAACCTCTGGGTGGTTGCCCGGCCAGTGACCGCCATCCTCGCGGACGTTAAGGAACTTGTCCGTATAGTTGCGGGACGCCCAGCCCGTACGGATCAGCGCCCATGAACCGGCGGGAATACGGCCATGTTCAGATTCCCACTTCTCGATGTCCTCGACGGTAGTGAGATAATCTTCGTGGACGCGATCGGTGACATCGATGACGCAGGCCGGCGCGATGAACCGCTTGACGGGAATCTTGTCAACCGAGCCATCTTCGTAATGCCGGCCCGAAATCCAGTGAATGGGCGCATCGAAGTGCGTCCCGGTATGTTCACCGCAGCTGAAGTTGTTCCAGTACCAGTCCGGCCCGCGCTCATCGAAGCGGGAGATCTCTTCCATGCGGAAGGGCCACTGCTGATGATTGGGCTCGGGAAGCGGAATGATCGGGGTGCGTTCCTCAAGCGTGTGCGTAAGGTCGACGATCTCGACACTCCCCTCGGACAAAGCTTGGGCCAGTTGTTGCAGGATTGCCATCATTAATCTCCTTGGTAGCTATTCTGTCTCTCGAAATTCACGAGCGTTTTCGACGCCTGCTAAACTATTTCATTTTCCGAAATCGCGACCGCTTCATTGAGTGGCCGGGGCGCCACGTTAAGTCCAAGGTTGACCGCGGAAGAATGCTCGAAACTCGGCTTCAGGACCGTGGTGCGCAGGATCGGATAGATGATCATCGACAGGAACAAGGTCGTGACGGCCTCGACCGGTACGATCTTTGCCAAGACGTAGCGCGCGAGACAGACCGAAGCGATCAGAGTTACGACACCGGCCCAGTTGATGTTCTCCGGCTTCTCGGGAACGGTCTTCGTTTCCTTCCCCAGCCACGTCTTGACGACATAGAAGTCCGCCACGATGATGCCCGCGAAGGCCGTCACGATGACACCGAGGAACGTGACCCAGGCTTCGATCAGCTCGAGGATATGACCGTAGAGCATGAGAAGCGCGATGACGTTGGCCAATATGACAAAGGTCAGTCGACCCATCCTCAGGTTCAGCACATCAAACAGGTTGGAGAGAGAAAGGGACGCGCTGTAATTATTGAGAACCTGCGTCTTCCCCTGCGCTAGAACGAGAAGGATCGCACCGAACGCGCCGCCCAGCACGACAAATGCAGCCACGATGCTGTCGGGGTTTTGCAGAGACGCCTTCTGCGCAGCCTCCGTCGTCATTCCGACATGGTTGACATAGTAATCCACGAGCGCCGGTCCACCGGCATACATGATGATCCCGCCAACGCAGAGCATCAGCAGGACGGACAGCACTCCGAACGTGGTCGATACGCCGACATCGATCGAGCGACGGGCATATCTGCCAATATCGGCACCGAAAAGCGCCATGCCGCAGGCAGCTCCGAACAGGACGTTGATGGCAAAGATAAATTTGCCCATCTGGCTGCCTGCTCCCATCTGCTGCAATGCGTCCGGAGAGAATTGCGATCCGAACGAGAGCAGTTCGCCAACGGGCTGTTTGCCGCCGGATACCACGAGGTAGGTGATATAGGCCAACACCGCCAACGACAGGGTCAGCGTGACCGACGAAGCCTTGGCGATCAGCTTGAAGCCGTACGAAGTCAGCAGGATCCAGGTCAGCGTCATCAGGCCGTAGATGACGATGCGGGTCGTGACGGAGTCCGCGAGTTCGAAATAGAACACGAAGCCGCGATAGAGAAGGGCATTCTCAAGCGCGAGAAAGCCGATGATCATGAAAGAGAAAATGAGGGAAGCGATGATCGAACCGCGATGGCCGAAGGCGAAATAGCGCGACAGCACCGTGCTGGACAGGCCCGTGCGATAGGCGACATGGGCGCTTGCCCAGCTCAGCGGGATGCAGACCAACGCCACGACGCCGCCGGCCAGAAGCGCGAGTTTGAAGCCCGCCACAAAGGTCACCAGCGCACCGAAGAACAGCTGCACCAGGGAGACCACCACGCCAGCCGTGTTCCATGACAGGGCCAACCACCCTTGACGAGCGTCGTCCGGCACTCGTTCAAGTGCGTGGTCTTCGATGGTTTCCGAAAGACTTTCAGCGCTCACTGCCGAAGTCCTTTCGTCGGGTTGCTCACTTGCATCGAATACCCCTTCGCGGGCCGAGGTTGCTAAAGGAGCCTCGTAGGACCCGATCCATCGGCAAGGCCGTGTATCGGGCCGACACGTGGCAGGTCACTTCGCCGCATGCGCGGTCAGCTTGAGCGACTTGTAGCCGCGCAGGACATTGTTCGAGATGCGTTCAGCCTCGTGCAGCTCGAACCGTTCCACCCGAGGTATGAGTGCGGAAAGCAACGCAGAGATTTCCATCCGGGCGAGATTG
>NZ_JBFUKB010000011.1:0-195179 GCF_056401065.1 Rhizorhabdus sp. P4_G5 | reverse complement strand
AAGCTGCGCAATCGCATCGAACGGACCATCGGTAAACTCAAGCAGCTACGCCGTATCGCCACACGATACGATCGCATCCCGCAAAACTATCTCGCTAGCCTATGCCTCGCTGCCCTCAGCTTCTGGTGCTGAATGTCGATTCAGCCTAGTCCTGGAACCTGGCGGACTACATCCCGCCATGGCCCGGCGGCATCCCGCCCATCCCCAGAGCCTGCGGCGGCATGATCGCGTTCAACGTCACGTCGAAGCTGACCAGCGCGTTGCCGGGAATCTTCGGCGGCGCACCCGTCTCGCCGAAGCCGAGTGCCGGAGGCATCCAGAAACGATATTTGGAACCGGTGTTCATCAGCTGCAGTCCCTCGGTCCAGCCCGGGATCATGCCCTGAAGCGGCAGTGGCTGCGGGCCACCATGGCGGGCGCTCGAGTCGAACACCTCGCCGTTGGCGAGCTTGCCCTCATAATCGACGAGCACGACGTCGCTCGGACCGGGCTTGGGACCGCTGCCTTCCTTGAGAATCTCGTACTGGAGGCCGGAGGGGAGCGTCACGACGCCGCTCTGCTTGCCGTTGTTCGCGAGAAATTCGTCGGGCGACGTTGCCATCGCGACCTGCTTGGCCGTGCCCTGATAGGCCGCGAAAATGGCGATCGCGATCACTGCCGCTACGCCGATCCATAGCTTGACGAGCGAACCCTTCGTGATCGGACGAAGGGGAACGGCGGTCACTTCCGACATAGGCGGCTCGCTCTCTCTAGCATTTATGAACTGCCGCCGCCCGGCGGGCCCGGGCGCCGGTTACGCCACTATCTTACCGGACGCCGTCGCGCTCCATGCGCTTGCGCTCGAGCTTGCGGGCGCGGCGGATGGCGGCGGCGCGTTCGCGCGCACGCTTTTCCGACGGCTTCTCATAATGGCGGCGCAGCTTCATCTCGCGATAGACACCCTCGCGCTGCAGCTTCTTCTTGAGTGCGCGCAGCGCCTGGTCGACATTGTTATCGCGAACGATGATCTGCATAAAAAACCCAATTCTCCAATCATTTGCGGAGCCAACCATCCACGCCGCCGATCCGACGGTGTCTCCAGCTTCAACGCAAAACAGCGTGTCGCCGCGAAAGTCCTTCCGCGCCGTGAAGCGCCGCCCCTACCAGTGGCCCTTTGATTCTTCAAGCCTCGCTGCGTTTTTTTGCGCTGTGCAGCCGCCAGCTTCCGCTATGATGGGGCATGACAAGATTCACCGTCAACGGCCAGCCGATCCACTATAAGATGGACCCTGCGACCCCGCTGCTCTGGGCGTTGCGCGATGCATCGAACCTGACCGGCACCAAATATGGCTGCGGCGCCGGGCTCTGCGGTGCCTGCACCGTGCATGTCGACGGGGCGGCGGTGCGCTCCTGCCAGGTGCCGATCGGCTCGATCGAAGGCAGCTTCGTCACGACCATCGAGGCGCTGTCGCTCGATCGCAGCCATGCCGTGCAACAGGCCTGGGTGGCGGAAAACCTGCCGCAATGCGGATATTGCCAGTCCGGCATGATCATGGCGGCAGCCGCGCTCCTGGAAAAGAACCATAGCCCGACCGACGCCGAGATCGACGGGGCGATGACGAATCTCTGCCGGTGCGGCACCTATACGCGCATTCGCCGCGCCGTGCGGCGTGCTGGCCGCGTCCTTGCCGGCGGCGAGACGATAGCGGCGGCGCCGCCACCCGGCATCGATCCCGCCGACGCCGCGCGTGCCATACCGGCGCTTGCCGGAAAGGCTGGTGGCTGAGTTCCCGATTCTTTCTGGTTGCTGACGATCGGGTTCAGCCGGGACTCAGTCGACAAGGCGTAGCAACACGGAAAGAGGTCGGCATCTGGCCGCCCATGTGGAGAGTAGTTCCGATGCGTAACCTTTCGAGGACCATGATCGGCTTGTTGCTGGGCGCGGCGATGCTGACGCCGATTGCGGCACAGGCCCAGGAACGCGGCCGTGATCGCGGTGGCGAGCAGGGCGGTGGCTGGCAGCGCGGCGGCCGCGAGGGCGGCTGGCAACGCGGCGGCGGCGATCGGCCCGCGGCGGCACCGGCCGAGTCGCGCCGAGAAGTTTTCCAGCAGCGCTCCGAAGCGCGTGCCGTGGAGCGCCCAGCCGTCGAACGGCCCACCCTGTCGCCACGCGCGGCGGAGGCGCGGATCGACAACGTGGCGCGTGATCGCGCGGCCCGTGCGGATGGCGCGCGCGGATGGGAACAGCGCCGGGAGGCCATGGCCCGCAACAATGAGGTGGTACGAGGCAACGAGGTCGATCGTCGCAGTGTCGAACGCCGCGACTGGAACCGCGATGGCCGCCGCGGCGATCGTGATGGTGTCCGCACCGTCGATCGCGACCGCAACTGGGACCGGGACGGACGCTTCGACGGCAATCGCCGCTGGACGACCGACCGGCGGGACTGGAACGGCCGCAATGATCGCAGCTGGAACCGGGATTGGCGTAACGACCGCCGGTACGGCTGGCAGGATTACCGCAACCATAATCGCAACATCTACCGGCTGCCGCGCTATCAAGGCCATTATGGCTACAGCTATCGGCGCTGGTCGCCCGGCTATCGCTTCGATCCCTGGGTCTACAGCTCGAGCTACTGGATTGACGATCCCTTCTACTATCGCCTGCCCCCGGCTTATGGCGACTATCGTTGGGTCCGCTATTTCGACGATGTAGCGCTGGTCGATATCCGGACCGGCGAAATCGTGGACATCATCTACTCCTTCTTCTTCTAGAGGGTTCGGCAAGGAGAGTGGCCGAGGAGGCCCGGCGGCAGCGATGTCGCCGGGCCTTTCGGTTTAGACGAAGCCAGGGATTACGACACGGCCACCCCCATCCTTTCATTTCGCTGACAATCGCATTCCCGTCGGGTTCAGGCCGGCCATGCGACACCGGAACCGTCGCGGCACTGCCATGTTCGAACCGCGGCACAGTTTCGGAAGTGAAGGAGAGATCCGATGCGTAAACCGGTGATATTGGCCCTGATAGCAGCGGTCGCCATCCCGTCGATGGTTCAGGCCCAATCGATGGGCGAGGTCCGCCAAAGCCAGCGCGAGGTTCGTGAGCAGCGCCAGGATCTGCGCGATGCGCAGCGATACGGCGATCGACGCGATGTGCGCGAGGCGCGCGAGGACCTGCGAGATGCCCGCCGCGAAGCGCGCGAGGACTGGCGCGACTATCGTCGCACGCATCGCGAAGCCTATCGCCGGCCAGCCTATATAGGCCCCCGCGGCTATGTCTATCGCCCGGTCGCGGCCGGATATCGCTTCCAGCCGCATTATTATAGCGCCCGCTACGTGATTTCGGACCCGTGGCGTTATCGCCTGCCGCGCACGAGCGGCTATAATCGCTGGGTGCGCTACGGCAATGACGTGGTGCTGGTAAATGTTCGCACCGGTCGAGTCCTGGAAGTCCACAACGGCTTCTTCTGGTAAGAGCGGCACAGGCAGCCCGGGTGGAAACGCCCGGGCTTCTTGCATCAACTGTATTGGGAGAATAGTACAGGAACACCCCCGATCCAGGATGCTTTCTCCCCATGTCGATCAGATCGATTCTCATCGCCGCGACCGCCCTCGCTGCGATGTCCACGCCCGCCTTCGCCGCGCCTCCCGCGCCCTCCGCACAGCCGGTGATGCCGGCAGCATCCGCCGAGGACGCCGCCCTCCTCAAGCTATTCCACGACAGCGACGAGGGCTCGCTGAAGCGCAATCCGCTGAGCGCCATCTACCGCGGTGACATGCGCTATGCCGATCGCCTCGGCGACTTCGGCACCGATGCCTATTTCGAGGCCGAGCGCCTCGCCGGGGAAGCCGACCTCGCCGCGCTCAAGCGGATCGACCGCAAGCGTCTGACCGCTACCAACCAGATCGCCTATGACGTGTTCGAATGGCAGACCAGGCTCGGCCTCGAAGGGCTGTCGCCCGAACTGCTGGCCGTCACCGCAGTCCAGCCGGTCGACCATTTTTCCGGCTTCCACACCGCCTATCCGGGCTTCGCTTCGGGCGAAGGTGCCGCGCCGTTCAAGACGGTGGCGGACTATGAGAACAACCTGAAGCGGCACCGCGCCTATGTCGCCAAGATCGACCTGTGGATAGCGCGCTTCCGTGAAGGGATGAAATCGGGCGTCGTCGAACCGAAGCTGGTGGTCAGCAACATGATCGACCAGCTCGACCTGCAGATCGCGCAGGGGGTCGAAGGCTCGACCTTCTATGGGCCGGTCGCCAAATTTCCAGAGGCGATCCCGCCTGCCGACCAGGCACGATTGCGGGCCGAGACCACCGCCGTCATACGCGACGGCATCAGGCCCGCCTACATCCGCTTCCGCGATTTCCTGAAGAGCGAATATCTGCCGGTGGCGCGCGACAGCGTCGGGCTCTCGGGCATGAAGGGCGGCGACAAGCTCTATGCCTATCTGATCGAGGCCAATACGACGCTGCCGCTCAAGGCCGAGGATGTCCACCAGCTCGGACTCAAGGAGGTGGCGCGGATCACCGGCGAGATGGAGAGGATCAAGACGCAGGTCGGCTACAAGGGCAGTCTTGCCGCCTTCTTCATCTACCTCCGCGACGATCCCAAATTCCAGCCGGCCAGCGCGGCGTGGTTGCGCGACGAATATTTCCGGATCGGCAAGCGGGTCGACCAGCGCGTCCGCGAGCAATTCTCGCTGATCCCCAAGACCCCGCTCGAGATCAAGGCGGTCGAGCCCTATCGTGAAAAGACCGAAGCCGGCGGAAGCTACCAGCAGGGCACGCCCGACGGATCGCGGCCCGGCACCTTCTACTACAACACCTACGACCTCAAATCGCGCACCACGCCGGGCATGGAGACGCTCTACCTCCACGAAGCGGTGCCGGGGCATCACTTCCAGCTGAGCCTGGCGCAGGAGAATGAGGCGCTCCCGGCGTTCATGCGCTTCGGCGGCAACACCGCCTTCGTCGAAGGCTGGGCGCTCTATGCCGAGACGCTATGGAAGGAGCTCGGCATGGAAACCGATCCCTATCAGCGGTTCGGCGGCCTATCCGACGAGATGTTGCGGGCGATGCGGCTGGTGGTCGACACCGGCATCCACGCCAAGGGTTGGACGCGCGACCAGGCGATCGGCTATATGCTCAGTCACTCGAACATCGGTAAGAGCGACGCGACCGCCGAGGTCGAGCGCTACATCGCCATCCCCGGCCAGGCGCTCGCCTACAAGATCGGCGCGCTGACGATCCTCAAGGAGAAAGCGCTGGCGCAGAAGGCGCTCGGCGCCAAGTTCGATCCGCACGCCTTCCATGCCCAGGTGCTCGACAGCGGCGCGCTGCCCATGACCGTGTTTGAGGCGAAGATCGACGCCTGGATCGAGACCACTCGGTAGCCGCCTCCGCAGGAGGCTGTTATCCTCCTTCGTCATCCTGAACTTGTTTCAGGATCTACTCCTCCACTTGGGAGCATTCTCCTGTGGAAGAGTGGATGCTGAAATCAGTTCAGCATGATGGAACGGGAGGTTTTGTGTCCATCCTCCGTGGCCGCGCCGCATGATACGCAACGGCGCGACCGACATGCGCGTTGCCACGCCATGCCAGTCCGAAAGGGGATGGACCGGATGCGAAACGCTTAGGAAGTGCTAAGGGTTTCAACCTATACCAAAAATCTAGGCGAGGGCTTCGGCGATCAGCTTGCGGCTGTTGGCGATGCCGTACAGCGCTATGAAACTGCCCATGCGCGGCCCCTGCTCGGCGCCCAGCAAGGTTTCGTAAAGCGCCTTGAACCAGTCGCGCAATGAGGCGAAGCCAAAGGCCTCGTCCTTGCCGATCGCATAGACCTCGTTCTGGATATCCTCGGCGGATGCGGCGGCCGGCATCGTAGCGAGCTTCGTATCGAGCGCGCGCAGCGCCGCCGCTTCGTTGTCCGCAGGCTTGCGGCGCTTCAGCGTCGGCGCGACGAAATCGCGATGATAGGCGAGCGCATGGCCGATCAGCCGGTCGAGTTCCGGATATCGAGCCGAATCCGCATCGGGGACATAGTTGGCCAGATAGCCCCAGACCTGCTCCTTCGACGCATCGCCCATCACCCCGACCAGGTTGAGCAGCAACCCGAAGGTCACCGGCAGTTCACCCTCGGGTAATTGGCCATGATGGATGTGGTGGACCGGATTGCCGAGCTTCTGTTCGATCGGCTGGGCGGGATAATTGCCGCGGAACTGCCAATATTCGTCCACTGCGCGCGGGATCACCCCCATGTGGAGCTGCTTGGCCTTCTTGGGCTCGCGATAGGCGTAGAAGGCGAGGCTCTCCTGCGGGCCATAGGTCAGCCATTGGTCGAGGCTCAGGCCGTTGCCCTTCGACTTCGAGATCTTCTCGCCCTTCTCGTCGAGGAACATTTCATAGTTGAAGCCCTCGGGCGGCCGCGCGCCGAGCACGCGCGCGATCTTCGACGACTGGGTCACCGAATCGATCAGGTCCTTGCCCGACATCTCATAGTCGACGCCCAATGCGACCCAGCGCATCGCCCAGTCCACCTTCCACTGGAGCTTCGCCTTGCCGCCCAGGATCGACTGGGTGATGGTTTCACCCTCGTCCAGGAAGCGGATCAGCCCGGCCTCGGCGTCGACCACCTCGACCGGCACCTGCAGGACAATGCCGGTCCTCGGGCTGATCGGCAGCACCGGCGAATAGGTCGCCTGCCGCTCCTTGCGCAGGGTCGGCAACATCACGCCCATGATCGCGTCATAATGGCGCAGGATGCCCTTCAGCGCCTCGTCGAACGCGCCGCCCTCATAGGCTTCGGTCGAGGAGCGAAAGTCATATTCGAACCCGAACTGGTCGAGAAACTGCCGCAGCATCGCATTGTTGTGATGCGCGAAACTCTCATATTTCCCGAACGGATCGGGGATCTTGGTCAGCGGTTTGCCGAGATATTCGGTCAGCATCGCCTGGTTCGGGACATTGTCGGGCACCTTGCGCAGGCCGTCCATATCGTCGCTGAACGCGATCAGCCGGGTCGGTATGTCCGACAGCTCCTCATAGGCGTGGCGCACCATGGTGGTGCGCAGCACCTCGTTGAAGGTGCCGATATGCGGCAGGCCCGACGGGCCATAGCCGGTCTCGAACAGCACATGACCCTTGTCCGGCGCGCCCTTATCGTAGCGCTTGAGCAGCTTGCGCGCCTCTTCATAGGGCCAGGCCTTGGATATGAGCGCGGCTTCGCGCAGCTGGGCGGGAGTGATGCTGTCTGACATGATCGCGCGTCTGTAGCGGGATGGGCCGGCAAAAAACAACCATCATGCCAGCGGGAGGCCAGCTCCGGGACTTGCCGCCTTCGCGTGAAGGCCGACGTTGGATGCAGCAGGCCAGCGCGAGATCCGCGTTTTCGGACGAACGGGGCGTGACACCTGTTCCCCTATCGTTCCCGATCCCCTACATTCGCCGCGAATGTCCGCTCCCCTGCCCTATCCCGCGCTCCACGCCACCCATGGCGGCATATGGATCGCCTCTCCGGACGGCGAGGTTCGCGGGATCGGGCGGGGCGAGGCGGCGCGCGCGGCCGAGACGCCGATGATCGTGCTCAACGCCGCGGTCACCGCAACCCGGCTGGGAATCGCAGAGTTTTCCGGCCTCGATCTGCTCGAGCTGTTCGCCTTCGTGCATCCGGCGCGCTTCGCCGTACCGACTCCGGCCGGGCTCGCCCGCGCGTTGAACCTGCCGCCTCCGACCGACGATGCGCGCGCGCCGGCATTCCTGCTCGAAGCGGCCCGTGCCCTGCTCGCGCGGATGGCGGAGCCCAACGGCTGGGCCGAACGCAAGGGCGCCTGGAACAGCGCGCTGTCGCTCGGACGGCTGCGCTGGCCCTGGACGGCCGCGATAAGCCAGGCACTGCGCGCGCCGGCGAAGCCCGAGCGCGGCCTGTTCGCCCGGTTGCCCGAATGGGACGAGGCCGCGCCGCGCCCGCAGCCGCGCAACGTGATGCTGGGCGAGGAGGAAACGCTCGATCGGCTTGCCGCGCTGGTCGGCAACGGCGCGGAGATCCGCGAGGGGCAGCGCCATTATGCCGCCGTCAACGCCCGGGCCTTCGATCCGCGAACCGGTGATGGCCGCCCGAACATGGTGCTGGCCGAGGCCGGCACCGGCATCGGCAAGACGCTCGGCTATCTCGCCCCGGCCTCGCTCTGGGCCCAGCGGTCCGGCGGCGGGGTGTGGATCTCGACCTACACCAAGGCACTGCAGCGCCAGCTCGACCAGGAGACCAAGCGGCTGTTCCCCGACGCGCTGGAACGGCGGCAGAAGGTGGTGGTCCGCAAGGGCCGCGAAAATTATCTCTGCCTGCTGAACCTGGAGGATGCGCTGCAGGGCGGCTTCCAGAACCGGGCGGCCGTGCTGGCCCAGCTGGTCGCGCGCTGGGCGCAATATAGCCGCGATGGCGACATGGTCGGCGGCGACCTGCCCGGCTGGCTAACCACGCTGTTCCGCCGTGCGGGGTCCACTACGCTGACCGACCGGCGCGGCGAATGCGTCTATGCCGGCTGCCCGCATTACCGGAAATGCTTCATCGAACGCGCTGCGCGAGCGTCGGAGTCGGCCGAGATCGTCATTGCCAATCACGCGCTGGTGATGATCCTGGCCCAGCGCCGCACCGACGAAGGCCATCCGCTTGGCCGGATCATCTTCGACGAGGGCCATCACCTGTTCGACGCCGCCGATTCGACGTTCGCCGCCGCGCTGACGGGCCAGGAAGCCATCGAGCTGCGCCGCTGGATCATCGGCCCGGAGTCCAAGGCGCGCGGCCGGCGGCGCGGCCTCGCGGCGCGGTTGTCCGACGTGGCGAGCTATGATGACGAAGGCGCGCTGGCGATCGAGGTGGCATCGGCCGCCGCAACGCAGCTGCCGGCGGATGGCTGGCTGGGCCGGATGGCGGAAAATCTGCCGCTCGGGCCGGTCGAGCGCCTGCTCGCGGCGGTGCGCGCGACGGTCTATGCGCGAGCGAGCGCGCAGGACGCCGGCTATGGACTCGAAACCGACGTCGGGGAGCCCGGCCCCGAACTGATCGAGGCGGCACAGCCGGCGATCGAGGCGCTCGAATCGCTGATGCGGCCGATGGCGCGGCTGAAGCAGCGGCTGGCGGCCGTGATGGACGACGCGCCCGACTGGCTGGATGGACAGGCACGGGCGCGGATCGAGGGCGCCATCGCCGGCCTTACCCAGCGCGGCCAGTTGGTCGCCGCGTGGATTTCGATGCTTGCACGACTCGGTGGCCCGCTCGATCCCGACTTCGTCGATTGGCTGGCGGTCGATAGGGGCGAGGGCCGCGAATATGACATCGGCCTGCACCGCCACTGGCTCGACCCGGCCCGTCCGCTGGCGGAAACGGTGCTCAAGCCCGCGCACGGCGTGGTTGTCACGTCGGCGACGCTGCGCGACGGCGAGGACTGGGCGATTGCCGATGCCCGAAGCGGCGCCGCCCATCTCGACCATGCGCCCCGCCATGTCGCGGTGCCCAGCCCGTTCGACTATGCCAATCATGCCGAGGTGCTGGTCGTCACCGATCTGAAGCGCGGCGATGTCGCCCAGCTCGGCCAGGCCTATCACCGGCTGATCGCGGCAGCAGGCGGCGGCACGCTGGGCCTGTTTACCGCGATATCGCGGCTGCGCGCCGTCCACGCCCGCATCGCCGACCGGCTCGCGCGCGACGGCCTGCCGCTATACGCCCAACATGTCGATCCGATCGACACAGGTACGCTGGTCGACATCTTCCGCGACGATCCCCACGCGTCGCTGCTCGGGACCGATGCCTTGCGCGACGGGGTCGACGTACCCGGCGATTCGTTGCGACTGGTGGTGATGGAGGGAATTCCCTGGCCCCGCCCGACCGTCCTGCACGCGGCGCGCAAGGCCGCCGGCGGGGGGTCCGTTTTCGACGACCGGATCGTGCGCGCGCGGCTGCGCCAGGCGTTCGGCCGATTGATCCGCAGTGCCGCCGATCGCGGCCATTTCGTGCTGCTCGGCGCTGCCGCGCCGTCACGCCTGCTGGAGGCGTTTCCTGGCGGCGTGCCAGTTCTGAGGGTCACGCTGGACGAGGCCGTGGCGCGAGTCGCGGCCCGCGAAAATGCGCCGACGCCGCCCTTTCTTCCGTCGCATCTTTCGGGCATCACCTGATCGGGACCGAGGGAGGGCGCCGGAATAGTGAAGAAGCTTATGCTGTTGCGCCACGCGAAATCGGGCTGGGACGACCCGGTATCGCGCGATTTCGATCGGCCTCTCAATGCGAAGGGCAAACGTGCCGCCCAACGGGTCGGCGAATATCTCCGCACACATCACGTCTATTTCGATCATATCGTCGCCTCGCCGGCCATCAGGGTTGTCGAAACCATCGAGTATCTGGCCGAGGGCGCCGGTGAACTCCCCGCCCCGGCCTGGGACAAGCGCATCTATCTCGCCTCGGCCGTCTCGTTGCTGGACGTCGTTCACGAAGCCGACGACCGACATGACTTCCTGCTGCTGGTTGGTCATAACCCCGGCCTCGAGGATTTGGTGCTGATGATGGTGCCTGACAAGCCGGGCGACGACGCCCGCGATCAGGTCGAGGAGAAATTCCCTACCGCCAGCATCGCCGAGATCAGCTTCGACGTCGATCATTGGCAAGATGTCCGGCCGAACACCGGGCAGTTGTCGCTGTTCGTGCGGCCCAGGGATCTTGATCCCGCGCTGGGGCCCGACCGAAACTAGGCGTTCACGCCCCGAAATGGTCGCGGGGCAAGATCAATCCATATCCGCTGCCAGCGCCTGGATCAGCGATTCGCGAATCGCCATCAGTTCGGCTCGAACGGGGAACGGCAGGCTGGACTGGCTGACCACCAGCACCGGTTGCGGCGCTATGGGCGAAGGCGGCGCTGGCGCCTCGGGCTCGACGGACGACTTCTGGCCGAGCAGCTTCTGCACGCCGCGAATCGTGTAGCCCTGCTCGTTCAGCAGGCTGTGGATGCGACGGACCAATGCCGCATCGGCCGGGCGATAATAGCGCCGATTGCCAGCCCGCTGGAGTGGACGCAGTTGCGGAAAGCGCGTTTCCCAATAGCGCAAAATGTGCTGCTGGATGCCGAGCTCAGCCGAAAGTTCGCCGATAGTGCGGAATGCATCCTCGGCCTTATCTCCGCCCGAACTCATTGGAACGCCGCCTTAATTTCCTGCAACAATCCTATCGCGGAGCATCTGGCTGGCCCGGAAGGTCAGCACGCGACGCGGCGCAATCGGCACTTCGATACCCGTCTTGGGATTACGCCCGACGCGCTCTCCCTTTTCGCGCAGGATGAAGCTGCCGAAACCGGAAATCTTCACATTCTCGCCCTTGGCCAGCGCACAGCACATATGTTCGAGCACCTGCTCGACCACAGATGCCGAGTCCGCCCGCGACAAGCCGATTTCGCGATGCACTTCCTCCGACAGATCCGCGCGCGTCAATGTCCCCCGATCCAACGCCATACAGCCCCCAAACACAGTGAGTATCGCGTACCTTACGGTTAAGGCGAAGCGAATCAAAGGCGTTTTACAAGGGCTTCAATAGCGGATCGCGGCGGCGCCCCATGTGAAGCCTCCGCCCATCGCCTCCAGCACCAGCAAGTCACCCCGCTTGACCCTGCCGTCGCGGACGCCCGCATCGAGCGCAAGCGGTACCGATGCGGCCGAGGTGTTGGCATGCCTGTCGACCGTGACGATCACCCGCTCCGGGGCGAGGCCCAGTTTCCGGGCGGTGGCGTCGAGTATTCGGCGGTTGGCCTGGTGCGGGACCAGCCAGTCGATATCTGAAACCTCGAGGCCGGCTGTGGCCATCACCTCGCGCAGCACGCTGGCGAGGTTGGTCACCGCGTGGCGGAACACCTCCTGCCCCTTCATGCGCAGCTTGCCGACCGTCTGGGTCGTGGACGGCCCGCCATCGACATAGAGCAGCTGATTATGCCGGCCATCGGCGTGGAGCTTGGCGGAGAGAATTCCCCGCACGCCATCCTCGGCCTTCAGTACGACCGCTCCGGCGCCGTCACCGAACAGCACGCAGGTGGCGCGATCCTCCCAGTCGAGGATGCGGCTGAACGTCTCGGCGCCGATGACGAGCGCGTAGTCGGCCGCTCCGCTGCGAATCATGCTGTCGGCCACGGTGAGGCCGTAGAGGAAGCCCGAGCACACCGCCTGCACGTCGAATGCGATGCAATCGTTGATGCCGAGCGCCGTCTGCACGATCGTGGCCGATGCGGGAAAGGTCTGGTCGGGCGTCGCGGTGGCGAGGATGATCAGCCCGATGTCGGCGGGAGTGATGCCCGCCGCCTCGATCGCATTGCGCGCCGCTTCGGAAGCGAGGCTGGCGGTCGTCTCGCCATCGCCGGCGATATAGCGGCCATGGATGCCGGTGCGCTCGACGATCCACTCGTCGGACGTGTCGACCATCTCCGCCAGCTCGGCATTGGTGACATAGCGACGCGGCAAGGCGGAGCCGGTGCCGATGATGACAGCGCGGCGCATCGATTCCACGGTCACGCTACGTCTTCCCGTTCTATGGTACGGCTGCGGAAATGCTCGAGATCCTCGGTGATCCGACGGGTGATGTCGTCCCGCGCGATCTTGACCGCCACGCCGATGGCATTGGCGGTGCCGTTCGCATCGGCGCCGCCATGGCTTTTGACGACCAGGCCGTTGAGCCCGAGGAAGACCGCGCCGTTGTGATTATTGGGGTCGAGATGATGGCGCAGCAGCGCGAATGCCGGCTTGGACAGCAGGAAGCCCGCCTTCGACCGGATCGAGCTGGAAAAGGCGCGCTTGAGCAGATCGGTGATGAATCGCGCCGTGCCTTCGATCGACTTCAGCGCGATATTGCCCGAGAAGCCGTCGCTCACCACGACATCGACCTCGCCGCGGCCCAGCCTGTCCGCTTCGATGAAGCCATCGAACCGCCATTCGCCGCTGGTCTGCTCGCGCAGTGTCGCGGCGGCGTCCTTGAGCTCGCCTGTGCCCTTCAGCTCTTCGGTACCGATGTTCAGCAGCCGGACGCGGGGACATTGCACGCCCACCGCAACGCGCGAATAAGCCGCACCCATCACCGCGAACTCGACGAGGTTGCGGGAATCGCAGTCGGTGTTCGCGCCGAGATCGAGCATGACCAGGTCATTGTCGCCGAGGGTCGGCAACAAGGCGGCCAGCGCCGGCCGGTCGATGCCGTGCATCGTCCTGAGCGAGAGTTTGGCGATTGCCATCAGCGCACCGGTATTGCCCGCGGACAGCGCAGCAGAAGCCTCTCCCGCCTTCACGGCAAGGATGGCTGCGCCCATCGAACTGGACTTGGTCCGCCGGATCGCCTGGCTGGGCCGATCGTCCCCGGTGATGACATCGTCACAATGGACGACGATCGAGTCAGACAGGATAGGGTGGCGCAGCAATTCAGCCCGAATCGCAGCCTCATCCCCAAACAGCGTGAAGCTGAGCGCCGAATCGCGCTCACGGGCGATTGCAGCGCCGGCGATCATCGTCGCCGGCCCGCCGTCGCCGCCCATCGCGTCGAGTGCGATTCGCGGCGCCTTGTCCACAATCATTGCCCCCTATGGCCCGATCAGGCCTCGACGGAAATGATCTCGCGACCGTTATAATGGCCGCAGGCGTTGCACAGATTGTGCGGGCGCTTCAGCTCACCGCAATTCGGGCATTCCTGAAAGGCCTCGACCGGCAGCGCGTCGTGGCTGCGGCGCATGTTGCGCTTCGAGGGCGAGGTCTTTCTCTTGGGGACGGCCATGTCGGCACCTATTCCTAACTAGATAAATCAAAATAAATAAAGCGACGAGCGCCCGTCACGCTATGGCCGGGCTCGTCGCGAGCGCGCGACCTATAGCGATTTCGCTCCGCGTTGCAAGTATGGGTGCGACCTGCCAGATCAACCTCCGATCTATCACGGAGGGGAAGATGATCCTGCCTATCACACTGACTATCGCGGGCGCTGCCGCGATCGTGAACATCTGGCTTGCGGTACGCATCGTGGCGATTCGGCTCAAGGCCAAAGTGCTCACCGGCGACGGCGGGAATACGCTGCTGGTGGCCCGCATGCGCGCCCATCTCAACTTCGCCGAATATACACCACTGGTGCTGATCCTGATTGCCCTGATCGAACTCGCCCGCGGAACCCAGACATGGCTGTGGGCCGCAGGCATTATATATATACTCGGCCGCGTGCTGCATCCGTTCGGCATGGACAAGCAGACAGCGCATCCGCTCCGCGGGGTCGGCATCATGACCACCTGGATCATTCTGCTCGGGCTGGCCGGCTATGCGATCAGCATTCCCTATACCACGAAGAGTGGCACGATCACGACCGTCACGAGCGATTCGGCGGGGGTGGCGCAGTAGTTTTTTACCCTTAAGCACCGGGCGGGTGCCGCGTCTTATAACGCAAAGCCAAAATCAGCGGATGCTGGCCGCCCGGCGCTCGAGAACAGATATCTCAGGTGCCGACCGCCCGATCCCCCACGAAGGGATTACTCGCCCGCTCATGCGCAAAGGTCGACATGGCGCCATGCCCAGGCACGAAGGCGGTGTCGCCGCCCAGCGGCCATAGCTTCTTCGTGATCGACTCGATCAGGTCCCCATGGTTGCCGCGGGGAAAATCGGTGCGCCCGATGGAGCCCTGGAACAGCACATCGCCGACCAGCGCGAGCTTCGACGGTGCGTGATGGAAGATGACGTGGCCCGGCGTGTGCCCTGGGCAATGGATGACATCGAGCACCAAGTCCCCCACGGTCACCTGGTCGCCATCGTCGAGCCAGCGGTCCGGCTCGAACGGCCTGCCCTCGATGCCGTAGCTGCGGCCGTCATCGCCGAGCCGGGCGATCCAGAAACGATCCTCCGGATGCGGTCCCTCGATCGGCACGCCGAGTTCCTCGGCCAATATGCCGGTGCCGCCGCAATGATCGATATGGCCATGGGTCACGAGCAGCTTCTCGATCGTCACGCCATGCTGGGCAGCTGCAGCCTTGAGCCGGTCGAGATCCCCGCCGGCATCGACGAACGCGCCCTTCATCGTCTGCGTGCACCACATCAGGGTGCAGTTCTGCTGGAAAGCGGTCACCGGGATGATGACGGCTTTGAGCGGCGTGTCGGCGGGGCTGGTCATGGGCTCGACATGACGATTGCAACCCGCCATTGCAAGCCATGGCGCGTTGCGGGATTCGACGATCAACGCCAGAAATCCGGGAGATACTGGATTGATACATATTGCCGGGTCGCAACCAACCGGGCAGCATGGCGATAATTACGGCAGGTGGGACAGGGGCAGTTGGTCGCTATGGCGGCAGGGGCATTCGATCTGATCGAGACGATGCGATTCGAGGCGATCGACGGTTTCGTCGAACTCGAAGCGCATCTCGCGCGCATGAAGGCCAGCGCCGAAGCGCTTGGATTCGCATTCGATCGCCATGATTGCCGCAACGATCTCCAGGCGGCGACCTTCCGCCTGGTGGAGGACGCGCGGATCCGCCTGATGCTGTCGCCCAGCGGCGCCCGCGCGATCGAGGTGCGCGCCATGCCGCCCAAGGCGGAGGGGCCCGTCGATTGCGCCATCATGCCGCTGCCGGTCGCACCTGATGATCCGCGCCTGGTGCACAAGACCAGCGACAGGGCTTTCCTCGACGATGCCCGCCGCGCCGCCGGAACCTTCGAAGTGCTGTTCGTTCGCGAAGACGGGCGGCTGACGGAGGGCAGCTTCACCAATATCTTCGTCAAGCGCCATGGACGGCTCGTAACGCCGCCTACCGGATCGCTGATGCCAGGCATATTGCGCAACCGCCTTATCGAAAACGGCCATGCCGTAGAAGGCGATGTCCTCGTGGATGATCTGGCCGATGGCTTCTTTATCGGCAACTCGCTGCGCGGCCTTGTCGCCGCGAAGCTGGTCGCGGGACCGCACGACCAAGGTTGAGGGCTGGCGACTACTCGCCTATAGCGCGGCCGTTTCCCACATAGACCAATCAGGAAAGCGCTTCGCAATGAGCCTCATCGCCCCTGCCCTCAACCGCATCTCGCCCTCGCCCACACTCGTCATGACGAGCCGGGTGCTTGAGCTGAAGGCGAAGGGCGTCGACGTGATCGGCCTTTCCGCAGGCGAACCCGATTTCGACACGCCGGACTTCGTGAAGGAAGCCGCGATCGAGGCGATCCGCACCGGCAAGACGAAATACACCAACGTCGACGGTACCGCCGAGTTGAAGGCCGCGATTGCCGCGAAGTTCAAGCGCGACAATGGCCTGGACTATGAGGCCTCGCAGATCAGCGTCAACGTGGGCGGCAAGCACACCCTGTTCAATGCGCTGGTGTCGACAGTCTCGACCGGGGACGAAGTGATCGTCCCGGCGCCCTATTGGGTGAGCTATCCTGACATCGTCCAGTTCGCGGGCGGCACGCCGGTGTTCATCAAGGCCGGCGCTGCCCAGAACTACAGGGTCACGCCCGAGCAGGTCGAAGCGGCGATCACCCCGAAGACCAAGTGGCTGTTGCTCAATTCGCCGTCGAACCCGAGCGGGGCCGCCTATGGCGCGGACGAACTGAAGGCGATAGCCGAGGTGCTGCGCCGTCATCCGCACGTCTGGATCATGACCGACGATATGTACGAGCATATCCTGTACGATGGCTTCGAATTCGCGACGATCGCGCAGGTGGCGCCCGATCTCTACGAGCGCACGCTGACCATCAACGGCTGCTCCAAGGCCTATTCGATGACCGGCTGGCGGATCGGCTATGCGGGCGGCCCGCAGCCGCTGATCAAGGCGATGGCCAAGCTCCAGTCGCAGTCGACCTCGAACCCCTGCTCGATCGCGCAGGCGGCGGCCACGGCGGCGCTCAACGGCGACCAGAGCTTCCTGAAGGAGCGCAACGATGCGTTCCAGAAGCGCCGCGATCTGGTCGTGTCGATGCTCAATCAGGCGCGCGGCATCCACTGCCCGCAGCCCGAAGGCGCTTTCTATGTTTATCCGGATGTCTCGGCGCTGATCGGGCTGTCCACCCCGGCTGGCAAGGTGATCGCCAACGACACTGACCTGATCGACTATTTCCTCGACGAGGCGCGGGTGGCCGCGGTGCAGGGCGCGGCCTTCGGACTGGAGCCGGCCTTCCGGGTGAGCTACGCGACCTCCGAGAAGATCCTCACCGAAGCTTGCGAGCGTATCCAGACGGCAACGGCAGCCCTGCGGTAGGAGCGAGCATGGACGCGCGGAGGGCAGGCGCCGCGTCCATCGCGTAAAGCAACGGCAGGCGAAGGCCTGCCGTTGGACGCCGAGGCTTCATCAAAATCGCCTATCATTGATAATGATTGGCGCATGCCCATCTGTGTGACATAATCGACACAAGATGGAAAAAAAGGATGCCCCTTTGACGGACAATCCTAACCGGCCTTTGATCGCCGGGCTCTCGGCGGGACTGCTGCTTCTGGCGGCGGCCGGCACCATGGCCACCCGCAGCCCTGCCATTGCGCCCGCGCCCAAGGTCGACGCCGGGCCGATCGTCCGCGCACCTGCGCCCGCGATCGATCCGCCCGAGGCCGGCAATAGCGCCGTCGCGGTGCTTGCCGGCGGCTGCTTCTGGGGCGTGCAGGGCGTGTTCCAGCATGTCGACGGCGTAAAATCGGCGGTGTCCGGCTATGCCGGCGGCTCCGCCCAGAGCGCCTCCTATGAGACCGTCGGATCCGGTTCGACCGGCCACGCCGAATCCGTCAAGATCACCTATGATCCCAGCAGGGTGAGCTACGGAACGCTGCTGCGCATCTATTTCGCGGTCGTGGCCGATCCGACGACGCTCAACCGCCAGGGCCCCGACCGCGGCACCCAATATCGCACCGCGATCTTCCCCACCACGGCGCAGCAGAAGGCGGTGGCCGATGCCTATCTGGCCCAGCTCGCCGCGGCGAAGCTGTGGAAGACGCCGATCGTGACCAGGGTGGAGCGCTACCGCGGCTTCTACCCGGCTGAGAAATACCATCAGGATTTCCTGACCCGGAAGCCCGACTATCCCTATATCGTCTATAATGACCTGCCGAAGGTCGAGGCGCTGCGCGTGGCCTTCCCGAACCATTTCCAGAAGCAGCCGGTGACCGTCTACCCGATCGGGTAGCTCCGGATCACGCCGCCAGCGGGAAATCCAGCAGCTTTTCCTGGACCGCGATCAGCGCCCGGGCGTCGGCACCGACAGCGCGCAATATCGCGGGATCGGCAGCGTTCATGCCGCCGGTCAGCACCCCGAAGGAGGGCAGGATCAGCTTGCTCCGTCCGGCGACGAAGCAGGGCCGCGACACCCGCCGGCCGCGCAGGGTGACGTTATATTTCGGGTGATAATGGCCCGAAATCTCCGGCCGCGTCTCGCGCGGATCGGCCTCGTGGCGCAGCACCATGCCATCGAGTTCCACCACTGTCGCGATGTGCCCGCCGAGCGGATTGGACATCGCCAGGTCATGGTTGCCGACGATCCACACCCAGCGGGTCTTCGCCGTCAGCAGCCCGAGCAGGCCCAGCGCTTCGTCCGGCAGCCGTCCGGGGCCATCGCGATCGTGGAAGGAATCACCCAGGCAATAGAGCGCCACGGCGCCTGTGCGCTCGACCAATGCGGCGACCCGCCGCAGCGTCTCGATCGAATCATAGGGCGGCAGCATCTGCCCGCGCAGACCATAGCTGCTCGCCTTTTCGAGATGGAGGTCGGCGAGCAGCAGGCTGCGCGAGGCGCTATGGAACAGCCCGCCTTCAGGCAAGGCGCACATGTCGACCGCGCAGAACGAAAAGGGAACCATGGCCTAGCTATATCGCGACATGCGCTGTCGGCAAGGCCAATCCGCGCGCTCCGCAGAGGCAGGAGGAGGATATCTGCAGATCGTGCCCGCTTCCAAGCGTCATTCCGGCCTCCGCCGATATGACGGATTTTGCAAGCGGGCTTGCGCAAGGCTCCGTCCTCCGCCCGCATTTTCGATGAGCTCGCCCTTCCCTCGCGCGCCCAAAATGCTCTAGCCCTTGGCCATGGATCTTTACCTGCCCATTGCCGGCCTCTCGGTGAATATTCTCGTCATCATCGGCCTGGGCGGGCTGGTCGGCCTGCTGTCCGGGATGTTCGGCGTCGGCGGCGGTTTCCTGACCACCCCGCTGATGATCTTCTACGGCATTCCGCCCGCGGTCGCGGTCGCCTCGTCGGCGCCGCAGATCACCGGGGCCAGCGTCTCGGGGGTGCTGGCGCATGGCAGCCGCGGCGGCGTCGATTATCATATGGGGGCGGTGCTGGTGGCGGGCGGCGCGCTGGGATCGCTGCTGGGCGGCTTCCTGTTCCGCGTCCTCCAGAATGTCGGCCAGATCGATACGGTCGTCAACGTCATGTACGTGCTTATGCTCGGCGGCATCGGCCTCGTCATGGCGCGCGAAGCGATCCATGCCTTGGTCACTGAATGGCGGGGCGAGCGGCCGAGCATGCAGGGCAAGCGCCACAACCCGTTGATCGCGATGCTCCCGTTCCGCTGGCGCTTCTACAAGTCGGGGCTCTACATCTCGCCGCTCGCACCCTTTCTGCTCGGCTTCCTGACCGGCGTCATGACGGTGCTGATGGGGGTCGGCGGCGGTTTCATCCTGGTGCCGGCGATGATCTACATCCTGGGCATGTCGGCGCGGGTGGTGGTCGGCACCTCGCTGTTCCAGATCCTGTTCGTCACCGCCACGACAACCCTGATCCATGCCTTGACCACTCAGGCGGTCGACCTCGTCCTCACCGGCCTGCTGCTGGTCGGCAGCGTTACCGGCGCCCAGATCGGCGCGCGTATGGCGCAGACCATCAAGCCTGAATATCTGCGCCTCGCGCTCGCCTTCATCGTGCTGGTGGTGGCCATCCGGATGCTGCTCGGGCTAACCTGGCGCCCGCCGGAAATCTTCACGGTGCAGGGGCTGTGAGAAGGCCGCTGCTCCTGCTGCTGGCGCCGTTGCTGGTCTCCGCGGAAAGCCCGCGGCTGGTGCCCGATGTCTCGCAGCGCAAGATCGAGATCATCTACAGCTTCACCGGTGCCGAGCTTCTGCTGTTCGGGGCCATTCTATATCCGGGCGGACGGGCGCCGAGCGACGACGCCCAGATCGCTGTGGTGGTGAAGGGCCCGGCCGAGCCGGTGCTGATCCGCGAGAAGCGCAAGATCGCCGGGATGTGGATCAACGCCGACAGCGCCGACTTCCGATCCGTCCCCTCCTTCTACGCGCTCGCCTCGTCGCGGAAAATCGACAAGATCGTCGATAACCGCACCGCGGTGATCTACGAGCTCGGCATCGACAATCTCCAGCTGTCACCCGCGAGCGGCGGCGATCCGGCCGAGGACCGACGGTTCGAGCAGGGACTGATCGATCTCAAGCGTCGCGGCGGTTATTATTCGGAGACGGCGCGCGGCGTCGAGATCAGCGAAGGCGTGCTCTATCGCGCACGCATCGCGATCCCCGCGCGGGTACCGGTCGGCCGCTATACCGCCGAGACATTCCTGATCGAGAAGGGCCGCGTCATCGCTGCTGCAACGCGGGACATCGACATCGACAAGTCGGGCATGGAGGCCTTCGTCGCCCGCGCGGCGGTACGGCACAGCTTCCTCTATGGCCTGTTCGCGGTGCTGCTGTCGCTGGGCCTCGGCTGGGCGGCGAGCGCCGCGTTCAAGCGGCTGCGCGAGTAGCGAGCTGACTTCAGCCTTCGCGGAAGGGAAGAGTTAGAATAGGGCCGGATTTAGAGGAGAATTAACCCCGATCGACTAGGCAGCTCATGTCAGAGACAGGAAATGGCGGTCGGATGAACGATTTTGTCGGCGGAGCTTCGTTCGAACAGGCAGCCGGCCTCGCCACGGCCGCTTTGGGCCGGATCGAAACGGTCTCCGGCAGTGGCGCCGAAACGAGGCTCGATCCGGCGATGCTCCGGCTGATCGCCCAGGATTCGGACGCCGCAGTCGCCATGGCGGGCGAGATCGGCTCGATGCTCAAGATGACAGTAGCCGGACGTTGCGTGATCGCGTCGGTCCACGGCCTCGGCCATGAGGGCAACGAGGTAAGCGCGCAGATCGCCTTTCTCGGCGAAGGCATGCTCGACGCCGCAGGCAAAATCGCGGCCTTCCGTCGCGGTGTTACCCGCTATCCGCTGCCCGGCACCCCGGTGCACGCCGTGTCGAGCAGCGACATGAACGCGATCTTCAGCGCCGGCAGTGTCCCGCATGTCGAGATCGGCACCGTCCACCCGACCGGCTCGACCCGCGCAGCGCTGTTGATAGACGCTATGCTCGGCAAGCATTTCGCGCTGCTGGGATCGACCGGCACCGGCAAGTCGACCGCCACCGCGCTGATCCTCCACCGGATCTGCCAGTTGGCGCCCGCCGGCCATATCGTGATGATCGACCCGCACGGCGAATATGACGCCGCCTTCGCCAGCGTCGGCGCAGCCTATGACGTGTCGAACCTTGCCATGCCCTACTGGCTGATGAACTTCGAAGAACATTGCGAGGTGCTGCTGACCACCACCGGCGCCGAGCGCCAGACCGATGCCGACATCCTCGCCAAATGCCTGCTCGCGGCACGGCAGAAGAACCGCGCCGCCGAGACGGTCGCCCGGATCACCGTCGACAGTCCGATTCCCTATGTGCTGTCGGATCTCTGCAACATCATCCAGACCGAGATGGGCAAGCTCGACAAGGCGTCGAACAGCGCACCCTATCTGCGGCTCAAGCAGAAGATCGACGAAATCCGCTCCGATCCGCGCTACCATTTCATGTTCTCCGGCATGCTGGTCGGCGACAGCATGAAGAGCTTCATCAAGCGCATCTTCCGCCTTCCCGGCGAGGGCAAGCCGATCTCGGTAATCGACGTGTCGGGCGTGCCGTCCGAGATTACCTCGGTGGTCGTCTCGGTGCTGGCGCGCTGCGTGTTCGACTATGCGATCTGGGCGCGCGGCCAGGCGCAGCATCCGGTGCTGCTGGTCTGCGAGGAGGCGCATCGCTACGTGCCGTCGGATCGTTCGACCAACAATGGCCCGGTCCGCAAGATCCTAGAACGGATCGCCAAGGAAGGCCGCAAATATGGCGTATCGCTCGGACTGGTGACGCAGCGCCCATCGGACCTCGCCGAAGGCGTGCTGTCCCAGTGCGGCACGATCATCGCGATGCGCCTGAACAACGAGCGCGACCAGGCTTTCGTGAAGGCTGCGATGCCCGAAGGCGCGCGCAGCTTCCTTGATGCCATCCCGGCGCTGCGCAACCGCGAGGCGATCATCTGCGGCGAAGGTGTCTCGATCCCGTTCCGCGTTGCGTTCGACGACCTCGAGGAAGGGCTTCGCCCCGCGTCGAACGATCCGGTCTTCTCGGAGCTGTGGCGCCAGAGCGGCGACGAGGATGCGCTCGTCGAGCATGTCATAGGCCGCTGGCGCAACCAAGGGCGTTAACGGACGAGGACTAGCCGCCCATCTCGCCGGTGCGGAACCAGCGGCGAGATGCGCCGAGGCGCATCAATTCGCAGCCACAATGGCGGCAGGTGGCGTGAACGACACCGCCGATCTCGACCTTGCTGCTGCCGATCGCCGAGTGGCGGCCGTTCTCGCAGCCGGCGGCAGTGATCTTGAAGTGAGTGCCCGCGGGCAAGATAGTCGAAACCGGCTGGAGCGGCATAAGCGGAGTCCTTCCGCAGCTGTGGCGTGGCGCTCCTTTCGAACCCCTAGATTGCCCGAATATTTCATCGCTGAAACCTATCGGCATCCTTTCGAAAGTCCGGGTTCAGCTTCCGCTCGCGCTTTCGCCCCAGCCTTGTGCCTGCGCCCTTCGCTCCTGCTCCGCGTCCAGCGGCGTACCGGCCATCATGTTCTGCGCGGCGGCAAGGATTTCCGCGGACGGGCTTGCGGCCTGGCGATAGGCACCGCCCTGTTCGCGCGGCCGGCCGGCTACGAAGCGCTCCACCGTCCAGCCCGAACGGCCATGACAACCTAGTCCCGCACCGGCCGCACCGCTGAATGTGCGGCAATAGCGATTGTCGATGCTGCGGAAGCTGACGCCGATATGATAGGCCGTCGCCTGGGGCTCCGATGCGAGCTGCGTATCGAGGGCGCGGGCAAGTACGCCCTGCGCGACCACCGTGCCGTCGCGCTCCCCGAGCGGAGTTGCCCCACGATTCGACAGGAGCTGGCCCAGGACGAGGCCGGCCACAAGCGTCGCCGCCAGTGCGGCATAGCGGCCGCTGTCGCCGAACCGGCTGCGCGTGCGCTGCGGGAAGGCTACCACATTGTCGTCGATCATGTTCGTCAATCGCGCCGGCACCGGCTCGCTGGCGGCCGGCGCAAAATGGCTCTCGATCATGGCGCGCAGCCTGCGGTGGCGGCCGACCGCGGCGGCGATCGCAGGATCGCCCGCCATCGCGCGCTCGAAACGCAGTGCCTCGAGCGGCCCAAGCTCGCCGTCGACATAGGCGATGATCTGTTCCTCGGTCACGCCGCTTCTCCCAGCATCTCCATCAGCGCCTGCCGCCCGCGCACGAGCCGCGATGTCACCGTACCCATGGGCAAGTCGAGCAGTTCGGCCGCCTCGCGATAGGCCAGTCCTTCGACCAGGATCAGCGCAATGACTTCGCGCTGCTCGGGCGGCAGCGCTGCCATCGCCCGATCGACATTGCCGAGTTCGACCCGGGCCTCGATGCGGCGGTCGTCAGCCTGACCGACCCCGACGCCTTCCTCTTCTGCAACGAACGTCTGGCTGCGGCGCTTGCGGACGCGCACCTCATCGATCCAGCAATTGCGCATGATCCTGTACATCCATGAATCCAGTCTCGTTCCTCGCTCCCACCGCGCCTCGGCCTTCAACGCGCGTTCGAGCGCGACCTGGCACAGATCGTCGGCGTCGGCAGCATCGATCGCCAGCGCACGCGCAAAGCGCCGCAGCCGGGGCAGCAACGCCAGCAACTCGCGTTCGAACAGGGTCAAGCCGGCCCTCTCCTTCCGCCCATCGACAGCCCGCTTGCCGTGCGATGCCGTCCTCGAGGATGAAACGGATGACCTGACACGTTTAATCCCATGAAACCACCCGAGCTGAAATTCGTTGATCATAACGGTCCTGAAAGGAAGTCGATCCCATGCGCAGCCGCGCTACTGCCCTGGCCCTCGCCGCGCTGCTGACGATGTCGGGCGCAGCGATCGCCCAGCTGCTGCCCTCCCTCGGCGGCGGCCTCGGCCAGGCGGCTGGCGGCGTCGACCGGCTGGGCGGCCGAATCGGCGAGGCGGTTACAGAGGCGACCGAGCGAGCGGGCGGGCTGGTCGATCGGCTGGCGCGGACGCGGCTCGACCAGCTCGGCGCACTGGTCCGCCGCAATCCGCAGGCGCTCGAGTTCGATGCACGCGGCGATCCCGCCGTGAAAGGTGAACTGATCGCCCTCGATCCGACACCGGCCATGATAGCGGCGGCCATGGCAGCCGGCTTCGCCGTCATCGACCGCCCCGATGTCGAAGGGCTCGACATTGCCATGGTGCGGCTGCGCGTACCCCCCGGCATGCCGCTCGCAAAGGCCGAGAAGCTTCTCGCCAGGCTCGCGCCATCGGCAGTCGTCCAGTCCAATCCGCTCTACCGGCAAAGCGGCGCGCCGATGGTTGCGGGCGGTGGTTCGGCGGCGGCTTTGTCGACCGGCCCAGGCGCCGCGATCGGCATGATTGACGGCGGCGTTGCACAACACCCCGCCCTTCCACCCGGGATCGTTCAACGCGGCTTTGCCGAAGGGGCGCCGGCCCCCGACAACCATGGCACCGCCATCGCCTCGATCCTTGTCGGTCGCGGGGCGATCCGGGGAGTCTCGCCGCAGAGCCGGCTGCTCGCCGCTGACATCTACGGCCGCGATCCGCGCGGCGGCAACGCGGTGACGATCGCCCGGGCGCTGGGATGGCTTACGGCGAGCGGCGCGAAGGTGGTCAACATCAGCCTGGCCGGGCCCGCCAATCCGCTGCTGTCGCGCGTCGTCGCCGCGGCCGACCAACGCGGCGTGCTGATGGTCGCCGCGGTCGGCAATGATGGCGCTGCCGCCCCCGCCGCCTTTCCTGCTTCCTGCCCGCAGGTGATTGCCGTCACGGGCGTGGACGGGCGCGGCCGGGCGCTGATCGAGGCGGGCGAGGCGGCGCATCTCGACTTTGCCGCGCCGGGCGCCGACCTGCTCGCCGCCACCGCGGCCGGCGGGACGATCAAGGTGCGCGGCACCTCCTTCGCAGCCCCTTTCGTGACTGGGCGGCTGGCGCGCCTGGCCGTCTCGGGATCCCTGCCCCGAACGCGTGCCATCGCGCTGCTGACGGCCGAGGCGATGCCGCCTAAAAGCGGCTCGGCCCGACTCTACGGCCGTGGCGTGGTGTGCGGCTCCTGCGCAACGCGTTGATCTATAGGGAAAATAAAAAATCTCCGTTTTCAGGGATGAAAGGGGTGGGCCGTTCCGTTGCCTCATTGCACGGCGCATGACGCCGTCGACGGAATAGGATGAGAGCGATGAACAAGCTATTTTTGAGCAGCGCGGCGGCTACGCTCGCGATCATGACCGCTCCGGCGTCGGCCCAGTTGCTGGGCGGCGGCGGCGGTCTCGGCGGCGGTCTGGGCGGCATGATCGGCGGCAGCCTCGGCGGAGCGGGCAGCCTGGGTGGTGTCGGTTCGCTCGGCTCGGGTGTGACCGGTTCGCTGGACCATAGCGCCTCGGCCAGCGGTTCGCACAGCGTCGATCGTCACAGCGGCAAGGTATCGGGCAGCGGCAACGGCGCGGGCAGTGTCGGCGGTGCCCTCAACGGCGTCACCGGCAATGCGGCAGGGTCGGCTGGCGGCAGCGCCGATGCGCAACTGATCGGCACCGACGCGGTGCGTGGGGCGGCCGGCAGCGCCGCATCCGCTGCCCGATCGACGGCTGGTCAAGCCCGCTCGGCCGCCGGCTCGGCAGTCGGCAACGCCACCGGTGCGGCGGCGTCGAGTGGCTCGGCTTCGGGCAGCGCCGCCGGCGGCGCGGCGGGCAGCGTCGGCGAGCTCGCGCTGGCAGGAACCGCCGCCGCCAATGCGGCCGGCACCTTCGATGTCGCACCCGGCATGGTGGTGCGGGATGCCGGCGGCCGGGCGATCGGCACGGTGCAGGACGTCCGCTCCACCGCGAACGGCACGGTCCAGTCGGTCGTCATGAAGGTGGGCGACAGCACCGCCAGCCTGCCGGCCAGCAATTTCAGCGGTTCGGGCAATGTCCTGGTGTCGGCAATGGGCAAGGGCGAGGTCAAGGACACCGCCAAGTCGCAGAACCAGCATGCGGAAAACCAGAACGCCAAGGCTTCGGGACGGCAGGGCAAGACCGGAACCCGCTCGGGAAGCCAGTCAGCCGACTGAGCCCCGGCTAGGCGCTCGCCCGCTTCAAGGAGGCCGTGCTGCTCAAGGGCGGCACGGCCTTTCCTTGTCAGAAATCCCGCTCGCGCCGCAGGATGATGTAGAGCGCGCCGGCGCCGCCATGGCGGGGGTGGGCGTTGCGCACCGCCGCGATGCGGCCGGCGTGGCGCGACGACTGCAGCCAGCTCGCCACCGAGGCGCGGATCAGCCCGCGCCGGGGACGGCCGTCGATGTCATGGTCGCCGTCGCGCGGCGGCTTGCCGGTGATCAGCAACAACACCCGCACCCCTTCCGCCAACGCCTGGTCGAGCGCGGCGTCGAGCGTGCGGCGGGCGCTGTCGAGCGTGTGGCCGTGGAGGTCGATCGTCCAGTCGGGTTGGGTGACGCCGCGCCGGAGCCGCCGGTCCCAGCCGCCATCCAGACTGTCGGCGAGCGGCTTCTGCTGGGCGACCGGCGTTGCCGCGGGCACCCGGGGCGGGGGAACCCGGCCGCGCTTCGCCGCAGGCACTGCCGGCACTTCGGCAAGCGTCGCGGGGGTGGGCTTTGGCTGCCGCCGCGCGATCGGGCGCACCGTTGCGGTGACGCGCTGCCAGAGCGCGCTTTCCTCAGGATCGAGCCGCCGCCCCGCCATGGCCCTCCGCCAGCCGTGCCGCCGAGATGCGGGGGATCAGCAGCCAGGCCCGGCCTCGGCCGCTCATCCCGCCGGCGATGGTCCGGGCGTCTTCGCCCGCGCCCCAGAAGCTGTCGAAGCGGTTGGCGCCCTTGATCGCACCGCCGGTGTCCTGCGCTATCCACAGGCCGTTCGCCTCGGCGCGGTCCAGCTGGAGGACGACCGGCGCACCCAGCGGCACGAACGCCGGATCGGCCGCGACGCTGACCCGGCCGGTAACCGGCACGTTCATCGCGCCGATCGGGCCGGCACCGGTAAGCTCGCGGAAGAAGACGAAGCTCTTGTTCTCCCGCATGATCGCGTCGCCCTCGGCGGGATTGGCGCGCAGCCAGGCCATCACGCCCTGCATCGAGAGCTGGCCGGGGCCGAGCAGGCCGCGGTCGCGCATCAGCTTGCCGATGCCGACATAGTCGCGCCCGTTCTGACCGTCATAGCCGATCCGCATCACCGAGCCGTCGGGCAGCCGCAGGCGGCCCGAACCCTGGACCTGGAGGAAGAAGAATTCGACCGGATCGGCGGCATAGCCGATCTCGAGCGCCTTGCCCCTGAGCGCGCCGTCCTCGATCTCGCCGCGATCGGGATAGGGGACGAGCTTGCCGCCCTGCACCTTGCCGCGGATTTTCTTGCCCTTCAGCTCGGGAAAGAAATCGCCGAGATCGCCTTCGACCAGATCGGGTGGGCGCCTGTAGACCGGCACCTCATAGCCCGGCGCAGGCGTGCGCGAGCCGGCGATCTCCGGCTCGTAATAGCCGGTGACATAAGCCTGGCCATCGCCGACCTGCACCACCGCCAGCTGGTTCGCGAAGAAGCCGATCGCGTCGCCGTCGGGCCAGCCCGAGGCCTGCGCGCAGACCTGCGACCAGTCCCCCGCCAGGGTGAGGCCGCTGGCGTCGGTGCGGCGCTGCAGGCCAGGACAGGACAGGCGGAAGGCGACGAGCGCCGCCGTGGCCACATCGGGCGCGATCGCGAAGCTGGTGACGGACGGACCCTGCTGGACGCCGCTGGCAATGGCAGTCGCCGGTTTCGGAGCGGGGGCTGGCGTCGTCGGTGCCGGCGACGGCGACGGGGTCGCTACGCGCGGCGCATGATGCGGCGGCGGCGCGCGATCGGTACCCCCGGGGGTCGGAACGACGGTACAGGCGGAGAGCATCGCGAGGCCGACAAGCCCCGCGCCAACACGACGGATCACGCTGCCTCGTCGGTTTCGACCAATATCCAGTTCGGATCGTCGGCGCGGACGTTCCGGCTGAAAGTCCACACGTCGTGCGTCGGCACGGCGTCGGTCAGCGAACCGGCGATG
Source organism: Rhizorhabdus sp. P4_G5 (assembly GCF_056401065.1). Lineage (NCBI taxonomy): Bacteria > Pseudomonadati > Pseudomonadota > Alphaproteobacteria > Sphingomonadales > Rhizorhabdaceae > Rhizorhabdus > Rhizorhabdus sp. P4_G5. The sequence continues at coordinate 166,850 of NZ_JBFUKB010000011.1, read as the reverse complement.
ACATTGCCTTCGGTGTCGCGGGTGACGGCGGCGATGTCTGCTTCGAAACGCACGGTGACGCTCGCGGTCTGGCCGGCCAGCCGCGCCTGCTCGATGACCGCGCTCTCGATCGAGACGAGGCGATTGTCGAGCACCTGCCCGCTCGCCTTGCGTTCGGCGATCGCGGCGGCGAAGGCGTCATAAACGTCATTGTCGGTCAGGCGCCGCAACGCGTCTTCGTCCCCGCGCCAATAGGCCTCGAGGATCATGCGATAGGCCGACCGCGCACCTTCCAGGAAATGGCCGGCATCGAAGCCGCCGTCGGCGATCGAGATCGCGCGCACCCCGGATTCGGCGCGCGCCTCGACCACGGGCGAACGGGCGGGAAGCGCCGGCGTCGAGTTGTCGGGCAGGGAGCGGCCGGCGCCGATCGGCGCGGGCGCAGCCTCGGCCGGACGCGCGATGGTCTGCTCATGCCCCGTGCGACGGCCCAGCACGCTCCAAAGGCGGAACGCCACGAAAAGAAACACCATCGCAAGAATGACAATCGTGGTCACCGGGCCTCCATGCGCCTGCCTATCCGCCAACATAGGGACAAAGGCTTCAATATTCAAATGCTGCTGGCGCGATTAGAGCACGGGTTGCTCCGATAAGCCGGCTGAACGCTCCGCCCTTGCCGGCCACCAACCCGCCATTGCTCCGTCCCGCCCCGCCTGCTAGGCGCGTGGCGCATCGCCCGGCGCGAGCGGATCGCTCGATTGCCCGGCCCCACGAGATGATGGAAAGAGTATAATGAGCGAAGAGACGGGCGCCGCCGAGACGATTGCCAACGGCGAGGACACCATGCCGCAGGTCGCCATGATCGCCCAATATGTGAAGGACCTCTCGTTCGAGAATCCGAACGCGCCCGGCATCTATCAGGCGCCCGAGCAGCCCCGCATCGACGTCCAGTTCAACATCGGCTCGCAGCCGGTCGGCGAGGACGTGTACGAGGTTTCGCTCAAGATCGACGTGAAGGCCGAGATGGGCGAGCTCACCGCCTATGCGGTCGAGCTGGTCTATGCCGGCGTGTTCGGCATCCGCAACGTGCCCGAAGAGCATATCCCGCCCTTCCTGTTCGCCGAAGCGCCCCGCCTGCTCTTCCCCTTCGCGCGCCGCGTGGTCGCCGACGCGATCCGGGACGGCAACTTCCCGTCGCTGGTGCTCGAGCCGATCGATTTCGGTTCGCTCTACATGCAGCAGGCCGAGCAGCAGGCGCAGCTCGCCGAGGCACAGCCGGCAGGCGAAGCCTGAACGTCTACAGGGTCCGTCATCCCGGCGGAGGCCGGGATCTCGTTCGTCGGGGACGGAGTTGATGTCGCGAACCTCTATTGAGATCCCGGCCTCCGCCGGGATGACGGCCTAGGGGTGACTCGATGAGCCTGCTCCGCGCCAGCGCCACGATCGGCGGGCTCACGCTGGTCAGCCGCGTGCTCGGCTTCCTGCGCGACATGCTGATGGCGCGGTTCGTCGGGGCGGGGTTCGCGTCGGACGCCTTCCTGATCGCGTGGCGGCTGCCCAACCTGTTCCGCGCGCTCTTCGCGGAGGGCGCCTTTTCGGCCGCCTTCGTGCCGATGTTCAACCGCACCGTCGCCCAGGGCGAGGCCGAACGGCCGGGCGAGGGGCTGGCGATCGCGCTGCGCTTCGCCGAGGACGTGCTGTCGGTGCTGCTGCCGGTGCTGATCCTGTTCACCGTCGTGATGATGCTGGCGGCGGGGCCGATCGTCTGGGCGATGACCGGCGGCTTTCCCGATGGCGGCCCGGAGAAGTTCGCGCTCGCGACCCAATATACGCGGATCACCTTCCCCTATCTGATGCTGATCTCGCTGGTGTCGCTGCTCGGCGGCATCCTCAATTCGCTCAACCGCTTCTGGGTCAATGCCGCGGCGCCGATCCTGCTCAACATCTGCCTGATCGTCGGCCTGTTGTTCTTCCGGGGCCATAGCGATGTCGAGACCGCGCGGACCCAGGCGATCGCGGTGACGCTGTCGGGCGCGATGCAGCTCGGCTGGCTGGTGCTCGCCTGCTGGCAGGCCGGGGTGCGGCTGCGCATCCGCCTGCCGCGGCTGAGCCCGGAGGTGAAGCGGCTGCTCGCGCTGATCGGGCCGGCCGCGCTGGGCGCCGGCGCGGTGCAGTTCAACCTGCTGATCTCGACCACGCTGGCGGCGCGCTTCCTGCCCGAGGGGTCGGTCTCCTATCTCTATTATGCCGACCGGCTGAACCAGCTGCCGCTGGGGCTGATCGGCATCGGCGTCGGCACCGCGATGCTGCCGAGCCTGTCGCGCCAGCTGGGCGGCGGCGATGCCCGCGCGGCGATGGACACGCAGAACCGCGCGATCGAGCTGGTGCTGCTGCTCACCCTGCCCGCCACCGCCGCGCTGATGGTATCGGCGACCCCGCTGATCCGCGCGCTGCTGCAGCATGGCGCGTTCGACGCGAAGGACACGATCGCCAGCGCGCGGGCGCTCGCGGCCTTTTCGCTCGGCCTGCCCGCCTATGTGCTGATCAAGGTTCTGACGCCCGGCTTCTACGCGCGCGCCGACACCAGGACGCCGGTGCGGATCGCGCTGGTGGCGATGCTGGTGAACCTCGTCCTCAACCTGATCCTGATCTGGCCGATGGCGCATGTCGGCCTGGCGCTGTCGACGGCGATCTCGGCCTGGGTCAACGCGATCCTGCTCTACTGGACGCTGCACCGCCGCGAGCATTTCGCGATCGACGACCGGCTGCGCCGCACCGGCATCCGGCTGATCGCGGCGACCCTGGCGATGGCGGCGCTGCTGTTCGCGCTCAACCCGTGGATCGATCCCTGGACCGGCCGCAGCCTGATCGAGCGCGTCGCGGCGCTGTCGGCGATGATCGGCGCTGCGGTGCTGGTCTATTTCGGGCTGGTGTTCGGGCTGGGCGCCTATTCGCTGGCGACGCTGAAGGGACAGATGCGGCGGCGGCGGTGAACCGCGCGGCTCCTGTCCGTCATCCTGAACTTGTTTCAGGATCCACGCATCCGCTTGGGCCTCGCTCCCGTGACGGGGTGGATGCTGAAACAAGTTCAGCATGACGGCCTGTGGGGCGTATGGGACGTGCGAGCCTTGACCTCCCCGCCCCCGCACCGCAAAAGCCCGCGCATCATGACCCACAAGCGCACAGTCTCGGGCATCCAGCCTACCGGCAACCTGCACCTCGGCAATTATCTCGGCGCGATCCGGCGCTGGGTGCAGATGCAGGACGAGGGCGAGTGCCTGTTCTTCCTGGCCGATCTCCACGCGATCACGGTCCACAATGATCCGAAGACGCTGTCCGCCAACATCCGCGAGATGGCGGCGGCGCTGGTCGCCTGCGGGATCGATCCCGACAAGGCGATCCTGTTCCGCCAGCGCGACGTGCCCGCCCATGCCGAGCTGTGCTGGCTGCTCAACGGCACCGCGCGGATCGGCTGGCTCAACCGGATGACCCAGTTCAAGGAGAAATCGGGCAAGAACCGCGAGGGCGCCTCGATCGGCCTCTATGGCTATCCGGTGCTCCAGGCCGCCGACGTGCTGCTCTACCAGACCACCCATGTGCCCGTAGGCGAGGACCAGAAGCAGCATCTCGAGCTGGCGCGGGACATCGCCACCAAGTTCAATACCGATTTCGGCGTCGAGCTGTTCACCCTGCCCGAGCCGGTGATCAGCAAGGCCAGCGGCGCGCGGATCATGTCGCTGCGCGACGGATCGGCCAAGATGTCGAAATCCGATCCGTCGGACATGAGCCGCATCAACCTGACCGACGACGCCGAGACGATCATGTCGAAGGTCCGCAAGGCCAAGACCGATCCCGAGCCGCTGCCCGACACGGTCGAGGGGCTGGAGGGGCGGCCCGAGGCACGCAACCTGGTCGGCATCTACGCGGCGATGACCGACACAACCCCGGCCGATGTGCTGGCCAAGTTCGGCGGACAGGGCTTCGGCGCGTTCAAGCCGGCGCTGGGCGAGCTGCTGGCCGAGAAGCTCGGGCCGATCGCCGAGCGGCTGAAGGCGCTCAACGCCAACCCGGCCGAGCTCGACGCGATCCTGGCGCGGGGGGCGGAAAAGGCGCGCGCGCTGGCCGCGCCGACCCTCGCCTCGGCGTACAAGGCGATGGGGCTGTAGCGGGGCGGACTCTCCCCTCCTCGATGTCATCCCGGACCTGATCCGGGATCCCGCTGCCTTTCGCCGAGCGCGCAGGCAGGGCACGCAAACAGAAGAAGCGGGATCCCGGATCAAGTCCGGGATGACGGGACATGGTTGGGATTCCGCTGCCGGCGGCGCGGCGGCGGCGGCGGCGGAGCCCGATTGCGCCCGAATTTCCGGGTGCATGGGGTTGTCTATGCGTTTTTTATATTTTTCGAAGGCGAGGCCGGCCTCCGCCAGCCTGCGCGCGGTCGCGGCGGGGCTCGTCGCGCGCACATAGCGGGCGATCTCCCGGAACCGGGCGGAGTAGACGCCATGCTTCCACGCATTGCGATTGCCGCGCGGCGCGCCGCTGCCCTTGCCGCCATGCATCCGACACCGCGCGCTGCCGCGCACGGCGGGAGAGAGGCACGGCGTGCCAGCGCGGGTGCGCGCTCCGCAGCGCGGGGCGCTCGCCAATATTTCGGGTTGGCGTGATTGTGCGGCAGGGTCGGCCGTTCCGCCGACTGGATCCGTAATGTTGCCGCTTGTTTTGTTCATTGAGGCCCCTGCCGATGGCATGGCCGATCTGCCGCAAAACCGGTGAAATGGCAAGAACAAAATAGGAACATATACCAATGTGACCTGTCCCCGCTTTTAGTGTCTCACCCATGGGGTGCACTTCAGGAACCCGGCATCCGGAACCCGTGGCCGATTGTGATGAAGACGTCGGCGCTCGACATGGAAGGCGATTTCCTTCACCCCCTTTGGCAGGAGGGGCGCATGGTAGCGATCGATATTGAGTATCTGGGCGACTTGCACTGTCGAGCGCGACACGGTCCGTCCGGCGTGGAAATCACAACGGATGCCCCGACCGACAACATGGGCAAAGGCGATGGCTTTTCGCCAACCGATCTCGTCGCAACTGCCCTCGGGACCTGCATTCTCACGGTGATGGGCACCAAAGCGCAGGCGATGGATATAGACATCACCGGCTCGACGGTGACTGTCGACAAGGAAATGGCAAGTGGGCCACGTCGGATCGGCCGCCTGACCACCCGCGTTCAAATCCCCCATCGCATAGCTGATCGCGACAGGAAGGTGTTGGAAGCCGCGGCGTTCACTTGCCCGGTTCACAAGAGCATGTCGTCGGATGTCGATATGCCGATCAGCTTTCATTGGGGAAAGTAGAGCGTCAGCAATTCAACCCCTGCCGAACAGTCTAAACCGTTCCGGATAGAACGGAACAAGGGGGCACGATATGTAACTGTGTCACGCGACATTGCGCCTTGGTGTAGGGCGAGCCTTGCACCGATGGGGCAAAGCCGGAGCGAGAGATAGGTATTGTGTTTCTGTTATTCCCGGGTGTGAAGCTCATATGCCCTTGCGAGACCGTAACCTTCGCGCGAGATAGCCAAGGGCTGCCAACGCGCCAATTCCGAGTCCGGCAACGGGCGCGGGAGTGCCTTTGGGGTCGCCGCTACCCCCACCGTTCGAGCCGACATCGACAGTGCTATAACCTGGAGCCGGTCCGACGCTGGCGGTAGGCGTGCCGCCCTTTTCAGCCAGGGCAGGGTGTGCGATAGCTAGGGAGACCAGTGCCGCCATCACAGTCGCTCCGCGGATGACCATCGACATCACCGTTCCTCCAAAAAATGGTTCTCTTGCATGAATACGCGCGAAGTGCCTTCGGAGGGTGAAACCCTTCATGTGTAACTCGAAAGCCTTAGTCGGTCTGGCGATGAAAGAGGTGATCGAGCAGCTCGCCTAGCTTGCTGGAGAGTGGGACCTGCAGGCGCCCGGCCTCTACAAACATGCCTGAAGCCGGCGCTGTTGTGTTGGCAACCGGGTCCGTATCAGCGGCAAGCCTTTGCCAGCAGAGTCACGAACTCTCGGTAGGCATAAGGGCTTCTCGACGACGGCATATGCTCCGTATGCGGCCGGGATTTCCGGGGAAACTATACTAATTGATTCCCGCGATCTAGGCTGCGCTTTGCGGACGTTTTTTGATGGTGGCCCATTCGCGGTACCTTGATCAGCGTTGCTTCCTGGCGATGGTCGCAGTGAAATCGGGATCCTTCTTAGCCACCCAGTCGACGAACTTGCGCACATTGGGATTGGCCAGCAGGCCCTCCACATCCATTCCATGGCGCTGCAATTCGGAATTGGTGAAATTGGCGATCAGCGTCTGCTGGCAGATGGAGTGCATCGGCACGACATCGCGCCCGCCCCGGCTCTTCGGCACGGGATGGTGCCAGACGATGACCTTGCCGGTCGGGCGGCCACAGAGCCAGCAGGGCACCACCTCCGCCGGAGGCTGTTCCTCGCGATGCGCGTCGCCATAGGGATCACGTCTCGAATTTCTGCGGCCCATGGGTCTGCCTGATTGCCTGATTTTGCGCTGCCCCCCTATCGCCATGCGGCCGGCATTACCACAGCGGCGGCCGCCGATCTGCCCGACCGGAGGAACGGCGGCGCGGGCGACGCCGTCCAATGTCCTCATCCGCCGATCTTCGGCGGCAGCTGGAACAGGGTCGCGAAGCGTTCGAAGAGCGTGCGGTCGCCGTTGATCGTGAGGCCCTGCGCTTCCCAGCGCTCGATCGGCTCATGACCATAGATCACGCAGAGGATCGGCCAGGCGGTGTCGGCCTCGATCGAGACATCGGCATCGTCGGCTTCGCCGCGCCTGACCTGAAACCGCCCGTCCGCCAGCGTGCCGACGAGGCGATCGGGCCCCAGCCGCACGGCGACCCGCCCCTTCATCCCGGCGGCGCGATCGGCGACGAGCAATGTCCGCATCGACATCATCAGCGAGGCGCCGCTCATGAACAGGCTTGGATCGTGCAGCGGAGAACTTGCCGCCCAGCGGCCAAGCGCCATGATGGCGGGCTCGCTCTCATAGCCCCAGGGGGTCAGCTCATAGACCTGAACCGAGGCGGGCGCGGGCAACATGCGGCGGCCGAGGATGCCGGCCGCTTCCAATGTACCCAGCCGCAGCGTCAGCGTGTTGGCGCTGATCCCCGGCAGGCCGCCACGCAATTCGGAAAAGCGGCGTGGACCGTACATCAATTCGCGCACGATCAGCAGCGACCAGCGCTCCCCGATGAGCTGCATCGCCAGCGCGGTGCCGCAGGCGTCGTCATACCATCGCAGCGGATTGGTTATCTTTTCTAACTCCATGGTTGTTTTTTCTAACTCACAACAGCATGATCCGCAAATAGTGATTCGACAGAGGAGTCCGAGCGATGGCCAAGATGATCTTCGTGAACCTGCCGGTGGCGGACGTGGCGGCCTCGACCGCCTTCTATGAAGCGATCGGCTTCGTGAAGGACGAGACAATCTGCAAGGGGCCGGAAGCGGCGATGCTGCGCTGGTCGGACGAGATCAACTTCATGCTGCTCGACCATGCGCGTTTCGCGGACTTCGCCCCCAAGCCGATCGCCGACAGCCGGAGCACCAGCGCGGTGCTGTTCGCGCTGTCGTGCGACAGCCGCGAGGCGGTGGACGCGATCACGGCGAAGGCGGTGGCGGCGGGCGGTCGCGAAGGGCATGCGGCCGAGGATCTGGGCTTCATGTACTCGCGCGCCTTCGAGGATCTCGACGGCCACGGCTTCGGGCCGATGTGGATAGACGTCGAGGCGGCGGTCGCCGCGATGAGCGCGCCCGAAGCCGCCGTCGCCTGAGCGGGAGGCGATCATGACCCCCGTCATCACCGCCTTTTCCTGGGTGCCGCCCTTCGCCCGCGGCTTCGTGCGCGATATCCGCGCGCGCTGGGCGTTCGAGGAGGCCGGCCAGGCCTATGCCGTCGAGCTGGTCGATTTCGCTTATGTGAAAAGCCAGGCGCACCGCCATTTCCAGCCGTTCGGCCAGATCCCGACCTATCGCGACGCGACGACCGAGATCTTCGAATCCGGCGCCATCGTGCTGCACATCTGCGAGACGGCGGGGGCACTGGTGCCGTCCGATCCGGCGGCGCGCATCCGCGCCACGCAGTGGCTGATCGCGGCGCTCAATTCGGTCGAGCCCTGGGTGATGCAGCTGGCCGTGGTCGACATATTCGAGGCGGATCGCGACTGGTCCACGGCGCGCCGCCCCAAGGTGGTCGACGATCTCCACGCGCGGCTCAAGGATCTCGCCGACGCGCTCGGCGACAAGGAGGTGCTCGATGGCGGCGATTTCACCTATGGCGACCTGATGATGGTCTCGGTGCTCGGTGGCCTGCGCGGGACCGGCGTGCTCGACGATCACCCCAAACTCGCCGCCTATGTCGCGCGCGGCGAGGCGCGGCCGGCCCATGCGAAGGCGATGGCCGATCATCTCGCCAGCTTCGAGGATGCCGCGCAGGGCGAAACCGCATGAGCGGGCTCGCCACGCGCCGAGCAGGATAGCAGCGGAGGATTGCGCGGCGGGCTAAAGTTGATTTCAGCTTGATGGAATCGTCACCCGCTCATCCTGAGTAGGGGCTGAGCTTGGCGAAGACCGGTATCGAAGGAGCCAATGGTGCGCGGGGCGCAGCTTGGCCTTCGATACGCCATTTCGACTTCGCTCAATGGCTACTCAGGATGAGCGGTTCAGTCTAAGTGGAACAGACTTTAATCCTTTGTCGCTGCGGCTTTTTTCGGCGCCGGTTTCTTGGCCGGTGCCTTCTTCGCAGCGGTCTTCCTGGCGGCGGGGGTCTTCGCGGCGGCGGCCTTGCGCGCGGGTTTCTTGCCCTTGGCCGGTCCCTTCGCCGCCCGCGCCTCGAGCAGTTCGAGCGCGCCTTCGGGCGTCAGCGTGTCGGGATCGGCAGTCTTGGGCAGGGTCGCGTTGGTGACGCCGTCGGTGACATAGGGGCCGAAGCGTCCGGCCATCAGCCTGACCTCCTTGCCGGTCACCGGGCTCTCGCCGAAGGTCTTGAGCGGCTCGGTGCCGCCGCGGCGCTGGCCGGCGCCGGCAGCCGCCTCGGCCAGCTTGACCACCGCGGCGTTCATGCCGGTCTCGAACACCTCGGCGGTCGAGCCCAGCCGGGCATATTTGCCGTCATGCGCCAGATAGGGGCCATAGCGGCCGATCGAGGCGGTGATCGGCTGGCCGCTTTCGGGGTGGGCACCGATGGTGCGCGGCAGCGACACCAGCCTGAGCGCCATGGCGAGATCGAGATCGTCGCCCGGCACGTCCTTGGGGATCGAGCCGCGCTTGGCGTCCTTGCCCTCGCCGAGCTGGACATAGGGGCCGAAGCGGCCCAAGCGCTTCGAGACTTCGAGCCCGGTTTCCGGATCGGTGCCGAGCACCACCGGCCCCGCATCCGCGCCTTCGTTGCCGCCACCGGCCTGGGCGAAGCGGCGGGTATATTTGCATTCGGGATAGTTGGAGCAGGCGATGAACGCGCCGAACTTGCCGCCGCGCAGCGACAGGCTGCCCTCGGCGCAGACCGGGCATAGCCGCGGATCGGTGCCGTCGCCCTTGTCGGGGAACAGATAGGGCGCGAGGAACTCGTCGAGCGCCTTGGTGACCTCCGACGGCTTCTGCTCCATCACCTCGGCGGTCTTGGGCTTGAAGTCCTTCCAGAAGGCTTCGAGCACCGCCTGCCAGCCGGCGCGGCCGCCCGACACGTCATCGAGGCTCTCCTCGAGCCCGGCGGTATAGTCATAGCTGACATAGCGTTCGAAGAAGCGTTCGAGGAAGCTCGTCACCAGCCGGCCGCTCTCGGCGGGGATGAAGCGGTTCTTCTCGACCGTGACATAGTCGCGGTCCTTGAGCGTCTGCAGCACCGAGGCATAGGTCGACGGGCGACCGATCCCCAGCTCCTCCATCTTCTTGACGAGGCTCGCCTCCGAATAGCGCGGCGGCGGCTGGGTGAAATGCTGCTCGGCGGTGACCGCCTTCCTGGCCGGCGCATCGCCCTCGCGCATGCGCGGCAGGCGGCGGGACTCTTCGTCCCCCTCGTCGTCGCGGCCTTCCTCGTAGAGCGCGAGATAGCCGGGGAAGAGCACCACCTGGCCGGTCGCGCGCAGGCCGTGCTGGCCGGTGCCGTCGAGCAGATCGACGGTGGTGCGCTCCAGCCGCGCCGACGCCATCTGGCTGGCGAGCGCGCGCTTGAAGATCAGGTCGTAGAGCCGGGCGTGATCGCCGCCGCCGGCGCGATCCCTGGAGAAATCGGTCGGCCGGATCGCCTCATGCGCTTCCTGGGCGTTCTTGGCCTTGGCGACATATTGGCGCGGCTTGTCCGGGACGTAGGACGCGTCGTAGCGCTTGGCGATGGCACCGCGCGCCTCGTTGATCGCGCCGCCGTCCATCTGGACGCCGTCGGTCCGCATATAGGTGATCGCGCCGTCCTCGTAGAGCGCCTGGGCGATCCGCATGGTGTGGCTGGCGGAAAAGCCGAGCTTGCGGGCGGCCTCCTGTTGCAGGGTCGAGGTGGTGAAGGGCGCGGGCGGATTGCGGGTGAGCGGCTTGGTCTCGACGCTGGCGACCGAGAAGCGGCCCGCCTCGACATCGGCCTTGGCGGCCTGGCCATCCGTGCCGTTGCCGATCGTCAGCCGCTCGATCTTCTGCCCCTTCCAGCGCACCAGCCGGGCGACGAAGGGGATGCCGTCATGCTCCATGTCGGCGGCGACCGACCAATATTCCTGGGGCTTGAAGAGCTCGATCTCGCGCTCGCGGTCGACCACGAGGCGCAGCGCCACCGACTGGACGCGGCCGGCCGACTTGGCGCCGGGCAGCTTGCGCCACAGCACCGGCGACAGGGTGAAGCCGACCAGATAATCGAGCGCGCGGCGGGCGCGGTAGGCGTCGATCAGATCCTCGTCGAGCGCGCGCGGATTGGCCATCGCTTCGAGCACCGCAGGCTTGGTGATCGCGTTGAAGGTGACGCGCTGGACATCCTTGGGCAGCGCCTTGCGCTTCCTGAGCACCTCCTGGACATGCCAGCTGATCGCCTCGCCCTCGCGATCCGGATCGGTCGCGAGGATCAGCGCGTCGGCGCTCTTGGCCTCGTCGGCGATCGCCTTGAGCTGCTTGGTCTTGTCGGCATAGGCTTCCCATTCCATCGCGAAGCCGTTGTCGGGATCGACCGAGCCGTCCTTGGCCGGCAGATCGCGGACATGGCCATAGGAGGCGAGGACGCGGTGCCCCGGCCCCAGATATTTTTCGATGGTCTTCGCCTTGGCGGGGGATTCGACGACAACGAGCTTCATAGGCTTTCCGACAATCCTCTTACGCGCATGTACACGTACGAGGGTGAAGAGGGGTTGCGACCATCGTCAAGGGGCTGTTTCGCGCCGCCTGCTATCGAAGCAGGCTGACCCGCCCGCCGGCATGGCGCTCGATGCGGCCGGCGAGTTCGAGTTCGAGCAGCACCGTCTGGATCGTGCCGGCCGGGATGGCGGCCTGCCGGATGAGTTCGTCGACCGGCAGCGGCACCGGCCCGAGCAGATCGACGATCGCGCTGCGCGCATGATCGTCGGCATCGCCCGCCGCGGCCGTCGACGCCGGTTCGAAGCCAGCGGGGCTGCGCGCGAAAACTCCGCCGATCGGCGCCAGCGCCTCGGCGATGTCGGCGGCGGACTGGATCAGCGTCGCGCCCTCGCGGATCAGCAGGTTGCAGCCCTGGGCGCGCGGATCGAGCGGCGAGCCCGGCACCGCCATGACCTCGCGGCCGAATTCGGTGGCTAGCCGGGCGGTAATCAGCGACCCCGATTTGGGCGCGGCCTCGACCACCACCGTGCCCGCCGCCAGCCCGGCGATGATCCGGTTGCGATAGGGAAAATGCCGCGCCCTCGGCTCGACGCCCGGCGGCTGTTCGGCGATCAGCAGTCCCCGCTCGGCGATGTCGCGCTGGAGCGCATCATTCTCGGGTGGATAGACCACGTCGATGCCGCCCGCGATCACCGCCGCCGTCCCCGTCGCGATCGAACCGACATGCGCGGCGGTGTCGATGCCGCGCGCAAGTCCCGACACGACCAGCCAGCCCTGCTCGCCGAGATCATGCGCCAGCATCCGGGCGAAACGGACGGCGGCGCCACTGGCATTGCGGGCGCCGACGATGGCCACCGCGCGGCGCGCGAGCAGGGCGGGATCGCCCTTGACGATCAGCATCGGCGGCGCGGCCTCGATCTGGTCGAGCAGCACCGGATAGGCCGCGCTGCCGCGAAACAGGCAGCGCGCGCCAAGCCGATCGATCCGGTGCAGCTCGGCCTCGGCGGCCTGCATCGGCGGCATGGCCGGCACATGCCCACCACCCCGCCGGGCGAGATCGGGCAGCGCCGCCAGCGCCGCCTCGCCGCTGCCGAAGCGGCGGAGCAGGTGGAGATAGGCGACGGGGCCGATGCGGGGCGTGCGGATCAGCCGCAGCCGGGCAAGACGCTCCGCCGCGGTCAGGTCGGCTGCGGTCAGCTCGATCGCGTCCAGCTCAGCTCTCGCCGACCCTGGGTTCGGTTCCGGCCATCAGCCGCGCGATGTTGTCACGGTGCTTCCAGACGACGAGCAGCGCCATCGCGAGCATCACCAGCACCACGGCCGATCGGCCATCCACCGCGGCGGCGATCGGCGCGGCCGTGGCGCCGGCAATCCCGCCGACCGAGGAACGGCGGCTGATCGCCAGCATCGCGATCCACACCAGCGCGAAGGCGACACCGGCCGGCCACCACGCCGCGAGCGACACCCCGAGCATGGTCGCCACGCCCTTGCCGCCTCGAAAATTGAGCCACAGCGGAAAAAGATGGCCGACGAACGCCGCCACGCCCGCCAGCAACGCAAGCTCCGGCTGCAGCTGGGCCGCGATCAGAACCGCAGCCGCGCCCTTGCCGCCATCGAGCAGCAGCGTCGCCGCCGCAAGCCCCTTGCGCCCCGTCCTGAGCACATTGGTCGCACCGATATTGCCGGAGCCAATCTGGCGCAGGTCGCCTGCACCGCCGAACCGCGTGAGCACGATCCCAAAGGGGATCGAGCCGAGCAGATAAGCGCCAAAAAGCACGAGGATTCCCGTGAGCGAAACCATGGATGAATGTTGCTCCCCTTAGCGCTGCCACAGCATAATCGATGCAATGTGCATGGCAACACACACAAGTGCACAGAAGGTTACGGGCACGACATGATAAAGGTTAAACCCCTGCACGCTTCGCCGCACCGGGAGAAGCGCATGGCGCTTCCACGACGCACGATCCGGCTCTATGGGGGTCGCGATGGCAGACGAACGCCCGATCCTGATGTTCGATTCCGGGGTGGGCGGCCTGTCCGTGCTGGCGCCGACGCGTGCGCTGCTGCCGCAATCCTCCTATGTCTACGTCGCCGACAATGGCGGCTTTCCCTATGGCATCCGCAGCGAGGCCGAGATCGCGGCCCGCGTGCCGGCGCTGCTCGGCCGGCTGGTCGAACGGCACCGGCCCCGCCTGGTCGTGATCGCCTGCAACACCGCCTCGACGATCGCGCTGGCCGCCGTGCGCGCCGCGTTGGACCTCCCGGTGGTCGGCACCGTGCCGGCGATCAAGCCGGCGGCGGAACGCTCGGCACGACGAGCGATCGGGGTGCTCGGTACCGATGCGACGGTTCGCCAGCCCTATGTCGATGATCTCTCCGCCCGCTTCGCGTCCGACTGCATCGTGCTGCGCCACGGCTCGGCGCGACTCGTCGAGCTGGCGGAGGCGAAGCTGCGCGGCGAGGCGACCGATCCGGCCGACTATGCCGCCGTGCTTCGCGGGCTGCTCGATCAGCCTGGCGGTGATCGGATCGACATGGTGGTGCTGGCCTGCACCCACTTCCCGCTGGTCGCCGACGAGCTCGCGGCCGCGGCCCCGCGCCCCCTCGCTTTCATCGACGGCGGACCCGGAATCGCCCGGCGCGTGGCATTTCTGACAGACGGACAGCAATGGCCGGCCGCGGCACGGGGCGAGGCGGTGTTCACCGCGCCGCTGCACATAGGCGACACGCTGCGCGCCGGGCTGGCGGCGCGCGGCCTCGCTGACATATCGATTTTATAGCATATCTAGCATATAAGGTTGCGAGAGGTTCGCTCTGGCATTTGCGCGAACGACATCTTAAAAGGCGGGCGATTCAGCCCCTTGGTAGAGCGGGCGGCGGGGAGCAGGGCTCTTGGACTATAATCGCGTTTTTACCCAGGCCATCGACCGTCTCCATGCGGAAGGCCGATACCGGGTTTTCATCGATATCCTGCGCAACAAGGGGATGTTCCCCAATGCGCGCTGCTTCGCCGGCCATAACGGCCCGAAGCCGGTTACCGTCTGGTGCTCGAACGACTATCTCGCCATGGGCCAGCACCCCAAGGTGATCGAGGCGATGGAGGAAGCGCTTCACGACGTCGGCGCCGGCTCCGGTGGTACCCGCAACATCGGCGGCAACACCCATTATCATGTCGACCTCGAATATGAGCTTGCCGACCTGCACAGCAAGGAAGGCGCGCTGCTGTTCACCTCGGGCTATGTCTCGAACGAGGCGACGCTGTCGACGCTGACCAAGGTGCTGCCCGGCTGCATCATCTTCTCGGACGAACTGAACCACGCCTCGATGATCGCGGGCATCCGCAATTCGGGCTGCGAGAAGCGGGTGTTCCGCCACAATGATCTCGAGCATCTCGAAGAGCTGCTGGCTGCCGAAGACTCCGAAGTCCCCAAGCTCATCGCCTTCGAGAGCGTCTATTCGATGGACGGGGACGTCGCCCCCATCCACGCGATCTGCGACCTTGCCGACAAGTATAACGCGCTCACCTATCTCGACGAAGTCCATGCCGTCGGCATGTACGGCGCGCGCGGCGGCGGAATCTCGGATCGCGACGACGCCGCCAAGCGGCTGACCGTGATCGAGGGCACGCTGGGCAAGGCGTTCGGGGTGATGGGCGGCTATATCGCGGCCGACCGGATGATCATCGACGTGATCCGCTCCTATGCGCCCGGCTTCATCTTCACGACGTCGCTGGCGCCGGTGCTGGTCGCAGGGGCGCTCGCCAGCGTGCGTCACCTCAAACAGTCCTCGGCGGAACGCGATGGCCAGCAGGCTGCCGCCGCGACGCTCAAGAAGATGTTCGCCGACGCCGGCCTGCCGGTGATGGACACCGCCACCCATATCGTGCCGCTCATGGTCGGCGATCCGATCAAGGCCAAGAAGGTGTCGGACATCCTGCTCGCCGAATATGGCGTCTATGTGCAGCCGATCAATTACCCGACCGTGCCGCGCGGCACCGAACGCCTGCGCTTCACGCCCGGCCCGGCGCACAGCGAGGCGATGATGCGCGAACTGACCCAGGCGCTGGTCGAGATCTGGGATCGCATGGAGATGCGCTTAGCCGCCTGAGGGCGGCTGCGCTTTTTTTGTTTGGCCCTCAAACGCCCGGCGCGAGGCATCCGCCTCGCTTGGCTTCCTCGCAATAAGCTCGGGCGGCCTTTGGCCTTGCGGGACACTGACATGTCCCGACGCAGATCTCATCGTCGAACTCGAGAGGTTCGAAGAGGCAAGCGCGTGCAACGCGTCCGAGCGCTAGCGAGGAAGCCAAGCAGCACGGATGTGCTGCGCCCGGCGCCTGAGGGCCTAAGACAAACTACCCTCTCTTCAGCTGCTGCACGAAGGTTCGCGTCGCTGCCTCCAGGCCCAGGGCATGGGCAACGAGGTCGCCCGCCGCGCCGCGCACCTGACTCGATAGCCGACCGGCTTCGTTGGCGACCGCTGCGACGGCACCGATACGTTCAGCCATCTCGTCGGCGCCCTGTGCCGTATGCTTCGCATTATCCTCGAGCAGCTGCGTCGTTCGCCGCTGTTCGGCAAGCATCTTTCTAATTCCCGTGGCGGCATCGGCAAGCTGGTCGACGACCGACGAAACATCATTGAGCGATCCCTCGGCCACGCGGGCGCCGGCATGGACGCCATCGATCAGCACGGTGATCTCGGCGGTCGCGCGTGCCGTCTGCGATGCAAGGCTCTTCACCTCGGCGGCGACAACCGCAAAGCCCTGGCCGGCGGTGCCGGCCCGCGCGGCCTCGATCGTAGCGTTGAGCGCAAGGAGGTTGGTGTGCGAAGCGATCGACTTGATCCGACCGGCGAACTCGCCGATGTCGGTCGCGCGGTCCGCCAATGTGCGGACCGCCTCGTCCCCGGTAGCCGAATTATTTCGCGCGCGGGCGCTCAGCGCGGCCTGCTCGTCGATGGTCGCCGCGATTCCGGTGATCGACTGCGACAGCTCGGCCACGCTGCTGGCCACCGCACGAGCCGCCTTGCTGGCACCATCGGCGCGCCTGGCGACCTCCGCACTCTGGCGGCCGCTGTCACTGGCGAGGTCGTTCAAGGCGGTAGACGTCGATTCGAGCTGGGTCGCTGCGGCCCCCACCGAGGTGACGACGCGACGGACCGAGCTTTCGAACTGTCCGGCGAGATGGAGCATATCGGCGGATCGCGCCGCCGCCGCAGCACGCTCGCCTTCTTCACGACGGCTGCGTTCAGCCGCGGCGCGCCGATCCGCATCGGCGGCCATTGCCAGCGCGCGTTCGGCATCCGCCTGCGCCGTGCGAGCCTCGACCATGGCGGCCTCGGCTTCGGCCGCCAGCCGTTCGCTGTTCGCCCGTGCGATAGCCTGTGCGCCGAGCAATGCCTGGAGCCGCAGAGTCATCAAGGTCAGGACCTGAAATTCACCGACCAGTGCGAGCGCGTGGACCAGCACCCGGGCAGGGGTGGCGGTTCCTGCGAAGACCCATTGGGGCGCCAGATAATCGAGCAGAAGATGATGCAGCGCCACGAGGACCGTCGTCAGCAGCATCGGCCGCCAGTCGCACAGCAGCATCAGCGCAGCGAGCGAGACCAGGAAGAACAGATGCATGTCCATCTGCCAGACATGCCCCTTGAACGAATAGGTCAACATCGCCGGAAGCGCCGCGGCAAGCACGCCCATCATGAGCCGGGCCTGCAGATCGTGGCGGCGCGCCAGCGCCATCCTGACGGGTAGAATATTCAAGAGCGCGGCCAGGACGACGAGCGGCCAGCCTCCGTTCATTACGCCAAAGGCGACCCCGGCCGCCAGCGACACGCCAAACAGGCAGCCGGCGCAGGCCATCATCCTTATGCTGCGCATCCGGACCTGATCGAGTTCGGCCATCCTCATGCTGGCTGCCCTTCGCCTGCCAGGACACCGCAGGATATTTCCGGCGCCGTGATCGGCAGGATCCCCCGGCGCAGCAGCGCACCCCCCAGAAGATTTCGATCTCCCCGCACGATGAGCGATCCTTCGAATCGCCCGCGGCCGATCAACAGCGCGCCGCGCTCCACGGCCAAAGCCGCAACATGCGCCCGCGCATCGCGACTGAGCGGCACAAGCAGGATGGCCCCATGCGCCGGCGGCGCGAGGAGGACGAACGTGAAGCCGATCAGCAACAGGGCCAGCTGGACTATCAGCGGCATGCCGGCTTGCATGATGTAAGACAATCTGCGGATCATGCCCTGGCTGTGCCGTCAACATGGTTAGGATATCGCTAAGGCCCACGCCCCGAGCACCACGGCCGGGAAAAAAACGGACCAATGTCTAAACATGTCCGATGCGCGGATCGCATATTGCCCCCCGGCGCAGCTTCGCCTATAGCGCGGACAATTCTCGACATTGGAAACTTTGCCGGGCTCGGGGGCGGAAGCCTCCGAGGCAACAACTTCTGTGTATCGTACGGGAGCGTGAATGGCGGACATCGCCGCCCTGACCAGGTTGATCGAGCCCGAGTGCCAGGCACTCGGGCTGGCGCTCGTGCGCGTCGCGTTCTTCGGCGGGAAGAGCGATCCGACCTTGCAGGTGATGGCTGAGCGCCCCGACACGAGACAGCTCGACATCACCGACTGCGAGGCGCTGTCGCGCCGGATTTCGGATAAATTCGACGAGTTCGATCCGATCGAGGAAGCCTATCGGCTCGAAGTCAGCTCGCCGGGCATCGACCGGCCGCTGACCCGGGTCAGCGACTGGACCGACTGGGCGGGTTTCGACGTGCGCGTGAAGCTTGCGGAAGCGCTCGCCCCCGGATCGGGGTCCGGGGCAGGCGGTCGCAAGCAGTTCGACGGGCGCATCATCGCCAGCGATGGCGACTCGGTGACGCTCGGTGTAAATAAACTCGGTGAGGTAGCGGTCCCGCTGGCACAGATCGCCAGTGCGAAGCTGATCCTGACCGATGCTCTCATCAAGGCCACCGCGCCACTCTCGATCGAGGGTGTCGACACGGTGATCGAAGATGCGCCG
The DNA here is from genome assembly GCF_056401065.1 of Rhizorhabdus sp. P4_G5. Classification (NCBI taxonomy): domain Bacteria; kingdom Pseudomonadati; phylum Pseudomonadota; class Alphaproteobacteria; order Sphingomonadales; family Rhizorhabdaceae; genus Rhizorhabdus; species Rhizorhabdus sp. P4_G5. The sequence goes on along the minus strand of NZ_JBFUKB010000011.1, from coordinate 148,514 downwards.
CCCAGCGGCGCCCGCAAGACTCAAGTGGAAGGATAAGTCCGTCATGGCCACCGCCATCACTGCCAATCGCGCCGAACTGCTCGCCATCGCCGATGCCGTCGCCCGCGAAAAGCTGATCGATCGCGAGATCGTCATCGAGGCGATGGAGGATGCTATCCAGCGCGCCGCCCGCGCCCGCTATGGCGCCGAGAACGACATCCGCGCGAAGATCGACGGCAAGACCGGCGACATGCGGCTGTGGCGCGTCGTCGAGGTGGTCGAGGAGGTCGACGACTATTTCAAGCAGGTTTCGGTCGCCGAGGCGCAGAAGCTGCAGAAGGGCTCCGTGGTCGGAGACTATATCGTCGATCCGCTGCCTCCGATCGAGTTCGGCCGCATCGCCGCCCAGGCCGCCAAGCAGGTGATCTTCCAGAAGGTCCGCGACGCCGAACGCGAGCGCCAATATGACGAGTTCAAGGACCGCGCTGGCGAGATCATCACCGGCGTCGTCAAGCGCGTCGAGTTCGGCCATGTCGTCGTCGACCTGGGCCGCGCCGAGGGTGTCATCCGCCGCGACCAGCAGATTCCGCGCGAAGTCGTCCGCGTCGGTGATCGCGTCCGCAGCCTGATCCTCAACGTGCGCCGCGAGAATCGCGGGCCGCAGATCTTCCTGAGCCGCGCGCATCCAGACTTCATGAAGAAGCTGTTCGCGCAGGAAGTGCCGGAAATCTACGACGGCATCATCGAGATCAAGGCCGCCGCGCGCGATCCCGGCAGCCGCGCCAAGATCGGCGTGATCAGCCATGACAGCTCGATCGATCCGGTCGGCGCCTGCGTCGGCATGAAGGGCAGCCGCGTCCAGGCGGTTGTCCAGGAGATGCAGGGCGAGAAGATCGACATCATCCCCTGGTCGCCCGACACCGCGACCTTCGTCGTCAACGCGCTGCAGCCGGCCCAGGTCGCCCGCGTCGTCATCGACGAGGAAGAGGAGCGCATCGAAGTTGTGGTCCCCGACGACCAGCTCAGCCTCGCGATCGGCCGCCGCGGCCAGAATGTCCGCCTCGCCAGCCAGCTGACCGGCAAGGCCATCGACATCCTGACCGAAGCCGATGCCAGCGAGAAGCGCCAGAAGGAGTTCCTCCAGAACAGCGAGATGTTCCAGAACGAGCTCGACGTCGACGAGACGCTCGCGCAGCTGCTGGTGGCCGAGGGCTTCGGCGCGCTCGAAGAGGTCGCCTATGTCGATCTCGACGAGCTCGCTTCGATCGAAGGCTTCGACGACGAGCTCGGCGCCGAGCTGCAGAACCGCGCGCAGGAAGCGCTGGAGCGCCGCGAAAGCGCCGCCCGCGAGGAGCGCCGCGCGCTCGGCGTCGAGGACGCGCTGGCCGAACTGCCCTATCTGACCGAGGCGATGCTGGTCACGCTGGGCAAGGCCGGCATCAAGACGCTCGACGATCTCGCCGATCTCGCCACCGACGAGCTGATCCAGAAGAAGCGGGCCGAGCAGCGCCGCCGGCCGAGCAGCGACAAGCCCGATCGCCCCGAGCGTGCGGAGCGCGAGGAGAACAAGGCGGGCGTGCTCGGCGAATATGGCCTGAGCGAGGATCAGGGCAACGAGATCATCATGGCCGCCCGCGCCCACTGGTTCGCCGACGAGGCCTGACACCCATGCCGTTCGTCGACATCCGGATCGCGGGCTCCGCCACGCGCGAACAGAAGGCCGCCATCGTCGCTGACGTGACGCGGTCGCTGGGCGCGCATCTCGGCAAGCCCGCGAGCGCGGTGCAGGTGAACATCACCGAGATTTCGACGGAGAATTATGGCTCGGGCGGGCTGCTGATCGCCGACCGTCCCGCCACCGCCACGCAGGAGGTCGCTCCCGCGAATGGCACACGATGACCATCAGGACGTTCCGCTAGCACCGGATCAGGACTCGGAGGATCGGCCTCCGCGGCGGGAAAAGCATGTTCCCGAACGCAAGTGCATCCTGACCGGGGAGCATGACGCGCGCGGCAAGCTGATCCGGCTGGCGATCGGGCCCGACGGCACCGTCATGCCCGATCTTCGCGCCCGGGCCGGCGGGCGCGGCGCATGGATCGGCGTCGACCGCGCAACGCTCGAGACCGCCATCGCCAAGGGCAAGCTCAAGGGCGCGCTCGCCCGCGCCTTCAAGGACGGCTCTTTCACCATTCCCGCCGACCTCCCCGAGCGGATCGAGGACGGCCTGCGCCGGGCTGCGCTCGACCGGCTCGGCCTGGAAGCGCGGGCGGGGGCACTGCTCACCGGGTCCGACCGGATCGGCGATGCCGCCCGGCGCGGCCAGCTGCATCTCCTGCTGCACGCCGCCGATGCCTCGGAGGACGGCAACCGCAAGCTGGACCAGGCGCTGCGGATGGGCCGGGACGCCGAAGGATCGGACCTTCGCGGGGTAGTAATCCCGGCCGAACGCACCATATTGTCGATGGCGTTAGGCCGGGACAATGTGGTACATATCGGGCTGACCGTGCCGGCATCTGCCGTGCGCGTGGCTGACGCTTTGAGCCGCTGGTGCGGCTTCATAGGACGTTCTGAGAGCGCTTCAGCCTTGCGGAGTCGATCCGCAGGGTCCATCGGCGCTACAAATTCGTGAAGTGAAGGGTTCGGTTACCAGATGAGTGATAACGACAAGCCGAAGCTGGGAATGCGCGCGCCACTGGGCCTCAAGCGCACGGTCGAGACGGGCCAGGTGAAGCAGAGCTTCAGCCACGGCCGTTCGAACACCGTGGTCGTCGAGGTCAAGCGCCGCCGCGTGCTCGGCGGACGCCCGGGCGAGGCCGAGCCCCAGGTGATCGATGAACCGACGCCTGCACCCGCCCCCGTCGCACAGGCCGCGCCTGCCCAGCCCGCGCCCGCGGCAGCAGCACCACGCCCTGCCCCCCAGCCCACGCAGATGCGCCCGATGACGCCGCTCGAGCGCCGTGAGCAGCAGGAGCGCCTGCTGCGCGAGGCCGACGAAGCACGCATGGCCGCGCTCGAGGAAGCGCGCCGTCGCGATGAGCGGCTGAAGATGGAAGCGAGCGAGGAAGAGAAGCGCCGCGCCGACGAAAAGCGCCGCGCCGAAGAGGAGGCCGAACGCGCTCCTGCCCAGCCGGCGGCGCCGCCCGCCGCCGCTCCCGAGCCCGAGGCGACTGCCGTCGCCGAGGCACCCGCGGTCGCCGAAGCCGCCGCCGCGCCGGAAGCGGAGAAGCGCAGCGACGGCGTACCGCCGCCGCGCCGGTTCACCCCCGTTGTCAGCCCGAAGCGTCCCGAGCCCAGCCGTCCGCTGCAGCGCGACCGCAAGGGCGACGATCGCCGCCAGTCGGGCAAGCTGACCGTCACCAAGGCGCTCGATGACGATAGCGGCGCCCGCGCCCGTTCGCTCGCGGCGCTCAAGCGCGCCCGTGAAAAGGATCGCCGCGCCCATCAGTCGGGCTCCGTGCAGCAGAAGCAGGTCCGCGACGTCGCAGTGCCGGAGACGATCACCGTCGGCGAGCTTGCCAACCGCATGGCCGAGCGCGGTGCCGACCTGGTCAAGTCGCTGTTCAAGATGGGCATGCCCGTCACCGTGAACCAGGCGATCGACCAGGACACCGCCGAGCTGCTGGTCACCGAGTTCGGCCACAACATCAAGCGCGTGTCCGACAGCGATGTCGATCTGGTCGCCTCCGACGATGTCGATCTGGACGAGACGCTGGTAACGCGTCCGCCGGTCGTGACGATCATGGGCCATGTCGACCATGGCAAGACCAGCCTGCTCGACGCGCTGCGCGGCACCGATGTCGCCAGCGGCGAAGCCGGCGGCATCACCCAGCACATCGGCGCCTATCAGGTGCAGGTGAAGAGCGGCGCCAAGATCACCTTCCTCGACACGCCGGGCCATGAAGCGTTCAGCGACATGCGCGCGCGCGGCGCCAACATTACCGACATCGTCGTGATCGTGGTCGCCGGCGACGACGGGCTGCGTCCGCAGACGATCGAGGCGATCAGCCACACGCGCGCGGCGGGCGTGCCGATGATCATCGCGATCAACAAGATGGATAAGCCGGGCTCGAACCCGCAGAAGGTGCGCGAGGCGCTGCTCCAGCACGACGTGCAGGTCGAGAGCATGGGCGGCGACGTCCAGGAGGTCGAGGTTTCGGCGCTCAAGAAAACCGGCCTCGACGAACTGATCGAGAAGATCGAGCTTCAGGCCGAACTGCTCGAGCTCAAGGCCAATCCCGATCGCGCCGCCGAAGGCAGCGTGGTCGAGGCGACGCTCGACAAGGGCCGTGGCGCGGTCGCCACCGTGCTCGTCAGCCGCGGCACGCTCAAGGTCGGCGACATCTTCGTCGTCGGCGCCCAGAGCGGCAAGGTTCGCGCGCTGATCGACGACAAGGGCCGCAACATCAAGGTGGCGGGTCCGTCGCTTCCGGTCGAGATCCTCGGCCTGACCGGCGTTCCCTCGGCCGGCGACCAGCTTTCGGTGGTCGAGAACGAAGCGCGTGCCCGCGAAGTCGCGGCCTACCGTGCCAGCGTGATCCAGCAGAAGCGGACCACCTCGGCCCCGGCCAGCCTCGAATCGATGTTCTCGGCGCTGCGCGAGCAGCAGGCGCAGCAATATCCGGTGGTGGTCAAGGCCGATGCCCAGGGCTCGGTCGAGGCGATCGTTGGCTCGCTCAACAAGATCTCGACCGATCTCATCCAGGTTCGCATCCTGCATTCGGGCGTCGGCGGCATCACCGAGAGCGACGTCAGCCTGGCCGCGGCCTCGAAGGCGCCGATCATCGGCTTCAACGTCCGCGCCAACGCCAAGGCGCGCGAGATCGCTACGCGGGACGGGGTCGCGCTCAAATATTATGACGTGATCTACGACCTGCTCGATGAGATCCGCGCCGCGATGGCGGGCCAGCTTGGTCCCGAATATCTCGAGCATGTCGTCGGCCGCGCCGAGATCCGCGAAGTGTTCTCGGCGGGCAAGCACGGCAAGGCCGCCGGCCTGCTCGTGGTCGATGGCTATATCCGCCAGAAGCTGCGTGCTCGCGTCCTGCGCGACGACGTCATCATCTACAACGGCCAGATCGCATCGCTGCGCCGGTTCAAGGACGACGTTCCCGAAGTTCGCGCCGGGCTCGAATGCGGTATCACGCTGGAATCGACGACCGACATCAAACCCGGCGACATCGTCGAGACGTTCGAAGTCGAGGAGCGCGAGCGCACGCTGTAACGCTTTCCCTCTCCCAGTTGGGGAGAGGGATACGAGACTTGGCGCGGGACGCGCCTAGTCGCAGTTGGGTGAGGGCACGACATTGCCGCAAGGCGTGCCCTCACCCCCTCCCATTGCTTCGCAATGGGCCCCTCCCTCTCCCCTAAGGGAGAAGGTCTTGGAGGCAGAATGCGCCGTAACGAAACCGCCGAAGGGAAGTCCGTCCGCCTGCTCCGCGTAGGTGAGCAGGTTCGCCATGCCCTTTCGGACGTCCTGATGCGCGGCGACGTGCATGACGAGACATTGGCGAGCCACATGGTCTCGGTGACCGAGGTGCGCATGTCGCCCGACCTCAAGCACGCCACGGCGTTCGTGAAGCCGCTCCTCGGCGCGGACGAGGAAGCCGTGATCAAGGCCCTCCGCACCAACACCGCCTATCTGCAGAGCGAGGTCGCCCGGCGGGTGAACACGAAATATGCCGCCAAGCTCAAATTCCTCGTCGATGAGAGCTTCGACGAGGGCAGTCACATCGACACGCTGCTGCGCAATCCCGCCATCGCGCGGGATCTGGGCAAGGACGACGGCGAAGAAAGCTAGCGCCCCCGGGCGCGCCGGACGATTGCATTATGCTCGGCGGCGCGGAGAAGTTCCTCGAGATCCTCCATCGCCACATCGAGGATGTCGGGATAGTCGGCGACCGCCTTGGCCAGATCCTCGCGCAAAAAATCGGCCGCGGCTGGCTCCGTAATCGGCTTGGCGATGTGCGGATAGCTATGGCCCGAGAAGCGATGAAAGCCCCACGCCATCGCCAGCAGCAGCACGGTATCGACGGCGACGGGCGCTATCACGAAGTCATAGCCGCTGGCCTGGATGGCGGGGCCGCCGAGCACGGCGGTAAGCGCGACCGCGCCGCCGGGCGGATGGAGGCAGCGCAGCAACGCCATCGCCACGATCGCGCAGCCCACGGCGAGGCCCGCCGCAACCATCGGGCCGGCGCCGATCCGGGCCACGCTGACGCCGACGATGGCGGAAACGACATTGCCCGCGATGACGGGCCAGGGTTGCGCCATCGGGCTGGCCGGCACAGCGAACAACAGCACCGCCGCAGCGCCGATCGGCGCGATCAGCAGCGGCATATGGGCGCCGACGCCGGTGAGGCTGCCGACCAGCAGGCCGGTGGCGATGATGCCGACCAGCGCGCCGATGCCGGAGATGATCCGATCGCGCATCGCCTTGTCCGCCGGCACCGCGATCGTCATTGCGTGGTAGCGCGACCAGCGGAAGCGGACGCGCGGCGCGTTTTCGGGAGGCATCTTCATCGCCGCCGCTATCGGGGAAGATAGCCGCCGCCGCCAGAAAGATGTGGTTGTCGCGCGGCAATATTGTAGCGTCGGACTCGGCGGATGTCGGGGGAACAGGCCAGCGATGGCGAAGCTCTATTTCTATTATGCGGCGATGAACGCGGGCAAGTCGACGACGCTGCTCCAGGCCGATTTCAACTATCGCGAGCGCGGCATGCGGACGCTGCTGTTCACCGCGGCGTTCGACGACCGATTCGAGCCCGGCAAGATCACCTCGCGCATCGGGCTGGCGTCGCATGCCACGGCGATCGACTCCGACACCGACCTGTTCGAGGAAGTCGCGATCGAACTGGCCGAGACGGCGGTGCATTGCGTGCTGGTCGACGAGGCACAGTGGCTGACCCGCGCGCAGGTGTTCCAGCTCGCGGCGGTGTGCGACGAACTCGATATTCCCGTGCTGGCTTATGGCCTGCGCACGGACTTCCAGGCCCAGCTGTTCCCGGGCAGCGCGGCATTGCTGGCGATCGCCGACAATCTGATCGAGTTGAAGGCGATCTGCGCCTGCGGCCGCAAGGCGACGATGAACCTGCGCGTCGACGATGAAGGCTTCGCGGTCAAGGAGGGCGCTCAGATCGAAGTCGGCGGCAACGAGCGCTATGTCGCGCTGTGCCGGCGCCACTACACCGAACAGATGGGATGGCGGCGCGGGGCGCATATCTGAAGCCGCCTGCTTGCGCGGCGGGTCGCCCGAGAACAGCGTCTGCCAGGCTCGCGCGTCAGGGGATGCGCAGCACCGCGGTGGTGCCAGCACCGCCGGCCAGTCGGAAAGTACCGCCCAGCTGGCGGGCCAGCATCTGCGCGAGCTTCAGGCCGAGGCTGTCCGACGTCGCCAGATCGAAATCCGCCGGCAAGCCGGCGCCGTCATCGCTCACGCTGATCTCGACCATAGCGTCCACCCGTCGCACGGCGATCAGGATATGGCCGCCCTCTCCCTTCGCAAATCCATGCTCGATCGCGTTGGTGATGGCCTCAGCGATGATCAGCGCCATCGGCACCGCCGCATCCGCCGCCAGGTCGACGTCCTCCATCGCCTCCACGCGATAGTCGATGCCAGGCCGGCCGCTGGCATCGATCAGGTCGATGATCAACTGCTCGAGAAAGGCCGCAAGGCGGAGTTGCTCCCCATGCGGGCTATGGAGTTGGCGATGGATACGGCCGATCAGCGCGAGCCGCCGCGCCGCCTCGTCGAGCGCCAGCCGCGCCGCCGCATCGGACACGCCGCGCATCTGCAGGGACAATAATCCGCTGATGACCTGCAGGTTGTTCGATACCCGGTGCTGGAGCTCGCGAAACAGCAATTCGCTGCGCTCGGCGAGCCGGCGGCTGCGCTCGCGCTCTTCGGCGAGCCGCTCATTGATGCGCTGCAACCAATGAATCAGCCCGATGTTGATCGCTGCCACGCCCGTGTAGAAGGCCAGCGCGAATGCCGCCGCGCCCGACCATTTCACCGAAAAGGAGGGTGGGATGAAACAATACCAGGCAGCGATGCCGCTCACCACGCCCGCCACGATCCCGGCACGGATACCGAACAGGAAGGTCGACAGGATGACCGCCGGGAAGAAGCTGACAAAGGGATAGCCGCTGGGCATGAACGGCGTTGCCAGCCATCTCACCAGGAAGGACAGCAGGCAGATCGCAAGCGTGCATGCATATACCGGCAAAACCCGGTCGCGACCGAGCGGAAGACGTTCCAACATCTTTACGCCTGAACTCGCCAACCTGTTCCCCCGAATAGCCCGGCCAGACTTTCGCTGCTCTGCACAACGTCACATACCCATAAGCGAAGCGTCATGGCCATGGGTTAACGGGGTCGTAACAATCCTCGCGCGCGCAAATATAGTTCGACGCGGTAGGCGCTGAGCACGCCGGCGGCGAAGGCGATGGTGATGCTGCTCACCAGCATGGCGCCGAGATGCCAGTGCGCGTCGCTGACTTCCACCACCGACCGCAGGCCCCAGCGCAGCAACATCAGCAGGCCGAGAAACACCAGCGCGCCGCGCGAGCTGCGCTGGTTGAGCAGGCCCGTCCCGGGATCGACGGCGATCTCCACCAGCCGCCCGCGCTGCCAGCCGATCGCGCTCCCCAGGATGAGCGCGGTGCCTATCCACAGCCAGCCCCAGCCCGAAGGCGGGAACTGCACGATCACCGCGCCGGCGAACAGGAGGAAGATGGTGGGGATGATCCACAGCGTCGACAGCCGCAGGCGCTGCGACCTGCCCATGCGCCGGAAGCGGATGAACAGCGCCGCCGCGACGATCGGCGCGGCGATGGCATAGGCGGCGAGCTCGGAGGACTGCACGGCGGCACTGTAGCCGATGCAAGTGCCGGGGCCACAACGAAAAAAGGGGGAGCCGCGCGGGCTCCCCCTCTCTCCTGTTCGGATCCTCCCGCGCCGGGCGTGGGAGGATCGAGCGGTATCAGTCGTCGTCACGGGTCAGGAAGGCCGGCGCGAAATCGGGCGCGGGGCCGTCATCATTGCCGTCTTCGCTGCGCTCGCGACGCGGGCCACGATCGCCACGGCCTTCGCCGCGGGGACCACGATCGCCGCCTTCGCGACGGGGACCACGGTCGCCATCGCGGCGCGGACCACGGTCGCCGCCGTCGCGGCGCGGGCCGCGATCACCACGGTCACCACGCGGACGCTCCTCACGGGGCGGACGCGTGTCGGGCAGTTCCTCGCCGGTTTCCTGATCGACGACGCGCATCGACAGGCGAACCTTGCCGCGCTGGTCGATCTCAAGCACCTTGACCTTGACTTCCTGGCCTTCGGTCAGCGCGTCGGCCACCTTCTCGACCCGCTCGTTCTTGATCTCCGAGACGTGGACGAGACCGTCCTTGCCGCCCATGAAGTTCACGAACGCGCCGAAATCGACGAGATTGACGACCTTGCCGACATAGACCTTGCCCACTTCCGGCTCGGCGACGATGCCGATGATCCAGTTGCGCGCGGCTTCGATCTGCGCGGGATCGGACGACGAGATCTTGACGGTGCCGTCATCGTCGATGTCGACCTTCGCGCCGGTGGTGGCGACGATCTCGCGGATGATCTTGCCGCCGGTGCCGATGATGTCGCGGATCTTGTCCTTGGGCACCGACATCGATTCGATCCGCGGCGCGTGCGCCGACAGTTCGGTCCGGGTCGAGTCGAGCGCCTTGGCCATTTCGCCCAGGATGTGAGCGCGGCCTTCGCTGGCCTGGGCCAGCGCGACCTTCATGATCTCCTCGGTGATACCGGCAATCTTGATGTCCATCTGAAGGCTGGTGATGCCCTCCGACGTACCCGCGACCTTGAAGTCCATGTCGCCGAGGTGATCTTCGTCGCCGAGGATGTCGCTGATCACCGCGAAGTTCTTGCCTTCGAGGATCAGGCCCATCGCGATGCCCGACACCGGACGCTTGATCGGCACGCCGGCATCCATCAGCGCGAGCGAACCGCCGCACACCGTGGCCATCGACGAGGAGCCGTTCGACTCGGTGATGTCCGAGGTCAGGCGGATCGTGTAGGGAAACTCCTCCTTGGTCGGCAGCACCGCGTGCAGCGCACGCCATGCCAGCTTGCCATGACCGACTTCACGGCGGCCCGGCGCGCCGAAGCGGCCGACTTCACCGACCGAATAGGGCGGGAAGTTATAGTGCAGCATGAAATGCTCGTAGCGCAGGCCGGTCAGGCCATCGATCATCTGCTCCGATTCCTTGGTGCCCAAGGTGCAGGTGGAGATGCTCTGCGTCTCACCGCGGGTGAACAGCGCCGAACCATGCGCGCGGGGCAGGAAATGCGCCTCGGCGAGGATCGGGCGGACCGTCTTGGTGTCGCGGCCGTCGATGCGGCGGCCATCCTTGAGGATGGCGGTGCGGACGATTTCGGCCTCGAGCTTCTTGACGAGCTTGCTGGCGGCCATCTGGTCCTGCGGCGTGGCATCGGCGAAAGCCGCCTTCGCCTTGGCGCGCGCCTCGTTCAGCGCGGCCGAACGCGCGGACTTGTTGGTCAGCTTGTAGGCGGCTTCGATATCCTTGCCGACCAGCTTCTTGAGCTTGGTCTTGGCGGCGGACAGATCGGCCTGCGGGGCCATTTCCCACGGATCCTTGGCGGCCTTCTCGGCGAGCTTGATGATCGCGCCGATCACGTCCTGGCAGGCGCGATGCGCGAACATCACGGCGCCGAGCATGACCTCTTCCGAAAGCTCCTTGGCTTCGGATTCGACCATCATCACAGCGTCCTGGGTGCCGGCCACGACGAGCTCGAGCTCGCCCGCCGCAACCTGTTCGTCGGTCGGGTTGAGGATATATTCGCCGTCCTGATAGCCGACGCGCGCGCCGCCGATCGGTCCCATGAAGGGCACGCCCGAGATTGTCAGAGCGGCCGATGCGGCGATCATCGCCAGGATATCGGGCTCGTTCTGGCCGTCATAGCTCAGCACCTGGGCAATGACGTTGATCTCGTTGTAGAAGCCCTCGGGGAAGAGCGGGCGGATCGGGCGGTCGATCAGGCGGGAGACCAGCGTCTCCTTTTCGGTCGCGCCGCGCTCGCGCTTGAAGAAGCCGCCGGGGATGCGACCCGACGAGAAATACTTCTCCTGATAATGGACGGTCAGCGGGAAGAAGTCCTGCCCTTCCTTGACGCTGCGCGCCGCCGTGACGGCGCAGAGGACGACGGTCTCGCCGAGGGTCGCGAGCACCGCGCCGTCAGCCTGGCGGGCAACGCGGCCCGTTTCCAGCGTGAGCGTCTGACCGCCCCACTGGATTTCAACTTTCTTGGTATCGAACATCTGATTTCCTTGTCTCCGGACGCCCTATGCGGCCGGGGCCTATGCGGATGGCTGGGCATCGTCGCCGTTTGCCATCGCGTGGTGCAGGCCGTCCTTCGGCCTGCCGTGGCGGGAGCTTGTGCCCGCCCTCCTGCCCGGTACCGAATTGCACCAGGCCGGAAATGACGAACGGCCCCGCGATGCGGGGCCGTCCTGAAACTCTTACTTGCGCAGGCCGAGCTTTGCGATCAGCGCGGCGTAGCGGCTTGCGTCTTCCTTCTTGAGATAATCGAGAAGGCTGCGACGCTTGTTGACCAGCATCAGCAGACCGCGGCGCGAATGGTTGTCCTTCGCGTGGATCTTGAAATGCTCGGTCAGGTTGGTGATGCGCTCGGTCAGGATCGCGATCTGGACTTCGGGGCTGCCGGTGTCGCCATCGGAACGGGCGTTGTCGGCAATGATCGCGGTCTTGCGCTCGGCGGTAACAGTCATGCATCTTCCTTCGACATCAGGTTGAAACCGCGCACCACCCGGATCTCCTGATCCTCTGCTTCGACCAATGCGACAGGCACATCGCCTTCGAGCGCAAGGTTGAGGCCGGTGGGTGCGGCGATCCCGATCAACCGGCGCCCCTCGCGGAGTGCCCTTGCCTGATCGGGGGTGACGGAGAGAGCCGGGATGTCGTCCAGCCCTGCCGTCATCGGCAAAAGTGCCTTTTCAAGCCGGTGCGCCTTAGCGAATTCGTCCAGCTTGTCCAGTGAAATCGCGGCATCCAGCGTGAACGGCCCGGCCTTGGTGCGGCGAAGCATGGTGACATGGCCGACGGTGCCGAGCGCCTGGGCGATGTCGCGGGCGAGGCTGCGAATGTAAGTGCCCTTCGAGACACGGGCGGAGAGGGTGACCTCGTCGAGGCGGCCGCCGCTCGAACTTTCTTCCACGTCGGTCCCCATCGTCATCCCAGCGGAGGCTGGGATCTCGGCAGAGGTTCGCGACTCCGGATCCGTCCCAGCCGCATGAGATCCCAGCCTTCGCTGGGATGACGGCGGCTCGATGGCGAGCGCATGGACCGTCACCGCCCGGCGCTTGATCTCGAAGCTCTCCCCCGCCCGCGCCCGGTCATAGGCGCGCTCGCCGTCGATCTTGAGCGCGGAATAAGCGGGCGGCACCTGCTCGATCGCGCCGGTGAAGCGCATCAGCACCGCCTCGACCTGCGCCAGCGTCGGGCGCACGTCGGACGTAGCGACCGCCTTCCCCTCCGCATCGAGCGTGTCGGTCTCCGTCCCGAAGCCGATGGTGAAGTCATAGGCCTTGTCGGCATCGAGCATCCGGCCCGACAGCTTGGTCGCCTCGCCGATCGCCACCGGCAACACCCCCGAAGCGAGCGGATCGAGCGTCCCGCCATGGCCGACCTTATATTTGCCATAGCCGCCCGTCCGGAGCGCCCGCTTGACCGCCGACACCATCTGGGTGGAGCCGGGGCCGAGCGGTTTGTCGATGATGATCCAGCCATGCATGGCGCGCGCCTCTACTCTCCCCGCGCCATGGCTGTCGAGCGCGGGCATGGCGGGCTTACGCTCGGGGCGGCGGGAGGACGGCCGGCCTGACATTGCGATACGCCCCTGCGTCGGCGCGACGACAGGCCCGGATTCCGGACCATGGCTGCTCGCGTCACGAGCGCCACGGAGTCTCTTATATGTGACAAAATCCTGGGTGCATGGGGTTGATCGTGCGTTTTTTTGTTTTTCGATTCCGCGGGGGCTTCGGAGATAGGCCGCATGACCTGAAATCGCGCAGTCGCCCCGCCCACATCACTTGTCGCGTGCGCTTCGCAGATCAGCGTTGATCAGCGCCGAAAGGTCGGTAACCGGAATGCCCTGGCGATCGTTGAACGTGCCCGCCTTGGGCCAGGATACACCGCGACCGATCGCGAAGGCGGCGCGATACTTGCGCATCATGTTCTTCGGATCGTTCGCCAGCTCGTCCATCAGGAAGGGTACGCTCCAGACCGACCGCTTGAACGGACGCCCCAACGCTGCCTCCAGCTTATCCGCAACCCCATCGTAGGTGACGGTGTCACCGGCCAGGAACACGATCTCGTTGCGGATCGTGGGCTCGAAGAACAGGATTTCGGCGGTCAGCACGCCGATGTCGTCCGGCGTCGTCAGCGTCACCGCGGTGTCGAGGCTGCCGAGCGCGTGGACCTCGCTGTTTTCTAGATCGACGACGCCGAAGTCCGGCTCGAACAGGTAGCTCATGAACATGCCGGTGGAGATGATGACCCACTCGGTCTTGTCTTGCGAGCGCAGCAACTCGCGCACGTCGAGTTGGGCATCGAAGATGTCCTGCGGACCGCCGCGGCCGATCGCCTCGAAATCGACGCCGAACTGCCATGGGAAGTAGCGCGGAATGCCGGATTGCAGAGCCGCCTTGGCGAGCTTCATCGGCGTGTCGATGCCGGCCGCATAGCCCGCGCAGCCGATCACTGTATCATAACGCGTGAAGAGCGCCGCCAGCTCATCGATTGTGTCACTCACCAGATCGCCGAGGACGATCTCAATACCCGCCTCCCGGATTTCCGCGATGTCACGCTGCTTGGATGGATCGCCGGACTCGACAGCGCTCTCGCGGAGCAGGACGCTGATCCTGGCACCGTCAATAGCTGTCGCGCGACGCGCAAGATTGCGGAGAACCGGCATGCCGAGTTCGCCGGCGCCCAGCACCAGGATATTCCGGGACTTCACAGTGGAAATAGCATCATTCATCGTTCTAACTCGTTTAACCTTGGTGCCGGTGATCTGGCAACTCAGGGGAAAGTGCGAAAGATGGGTACATGCGTGATACTGCAGTCAGGTCGTTAAGCCGGGAGGACGTCCTCCAATATTCCCAGACCGTCTGCGATGGTCTCCGGGACGATGACGACGGGGTCCGCCGTGAGGTGCTGGCCCATGCCGGCAACCGCTGGTCGCTCGGGGTCATTCACACGCTCGGTGTATATGGCCAACTCCGCCATGCGGAGATCGGCCGGCGCATGCACGGGATCACGCAGCGGATGCTGACTCGTACCCTTCGCCATCTGGAGCGCGACGGGCTGGTCGTTCGTCACGATTTCGACGAGGTTGTACCTCATGTCGAATATGCCCTCTCGGAAACCGGCCTGGAGTTGCTGGTGCGGATGGTTCCCCTATGGACGTGGATCGTCGAAAACGTCGACAGCTTCAGGACCGCGCGCGAGACGTTCGACCAGCACCATATTGGCGGAGAGCCCTGACCGAAGCATTGAACCGCCGCCGGAGCTGTCCTCGAACACCATCGTTCCCGGCATCGTCGTGAGAGCCAGCCAGCTCCGGTTTCTCGGGGCTAGGTTCTCCACGGGAGCGCCCGCAGTCATTGCCTTCTGCACCAGCCTGACAAACAAGCAGAATATCAGCCGCATTGGTCCCCTTCACGTCAAACGGAGACAATGGCGATTGTCCTGACAGCATTACCCGCGCTAGCGCCTCGGATGACCTTTCAAGGAGAAGATAATGTCCGCCCCGAAGCTCAGGATTGAATCTGCCGGAATCAATGGCCTGTGGCCGATGTTACCCACGCCGGCGAAGGAAGGCGCTTCGGACTGGCGTAGCCGCGATACTGTCGACCTCGACGAAACAGCGCGAATGGTTGAGGCGTTGATCGAGGCGGGAGTCGATGGGCTTATGAGCCTGGGCACCTATGGTGAGTGCCATAGCCTGACCTGGGATGAGAAGCTGGCCTTCGTCGGCTGCGTCCTGGAGACCATTCGCGGACGCATCCCGTTTTTCGCTGGTACGACAGCACTCAATACCCGCGAGGTAATTGCCCAGACCCGGGCGATGCACGAGCTTGGCGTTTCTGGCACGATGCTGGGCGTGCCGATGTGGTGCAAGAACGATGTCGCGACAGCTGTTCAATTCTATAATGATGTTAGCGAAGCCTGCCATGACACGGCGATTATGATCTATGCCAACAGTGAGGCATTCAAGTTCGAATTCCCCCGTCCGTTCTGGGCGCAGGTCGGCAAGCTGCCGCAGGTCGTTGCTAGCAAGTACCTCGGAATCGGTTTGCTGGCAGCCGACCTCAACCTTGCTCCCGATATCCGCTTCCTGACGCACGAGGCGGACTATTACGCCGCCTCGCGTATTGCTCCGGACAGGATGACTGCGTTCTGGTCAAGCAGCGCGCTGTGCGGGCCACGCCCGGCGCTGGCGCTGCGCGACGCGGTGGCCAAGGCCAAAGTCAGCGGCGACTGGAGCAATGCCAAGGCGATCGCCGACCGTTTCCAGCAATGCGAACAGGGCTTGTTCCCGCGTGGTGAATTCACGGAATTTTCAAAGTTCGCCGTGGGGCTCGAAAGGGGGCGGATGAACGCTGCCGGTTGGGTGCGGGTTGGCGACCCTCGTCCGCCATATCATGTTGTCCCCGCGGAATATCTGGAAGGCGCCAGTCGCTCGGGACGAGCCTATGCAGCATATCATGCAGAACTCCAGCGATCAGGCCTCTAATGTCGAGCGGGGCACAGTCAATCCTCCAACTCGAATGGCCCCAATCGGCCTTCAGCGTGATGCTCTCGGCGAGCGGGTACATCGTGTCGCAGATCACCAGATCGGCCTTGCCGCAGAAGCTGTCGAAGGCCGTCTTGTCCTCGACATCCTCCATAGCGCATAGTCGCATTGAAAGGCCTTTCCGTAGACCGAAAGGATCGAGGCCGATTTCCAACCGACCAACATATTCGGAGAGATGCCTTGACCTTTTCCCTCTACGCCGCAGTCATACCGCCCTACCAGCGGACGCTCGGCAATCTCGCCGCGCTGCTCGACAAGGCGGAGGGCTGGGCGGCTGATCAGGGTATCGCTGAACAGGATATATTGGGCGCGCGGCTGGCGCCCGACATGTTCGACTTCGCCTATCAGGTGAAATCGGCGTCGGTCCACTCGATCGGCGCGATCGAAGCCGTCAAGCGGGGCAGCTTCTCACCCGACAGGACGCCGCCCGGCGAGAGCTTCGCGGCGCTGCGCGAACAGCTCCGGTCGACCCGCGCGGCGATCGACGCGATCAGCCCGGCCGAGATCGACAAGTTGGTCGGCCGCGACATGCGTTTCGTGATCGGTGAATATCATGTTGATTATTCGGCCGAGAGCTTCCTGCTCTCCTTCTCGCTGCCGAATTTCTATTTTCATGTGACGATCGCCTATGCGCTGCTGCGCGCGCGGGGCATGCCGATCGGCAAGCTCGACTATCTCGGCCAGCTGAACCTGGTGAAGGCCGGATAAGCGGGCGGCTTTTAATCTGGCGCACCCGACTCCGCTCATCCTGGAGGGACTGAGCCTGGCGAAGGCCTGTCTCGAAAGATCCTTCGAGACGCCATTTCGACTTCGCTCAATGGCACCTCTGGATGAGCGGTATTTGGATTCAACCTGGGCCCGTCATTCCAGCCCTTCGACTGCCCGCAAGGCAGGCGCTCAGGATAAACTTCAGCCAATGGCTGAAAGCTGGAATCTCTCTGTGCTCCCTTGTTGCGAAAAGGGCCAAGGGAGATCCCAGCTTGCGCTGGGATGACGGGCGGGAGGGACGTGGGTGAAGGCGGCCGCCTGAATCTCTCCGCCGTCACCCTGAACTTGTTTCAGGGTCCACCAGGAGCCTCGGCGTGCGGTTTGTGGCTGGGTGGATGCTGAAACAAGTTCAGCATGACCGAGGTGAAAGCGAGTGCGAACCGAGGCATGCGAAGGCGGGTTCGCGGCTGGGCCCAACAAGGGGCCCCTGTTGGGGACCTCCTTCGATACGCCATTTCGACAAGCTCAATGGCACCTCAGGATGACGGCATCTTGTCCAGCTTGAACAAACAGACGCCAGGCGTCGTCAGACCTCCAGCTCCAGGCTGTCATAGGAGCAGACGATCTCGAGCGGCCTGCCGCCACGGCGGCTGAGCGCCTCGTAGCGGATCGTCTCGTCGTAGAGGCGGTCGATGTCGGCGTCGGTGCTGGTCGGCTCGTGGTGGAACAGCACCAGCTTTCCGGCGCCGGCGCCATGGCACAGGTTGACCGCCATGACATTGCTCGAATGGCCCCAATCGGCCTTGAGAGTGATGCTCTCGGCGAGCGAGTACATGGTGTCGCAGATCACCAGATCGGCCTTGTCGAAGAAGGTCTCGAACGCCTTCTTGTCCTCGACATCCTCCATGCGATGCTCGGCATCGGTGGAGAAGACCATCGTCCTGCCGTCGCGGCGGAAGCGCCAGGCGTAGGAGACATGGCTGTGGTCCTGCGGCATCAAATCCACGTCGATGCCGTCGACATGATAGGTCTGGCCGGGGGTCAGCACCTTGAACTCGATCTTGGCGCGCAGCCAGTCGAAGGCGACGGGGAAGCTGATCTCCTCCTGCTGGCGGCGCAGCGCCTCCTCCGCGTCGGCATGGCCCGAATGGATCACGATCGTAGCGCCGGGATCGAAGGCCGGGCCGAAGAAGGGGAAGCCCATGATATGGTCCCAGTGGAGGTGGGACAGGAAGAAATTATAGGTGCGCGAGCGGCCGGCGGCGACGCGGCGGAAGGCGTCGTTGCCCAGCTCGCGCAGGCCCGAGCCCATATCGAGGATGAAGAAGCTGTCGTCGGCGCCCTCGATCTCCAGGCAGGTGGTGGCGCCGCCATAGGTGTGCGCTTCGGCGAAGCTCAGCTCGTCATTGACGAAGGCGCGCGCGGCCGCCTCGTCCGCGAAGGAGCGGCCCGAGGCGCGCAGCAGGGCACCGACGACCTTGTCCTCGATCGCGCGGGCGCGGGGGGCGACCGGCAAGGAACCCCGCGTTCCCCAGAAGCGCACGAGCATCGAGCCGTCCCCCTCAGCCGTCGTTGGGATCGAGATGATCGACGATGTCGAAGATCAGCTGATAGCGACTGATTTCAAGCACCTCGCGGATGGCGGGGCTGGGGCGGGCGAGGATGATCTTCACATTGCTGGTGATCGCCTCCTTGCGGGCAATCGTCAACGCCATCAGCGCGCCTGCCGAAATATGATCCACGCCGGCAAGATCCAGGACGAACTCGCCCCCATCGCCGGCAGCGCTCGCGACGCCGTCGCGCAGACGATCGAGGAAGGCTTCGCGCGCATCATCGCCGATTTCGCCCGCCGGTTGCCCTATCGGTCCCCGCGCAGAAGAGGACGCCGACCATATCATCGAAGCCCTCCCCCGATCTGTTTCGGAGGCGAGCTTAGGGCCTGATCGGATCGGCTGCAACGGCTCTGATTACCGCTGTGTCAGCAGGGGCTTAACCCGCGGCAATATGCCCCTGACGATCACGGAAACCCCGGCCCTGTTGGGATGGATGGCGTCGCCGATATGCAGCGAACGGTCGCCGATGATGCCCTGCAGGAAAAAGGGATAGAGCGGGACACGATATTTTTTCGCGAGACGCGGATAGATCATGTCGAAGCGGCGGGCATAATCGGGGCCGAGATTGGGCGCAGCCATCATCCCGGCGAGCAGGACCGGAATGCGGCGCCCGGTCAGTTCCGCGAGGACCGCGTCGAGATTCGCCTCGGCGTTGCCGGGATCGAGGCCGCGCAGCATGTCGTTGGCGCCGAGTTCGACGATCACGAGATCCGGCTTGGCCTTCAGCGCCGCGAGCACCCAGTCGAGCCGCGCCCGCCCCTGCGCCGTCGTATCGCCGGACACCGCGGCATTATGTACCCGTGCCGCGACTCCCTGCCGCCGCAACGTGGCTTCGAGCTGCGGCACGAATCCCTGGCCCGGCGGCAGCTGGTACCCCGCCATCAGGCTGTCGCCGAACGCGACCACCAGCTTGTCGGCCGCCTGGGCGGGTGCAGAGATGAGGGCGAGGGCGAGGAGGGCGAGGAGCCGGCGGATCAGCGTCATGCGCGGGATATTGGCACGACATGGCCGAATGTCACCCCTTACGCCTGAGTGCTGCTGCCTGCCCCCAACGCCGTCATTCCAGCGAAAGCTGGAATCTCTCTGCCTTGAAGGGCTGAGAAAAAGGCGAAGGGAGATCCCAGCTTTCGCTGGGATGACGGACAAAGGCAAAAGAAGCCCTCCGCCGTCAGCGCGACGGCGTGGGTTTGCGCCCCACCAACAGCGGATAGGGGTTGATCGCTTTGCCCTGATACCAGGCCTCTCCGGGGGCCATCGCGTTGATCGCATAATGGAGGTGCGGTGCCTCCACACTTGCATCGCCGGTCGAACCGACCGTGCCGATCGGCTGGCCGGGCTTCACCTTCTGTCCCTCGGCCAGGCCGGACGCATAGCCGTCGAGATGGGCGTAATAATCGATCCACTGCCCACCCGGCCGCCGCACATAGATGGTGAGGCCACCGCGCTCGCTGTCGAAGATCTTCTCGACCGTGCCCGCCGCGGCGGCGAGCACGGGCGTCCCGCGCGGTGCCATGATGTCGATCGCATCATGGAGGCGGCCCTCGCTGCGGGCATCGTCGAACGTATCGGAGAGCTGATCCGCCCGCACGCCCGCGACGGGGATCACGAGACCGCCGCGGCCGGCCTCGGCGACCGGCACCGCCTCGCGCTGCGGCTCCGTCCTGGATGCGACGGAACCGTCCTTCCCGTCCGACAGGTTGAGGATGATGACCCAGGCGACATAGCCGGTCGCCACCAGCAGCAACATCAACGCGATCCTGCGAATCATTCCGCTCGCCTCGATCAGTCCTGGAAGACAGCGGGGGTGCCCGGCTTCACCATCATCGCCAGCCGCGCCGCATCCCAATTGGTCAGGCGGATGCAGCCATGGCTCTCGGTCTTGCCGATATTGTCCGGATTGGGCGTGCCGTGGATGCCATAATGCTGCTTGTCGAGATCGATCCACACCACCCCGACCGGCCCGTTCGGCCCCGCCGGCAGCACCGCCTTCTGGTCCTTGCTGTCGGCATCCCAGAACAGCTTGGGGTTGAAATGGAAGACAGGGTTGTAGGAGCGGCCCTGGATCTTCCACGTGCCGATCGGCAGGGGATCATGGCTGCTGCCCATCGTCGCCGGAAACTGCGCGACGAGCTTGCCCGCGCTGTCGAGCGCGCGCAGTACGCCATCCGACCTGTCGACCACCACCTTCGCCACGTCCGGCTGCTGCGAACCGACATTCAGCGTCCACAGCGTCTTGCGCCAGTCCGGCTTGAGATCGGCGGCATAATCCTGCGCCGGTGGAATGATGTTGGGAACCTTGATCGTCACGCCGGGCACCAGCTGGGTCTGCGGCGAGTTGAGCGCAATCAGCGTCGCCTTGCTGGTGTGATAGCGCTCGGCCAGCTTCTCCATCGCGTCGGAATAGCCGAGCGTCCGCATCCTGGCCTGCTGCGTCTCGCTGGCGGGGATCGGCCCGACAAAGGGCCCTTCGAGGATCTGGGGGCTGAGCTTCACGTCGATGACGGTGGGCATCGCACGATAGGCATCGAAGCTGCTGACCGTTGCATCGTCGAGCTGCCCGGAGACGGTTAGGCCGTTGGCCTCCTGATAGCCTTTCAGCGCCTTGGAAAAGTTCAGCCCCCTGACGCCGTCGATCACGCCGGGGCCGAAGCCCAGCCGGTCGAGCAGCACCTGGGCCCCGAGCACGGCCGGATCGGGAGCCACCGCGTTCGCCATGGCAGGCAACAGGGCGGCGGCGATGATGATCGATTTTACGCTGCGCACAAAAACTCCTCTCGGTCGTAACGAGGGGAGAACGTGTGTCTCGCTATTTCTATCCGCTGAGGCTTACCGTCGAGGTTACCGCCGATCGCGGGTCGCGGAGAAGCGCAGGGCGGGGAAGCGCCCCTGGATATAGTTCAGTTCCCACTGATCCTTGGCCATGAATACCGGCGCGCCGTCGCGATCCTCGGCCATCGCGGCGCGGTGAAGCCCCTTGAACTCCTCGAGCGCCTTGTCGTCATCGGCGGCGATCCAGCGCGCAGTGTCCCAGGGCGAAGGCTCGAAGCCGGCCGCGACCTTATACTCGGCCTGGAGGCGCGAGATCATCACCTCCAACTGGAGCTGGCCGACCACGCCGACGATCCACTGCGACCCGATCGAGGGATGGAAGACCTGCATGATCCCCTCCTCCGCCATGTCGTTCAGCGCGTTGCGCAGCTGCTTGGTCTTGGTCGGATCGGCGAGCTTCACCCGCCGCAGGATTTCCGGCGCGAAATTGGGGATGCCGGTGAAGCGGATCATCTCGCCCTCGGTCAGGGTATCGCCGACCCGCAAGGTGCCATGATTGGGGATGCCTATGATGTCGCCTGGAAAGGCTTCTTCGGCGAGCTCGCGATTCTGGGCGAAGAACAGGATCGGGCTGTGGACCGCGATGGTCTTGCCGGTGCCGACCTGGTTCAGCTTCATGCCGCGCCGGAATTTGCCCGAGCAGAGCCGCATGAACGCGACCCGGTCGCGATGCTGCGGGTTCATATTGGCCTGCACCTTGAACACGAAGCCGGCGACATTGGGCTCGCCCGGATCGACGTCGCGCGGCTCGCCCGGCTGCGGCCGCGGCGACGGCGCGAAATCGGCGAGCGCGTCGATCAGCTGCTCGACCCCGAAATCCTTCAGCGCCGATCCGAAATAGACCGGCGTCAGATCGCCGTTGAGATAGGCGGTCTCGTCGAACGGCGCATAGCCGACCCCGGCCAGCTCGACCTCTTCGCGCAGCTGGGCGAGGCACTGCTCGGACAGCAGATCCTCCAGCTGGGAATCGTTGATGCCGGCGACCGAGACCGCGTCACCTTCATAGGCACCGGTCGCGTCCGACGCAGGGCGATAGAGCCGGTCGCGGGCGAGATCGTAGATCCCCTCGAAAGTGCCGCCCATGCCGGCCGGCCAGCTCATCGGCGATACGTCGAGCGCCAGCGCGTCGGCGATCTCGTCGAGAAGCTCGAAGGTCGGCCGGCCTTCGCGATCGACCTTGTTGACGAAGGTGATGATCGGCACCGAGCGGAGCCGGCACACCTCGAACAGCTTGCGGGTCTGCGGCTCGATGCCCTTGGCGGCATCGATCACCATCACCGCCGAGTCGACCGCCGTCAGCGTGCGATAGGTATCCTCGGAGAAATCCTCATGGCCCGGCGTGTCGAGCAGGTTGAAGGTGATGCCGTCGCGCTCGAAGGTCATCACCGACGAGGTGACGGAGATTCCGCGCTGCTGCTCGATCTTCATCCAGTCGGAGCGCGCCCGGCGGGTCTGGCCGCGCGCCTTGACTTCGCCGGCAAGATGAATCGCACCGCCGAAGTAGAGCAGCTTCTCGGTCAGGGTGGTCTTGCCGGCATCCGGATGCGAGATGATCGCGAAGGTGCGGCGGTCGGGGCGGTTCTGCTTGCTCATGATCGCGGCGGCCGATAGCAGCCTTCCAGCAAAAGCCCAACGCCGTTCGTGTCGAGCCCTTCGACTGCCTTGCAGGCGCTCAGGACAGGCTTCGGCCGGACGGCCGAAGTCGAGACACGGTTCCCCGCGCCAACGTCCCTCGACTTCGCTCGGGACGAACGGAGATCCACCATCCCCACCCCCTACGACATCATCATCCTTGGAGCCGGCGCCGCGGGCTTGATGTGTGCGCTGACCGCAGGACAGCGCGGCAGGCGCGTGCTGCTGCTCGACCATCTCGACCGGGTCGGCGCCAAGATCCTGATCTCGGGCGGCGGGCGGTGCAATTTCACCAATCTCGACGGGGGGCTGGCCGACCGTTACCTGTCCGCCAACCCGCATTTCGCCAAGTCAGCGCTGGGGCGCTACACGCCCGCCGACTTCATCGCGATGGTCGACGCGCACGGTATCGCCTGGCACGAGAAGACGCTGGGCCAGCTGTTCTGCGACGGATCGGCGAAGCAGATCATCGCAATGCTGGAAGACGAGTGCTCCCGGGGCGGCGTCGAGACAAGGCTGCTGACCCGCGTGACCAGCGTCTCGCACACCGATGGCCTGTTCCGCGTCGAGACGCCGCATGGCACCGAGCAGTCCCAGGCGCTGGTGATCGCCACCGGCGGTCCGTCGATCCCGAAGATGGGCGCCACCGGCTTCGCCTATGATGTCGCCCGACAGTTCGGCCTGAAGGTGGTCGAGCCACGGCCCGCGCTGGTGCCGCTGACGCTGGGCGCGGAGGATCGGCTGTTCGAGAGCCTGTCGGGCGTGTCGCTCGATGTGGTCGCGAGCCTTGGCAAGGCGCGCTTCCGCGAGGCGGCGCTGTTCACCCATCGCGGCCTGTCCGGCCCCGCGATCCTCCAGATCAGCAGCTATTGGCGGCACGGCGACAGCCTGTCGGTCGATCTGCTCCCCGGCGACGACGCCCGCATGCTGCTGACCGATGCCAAACGCGCGCGGCCCAACGCCGAACCGCGCACGATATTGCGCGAACGCTTTCCCGATCGGCTGGCGGACGTCCTCGCCGATCGGCTCGGCCTGTCCGGTCCGCTCGTCACCCACAAGGATGCGGCGCTGGCCACGGCCGGCGCGCGTCTCAACGGCTGGACCTTCACGCCGAACGGCTCCGAGGGCTTCGCGAAGGCCGAGGTGACCATCGGCGGCGTTTCGACCGACGGCCTCGACCAGCGCAGCCTGGCGGCGAAGCGCGTGCCCGGCCTTCATTTCATCGGCGAGGCCGTCGATGTGACGGGCTGGCTCGGCGGCTATAATTTCCAATGGGCATGGGCCAGCGGGCGCGCGGCGGGCGAAGCGATTTGATCGGACCGACCGCCACTGGTGTTTTGCGGCGTCTTTGCCTATAGGGGCCTTCAACATGGCCGCGCGCGCGAGGCGCCGGTACCTTTTGCAATCGGATATCAGATGCCCTTTTCTACCCTGCCCCGGCCGGTCGCCGAGGCAATCACCGAGCGTGGCTACACCGAGCCGACGCCAGTACAGGCCCAGGTGATCACGGCGGACGCGAGCGGCCGTGACCTGCTCGTTTCCGCGCAGACCGGTTCGGGCAAGACCGTCGCCTATGGCCTCGCCATCGCCGAAACCCTGTTGCAGGGCGCCGAGACGCTGCCCAGGCCCGGCGAGCCGCTTGCGCTGATCATCGCCCCGACCCGCGAGCTTGCGCTCCAGGTGCAGCGCGAACTGCAGTGGCTCTATGCCAAGCTCGGCGCGCGCGTCGCCAGCTGCGTCGGCGGCATGAACGTCCGCGTCGAACAGCGCGCCCTGTCCTATGGGTGCCATATCGTCGTCGGCACGCCCGGTCGTCTCAAGGATCATCTCGAGCGCGGCACCCTGCAACCCGGCTCGCTGCGCGCGGTGATCCTCGACGAAGCCGACGAAATGCTCGACCTCGGCTTCCGCGAGGACCTCGAGGAAATCCTCGACCTCACCCCACCCGAGCGCCGCACCCTGCTTTTCTCGGCGACGATGCCGAAGCCGATCGCCCTGCTCGCCAAGCGCTACCAGCGCGATGCGCTGCGCATCGAGACGGCCAGTGCGCGCGAGAGCCATGCCGACATCGACTATCGCGCTATGGCCGTGGCCCCCGCCGACATCCAGCATGCCGTCGTCAACGTGCTGCGCTTTCACGAGGCGAAGGGCGCGCTGGTATTCTGCGCGACCCGCGAGAATGTCCGCCGGCTGTCGGCGACGCTCACCGAACGCGGCTTCTCGGCGGTGACGCTTTCGGGCGAGTTGAGCCAGAACGAGCGCAACCACGCGCTGCAGGCGCTGCGCGACCGCCGCGCCCGCATCTGCGTCGCGACCGATGTCGCGGCGCGCGGCATCGATCTTCCCGGCCTCGAACTGGTGATCCATGCCGAGCTGCCGATCGATCCGGAGACGCTGCAGCACCGTTCGGGCCGCACCGGCCGCGCGGGCCGCAAGGGCACCTGCGTCCTCATCACCCCCTATCAGCGCCGCCGCCATGCCGAACGGCTGCTGCGCGCTGCGAACGTCAACGTCAGCTGGGATCCGGTCCCCACGCCCGACGACATCTATGCGCGCGACCAGGAGCGGCTGCTCGAGAGCCTCGCCGTCGGCGAGGTTTCCGAGGAGGATCTGGAGGTCGCCCGCAAGCTGCTCGAGACGCGCAGCGCCGAGGAGATCGCCGCCGCCTTCGTCCGCACCCAGCGGCAGAGCCTGCCCGCGCCCGAGGACCTGATCGATGCGTCTCCGGCTGCCCGCGGCGACCGCGATCAGGCACAGCGCGAGCAGGGTCCGCGTCCCGGATTCGAGGACACCGTCTGGTTCCGCATGAACGTCGGCCGCGGCGCCAACGCCGATCCGCGCTGGCTGCTGCCGCTGCTGTGCCGCCGCGGCCACATCACCAAGCGCGACATCGGCGCGATCCGCATCTTCCAGACCGAGACCCGCTTCGAAATCCCGCGCGCGATGGCGGGCAAGTTCCTCGACGCGCTGAAGCGCACCGCGGGCGAAGAGGATGGCGTTGTGATCGAGCCGGCCGGGGATGCGCCGACCCCGCCCGTCGCCCAGCTGCGCGACCGCCGCGGCCCGCCGCCGCGTGCCCAGCTGCGCCCGAATGGTCCGCCCCGCGGCGGGCCGCGTGGTCCAGGTGGGCCGGGCGGTCCCAAGCGCTACAGCCCGAAGCCGTTCGGCGGCGGGGGCGGACGCAAGCCGGGCTGAGCCCCTCCGCCGCCATCCTGAACCTGTTTCAGCATCCACTTATAATCAGGGGCGCTGCCCAAGTGGACGGGTGGATGCTGAAACGAGTTCAGCATGACGTTCACGATAAGTCAGGTCCTCAGAACGCCGCTTCGGGCATATCCATCATCGAACCCTTCCCCGCCTTGATCGCGGAGAACAGCCCCGCCGCCTGCGGCAGGATGCGTTCGTAGAAGAAGCGTACCGTGACCAGCTTGGCGGCGTAGAAGCCGTCGGGATCCTGCCCCGTCATAGCCTTCATGCCGGCGACCTTGGCCGATCGGGCAAAGAGATAGGCGATCGCCACGAGGCCGAGCAGCCGCAGATAATCCGATGAGGCAGCGCCGGCTTCCTCGGGATCGGCCATGCCCTTCTGCGCGATCGTCGCGGTCGCCAGCTGGAGCGCGCCGAATGCCTTCTCCAGTCCGCCGACCAGCTCGCCCATACCGGGCACCGCCTTGTGCTGCTCGATGAACTCGGACACGGGGTGGAAGAAGGCGCGCAGATAGCGGCCGCCGTGCGCCGGCAGCTTGCGGCCGACCAGATCGAGCGCCTGCACCCCGTTGGTGCCCTCGTAGATCATCGCGATACGGGCATCGCGGGCATATTGCTCGACACCATGCTCGCGGATGTAGCCATGGCCGCCATAGACCTGGACGCCGAGTTGCGCCGCCTCATGGCCGAAATCGGTGAGCAGCGCCTTGACCACCGGAGTCATCAGCGCGGTGAGGTCCTCGGCGCGCTGGCGCACGTCGGGATCGGGCGAATGACGCTCGGCATCGAGCGCGCGGGCGATCCAGATGCTCAGCGCACGCCCGCCCTCGCTATAGGCGCGCATCGTCATCAGCATGCGGCGGACATCGGGATGGACGATGATCGGATCGGCGGGGAGGTCGGGCCGCTTGGGACCGGAGAGCGCGCGGCCCTGCAGCCGATCCTTGGCATAGGCGACTGCACTCTGATAGGCGGCGGTGCCGATGCCCAATCCCTGTACACCGACCGAAACGCGCTCGGTGTTCATCATCGTGAACATCGCGGCGAGGCCCTGATTGGGTTCACCGACCAGCCAGCCGCTCGCATCGTCGAAGCTGATCTGGCAGGTCGCCGACGCCCTGATCCCCATCTTGTGCTCGATGCCGGTGCACGACACGCCGTTCGACGGCCCGACCGAACCGTCCGGCTTCGGCAGATATTTGGGGACGACGAACAGGCTGATCCCCTTCACGCCCTTCGGCGCATCGGGCAGGCGCGCGAGGACGAGGTGGATGATGTTCTCGGTCAGGTCGTGGTCGCCCGCCGAGATGAAGATCTTGTTGCCCGTGATCTTGTAGCTGCCGTCATCCTGCGGCACCGCCTTGGTGCGCAGCAAGCCCAGGTCGGTGCCGCAATGCGGCTCCGTCAGGCACATCGTGCCCGACCAGACGCCCGACACCATGTTGGGCAGGAAACGCTCCTGCAATTCGGGCGTGGCATGGCTCTTCAGCGCGGTGGCGCCGCCATGGGTCAGGCCGGGATAGAGGCCGAAGGAGACATTCGCCGCGCTGATCATTTCCTCGACCAGCTTGTTCACGGTCTCGGGCAGGCCCTGGCCACTCCATTTCGGATCGCTCGCGAGCGCGCACCAGCCGCCGTCGCGGAACTGGGCATAGGCTTCCTTGAAGCCGGCGGGCGTGCGCACCACGCCATTTTCCCAGGTGCAGCCTTCGAGATCGCCGCTGGCGTTGAGCGGAAGCAGCACGTCCTGCGCAAGCTTGGCCGCCTCGTCGATCACGGCGTCGATCAGATCGGGCGTGAACTCGGCATGGGCCGGAATGCCGCCGAAGCCGTCGGCATCGTCGAACAGCTCGTGGATGACGAAGCGCATGTCGCGCAGCGGGGCCTCGTAGACTTGCATCTGTCTTCTCCATCCTAACCCCCCTCCCCTTCAGGGGAGGGGCAGGGGGTGGGGCCTCACCCCAAGCACCAGTCCCGAGGAGGGTAGGCCCCACCCCAACCCCTCCCCTGAAGGGGAGGGGTTTTTTGTTGCTCAATTCCGCAGCGGCTTGCCGGTCGCGAGCATCGTCTCCACCCGGGCGATGGTGCGCGGATCGCGAATTCGCTGCATGAAGGCCGCGCGTTCCAGGCCCAGCATCTGCTCCTCGGTCACCACGTCTACCAAGTCGGCATCGCCACCGGTGAGCACGGTCGCCAGGGCGTCCGAGACCACCATGTCATAGTCGGTCGCCACGCCACGCTTGTGGAAGCCCTCTGCCGCCATGCCGAGCGCGACGCGGCCACTTTCGCCCGGCAGGCGGAACTCGGGCGGCTTCGGCGGTTGATAGCCATCGACGAGTGCCAGCGCCTTCGCCTTGGCATCGGCGAGCAGCCGGTCGCGGTTCATCGTGATGCCGTCGGACGGCCGCAGGAACAGAAGCTCCTTCGCTTCGGCGGCCGACTTGGCGACGGTGGCCGTCGAGATGATCTCGAAGGTCCTGGCCACGGCGGGCATCGGGCCCTTCGGCAGCACGCCCGCCTTGACCCAACGGTCGATCATCTCGCCGCAGCCGCCCCAGCCGGGGACGATGCCGACGCCGCATTCAACCAGGCCGACATAGGTTTCGGCGTGCGCCTGGATCGCATCGGAATGGAGCAATATCTCGCAGCCGCCGCCGAGCGCCATGCCGGCCGGTGCCGAAACTACCGGAAAAGGTGAGTATTTCAGCGCCTTATAGGCCTGTTGGCCGCCCGCGACGAGCTTGTCGATCTCGCCCCACGCGGCGATGTTCAGCGCGAACAGCGCCAGGCCGAGATTGGCGCCCGCCGAAAAATTGCTGCCCTCATTGTATACCACCAGCGCCTTCATCGAGCCTGCGACATGCGCGACGGATTGGCCGAGCAGCTTGAGGGTGTCGCCGTCGAGCGCATTCATCTTCGAGCTGAACTCGAAGCAGGCCACCCCGTCGCCGATGTCCCACAATGCCGCGGAGCCGTTCTTCATGATCGGCTTCGACGCACGCTTGACGTCCTCGAGGAGCACCACGCCCTCGGCTCGCACGACATCATGATAGTCGCCATCGAGCCCGAGATATTGGCGCCTGCCGCCCTCGATCCGGTAGAAGCTGCGATCACCGGCCAGCGCCAGGATCGAGGGCACCGGCCTGCCCTCGTCGGCGAGGCGCTTCGCGAAGGCCGCGGCGCCGAGTTGATCGATCAGCTCGAACGGGCCATATTTCCAATTGTAGCCAAGCTTCATCGCCGCATCGATCGCGACGATATCGTCGGCGATCGTGCCGGCGAGGCTCGCGGCATAGGCCAGCACCTGACCCAGTACGGCCCAGGCGAAATCCCCGGTCGGCCCGGGCGTGGCAACGAGTGCGGCGAGGCCGGCGCGCGGCACGCTGGCCTTGATCGCCGGACGGTATTGGCCGGTGGCGAGGTCGATCGCCTCTTTGCGCTTCCCGGCCTCCCGGTTGATCCGGTAGAAGCCGCCCTTGCCCTTGCGGCCGGTATAGCCGTCGGCGATCATCCTTTCGATCAACGGCGTCGGCCGAACGCTGGCATGGAAGGCGTCGCCGGCCGGCAAGGTCGCGCTCATGCTTTTCTGAAGCAGGGGCATCAGGTCGATGCCGACCAGATCGACCAGCCCGAAGATCGCCGTCTTGGGGACGCCCATCGGCTGGCCGCCGATGGCATCGGCCTCCTCGACGGTCAGGCCGAGATCCATCGCCGCGTTGATCGCCACCTGCAGCCAGTAGGTGCCGATCCGGTTGGCGATGAAGCCGGGCGTGTCGTGGGTGCGGACGACGCTCTTGCCCATGGCCCGGTCGACGAAGCCGGCGACCATGGCCGCCGTCTCCGCATCGGTCTTCGGGCCGGTGACCAGTTCGAGCAGCCGCATATAGCGCGGCGGGTTGAAGAAATGGGTGATCATGAAGTCGGCGGCGAACGCCTCCGACCGGCCGTCGATCAGCTGTGCGAGCGGGATGGTCGAAGTGTTCGACGAGATCGCCGTGCCGGCTTTTCGAACCTGCTCGAGCTTCGCGTAGAGGCCCTGCTTGATCTCGAGCCGCTCGATCACCGCCTCGACGATCCAGTCGCATTCGGCGACCCTGGCGAGGTCGTCCTCGATATTGCCGGTCTCGACCAGCTTCGCGGCCGCCTTCGACATGAACGGTGCGGGCTCGGCCTTCTGCATCTTCGCGACCGCGCCCTCGGCGATCGCGTTGCGATTTGCCCCATCCTTCGGGACGATGTCGAGCAGCAGCACCGGGACTCCGGCGTTCGCGACCTGCGCGGCGATTCCCGCGCCCATCGTGCCGGCGCCGATGACGCAGACTTTCCGGATCGGCTCCATGATCACACCGCCTCGAGGATGGTGGCGATGCCCTGCCCGCCGCCGATGCACTGGGTCGCCAGCGCATATCGGCCGCCCTCGCGCTTCAACAGCGACGCGGCCTTGCCGACGATGCGCGCTCCGGTGGCGCCGAGCGGATGGCCGATCGCGATCGCGCCGCCGTCGAGGTTGACGGTCGCGGGGTCGAGCCCGAGTTCGTTGCTGCAGGCGAGGGCCTGGCTGGCGAAGGCTTCGTTGAGTTCGACGACGCCGAGATCGCCGACGGCGAGGCCCGCCCGCTCGAGCGCCTTGCGCGATGCGGAGACCGGGCCGATGCCCATGATCTCGGGCTCGCAGCCCGACACCGCGACGCTCCTGATCCGCGCGAGGATGGCAAGGCCGTTGGCCTTCGCATAGTCCTCGCTCGTCACCAGTACCGCCGCCGCGCCGTCGGTCAGCGGCGACGAGGTGCCGGCGGTGACCGTGCCATTCTGGTCGAAGGCAGGCTTCAGGGCGGCAAGCGCCTCGGCCGTGGTGCCGGGGCGCAGCACGCCGTCCAGATCGACCAGGCCCTTCTTCGTCCTGATCGGGACGATCTCGTCGGCCAGCCTGCCGCCGTCGCGCGCGGCAGCGGCCTTCTTCTGGCTTTCGAGGGCGAAAGCTTCCTGGGTGGCACGCGGGATCTGGAACTGGGTGGCGACATTCTCGGCGGTGTCGCCCATGCCGATATAGGCGCCCGGCCGCTTCTTCGCGAGTTCGGGGCTGGGCAGCGGGTTATAGCCCATCATCGGCACCCGGCTCATGCTCTCCACGCCCGCGCAGATGAACACCTCGCCCGCGCCGATCGCGATCTGGCCCGCGGCGATATGGATGGCGCTCATCGACGATCCGCAGAACCGGTTCACCGTCATGCCGCCGACCTTGATCGGAAGATCGGCGAGCAATCCGATCAGCCGTGCGACGTTGAGCCCCTGCTCCCCCTCGGGGAAGGCGCAGCCCAGAACGATGTCCTCGATGTCGTCGGGCTTGATGCCGCTTCGCTCGATCAGCCCGCGAATCACCTGCGCGGCGAGATCGTCGGGCCGGACGCGGGCGAGATCGCCCTTGCCGGCAAGATGGAAGGGCGAACGCGCATAGCCTGCGATCACGGCACTTGGCATCGGACTCCGTCTCCTTGGCGCGGCTTTTCTGCAACAGCCGCAGATGAATTGCCTTATGGGTATGAAGATTACCCTATACGTTAATATCTTTTTGTGCAATCCATGTTGCACCACGAAGCACGACCCGATCGCAGCATCGGGCGGCTCGCAGGAGGATGAGCAGGGCAATGACGATCATGCTTATGGCGTTGGCCATGGCGGCGGGTGCGAGCCCGGACGCGGTGGTCGGCCGATGGAAAACCGAGACCCGCAACGGCATCGTGGAGATTGCCCGCTGCGGCACTTCCCTCTGCGGGAAGCTGGTGACGTCGGACGGCATCGCCGCCAATCCCGCGATAAAGGACGTCAACAACAAGGACGAGAAGCTGCGTGGCCGCGCGCTCAAGGGTCTCCAGATCCTGGGCGGCTTCAGCTTCAAGGACGGAGTCTGGAACGACGGCACGATCTACAATGCCGAGGACGGCAAGATCTATGATGCGCGGATCACTCCGGTGGACGCCAACACATTGAAGCTGAGGGGCTGCATATTCGTGCCCTTGTGCAAGAACCAGACCTGGACCCGCGTGCGCTGAGACGCACCGAGACAAGAGAGGAACGACACCCGATGACCATGTTTTCCCTTCGCCGTATCGCCCTGGCCGGTGCCGCATCGACCGTTGCGCTGGCGGGCGCCGGCGCTGCCCATGCGTCGGCCTTCTATCTGCAGGAACAGTCGGTGCGCGCCGCCGGCCGCGCCTTTTCGGGCGAAGCCGCCGACCAGGGCGCCGCTTCGCTGTGGTGGAACCCGGCCGCCGGCGCGGGCAACGCCACCAGCACCGTCTATGCCGGCGTCGCCGCGATCCTGCCCAAGGGCGATGTCCGCAACAACGGAACGCTGATCGTCCGCCCCGGCCAGGCGCCGGCACCGGTCGGCGGCGAACAGGTTTCCGTCAACCCGCTCAAGAAGGGCGTGCTGCCGTCGGGCGCGGCGTCGTGGAAAGTGAACGACCAGTTCGCCGTCGGCCTGGCCATCACCGCACCGTTCAGCTTCATGACCAACTATAATGGCACGAGCTGGGCGCGCTACACAGCCGACAAGACGCGGCTGACGACCTTCGACGTCCAGCCGTCGATCGCCTTTGCGCCGTCGCCCGTCTTCGGGATCGGCATCGCCCTCAATGCCGAGCACAGCAAGGCGTCCTTGTCGAACTCGCTGCCCAACCTGTCGCCGCTGCTTCCGGATGGGCACCAGACGCTGCGCGGCAAGGGCTGGGACTTCGGCTATAGCGTGGGCGTGCAGATCCACCCCAGCGAGATGATCGACCTGGGCTTCGCCTATAAATCCTCGATCAAGCATGTCCTGAAGGGCAATGTGACCACGGCTGGCCTGCTGGGCCCGCTTGCCGGATCGAACGGCACGATCAACAACATCAAGGCGAAGTTCCGGACGCCGTGGCAGGCGATCGCCAGCGTGCGCGTCCATGCGACCGAAGCGCTGACCCTGAACGGCCAGGTCGTCCGCGCCGGCTGGAACAAGTTCGATGCGATCCGGCTCGGCGCGCCGCTCAACGCTGCCCTGCCGCAAAATTACAAGAACAGCTGGAGCGTCGCGGGCGGCGTCGACTATGCGGTAACCCCGGCCTGGACGATGCGGACCGGCGTCCAGTGGGACGAGACCCCGACGCGCGACGGCTTCCGTGATGCGCGGGTGCCCGATGCCAGCCGCATCAATTTCGCGCTCGGCACCTCCTATGCGATCACCGAGACGATCACGCTCGACGCCGCGGCAAACTATGTCGATTTCAAGGACGCATCGATCGACCGCATTACGGCCGCTTATGCCGGCACACCCGTACAGACCCCGATCCTGACCAACGGCCAGCTGCACAACGCTCGCGCGATCATCCTCGCGCTGGGCGGGCGCATGAGCTTCTAAGATCGGCGGGGACGTGCCAGCGTCCCCGCCGATCCCCCCGCGCAGGCTGACCGAGCTTATCGAGGCCGCGGTGCGCGATCATAGCGCGCGGACCGCGATCGATTTCCTGGGCCGGCGCTGGAGCTATGGCGAGATCGGCGCGCAGATCGACCAAGTCGCAGCCGGCCTGCAGGCGATGGGCGTCAGCCCGGGCGTGCGGTTCGGCCTATGCCTGCCGAACACGCCTTATTTCGTGGTGCTCTACTTTGCCGCGCTGCGGTGCGGGGCGACGATCGTCAACTTCAACCCGCTCTATGTCGAGCACGAGCTGCGCCACCAGATTCGCGACTCCGGCACGACGATCATGGCGGTGCCGGACGTGACGGCGATACACGCGAAGGTCGCCGCCATCGCTGCCGAGTGCGGCCTGGAGAAGATCATCGTCTGCCCGATGGCGGATGTCATGCCGCCGCTGCTGTCGATCGCCTACCGGCTGGTCAAGCGCCGCGACATTGCGCGCTGGCCCCGTGACGCCCGCCATGTCGCGTTCTCAAGCCTGGCAACCAGCCGCGCCACATTCCGGCCGGTGCCGATTGCCGCCGATGACGTCGCCGTGCTTCAATATACCGGCGGCACCACCGGCGTGCCCAAGGCGGCGATGCTCACCCACGCCAACCTGACCGCGAACAGCCGCCAGATGGTGCTCCATGTCCACGACGACACCGAGCGGCAGGACCGGATCATGGGCGTGCTTCCCATGTTCCATGTCTTCGCGCTGACGACGGTGCTCAACTTCGGCGTCGACACCGCCGCCGAGATGATCCTGCTGCCGCGCTTCGAATTGAAGCAGTTCCTCAAGACGGTGAAACGGACCCGCCCCACCAAGCTGCTGGCCGTGCCGACCATGCTGACCGCGATCAACAAGGCAGCGGCGGAACAGCCCGTCCATTTCGAGGATCTCGATTATTGCGTCTCGGGCGGCGCCCCGCTGCCGTTCGACGTCCGCACGGAGTTCGAGCGGCTGACCGGCGCGCGCGTCGTCGAAGGCTATGGCCTGTCGGAGACCTCGCCGATCCTCACCTGCAATCCCGCCGATGGCGTCGTCAAGGACAACAGCGCCGGCATCCCCTTCCCGGCCACCGTCATCGAGATCCGTAGCCTCGAAGACCCGCACCGGCTGATGCCGACCGGCGAGCGCGGCGAGGTCTGCGCACGCGGGCCGCAGGTGATGAAGGGCTACTGGAACAAACCCGAAGAGACCGCGAAGGTCTTCGTCGACGGTGCGCTGCGCACCGGCGACATCGGCTATCTCGACGCCGACGGCTATCTGTTCCTGGTCGACCGGATCAAGGACGTCATCATCTGCGGCGGCTATAATGTCTATCCGCGGATGATCGAGGAAGCGCTCTACGATCATCCCGCCATACTCGAGGCGGTGGCGATCGGCGTGCCCGACGAATATCGCGGCCAGGCGCCCAAGGCGTTCGTCGTGCTGCGCCCCGGCCGGCAGGAGACGGCCGAGGCCTTGCACGATTTCCTTACGACGCGCCTTTCGAAGATCGAAATGCCGCGCGAGATCGAAATCCGCCAGAGCCTGCCCAAGACGCTGATCGGCAAGCTGTCCAAGAAGGAACTGGTGGCCGAGGAAGCCGCCAGGGCCGCCGGCGCCCGAACGACAGGCTGAGACGATGGCAAAGGGGGAATCGTCCGGCGACGACGACGGCCGGCAGCTTCGCGCCATCCAGGATGTCGCGACCGAGCTCGGCATAACGACCCGGACAATCCGCTTCTACGAAGACAAGGGCCTGCTGGAACCCCAGCGGATCGGTACGATGCGGGTCTATTCGCGGCGCGAGGTGGGGCGGCTCCAGCTGATCCTGCGTGGCAAGCGGCTCGGCTTCAGCCTGCGCCAGATCAAGGAGTTTCTCGACCTGTACGAGGTCGACAGCCGGCATCTTGAGCAGACGCGTCGGCTGCTGGCGCGGGTAAGCGAGCGCATGGAGGCGCTCGAAGCGCAGCGCGAGGCGCTCGACCAGACGCTCGGCGAGCTGCGGGACATTGCCAGCGAATGCCGGGAGCGCATCGCCCAGGCGGATTGAATCCGGTGCTGACCGAACCGGATGGCCGCATCTATCTTGCCGGCGAGGATATGCGCTATATCGCGGCTGGCGGGCGGACGCCTTCGAAAACGCGTGGCAGCAGGTCGAACGGCCCCGCGCAGGGGCGACCAAGGGATGATGATGCCGATGCGTTATGGGATTTGCCTGCCGCTGTTCATGGCCACCATCGCAGCGGCCGCCATCGCCCAGACCAGCCACGAACCGACAGTGGCGGCGCTCCCGGCCGCCGCACTCGATCCGACGCAGAGCTTCAGCGATAATTGCGCCGCATGCCATCAGGAAGACGGCAAGGGCATCGAAGGCGCCTTCCCGGCGCTGGCGGGCGACGCCTTCGTGCTCGGGCCGGCCGCCGCGCCGATCCATGTCATACTGGAGGGGCGGGGCGGCATGCCCTCCTTCAAGGCCGACCTGACCGACGCGCAGATCGCTGCCGTCCTGAGCCATGTCCGCACCAGCTGGGGCAACAAGGCCGCGCCGGTCGCTGCGGCCGAGGTGGCGCAATTGCGCAACCGCGAGGCGCCCAAGGCCGACGACGGCAAAATCATTTCCGCACACTGATCCGATACCAGGGCGATTGCCATGACGACCAGGATGCTCGCCGCCATGTGAGGGCGGCGAAATGGTCGCCATCGATCGCATCATCGGGAGGCGCTGCGGGGCGACGATGGAAAGGACTGGCGGTCAGGCAATCTCGACGGCATCCCCCGGCCCCAGCCGCGCAACCAGCGCCAGCAATTCCGCCTTGTCGATCGCCACGCAGCCTTCGGTCGGCCGCCCCTCCCCGCAATGCAGGAAGATCGCGCTGCCCCGCCCGTCGACCGGCGGGGCGTCGTTATGGCCGAGCACCATGATCACATCGTAGAGCCCATCCTCCCGCACGAGCCGCTCCGCCGAGAAGCTGTGCGGGTGCCGCACCGGCCGGTTATATTGCGGATCCCCGACCCCGTCCGACCAGCCGTCATCCTCACGCACCCAGCGCCACGGCAGCCGCATGCCATCCGGGGGCGTTGCCCGGCCCGGCCCGAACAGCACCGCCCGGATCGGCCATGTCCCGAGCGGCGTCATGCCGTCGCCCTCGCGCTTGTCCGCAGCCGGGCACGCCCCCGAGCGGCCGATCGTGCAGGCGACCGTCATGCCGGCCGGACCGGTGAGAGTCAGCGCGACGCTATCGACGCGGACGACGCTCACAGGACATGGCCGGTTCGATCGCGCTTGGTGGCGAGATAGGCGCTGTTATGGGGGTTTTCCCCCAGCTTGTGCGGTACCCGCTCGACCACCGCCACCCCAGCCGCTTCCAGCCCAGACACCTTGAGCGGGTTGTTCGTCATCAGCCGCACGCTGAGTTGGCCGAGCAGCGCCAGCATCCGTGCCGCCACCCGAAAATCACGCTCGTCGACGCCGAACCCCAGGCGCAGATTGGCATCGACGGTGTCGAAGCCCTGGTCCTGCAGCGCATAGGCCCTGAGCTTGTTGATCAGCCCGATGCCGCGCCCTTCCTGGCGCAGATAGAGCAGGATGCCCCAGTTCGCCTCGGTCATGGCCTGGAGCGCGCCCGCCAGCTGGGGGCCGCAGTCGCATTTGAGCGAGCCGAGCACGTCACCGGTCAGGCATTCGCTGTGCAGCCGCACCAGCGGC
The DNA here is from genome assembly GCF_056401065.1 of Rhizorhabdus sp. P4_G5. Classification (NCBI taxonomy): domain Bacteria; kingdom Pseudomonadati; phylum Pseudomonadota; class Alphaproteobacteria; order Sphingomonadales; family Rhizorhabdaceae; genus Rhizorhabdus; species Rhizorhabdus sp. P4_G5. The sequence continues at coordinate 111,533 of NZ_JBFUKB010000011.1, read as the reverse complement.
GGCGTGCCATCGGGCTTGCCGATGATCAGCGCGACATGCTCGGCCGCATCGGCGACGTGACGGAAGGCGACGATCTCGGCCTTGTCGGCCACCGCCACCGGCAGCCGCGCCTGCGACGCGATGACGAGATGGGCGGGATCTTCGTAATCGTCGAGCGCGCCGGCCTCGACCTCCGCCTCGACCGGCCCGTCGGATCGCACAAACAGGGCGGGCAGCAGCCCGGCCAGCCGTGCGAGCCGAAGCGCGGCGGCAGCGGCCTCCGGCGCAGCCACCGCCTTTGCGCGGAACGGACCTTTCAACGGCGTCGCGAGATCCTGGACCGGATCGGCCAGCGCGGTCGCGGTCGGCAAGTCGAGCCAGGGCACCCGCTCGACCAGCGCCGGGCAGGCCGGGCTTGCCGCCTCGCGCTGATTGGCGAGGTGCAGCGTCGCCGCACGCGCCGCCGACAGCAGCACGTCGGCGGGGCTGTCGGCATCGAATTCGGCAAGGGTCACGTCATTGGCGGTCTCGATCGCGAGCACCACCACCCGGCCGCCGTCCGACCTCACGGCCACGGGCCAGCCCCGCTTGAGCGCGTCGATCGCGCGCGCCGCGGATCGGGCGGCGCTCACACGTCGAGCTCGGTGATGAGCGGGATATGATCGGAGGGCTTGATCCAGGAGCGGCAGGGCTCGCAGATATAATGATCTGTGGCGAGCTTCGCGACCTCCGGGCTCGCCCACATATGATCGAGCCGGCGGCCGCGATCCGATGCCGCCCAATCCTGCGCGCGATAGCTCCACCAGGTGTAGAGCCGCGCCGGCGGCGGCACGAAGCGGCGGCCGAGATCGACCCAGTCGTGGCTGGCCTGAAGGCGGTTGAGCGTCTCGACCTCGATCGGGGTGTGGCTGACCACGTCGAGCAGTTGCTTGTGGCTCCAAACGTCGCATTCGAGCGGCGCGATGTTGAAGTCGCCGACCAGCAGCGTCGGCTCGGCAAGCTCCTCCGACCAGCGGATCATCCGGCCGAGGAAATCGAGCTTCTGCCCGAACTTCGGATTGGCCTCCCGATCGGGAATGTCGCCGCCGGCCGGCACATAGACATTCTCGAGCCGGATGCCGCAATCGAGGCGCACCCCGACATGCCGTGCCTCGCCATTGTCCTGCCAGTCGTGGCGGCCATGATCGCGGAGCGGCAGCTTGGAGATGATCGCGACGCCGTGGTGCATCGGCTGGCCGTTGATCTCGAAATGGGAATAGCCGATGTCGCGGAACATCTGGAACGGGAAGGTATCGTCGCGAACCTTGGTTTCCTGCAGGCACAGGATATCGATCTGCTGCTCGAGCAGGAACTGACGCACGATATCGATCCGCGCGCGGACCGAGTTGATGTTCCAGGAGGCGATCTTGAGCTTTGCCATGGTTCGGCGATGTAGCGGCGTGGTTTGACGAGCGCCAGTGGGCGAAGCTCATAAGCCGCACCGTTTCGAAGGAGGGCTCCGCCGCGCTACTGGTGCTTCAGCCGTGCCCATACCGGCAGGTGATCGGACGCCAGCCGCGCCCGCTCGCTGACATGCACTCCGCAGGCGACCAAGTGCAGGTCGCGGGTCAGGATGATCCGGTCGAGGCAACCGACCGGGCGGCGGCTGTGATAGCTGCGTCCGGTCGGCGCGATATGATGGTCCGCGGCGAACTCGCGGATGCAGCCACCCTGGAGCGACCATTCGTTGAGGTCTCCCATCATCACGGTCGGCATCTTGCGCTTGCGGCGGCGGATATGGTCGATGATCGCGCGGACCTGGCGCCGCCGCCACAGCCCCGACAGGTCGAGATGCATGCCGATCACGCGCAGGTCATTGCCGCCGATGGTCAGCTCGGCCATCACGGCGCCGCGCGGCTCCAGCATGGGCAGCTCGATCGGCTGGTAATCGCCGATCTCGACGGCGTTGCGCACCAGGATGGCGTTGCCATGCCAGCCGATCCCGCCGGGGCGGATGTCGAACGGCACGGCCTTATATTCGCCCTGCTTGATCAGTTCGGTCGGCAAGGCGCTCTGCTTCGCCCCGAAGCGGCGATCGGCCTCCTGCAGCGCGACGATGTCGGCATGCACCTCGTGCAGCACGTCGAGGATGCGATCGGGCCTGCGCCTGCGGTCTGTGCCGAGGCCCTTGCGGATATTGTAGCTCGCGACGGTGATCATAGTCCGGTCATTACGCTTTCACACGTGAAACGGCACCGCCGCGGAAAGAGGCATGAACAAAAAAAGGGCCGGAGGGTTGCCCCACCGGCCCCAGTGCGTTCGCAGGAGGAACGCCCGGAGGAGCCGCCCCGGATGGAGCGGCCCCAATTCGATCAATAGTTGTAGGCCCGCTCGCCATGCTCGGCGATGTCGAGGCCTTCCAGCTCGACTTCGACCGAAGGCCGCAGCCCGATGGTCTTGTCGATGAGGAAGAAGAGGATCGCCGACACGCCGCCCGAGAGCAGCAGCGTAACGCCGACCGCCTTGAGCTGGGTGATGAACTGACCCGCCATGTCATAGGTGCCGGCAACGGCCGGGAACACGGTGTAATCGATCCAGCCCTGGCCGCCGAGCGCCGGATCGGCGACGATGGCGGTGCCCAGCGCACCGACGATGCCGCCGACGCAGTGAACGCCGAACACGTCGAGCGAGTCGTCATAACCGAGCTTGTTCTTCACCGTGGTGACGAAGAAGAAGCAGACGATCGAGACGACGACACCGAGCAGGATCGACGTGACCGGCGCGGCGAAGCCCGAAGCCGGGGTGATGGCGACGAGGCCGGCGACGGCACCCGAGGCAGCGCCCAGCAGCGAGGGCTTGCCGTGGATGAGCTGCTCGATCACCGCCCAGGCGACGGCCGCGGCAGCGGTAGCGACGAAGGTGTTGATGAACGCAACCGCGGTGACACCGTTCGACTCGAGGTTGGAACCGGCGTTGAAGCCGAACCAGCCCACCCACAGCAGCGAGGCGCCGATCATGGTCATGGTCAGCGAGTGCGGAGGCATCGGCTCCTTCTTGTAGCCGGTGCGCTTGCCGAGAACGAGCGCGCCTGCCAGGCCTGCGATACCCGCGTTGATGTGAACCACGGTGCCGCCGGCGAAGTCGAGACCGCCCCAGCCCCAGATCATGCCGTAGTCGGACGGCGTGTCAGGCAGGAAGTCGGGACCGGCCCAGTACCAGACCATGTGCGCCATCGGGAAATAGACGATGGTGAGCCACAGGACCATGAACAGCATCAGCGGCCAGAACTTCACGCGCTCGGCGAAGGCACCGACGATCAGCGCCGGCGTGATGCAGGCGAAGGTCATCTGGAAACAGACGAAAGCGTATTCCGGGATGTAGACGTTGTTCGAGAAGGTGGCCGCATAGGTCGACGCGTTCACGCCGGCCAGGAAGGCCTTGGAGAAGCCGCCGAAATAATGGTTTTCGCCGCCCGAGGTGAAGGCCATCGAATAGCCCCAGCCCACCCAGACGAGCGCTGCGATCGATACGATCATCAGCACCTGCATGAGCACCGAGAGCATGTTCTTGGTGCGGACGAGACCGCCGTAGAACAGCGCCAGTGCGGGAACCGACATCATCAGCACGAGCGCCGAGGAGATCAGCATCCAGGTGGTGTCACCCTTGTTGACCATGGTGGCCATCTGTTCGGTGGTCGGAGCCTTGACGAGGTCCGCGAAGGCCGGTGCCGCGGTCAGCGCGGACAGGACAAGGCCGCTCAGGCCCGCCCCGATCTTGGTTGAAAACTTCATGTGTCCCCCTTCTATCAGAGCGCGACGTCGTCGGTTTCGCCGGTGCGGATCCGCACCGCCTGCGCGACCTCGAGGACGAAGATCTTGCCGTCGCCGATGGCGCCGGTGTTAGCGGACTGCTGGATCGCTTCGACGACCCGGCCCGCCAGGTCGTCGGTGGTGGCCACCTCGACCTTGATCTTCGGAACCATATTGGTGCTGTATTCGGCGCCGCGGTAGATTTCCGTCTGGCCCTTCTGCCGCCCGAAGCCCTTGACCTCGGTAACGGTCATGCCCTGCACGCCCAGCGCGGACAGTGCTTCGCGCACCTCGTCCAGCTTGAACGGCTTGATGATGGCAATGACGAGTTTCATTCTGCCTCCCTATTTAGCCCGATTGTGCTTAGCAATAAGCGTGCCAACCACGAGCGCGCCTGGATTCACAGGTCCAATCCTCGCGGGTGCGGCAAAGCCGCGCAAACGACTCGGAGCGCTTTGATTAAAAGTTAAGCCGTGCCCTTTTTTTGGGCAGCGCCTTGCCCGGGCAATGGGTTCGCGCCGGGCCCCGCTCGCTTACCAGCCCCTGCTCAGCGCGATCGCGACATCCTCGCCGGGGCGGTCTGCGCGGCCGAGCGCCGCATTGCGCGCGGGAAAGCGGCCATAGCGCGCGATCATGTCATGGTGCTTGCGTGCGAAATCGAGCGAATTGGCATTCCCGAGCGCGGTGAACAGGATCAGCGACCGCTCCTGATCCGCCATCGACTCGCTGTGCTGGAGCGGCATGTAGAGGAAGCTGAGCTCATCCTCGCTCATCGCCTTGTCGAGGCCGCGATCGAGCGCGCCCCTGGCAATCGCGAGCGCAAGCGGATCGGTCGAGAAGGCATCGGCATGGCCGCGGAACATGTTGCGGGGAAACTGATCGAACAGGATCACGCCGGCGACCGCCTCGCGCGCCGATCCGAGGAAGCTTTCGGGGGTACGGCTGCGCCATTCCTCCCAGAGCGCCGCGAAACGCTCGACGATCGCAGCATCGGTGTCGGCCGAACGTACCCACCAGCGATCGGAACCGATCTCGCCGAACCAGAAATCGTGGACCAGGGCGGTGCCCTCTGCCGTGTCGGTCATCGCGCAGCCCTCATCCCCGAAGCGCGCGCCGCCAGCGCGCGGATGCCCTCGATCTTCTCGATCACCGAACGGCGGCCGATCGCGATAAGTTCATCGGCGCGGGTGAAATCATGGATCTCGACATGGCCGACCGGCAGGGTCAGCCCCAGATCCGGCGGATCGAGCGCCAGCGAATGGCGCGCCAATTCGGCCATCAGCAGCATCGTCGAGGCCCGCACCACCGCCAGCGAAGGATGGCTGCGCTTCGGCTGCGCACGGATTCCCGCGGTGACGCGACGGCCATGATAATCGCCCTGCAGATTGACCGAAAGCACCGGCAGGTCCGGAGCGATCTGTCGCGCGGCGGCGACCGGCACCGGCATCACCACGCCGCCGTCGACCAGCACATGGCCGTCATATTGCACCGGCCGGAACAGGCCCGGAATGGCGATCGAGGCCATGATCGCCGGATTGACCGGCCCGCGATCGATGACCAGCGGCTTTCCCGTGACAAGATCCGTCGCGACCGCCGCGGACGGAATCCACAGCTCCTGGAACTGCAGCCGCCCGAGGTGGAGTTCGAGATCGCGCAGGATGCCGCGGCCGCCCAGCATCGCCCCAGGCCGCATGTGGAGATCGAGGTAGGACAGGACGCGCAGCCAGTTGGTCGAGCGGGCGATGCTTTCGAGCGCATCGAGCTTGCCGGCCGCGAAGCAGACCGCCGCGAGCGCGCCGATCGAGGTGCCGGCCGCCGCGCGCACGGCTATGCCCTGGTCCTTCAGCTCGCGCAGGACACCGATATGCGCCCACCCGAGCGCGGCCCCACCTCCCAGCGCGACCGCGATGCCCATGGCTCAGGCCGCCATCGGACTTAAGGACATACCGTCATGCTGAACTTGTTTCAGCATCCACTCTTCCGCTCGGGGACGTCCAAGAGAGTGCGTAAAGCTCGTCGCAAGAGCCTCTGACGTTCCCCCGCCGCCTGGTGGATGCTGAAACGAGTTCAGCATGACGGACGGGAAAGTGCGCACAGCGCTACGCTGCCGTGCCGCCAACGGTCAGGGCGGAGATCATCACGGTCGGCTGGCCGACCCCTGCCGGGACGGACTGGCCGCCCTTGCCGCAGATGCCGACGCCTTCGTCCAGCGCCATGTCGTTGCCGATCGCGGTGACCTTGGTCAGCACCGAGGGGCCGTCGCCGATCAGCGTCGCGCCCTTGATCGGCACGGTCAGCTTGCCGTTCTCGATCTTGTACGCCTCGGTGCAGGAGAAGACGAACTTGCCGCTGGTGATATCGACCTGGCCGCCGCCGAAGCTCTTGGCATAGATGCCGTTCTTCGCCCGCGCGATGATCTCGCCAGGATCGTCGTTGCCGCCATACATGAAAGTATTGGTCATCCGCGGCATCGGCGCATGGGCATAGCTTTCGCGACGGCCGTTGCCCGTCGGCTCGACGCCCATCAGGCGGGCGTTCAGCCGGTCGTGGATATAGCCCTTGAGGATGCCGTCCTCGATCAGGACGTTGCACTGGGTCGGCGTGCCCTCATCGTCGATCGTCAGCGAGCCGCGCCGGTCGGCGATCGAACCGTCGTCGACGACCGTGACGCCCGGCGACGCGACCCGCTCGCCGATCCGTCCGGAAAAGGCCGATGTGCCCTTGCGGTTGAAGTCGCCTTCGAGGCCATGGCCGATCGCCTCGTGAAGCAGCACGCCGGGCCAGCCGGGGCCGCACACCACGGTCATCTCGCCGGCGGGCGCCGCCACCGCATCGAGATTGACGATCGCCTGGTGCAGTGCCTCGTCGATCGCGCGATTCCAGGTCGCCGGCTCGAACAGCCGGTCATAGAGATAACGGCCGCCAAGGCCGAAGAAGCCGGTTTCGCGCCGGCCATTCTGCTCGACCACGATCGATACGTTGAGGCGGACCAGCGGGCGCACGTCGAAGGCGGTGAAGCCATCGGGACGGACGATCTCGACCACGCTCCACGAACCCGACAGGCCGACCGACACCTGCTGGACGCGTGGATCGCGGGCGCGGGCGGCGGCGTCGACCTCCTGGCAGAGCGCCACCTTCCGGGCGAACGGGATCAGGCCAAGCGGGTCTTCGCCGGTATAGAGCCGGCTGTTGGTGCGGCGCGGCGGCGCGGCGCGGCTGCCCTTGGCGGGATCGAGCAGCGTCATCGTCTCGCCGGCGCGGATGATCGCGGCCTCGCTCAGCTCATTGGCATGGGCGAAGGCGGTGGTCTCGCCCGAGACCCCGCGCAGGCCGAAGCCCGCCTGGGTGTTGTAGTCGGCGGTCTTGAGCCGGCCATCGTCGAAGCCGAAGCTCTCCGAGGTCATATATTGGAGATAGAGCTCGCCATCATCGCAGCCCTGCAGGGTCTGCGCGGTCAGTCGCAATGCCGCATCGGGGTCGAGCGTATCGCGGTAGAGGAAGTGGCGGGGGTCTGCGGGAAGGATCGTCATGCGCCCGATATAAGGACTCGGCGCGGAACCCCAAGAGCGAAATTGCCTTGGCGGCTGCCATCTCGTCTGTCGTCATCCTGAACTTGTTTCAGGATCCACCCGACAGCAGGAGAGCGCTCGCGAACGGAAGAGTGGATGCTGAAACGAGTTCAGCATGACGGCTTTTAGGCTCCGCCTCAGTGGTGCCCGCCGGCTCCGGCGCCATCCTTCAGCACGAAACGACGGTCACAATAGCCGCAATCGACATAGCCCTCGTCCGGGTCGATCTCGAGGAACACGCGCGGGTGGCCGAGCGCGCCGCCGCCCGGAATGTCGCTGGCGCCATCGCAGACGACGCGGCTGGAATCGACTTGAATGGTTTCGGGGGCGGGCTGCGTGCTCATGCCCGGCGATTAGCAAGCGCGCCGGAGTCGCGCAATCTAGCGCAGCCGCCCGAAGCGGCTATTTTCGACGGCGACCGCCACCGAGCCGCTGCCGCCCAGCGGCGCGACGGCCGATCCGAACACGCCGCGCGCGCCGTTGGTGCCGATCATCATCCCGACTTCGCCATGAACCTGCCGGTCGGGCGCATTGACCGCCGATTCGCCCAGCGAGGTCGACGGCTTCGCCGCTGCATCGTCGAGGATCTTCGCCTTGGCCTCGGGGCTGAGCGCCACCACGGTCTCCGCCGCGCCGGCGGCGGAAGCGGCGAGCAGCGCGGCAAGGGCGAGGCCATGGCGTATGCGCGGGCGATATGCTGTCATGGCGCGACGATGCTAGCCGACGAGTGAAGCGCAGGTGAACGAAAAGCACGGCCGTGCGGTAAAATTATATTTTGACGGCGGCTGCCGCCCCAATCCCGGGCCGATGGAAAGCGCCGTCGTGCTGCGGGGCCTCGCCGATATCCGGCGCGACCTGGGCCACGGCGACAATGGGCAGGCCGAATGGCTGGCCTTGCTGCATGCGCTGGAGATCGCCGCCGCCCATGGCCTGCGCGACATCATCCTGATCGGGGACTCGCTGTCGGTGATCCGGCAGGCGAACGGCGTGCAGCGTGCAGCGTCGACCGAAGCGCGGCGTTGTCTCGAACGCTTTCGATCAGCCGCGCAAAGCTTCGATCGGGTTCGGCTCCGTCATGCCGGCCGGGCGCAGAATCTGGCCGGCATCGCGCTGGAGCGCGCGCGCTGGCGGCCCGGCGATTCGACCCGGCCCGGAACGGACTCGGATGGGCGCAGCGGCTCCTGACACGGCGATGGGGCTCGCGCATGGTCCGTGCGGGAGGATCGGCTGTGCGATCGAACATCGGGCTTTGGACGGCGGCCGGAGCAGCGGCCCTGCTGGCGAGCGGTTGCGGCAGGAAGACCGTCGAGCCGGCACCGTCGCCGAAGCTCCACGCCCCGGCACGACCGGCACCGCCCGCGGGCGCGATCGACAGCCTGAAGCTGCCACCCGCCGACGGCAAGGGCGGCTATCGGACGATCAACTCGGATCTCTCGCCCAGCGAGGCGATGTGGCACCTGCGCGCGGCGCTTAACGTCGCGGCGCTGACCTGCGATCGACCGGGGACGATGAGCATCGCCCGCAACTACAACCGCCTGCTCGGTCGCCAGCGCACGCTGCTCGCCGCCGCCTATCGCGCCGAAGGCCAGCGCCTCGGCAGTGCCGCCGCGACCGACGCGCACGTCACCCAGGTCTATAATTTCTTCGCGCAGCCACCGGTTCAGGCGCGCTTCTGCGCAGTCGCCGGCGCAGTGTCCGCCGAGGCCGCCGCCCTGCCCGCCGAAGGGCTCGAGGCGTTCGCCCCGGTCGCGCTCGACCGGTTGATGGCGCCGTTCCTCGATTTCTACCGCGCCTATGCGCGCTACCAGACCGAGCTGGCCGCCTGGCGGAAGGGCGGTCCGATCACCCCGCGCGCGGCGGTCGCACTGACCAGCGCCGCCGCGCCGCCCGCGGCGGGCCCGCCCTGGCGCATCCAGCTCGGCGCCTATTCGGGCGACCGCGCCGCGCGCGACGCCTGGGGCCGGATCCGCAGCCGGATGAGGCGAGCCGCCGATTTCGAGCCGGCTTATGAAGAGACGCCCGACGGCCAGCTGGTGCGCGTGCGTATCGGCCCGGTGACCGACCGCTCGACCGCGATCGCGCTCTGCGCGGCGGCGGCGGGCGCGGGGCTCGACTGCCTGCCGGTGCCGCCCAGGGCTTGATCCTTCGGAAAGGAACTAGCCCTTCCCCCTTTGCACCTGCGCGCCGCACCCGCTATGCCGCGCGCCATGAGCGACGCGGCGATCAGCATAAGGGGCCTTTCCAAGGTCTATAAGGGCGGCAAGCAGGCGCTGTTCGATGTCGACCTGGACATTCCGCGCGGGCAGATCTTCGGGTTGCTCGGACCCAATGGCGCGGGCAAGTCGACGACGATCAACATCCTCGCCGGGCTGGTCAACAAGACCGCCGGCCATGTCGACATATGGGGTTTCGACATCGACAGGGACCCGCGCAACGCCAAGGCGTCGATCGGGATCGTGCCGCAGGAGATCGTGTTCGATCCCTTCTTCACCCCGCGCGAGACGCTCGAAAACCAGGCCGGCTTCTATGGCGTGCCCAAGGCCAGGCGGCAGACCGACGCGCTGCTGCGCGCCGTCCATCTCCACGACAAGGCGGATGCCTATGCCCGGTCGCTGTCGGGCGGCATGAAGCGGCGGCTGCTCGTCGCCAAGGCCATGGTCCATTCGCCGCCGGTGCTGATCCTCGACGAGCCGACGGCGGGCGTCGACGTCGAATTGCGCCAGCAGCTGTGGGAATATGTGCGCGCGCTCAATGCCGACGGCGTGACCGTCGTGCTGACCACCCATTATCTCGAGGAAGCCGAGCAGCTGTGCGATCGCATCGCGATCATCAACCATGGCCGCGTCATCGCCAACCAGCCGACCCGCGAACTGGTCGGCATGGCGCAGGAGAAGGCGGTATCGGTGACGGTCGACCGCGATCTCGACAAGGCGCCCGATGCGGTGTGCTTCGACAAGGTCGAGTTGCAGGGCAGCCGAACACTCGTCATAACCTATTCCAAAGACAAGGTGAACGCCGGCGAGGTGCTGGCGGCGGTACAGCGGGAGGGGCTCGGCATCGTCGACGTTTCGACCCAGGAAGCCGATCTGGAGGATGTTTTCCTGAATCTCACGCGCCAGAACAACGCCGCCTCCGTTCAGAATCCTGGCGCGGGCGATGGCCGCCTATAATTTCGACATCGTAGTGATCGGCTCGGGTGCTGCGGGATTGACCGCGGCGCTCAACCTTGCCGATCGCTTCAAGGTCGGGGTGCTTGCGAAGGCGGGCATCTCCGACGGCTCGACCGCATGGGCCCAGGGTGGCATCGCCGCGGTGCTCGAGCCGGGCGATACGTTCGAATCGCACATCGAAGACACGATGATTGCCGGCGCGGGACTCAACAACCGCACCGCCGTCGAATTCGTCGTGGAAAATGCGCCGGTGGCGATCGAGAAGCTGGCAAAGCTGGGCGTGCCTTTCAATCCCGGCGGCGGACGCGACGACCGCTGGCACCTGACCCGCGAGGGCGGGCACAGCCACCGCCGCATCGTCCATGTCGACGACGCCACGGGCCAAGCCGTCCAGCTCGCGCTCGAGAAGGCCGCCGAAGCGCACCCGAACATCACCCTCTTCCCCGATCGGGCGGCGATCGACCTGATCACCAGCCGGCATGGCGAGCGCTATTCCGGGGATGGCCATATCTGGGGCGTCTACGCGGTCGACCGGTCGACCGGCACGATCGAGACCTTCACCGGCCGCGCCACCATCCTTGCCACTGGGGGCGCCAGCCGGGCCTATCTGTTCTCGACATCGCCGCGCGGCGCCACCGGCGACGGCATCGCGATGGCGTGGCGCGCGGGCTGCCGTGTCTCCAACATGGAGTTCATGCAGTTCCACCCGACCTGCCTGTACAATCTCGAGGTCAAGAATTTCCTGATCACCGAGGCGATGCGCGGCGAGGGCGGGCAACTGAAGCTGCCCACCACCGGCCGCCGGTTCATGTCGCGGTTCGACAAGCGCGCAGAACTGGCGCCGCGCGACATCGTCGCCCGGGCGATCGACCATGAGATCAAGCGGCTGGGCCTCGACTATGTCCATCTCGACATCAGCCACAAACCCGCCGACTTCGTCACCGGGCATTTTCCGACGATCCACGCCAAGCTGCTGAAGCTCGGCATCGACATCACCACCCAGCCGATCCCGATCGTGCCGGCCGCCCATTATACCTGCGGCGGCGTCCTCATCGACCTCAAGGGCCGCACCGACCTGCCCGGCCTGTACGCGGCCGGCGAGGTGACCCAGTCCGGCCTTCACGGCGCGAACCGGCTGGCGTCCAATTCACTGCTCGAATGCTTCGTGTTCGGCGACGCCGCCGCCGAGCATATCAAGCGCCATTTCGACGAGATGCCGACACCGCCGCCAATCCGTCCCTGGGACGAGAGCCGCGTCACCGACTCCGACGAGGAAGTCATCGTCCAGCACAACTGGCGCGAGATACGGCGGTTCATGTGGGACTATGTCGGCATCGTCCGCACGACCAAGCGCCTGGAACGGGCGGCGCACAGGGTGGCGCTGCTCCGCCAGGAAGTTGCCGACTATTACGGCAATTTCCGCGTCACGCCGGACCTGATCGAACTTCGCAACCTCGTCGATGTCGCCGACCTGATCGTGCGTTCCGCGCTGCACCGCAGGGAAAGCCGCGGACTGCATTATACGCTGGATTATCCCGAACTGCTCGATGAGGCGAAGGACACGGTGCTGGTGCCCTGAATGGGCCCGCGGACGGGCACATCTCCTCGCTTCGACTTTCCGCGTTCGCACGTCTAGCGTGCCGCGATGAATTCGATGATCCGCCGATTCCTGGGAACCGAGGCCGCCGGCGGGGTCGTCCTGATCTTCGCCGCTGCCGCTGCCATGCTGGTGGCGAACAGCCCGCTCGCCGCCGGATATGTCGACCTGCTCCAGGCGTCCATCGGGCCGCTCAGCCTGCTCCACTGGATCAACGATGCGCTGATGGCGCTATTCTTCCTGCTGGTCGGCCTGGAGATCAAGCGCGAGTTCGTCTGCGGTCATCTGGCGCGCTGGTCGGATCGCACCCTGCCCTTCATCGCCGCCGCAGCGGGCATGGCAATGCCGGCGCTGCTCTACACGCTGTGGACCGGCGGGACGGTGGGGCTGTCGCGCGGCTGGGCGATCCCGACCGCGACCGACATCGCCTTCGCCATCGGCGTGCTCGCGCTGCTCGGGTCGCGCGCGCCGACCTCGCTCAAGCTGTTCCTGACCACCGTCGCCATCGTCGACGACATGGGCGCGGTCGCGATCATCGCGCTCGCCTACACCCCGGCGATCAGCGGTCCCGCGCTGCTGGCTGCGGCGCTGCTCCTCGCCGCGATGTTCGCGCTCGGGCGGCTCGGCGTCGCGGTGCTCTGGCCCTATCTGCTGCTCGCGGCTGCGCTCTGGCTGGCCGTGCTGCTGTCGGGGGTGCATGCGACCATCGCCGGCGTGCTGGCCGCGCTGGCGATACCGCTGGGCGAGGATGATCGCTCCCCGCTCGAGCGGCTCGAAGCGGCGCTCCATCCGTGGGTGGCATTCGGGATCGTGCCGCTGTTCGGCTTTGCAAATGCAGGCGTGTCGCTGGGCGGCATCGGCTTGAAAGATCTGCTCGCGCCACTACCGATGGGGATCGCAGTGGGGCTGTTCGTCGGCAAGCAGGTCGGCATCTTCGGCAGCATCCGCCTCGCGGCAGCGCTGGGACTGGCCGCGCCGCCCGAGGGTGCGAGTTGGGTGCAAATTTACGGCGTCGCGCTGCTCTGCGGCATCGGCTTCACGATGAGCCTGTTCATCGGCGGGCTCGCCTTCGACGGTCCAATGCTGGGCGACGAGGTCAGGATCGGCGTGCTGGGTGGTTCGCTGCTGTCCGCAGTCTGCGGCTATGCCGTGCTGTGGTGGGTCGGACGAAGGGCGTAGAGTTGATTTCGATTCGATCGATTCATTCTCCGCTCCTCCTCGTCCACCCGTCGCCGTCATCCTGAACTTGTTTCAGGATCCACTTTCCTGCGCGGGAGCGTTCCCGAGGGGCAGAGTGGATGCTGAAACAAGTTCAGCATGACGGAGGGGCGTAAATCGCCACTCAGTGGCGCGAGGCTGAGTAAAGGCGGAACAAGCCCCAGCTAGCCCAGCTTGTCCTTCAGCGCCTGCAGCGCCGCGAACGGGCCGGCCACCACCTCGTCCTCCGACAGCACCCCCGCTTCCCTGAGCACCGCATCGGCATCGGCCGCGCGGGGAAACGGATCGAGGCTCAGCGCCAGCGTCTCGGCGACCGCCTCGCCCAGGTCGATCGCGCCGCCTTCATAATCGATCGTGTCGACATCCTCCGCATCGAGTTCGATCTCCTCGCCCGCCGCCTGTCCCGCAGGCACGAAGCGCAGGCTGAACGGCTCGTCGATCGCCGCCGGGACCGCCGCGCCGGTGGCGACGCACGCCTGCTCCACCGACGCGCGGATGCGCCCCTCCACGAAGATGCTGTCCGCCTCGCGGCGCAGCGCCGCATCCGCCGACAGTGCCTCGAGCGAGATCAGCTCGAAGCGCCGCGCCAGTGCCGCCCGCTCGGCGGGATCCGCTTCCACCGTCAGCGTCCGTCCGCCTTCGCCGAGCGTGTCGATCCGCACCGGCCGTGAGAATTCGGGCGTCATCGGGGCAGGCCATTCGCGAGAAGATCATCCCAGCGCAGCGTCTCCAGCCGCGCGGCGATCGCCTGCATCCGCGCGGCGACCAGCGCCGGCTTCGCGTCCGCGGCGGACTCGCCGCGCCACAGGTTGCGGACCAGCGCCTCCTCGAGCGCGGTCCGGTCGCCGATCGCTGCCCGATAAGCCGAGAGCCGCCCGCCCATCGCCGCCATCATCTTGCCGATATGCTTGCCGACGATCACATCGCCGATGCCAAGTTGGCGCAGCTGTCCGTCCATGTCGTCGATGAACACTTCAGTGAGCCGCGCGCTCGCACCGCGGCCTGCATCGCCCTCGGCCTCGATCCGGACCAGCACCAGCGACAATATCGCCGACACCATGTCGAAGCGGCCGTCCAGCGTGTCGGGCACGCCCATCTCGGCATACCAGGCGGGCTGGCGCGCCTCGGCGACGACCGAGTTGTAGAGCGGGATCAACGCCTCGCGCGGGTCAGGCCCGAACCCGAACAATGTCTTCAGGAAATTCACGTCTTGTTCCTCAGCCCGTTCAGCGGGCATCAAGCCCCGCCCTCTATCTTGCGCGAGCCCATCTTGCCACTGGGTAGCTCCCGCGCATATTGAGGCGGATCGGGCGCGCCGCAAGGGTCGGCGCTGCCATTGCGTGTTTCAAGGAGATGTTGATGCCCCGGACCCTGTCGCGAACGGCCGCTCTGCTCGGCGCGCTCGCCATATTGGGCCTGACCGCAGGGTGCGCCCGCACCCGCGATCATAAGGGCTATGTGGTCGATTCCACGCTGATCGGCACCGTCCAGCCCGGCATCGACAATCGCGAATCGGTGGGCCGCACCCTGGGTCGCCCGACGTTCGCGGGGCAGTTCGACAAGGACAAGACCTGGTATTATGTCGCCCGCGACACCAAGCAGATCGGTTTCCGTACACCCAAGCCAGTCGGCCAGACGGTGCTCGCGATTCATTTCGACGAGCGCGGCAACGTCGCCTCCGTCGAGCGCACCGGTCTCGAAAAGGTGGCCAGCGTCTCGCTCTACGGCGACAAGACCCCGACTCTGGGCAGCAAGCGCGGCTTCTTTCGCGAGCTGTTCGGCAATATCGGCCGGGTCGGGTCGGTCGGCGAGGCAGGCGGCACGGCGGATAATCCTAACTAAGGATTTTTCGATATAGCCCTCAGGCGCCGGGCGGCCGACGTCCGTCGGCCTTGGCTATCCTCGCTATCGCTCGGACGCGCTGCACGCGCTTGTCTCTTCGAACCACGTTAGCGTGGCGCACATTCCGCCTGCACCCGGGCGGACCTCACCTACTTTCCCTCTTGCTTCAACGGCCGCGCCAGCAGCGCCTTCACGACATCATCGACCTTGGCGCCCCCGGTTAGCAGCGCGCAGACCGCATCGACGATCGGCATGTCGACCCCGGCCGCACGCGCGGCCTCGGCGAGGACCGGCGCGGTCGAGGCGCCTTCCGCCACCGTGCGGCGGTCGCTGAGCAGCTCCGCAGCCGGGATGCCCTGGCCCAGGCCCTTGCCCAGCGAAAAATTGCGCGAGCTGACCGACGAGCAGGTAAGCACGAGGTCGCCCAATCCCGACAGCCCGGCCAGTGTTTCGGCCTTGGCGCCGCGGGCCAGGCCGAAGCGCGTCATCTCGGCAAAGCCGCGACTGATCAGCGCGGCGCGGGCGTTCTGCCCAAGCCCTGCGCCGTCGACCACGCCACAGGCGATCGCGAGCACATTCTTGACCGCACCGCCGATCTCGGCGCCAACCACGTCATCCGACAGATAAGGACGGAATCCGGGCCGCCGCAGCCGTTCCGCAAGCGCCAGCCCCACCGCCTCGTCGGCACAGGCCAGCGTTATCGCGGTCGGATGCCCTGCCGCCACCTCATGCGCGAAGGTCGGCCCCGACAGCACGGCGATCGGCGCGCCGGGCACGACCGCTTCGGCGACCTCGGACATCAGCATCCGCGTGCCGGCCTCGATACCTTTGGCGCACAGCACCAGCGGGCGCGCGCCGGCGGGCAGGGCGGCGAGCAGGTGGCGCACGAACTGCGCCGGGACGACGACGACCAGCGCATCGCAATGGGCCATAGCCGCGAGATCGTCGGTCGCCTTGACCCGCTTGCTGAGCGGCAGCACCGGCAGGAAGATCGGATTGCAGTGCGTCTCGTTGATCGCGTCGACCACCTCGGGCTCGCGCGCCCATAGCAGCACATCCGACCCGTCGCTCGCGACGACTTGGGCCATTGCGGTGCCCCAGGCGCCGCCGCCGATCACACCCAGCCTCTGCAGCTTCATCGTCTCTCCAGATATCATCAGGCTTTCACTCCGGCGCCGCGCGCCTTCTCGGCTCCGGGATCGAGCGGCCAGCGGGCACGGGCCGGGACCTCCATATCGTCGATCAGTCCGGCCGCGAAGCGTTCCGCCCCGGCCCAGGCGATCATCGCGCCATTGTCTGTGCAAAGCCACAGCGGCGGCGCGGCGAATGCGAGGCCCGATCGCTCGGCGAGCGCCGCGAGCGCACCACGCACCGCCTGATTGGCGGCGACACCGCCAGCCAGCACCAGCGCCGTCGCGCCGTCGGCAGCGCCGATCGCGCGCGTGGTGCGATCAATCAGGCAGTCGACCACCGCCTGCTGGAAGGACGCGGCGACATCCTCTGGCCTGTGGATGCCGGCATCGCGTGCCCGCAACACCGCACTCTTCAGGCCCGCGAAGGAGAAATGGGGTTCGGCGCTGCCGAGCAGCGGGCGCGGCAGCGGCACGGCCTTCGCGTCCCCGAGCCGGGCCGCCGCTTCGACCGCAGGGCCGCCCGGAAAGCCCAGGCCCAGCAGCTTCGCGGTCTTGTCGAAGGCCTCCCCGGCGGCATCGTCGATGGTCGTGGCGAGCCGGCGATAATCGCCGACGCCGTTGACCAGCAGCAGCTGGCAATGCCCGCCCGAAACCAGCAGCAGCAGATAGGGAAAGGCAAGATCGCGATCGGCGAGGCGCGGCGACAGCGCATGGCCTTCGAGATGGTTGACCGCGATCAGCGGCTTGCCCGCGGCATGGGCGAGCGCCTTGCCGGTCATCAGCCCGACCATGACCCCGCCGATCAGCCCCGGCCCCGCCGTGGCGGCGATCGCATCGACCTGGTCGAGCCTCAGCCCGGCATCGGCCAGCACCGCCTCGACCAGCGGCACCGCCATCTCGACATGCGCGCGCGCCGCCAGTTCGGGCACGACGCCGCCGAACGGCCGGTGTGCCTCTTCCTGTCCGGCGAGGCGATGCGCGAGCACGCGGCCGTCGCTCGTCACCAGCGCGGCAGCGGTCTCGTCGCAGCTCGATTCGATACCCAGGATGATGGCCATCCAGCGCCTGTAGGCGAGCGGGACCGGAATGTTAACTGCCGGCAGGGTTCCCGCGCTGCGCCGGCAAGGCTAAGGAGCGCGGCATGTCCGCAATCGTGACTTCCGAGACGCCCTGGCGTGCCGAGGCGCGCGCGCTCCTGTCGCTGAGCGTGCCGCTGATCATCGGCAATCTCGGCTGGTCGGCCATTGCCGCCACCGATCTGCTGCTGCTCGGCCATCTCGGAGCCGACGCGGTGGCGGCCGGCGCGCTCGGCCTCAATCTCTATACGGCCTTCCTCATCTTCGGGATCGGGCTCACCACCGCCGCCTCGCCGCTGATCGCCAGCGAACGCGGGCGGCGGCTCCATTCGGTGCGCGACATCCGCCGCAGCGTGCGCCAGACCATCTGGGCCGGCGCGCTGATCTGCCTGCCGAGCTGGGCGTTGCTCTGGCACAGCGAGGAAATACTCGTCCTGCTCGGCCAGGATCCCGCGCTAGCCGCAGGCGCCGCCCAGCTGATGCGCAGCCTGCAATGGGCGCTGCTGCCCTATCTGCTGTTCCTGGTCCTGCGCAATTATGTCGCGGCGCTCGAACGACCGATCTGGGGCGTGATCGTCACGCTGGCAACCGTGCCATTCAATGCACTGGCAGGCTGGGTCCTGATCTTCGGCCATTTCGGGCTGCCCGCGATGGGCCTGCGCGGCGCCGGCCTCGCCAGCTTCCTGTCGGCGGTGTTCATGGCGCTGGGCATGATTGCCGTGGTCGGTCTCGATCGCCGTTTCCGCCGCTATCAGCTGTTCGGCCGCTTCTGGGTTCCCGA
This sequence comes from Rhizorhabdus sp. P4_G5, assembly GCF_056401065.1. Lineage (NCBI taxonomy): Bacteria > Pseudomonadati > Pseudomonadota > Alphaproteobacteria > Sphingomonadales > Rhizorhabdaceae > Rhizorhabdus > Rhizorhabdus sp. P4_G5. Next base: position 93,380 of record NZ_JBFUKB010000011.1, on the reverse strand, counting down.
CTGGAACCGGTTCCGCACGGTGTGGCGGGTCGGCCTGCCGATCGCGGTGACACTCGCGCTCGAAGTCACGGTGTTCAACGCCGCGGTGTTCCTGATGGGACTGATCGGCCGGGCGTCGCTCGCCGCACATGCCATCGCGATCCAGATCGCTGCCCTGTGCTTCATGGTGCCGATGGGGATCGGCCAGGCGGCAACGGTGCGCGTCGGCTATGCCCATGGCCGGCGCGACGGCGCGGCGGCGGGCCGCGCCGGCTGGCTGGCACTGATCCTCGGCACGGCCTTCGCCCTGCTCTCGGCGGCGCTGCTGATCGGCGCGCCGCGGCTGTTGATAAGCGGCTTCATCGATGTCCATGCGCCCGCCAATGCCGAGGTCACCCGGCTCGCGGTCTCTTTCCTGGCGGTGGCCGCGCTGTTCCAGCTGGTCGACTGCGCGCAGGCGGTCGGCTCGGGAATCCTGCGCGGGCTGCAGGACACGCGCGTGCCGATGATCTTCGCCGCCGTCGGCTATTGGGTGATCGGCATCGGCGTCGGCACGCTGCTCGCCTTCCCGCTCGGCATGGGCGGCGTGGGGATCTGGCTCGGCCTTGCCTCCGGGCTGGGCGTGGTGGCGGTGCTGCTGGTCTGGCGCTGGATGCGGCGCGAGCGGCTGGGGCTGCTTCGACCCGCTGAAAGCAAATGACAGGGAAGAGCTTTTGCTCGACCGGCCTCTTCTCTAAGGACAGCGAATGACGACCCCTGCCCCTTCCCGCCCCTTGCGCCTCGGCACCCGCGGATCGCCGCTGGCGCTGACCCAGGCCCGCATGGTGATCGCGGCGCTGCGATCGGCGCATGGCTGGGGCGAGGAGGCGATCGAGATCGTCACCATCAAGACCAGCGGCGACCGGATCCAGGACCGCCCGCTGGCCGAGGTCGGCGGCAAGGCCTTGTGGACCAAGGAGCTGGACCGCGCCCTGACCGACGGAGACATCGATTTCGCGGTCCACTCGATGAAGGATGTCGAGACGATCCGGCCGGCCGAGATCGTCATCGCCGCGATGCTGCCCCGCGCCGATGTCCGCGACAGGCTGATCGGTGCGGACTCGCTCGGGGCGCTGCCCGGCGGCGCGCGGGTCGGGACATCGTCGCCGAGGCGCTCGGCGCAGGTACGGCGCGCGCGGCCCGATGCCGAGATCGTGCTGTTCCGCGGCAATGTCGACACGCGGCTGGCCAAGCTGGCGGCCGGCGAGGCCGAAGCGACGCTGCTGGCAGGCGCCGGACTCGACCGGCTGGGGCGCAGCGAGATCGGCCATCCGATCTCGACCGACGAGATGCTCCCGGCGCCCGCCCAGGGCGCGGTCGGAATCGAGACGCTGGCCCGCAGCAGCGAGATCCGGGCGCTGCTCGGCTGTATCGACGACGAGACGACCGACGCCTGCGTCACCGCGGAACGCGCGCTGCTCGCCGCGCTCGGCGCGGACTGCCGCTCCCCGGTTGCCGCGCTCGCGGTTCGTTCGGGCGCGGGCCTGCACTTGCGGGCGGAGATCCTGACCGAGGACGGCAGCGAATGTCGCTCGGGCGAAGCGCTGCTGCTGCGCACCGCCGATGCGGCGACGCTGGCCCACCGCTTGCTCGACGCAGCCTCGCCGCGCCTGCGCGCGCTGTTCACCGGCGCATGAGCCGCCGCCCGCTCCTCGTGCTGCGCCCCGAGCCCGCGGCCAGCCTGACCGCCAAGAGCGCCTTCGACGAAGGCTGGCGGCCGATCATATCGCCGATCTTCCAGATCGAACCGATCGCCTGGGCAACGCCCGGTCCGCAGGACTATGACGCGCTGTTCGTCACCAGCGCCAATGCCGTGCGCCAGGCCGGCAAGGGCCTCAAGCACTTCACCGCGATGCCCGCCTATGCCGTCGGTGCCGCGACCGCGCGCGCTCTGAAGGCGGCGGGCTTCACCGATATCCGCACCGGCCGCGGCGATGCGGCGATGATGCTCGATGCGGCGGCGGAGAATGGCGTTGCGCGCGCATTGCACCTCGCCGGCGAGGATTATCGCGACGTCGGGCATGACGCGATCACGATCGATCGGCGCATCGTCTATCGCAGCGCCGCGATCGGCCGCCTGGGTGAGAAGGCGCTGACCGCGCTTCGGGAAGGCGAGGCGGTGGCGCTGCTCCATTCGGGCCGCGCCGCCGAGCATTTCGCCAAGCTGTGCGACGACGCCAGAATCTCGCGCGGGTCGATCGCCGTTGCGGCGCTGGCCCCCGCCGTGCTGGCCGCGGCCGGCCCCGGCTGGCGCGCAGCGATCGCGGCGGCGAAGCCCGACGACGCGGCGCTGCTGGCGGCGGCGGCGCGGCTGTGCCAATAAGACGGCCAGAGAGCGAAAAGAGACGAGCCGAGCATGCCCGATCCCGTCGACCCCTATAGCCAGCGACGCCGGTCGTGGACGCCGATCCTGGCGTCGATGGTGGTGGCGCTGCTGCTCGGCATGGCGGCCATGGCCTGGTTGTTCCATCGCTTCGACAGCGTCGCCGAGATCGTCAAGCCGGCGCCCCCGGTCATCGCCACGCCCGCGCCGCCACCCCGCCCTGCGCTCGTCAACATCGCGCCCGCGCCGCCGACCGAGGTGGTCGAGACGATCGTCGACCGCCGGATCGACACGATCGAGGACAAGATCGATGATATCGGCCAGCGCGCCGCCGTCGCTACGAGCGAAGCCCATCGCGCCGAGGGCCTGCTCGTTGCCTTCGCCGCGCGCCGCGCCATCGACCGCGGTGCGCCGCTCGGCTATCTGGAAGGCGTGTTGCGCGACCGCTTCGGCAGCATCGAACCGCAGGCCGTCGCGGTGGTGATCAGCGCCTCGCGCCAGCCAGTCACGGTCGACCAGCTGCGCGATCAGCTCGATGCGCTCGAGCCGCAGCTATCGATGGCTTCGGCGAATGAAGGCTGGTGGGAAGGCTTCCGCCGCGAACTGGCGGACGTCATCGTGATCCGCAGCGCCTCGGCGCCATCGGTCGCCCCGGTGGACCGGCTCGCCCGCGCCCGCGATGATCTCGCCGCAGGGCATGTCGACGCCGCGCTGGCCGAGATCGCGCGCCTGCCCGGCCGCAAGGCCGCCACGGCCTGGATCGCCAGCGCGCGCCGCTACGTCCAGGCGCGCGTCGCACTGGATCGGATCGAAACGGCGGCGCTGCTGCAGCCGGCGAACAATCCCGATTAGATCACGGGTCAGAAATCGACCGCCACGCCCTTGAGCTCCCAGTCGCCATAGCGGGTGGGATCCGGTCCGTTGCGACCGCCCGACTCCGGTTCGGGCCGGATCTCCTCGGGAGCAGGAACCGGCGTGTTCGGCGAAAGGTGCGCCGGGGGTTTGACATGGGGTGGGCGTTTTCCGGACATGGCGATCATCCTTGGCCGCGCATGATTGAAGAGCGCCGCACTCTTCCCCACATTGGCTTTGGAAGGAGCAAAGGCAAGATGAACATGGTGAAGACGACCATGCTGCTGGCGGCGCTCACCGCGCTGTTCATGGCACTCGGCTTTACGATCGGCGGTTCCGGCGGAGCGATGGTCGCGATGCTGGTGGCCGCGGGCATGAACCTGTTCACCTTCTGGAACGCCGACAAGATCGTGCTGCGCATGCATGGCGCGCGCGAAGTCGATGCCTCCGCCTGCCCCGAATTCGTCGGCCTGGTCCATGGGCTTGCACGCCGCGCCGGCCTGCCGATGCCGCGCGTCTACCTGATCGACAGCCCGCATCCCAACGCCTTCGCGACCGGCCGCAATCCGGCCAACGCGGCGGTCGCGGCGACCACCGGCCTGCTCGGCATGCTCGACCGCGACGAGATCGAGGGCGTGATGGCGCACGAACTCGCCCATATCCGCCACCATGACACGCTGATCATGACGATGACCGCGACGATCGCCGGCGCGATCTCGATGCTCGCCAACTTCGGCATGTTCTTCGGCAATGGCCGCCGCGATGGCGGGCAGATATTGGCGACGATCCTCGCGGTCGTTGTTGCGCCGTTCGCCGCGATGCTGGTGCAGATGGCCATCAGCCGCTCGCGGGAATATGGCGCAGATCGCGGCGGCGCGGAGATCTCCGGCAAGCCGCGCGCCCTTGCATCGGCGCTCGCCAAGCTCGCGCAGGGCGCTGCCCGCATCCCCAACCCGGTGGTCGAACGCAATCCGGCCGCGGCAGCGCTGTACATCGTGCCGGGCGTGCAGCGCGGCGGCGACAGCATGTTCTCGACCCACCCCGCGACCGAGAACCGGATCGCCCAACTCGAGATGATCGCCAGCGAGATGGGCGTGCCGATTCGATCGCGCAATGTCACGCCGATGACAACGCCGCCGCGCCGCGCCGCCATCTCGTCGGTGCCGAAGACCAAGCGGCGGAGCAGCGCTCTCGATCCGCGCGGGCGGGGCTGAACTTCCGGTCTTCGGACCACATCCCTCGACTTCGCGCGGTGCGAACGGCTAAAGCGCGCGGGTGAAAGAAGATCCCACCGGAACCGCCACCCGCCGCGCGGCACTGCGCCTGCTCGATGCGGTGTTGCGCCGCGGCCTGCCCCTCGAAGCCGCGATGGATGGCGCCTGCGGCGACCTGGAGCGGGCGGATGACCGTGCCTTCGCCCATGCCATCGCCGCAGAAGTGCTGCGCCGCACGGGCGATCTCGATGCGCTGATCGATGCCGCCACCGAGCGCCCGCTGCCGCCGGATGCCAAGGCCCGCATGGTGCTGCGCATGGCGCTGGTCCAGGCGCTCGCCATGAAGACGCCGCAGCATGCCGCCATCGCGACGGTGCTGCCGCTGGTCGATGGCGGCCCGCGCAAGCTGGTCCACGGCGTTTTCGCCCATGTGCTGCGCGACGGCGGCACCCTGCCCGACCCCCCGCACCTGCCATCCGAGGTGGCGGATCGCTGGGCCAGGTCGTGGGGCGCGAAAGCGGTGGAAGCCGCGCGGCTCTCGATCGCGGCGCCGCCTCCCGTCGACCTGAGCTTCAAGCCCGGCGTCGACCTCGCCGACTGGGCGGGACGCCTCGAAGGCGAGAGCCTGGCCTCCGATCATGTCCGCATCCCCGCCGGACGTCGCGTCGTCGATCTGCCGGGCTACGACGAGGGGCTGTGGTGGATCCAGGATATCGCGGCGTCGATCCCGGCCCGGTTGCTCGGCAAGGGCGACGGTCGGCGCGCGCTCGACCTGTGCGCGGCGCCCGGCGGCAAGACGATGCAGCTGGCCAGCAATGGCTGGGCCGTGACCGCGGTCGACCTGTCTGAAGCCCGGATGGGACGTCTCGCCGAGAACCTCGCCCGCACCGGCCTCAGCGCCGCTCTCGCCGTCGCCGACGCGGCCGGCTTCGCCGATGGCGCCCCCTATGATGGCGTGCTGCTCGACGCGCCCTGCTCCGCCACCGGTATTTTCCGCCGCCATCCGGACGTCCTCCACCGCGCCGGCCCGCGGGCCATCGCCGAGGCGGCGGACATGCAGGCCCGGCTGATCGACCATGCCGCAGGGCTGGTCACGGCGAACGGCGTATTGATCTATGCCGTGTGCTCGCTGGAAGCCGACGAAGGCGAGCAGATCGCCAAGACCTTCCTATCGCGCCACGCCGACTGGCGCCTCGACCCCGTCGCCGCCGCCGAGCTGCCGCCCGGCTTCGTGCCGGACAAGGTCGGTCGCGTCCGTATCCGGCCGGGCGCCCTTGCCGGCGAAGGCGGCGCGGATGGCTTCTTCATCGCACGGTTCAGGCGCACATGACGGCCGAAGCAGGCCGATGGCCGCGCGCGCTTGCCCGCCCCTTCCCACCCCGCTAATCCAAGGCAATCATGACCAGCCCCATCCGCATCGCGCCATCCATCCTCTCCGCTGACTTCGCCAGGCTGGGGGAGGAAGTCCGCGCCATCGACGCCGCGGGAGCGGACTGGATCCATGTCGACGTGATGGACGGGCATTTCGTGCCGAACATTACGATCGGCCCCGCGGTGGTGAAGGCGCTGCGCCCGCACAGCGCCAAGCCCTTCGACGTCCACCTGATGATCTCGCCGGTCGATGCGTTCCTCGAGGACTTCGCCAATGCCGGCGCGGACATCATCACGGTCCATCCCGAGGCCGGCCCCCATACCCATCGCACCATCCAGCGCATCAAGGCGCTGGGCAAGAAGGCCGGCGTTTCGCTCAATCCCGCGACCCCGGCCAAGATGCTGGACTATCTGATCGATGACATCGATCTCGTGCTGGTGATGAGCGTCAATCCGGGCTTCGGGGGGCAGAGCTTCATCGACAGCCAGCTGCGCAAGATCGAGGCGATCCGCAAGATGATCGACAAGACCGGCAAGGCGATCGATCTCGAAGTCGACGGCGGCATCGACGTCAACACCGCCCCGCGCGCGATCGCCGCCGGCGCGACCGTGCTGGTGGCAGGCACCGCCAGCTTCAAGGGCGGCCCGACGGCCTATGCCGGCAACATCGCGGCTTTGAAGCAGGCGTGAGCATCGCGTGATGAGCGAGGGCGGCGGGCCCGGCTACGGCGACAGCGTTGAGCCTGGCCGACGCCTGATCCGCGTCGAGCACGACAAGAGCCATTCGCTCGCCGAACGCTTGGCCGGACGACTGCACGCTCTGGCCTGGCGCACCCCCGTCCACGGGCTGCGGCTGCGCGGCCACTATCCGCTCAAGCTGTACGACGTGCCGGCCGATCCGATCGAAGGCATGGTTCGCCTCGGCGGCGCGATGCTGGACGGGGAGATATTGTGGCAGGGCGAGAGCGTCACGATCGAGGGCTATGACTTTCGGCCGCGCGCCATGTCCGCGGCATTCAGCGACCATCTCCAGAGCTTCGCCTGGCTGCGCGACCTGAGCGCCGCGGGGCCGCGCCAGCGGGTGGCGCCGATCGCGGAGCTGCTGACCCGCCGCTGGCTGGACGCGTTCGGCCGGCAGATCCACGAGGCGGCGTGGCGCCCCGACCTGTGGGGACGGCGCATCCTGTTCTGGGGCTGCCACGCGCCGCTGATCATGTCGTCCGACGAACTGCGCGGCCCGGTCCTCAACGCGCTCAACCGCGGCGCCAAGCATCTCGATCGCAGCGCCGACAAGGCCGCGCCCGGGCTCGCGCGCATCGCTGCCTGGATCGGCGTGGTCGCTGCCGGCCTGCTGATCCCGGGCGGCGAGCTGCGCCAGATCCATGGCGAGAGGGGTCTTGCCCGCGCCCTGGACGCAGCAATGCACGGCGACGGCGGGCTCGTCAGCCGGTCGCCGGTCGAGCAGATGGATCTCGTCGCCCTGCTGGCGATGCTGCGGCGCTATTACGAGATGCGCGGCCAGACCCCGCCCGTCGCCTTCAGCGAGGCGCTCGGCCGGGCGGTGCCGCCGCTGCTCGGGCTGAGCCTGGGCGATGGCGGGCTATCGAGCTGGCAAGGCTCGGCGCCGATCGACGGCGGCAGGATCGACGCGGTCGTCACGGCCTCCGGCATTCGCGCACGGCCGCTGCGGCAGTCGCGCGAATGGGGCTATCAGCGCCTGTCGATGGGACAGACCCGCATCGTCGTGGACGCCGCCCCGCCGCCGATCTCGCGCTTCGCCGCCGATGCCTGTGCCTCGACGCTGGCCATGGAATTGTCCGACGGTCCCTGGCGGTTGATCGTCAATTGCGGCGGAGGCCGCGGCGCGAACAATGCGCTGCATCCCGATCTCGCCCAGGCGCTGCGCAGCACCGCCGCCCACTCCACCCTGGTGATCGACGACAGCAACTCGACCGCGGTCCATTCCGACGGAACCCTGGGGAAGGGGGTGTCGGAACTCGAGCTCGATCGGCAGGAGGATCTGCACGGCAGCGTCATCGACATGCGCCACGACGGCTATGTCCGGAGGTTCGGGATGGCGCACCGCCGCAAGATCACGATCGGGCCCGGCGGCCGCGAAGTGCGCGGCCTCGATGCGCTGCTGCCGCAGGGCCGGCGCGCGCGCGGCAACGGGGTCGACTATGCGATTCGCTTCCACCTGGCGCCCGGCGTCGAGGTCTCCGCTACGGCCGACGGCTCGGGTGCGCTGCTGCGGATCGGGGAAGGCGCGCTGTGGCGCTTCCGCGCCATCGGCGGCGAGGTGGCGATCGAGGACAGCGTGTGGATCGACTCGCGCGGACGCCCGCAACCGACCCGTCAGCTGGTGATAGCCGGCCCGGTGGCCGCACAGGGCATCGAGGTCACCTGGATCCTCGCCAAATCCGGTTGATCGATATCCTCCGGCGCGGCGGTCCATCGGCAGGCCGAATCGATCGTCCAATTGCCCGCGACGATTGCGATTGCGGCGGAAACCGCGCACCATCGCCCGGCTAGACCCTGATCGGTTCAGGCTGAATCAGCCCGAGCCGTGAATCAAGGTCTAAACCATAGATAAAGAGCCCGATTCACCCTTTCGGTGAAAGCGCGTAGCGCTTCCACCTTGAACGATCAGGCTCTGGCTGGGAGAGGTCGCGTGAACCATTCGGTAATCCTCACGGTGGTCGGCAGCGATCGGCCCGGCCTGACGCGCGCGATCGCCGACGCCGTCTATGCGGCTGGGGGGAACTGGCTCGAGAGCCACTTGTCGCGCCTCGGCGGCAAATATGTGGGGTCGGTGCTCGTGGAACTGCCGCAGGCGCGGCTGGCTGAGCTGGAAGCGGCAGCGCGCGGGATCGACGCGGTGGGGCTGAAGGTCGACATCATCGCCTCGTCGGGCACAGCCCGGCGCGGCGGCGAGCCGCTCGTGATCGAGATCGTCGGTCAGGATCGCGCGGGCATCGTCCGCGAAGTGACCACGGTTCTTGCCGGCCTGGACGTCAACATCGAGGACTTCGCGACCGCGATCGAGGACAGCGCGTGGTCTGGCGCGCCGCTGTTCCGCGCGAAGGCGCGCCTGCTGATCCCCTCGAACATATCGACCGACACAGTCCGCGAGGCGCTCGAGCGGATATCGGGTGAAATCATGGTCGATTTCAGCGCGCATCCGGAAGTCGCCTGATCAGCTCTCCGCCAGATCCAGGCCCGCCACTGGATCAAGGTACGCCCCGGACACCGGCGAGGCTGCTCCGCGATGCCAGCGACCAAGGCGCAGCTCGAAAATTGCGGCTGTTGCCGGATGCCACGCGCCGACGCCTCGCGGCGAGCCGTGAGCGGCGCGCAGCAGCGGCCCGCGTCTCGCCGGGACGCACATCGTAGCAAGCCAGCAGCGGCGGAGCTGACGCAATTTTCCAGGCCCTGGCCCCGCGGGTCGGCTGGTGCGTTATAGCCAGCGAGCCCCTATGATCCCGGAGAAGCTGATGATCGACCCATTCACCGCCTGGATGCGCCTCGCGACAGCAGGGTTCGACATCTCCCGCACCGGCCATCGCGCCTCTGATCTGATGCAGGCGTCCGGCGAGGTCGTGCAGAAGCGCTCGGACATGATGGCCGCAGCCATGCGCTCGCCGGTCGATGGCAACTATGTCGAGCTCGCGAAGATGGTACCGGAAAAGGTGGAGGCATTCTCCAGCGCCGGTATCGCGATCGCTCGTCAGTGCTGGGCCATGCAGGCAGCTTTCCTCGCGGAGGCACAGGATCTCGGAGCGCTGTTCGCACGGGGCCGCGCGCCCAGCATGGCAGAGCTTATCGAGCTGGCAGCGCGCACCACCGCCTATGTCGTCACCAGCGCGGAGAATATGGCTAAGCTTGGGGCGGTTGGCCTGGCCCCAGTGCATCGCACCGCAAACGCAAACGCCCGGCGCCTGAAGCGCCGATAACGATATTAACCAGATTGAGAACCAGCGTTCCCAGCGTCTTCTTTGAAGAGAGGCGCGCGAATGAGTGGAGACAAGGCCGGACCCGCGTTCGAAGGACGATCCGGCGCCAGCTTGGAGGAACGAGTGGATTCCGCTGGGCGAACGATGGGCCGCCGGTCAGTCTTCCCGACGGGGTCGGCGACGGTCTCACCCTTGATGGCCGCGCGCCGGAAGCCTGACGCGCTTGGGAGCGCGCGCTCGCCGCAGCCCTATTCCAGCGCGAGCGCGAGTTGCTCGGCGGTTACGATCAGTTCCTCCTCGCCCTCTCCGAGGTTCGACAAAGTGACCCCGAGCAGGCGCACCCCCTGCTCGACCGGTTCCAACGCGGCGAGCAGCGCGAGCGCGACCTCACCGATCCGGGCCGCGTCGGCGATCGGCGCCGCCAAGGTGCGGGCCCGTGTCAGGGTACGGAAATCGGCATAGCGCAACTTGATCGACACGGTGCGCCCCGCTTTCCCGGTGCGCTCGGCGTGGCGCGCGACCGTCTCCGCAGACTCGGTCAGCGCCGCGGCGAGATCCTCATGCGCGTAAAGGTCGGTGAAGAAGGTATTCTCCGAACCGATCGACTTGCGCACCCGATCCGGACGCACCGGACGATGATCGATCGCGCGGGCGGCGAGATAGAAATAATCGCCCGATTTGCCGAATTGCTGCGACAGGAACTCGCGGCTGCAGCGGCGCAGGTCGGCGCCCGAATGGATGCCGAGCTTCTCCATCCGGGCTGCCGTCACCGGCCCGACGCCGTGGAAGCGCGACACCGGCAAGCGCGCGATGAAGTCGAGCCCCTGTTCGGGGCGGACCACGCACAAGCCGTCTGGCTTGTTATGGTCCGATGCCAGCTTGGCGATGAACTTATTGTAGGAGACGCCCGCCGACGCGGTCAGCCCCGTCTCCTCCCTGATGCGCGCGCGGATCGCCCGGGCGACATCGGTAGCGGTCGCGATTCCCTGGTGGTTTTCGGTCACGTCGAGATAGGCTTCGTCGAGCGAGAGCGGCTCTATGAGGTCGGTATAGTCGACGAAGATCGCCTGGATCTGGCGCGACACCTCGCGATACACATCGAAACGCGGCCGCACGAAGACAAGGTCCGGGCACTGCCGCCGCGCCACGGCCGAAGCCATCGCCGATCGCACCCCGAATCTGCGCGCCTCGTAGCTTGCCGCCGCCACGACGCCGCGTTCGCGGGTGCCGCCCACCGCGACCGGCTTGCCGCGCAGCGCCGGGTCGTCGCGCTGCTCGACCGACGCATAAAAGGCATCCATGTCGATGTGGATGATCTTGCGGCCGCCTTCGGCCGAACCATCGGGTGCCAGCGCCTGTTCGGGTCGATCCATGGAACAAAGCAGATACAACAGAGCGCCGGCCGGCGCCAGAGGCCGTTTCATCGCCGGCCTCGCCCCGCAACGGAACTCCCCCGTTGCCCTCGCGTTTTTTGCTCGATTCCAAGGAGAAACGATCATGGCTTCTAGAAATACATCTACGCGGTCGCGTTCGACTGTCGCGAAAGCTGCTCCCAGGAAGCGTGGTGCCGGCTCATCTGCCCGCCCCCAGTCCCTCGCCGATGAGGCGAAGACGGCCGTGCGGTCGGTGCGCACCCGCGCGTCCCGCGCCGTCAAGAAGGTCCCCACCGACAGGACCAGCGTATCGATTGCTTTTGGCGTGCTTGCCGGCCTGGTCGGCGCCGGCGTTGCGATCTTCATGAACCGCGACCGGCTCCGCGACGTTGCATCGAGCAGCGGCGAGCGGCTGAAAAAGGCCGCGGATGATCTGTCGACGATGGCGCATGAGCGCATCGACCAGGCGCGCGACAACATCACCAGGTTCCGCTCGCGCAACGAGCAGACGCCTTCGCACGAGACGCCCGAATCGGCCCCCGCCCCCGCCCTCCTTCATTCTAGACCGATGCGATTCGACCCGACTAGCGAGCGCTGGCGTTACGACCTGCGGCTGTTTCTGCTGGCCTATGTGCTGGGCATCATCGCCTTCAGCGCACTGGTGCCCTGACCGTCATAGCCGACGGCCGAGCCGGTCAGTCGCAGGCCTTGTGCAACAGCCAGGCCAGCCAGGCGGCGCCGATGCTGCCCACCGCGACGATCAGCAGCGTCTCGGCGACAGACACGCCCATATGCACCATTCCCGCCAGGATCAGCGTCGCCGCCACCATCGCGCCGGAATTGACGATGTTGTTCGCAGCGACCGTCCGCGCGGTCTGCGCCTTGGCAACCGTGGTGGTGAGAAAGGCGTAGAGGGGCACCACGAACATGCCGCCGGCGATCGCGACGCCGAGAAGGTCGATCATCACCCGCTCGCCATGGGGCGCGGCGATGAACGCCCGGAAGTCAAGCAGCGGACCCTGCGGCACCGGCCAAGAATGGGCGGTCCACCACAGGTCGCAGACAAATGCGCCCATCACCAGCGCCGCGATGGGCGAGCAGCGGGCCGACACCGTGCCGCCGAGGATCCGGTTGACCGCAATCGAGCCGATCGCGACTCCGACCGAAAAAATCGCAAGAAACAGCGTCGCCACGTCCTGGTTGGCGCCCAGCACATTCTTCACGAGCGGCGGGAACTGCGCCGCGAGCACCGTGCCCTGTGCCCAGAAGAAGCTGATCGCGCAGATGGCAAGGAACAGCCGCCGGACATGCATCGTGTCCGACACCAGCTTTATCGACGAGCGGATGATGTGGAAATCGACCCCGGCGTCCTGGATCATCGGCGGTGCCGGGGGAACCTGCCGGGCGGTCAGCCAGCCGAGGCAGGCCACCGCCAGCACGCCGACCGCCGCCTGCTCGGAGGGGATGATGCCGCCGACGATCGTGCCGGCAAGGATCGCGATATAGGTGCCCGCCTCGACCAGGCCTGTACCCGGCAGCACCTGATCATCCTCGAGGTGCTGGGGCAGAATCGCATATTTGATCGGGCCGAAAAAGGTCGAGTGGGCGCCCATCGACAGCAGCGCGAGCAGCATCAACGGGATATTGCCGAGGATGAGACCGGCCGCGCCGGCGATCATGATGACGATCTCGGCGGTCTTCACCAGCCGGATGATCTGCGCCTTGTCGTGGCAATCGGCGAGCTGGCCCGACAGCGCCGAGAACAGGAAGAATGGCAGGATGAACAACCCGCCGGCGACAGCCGAGAATGCCGCCTCCTGCGCCGGATCGTTATAGATACGATAGATCACGAGCATGATCATCGCGGTCCGGAACAGGTTATCGTTGAACGCCCCCAGGAACTGGGTGGCAAACAACGGCAGGAACCGGCGCTTGGCGAGAAGCCGGAAAGACGGGGTCATAGGGGGATATTGCGCCTTATGTGTCGTTGCCGGCATCGTTCGGGCGCTCCCATAGCCGATAGCAGTGGCGAGGTCCAAGCCCGATAACCGCAGCGCGGGTCAGTTCCGGGACTCCCGCGATATGGCCGATCCATTCTTCCCGGGGTTGGTGTCGCGCCCCGCCTGCAGGCGGGGGCTTATCTCTTGCGTTCATCCACGCTAGAGCATCCTGCAGATGCTGACGCTGCCGAACATCCTGACGCTTTCCCGCATCCTGGCGGTGCCGATCCTCGTCTTCCTGCTGTGGCCCGAGCCGCGGCAGTTCGAATATGGGCTGGCGTTCGGCCTCTATGCGCTGATGGCGATCACCGATTATTTCGACGGCTATCTGGCGCGGGCGCAGGGAGCCGTGTCCAAGCTCGGCATCTTCCTCGATCCGATCGCCGACAAGATCATGGTGGCGGCGGTCATCCTGATGCTGGTGCTGACGCGGGATGTCTCCGGCTTCGCGACGATCGCCGCGCTGGTCATCCTGCTGCGCGAGATCGCCGTGTCGGGGCTGCGCGAGTTCCTCGCCGGGGTCCAGGTGTCGGTGCCGGTCAGCAAGCTCGCCAAGTGGAAGACGACCCTCCAGCTCGTCTCGCTGGGCGCCATCATCCTCGGCAATGCCGTTCCCGAGTGGAGATGGATCGAACAGCTCGGTTTGTTCAGCCTGTGGGCCGCGGCCGCGCTCACGCTGATCACCGGCTGGGATTATCTGCGCGTCGGCATCAAGCACATGGACTAGGCCAGCGACATGGTGATCGAAATCCTCTACTTCGCACGCATCCGGGAAGCGATCGGCCGCAGCGCCGAGACCGTGACACCCCCGGACGAGGTCGTCACGCTCGCCGACCTGGTGGCGTGGCTCGCGGCGCGTGGCGGCGGCTATGCGGAGGCGTTCGCCGACCGCGGCCAGGTCCGCGCCGCGATCGGAGATGCCTTCGCCGATCCGGAGACCCCGATCGCCGGCGCGCGCGAGATCGCGCTCTTCCCCCCGGTGACGGGCGGATGAGCGCCGAGATGCGAATCCTGGTCGATACCGGGGAGATCGACGTCGGCGCCGAGCTCGCCAGGCTCGAAGCGCTCGGCGGGGGCGGCGTAGCGAGCTTCACCGGCATCGTGCGCGGCGGAGCGGGGCTGACGGCACTCGAACTCGAACATCATCCCGGCGTGACCCTGGCGATGATGACCCGCATTGCCGAGGATGCCGCGGCGCGGTGGCCGCTGCTCGGCGTCACCGCGATCCACCGCCACGGCCGGCTGCTGCCCGGCGAGCGCATCGTGCTGGTCGCCGCGGCCTCGCCGCACCGCGCCGCCGCGCTCGAGGCGACCGCCTTCCTGATCGACTGGCTCAAGACCCGCGCGCCCTTCTGGAAGAAGGAATATTTCGCGGACGGGACGAGCCGCTGGGTCGAAGCGCGGGCGGAAGACGACGAAGCTGCCGCGCGTTGGACCAAATAGCTATGAGCGTACAGGAGCTGCCCGACCTGCTGGCCGCCATCGCCGATGGCGACCGCGTCGCCTTCACGCGTTTCTACGAGCGGACATCGGCAAAACTTTTTGGAGTTGTCCTGCGTATCTTGCCCGAAAGGTCGGTGGCTGAAGACGCGATGCAGGATGCCTATGCGAAGATCTGGCGGAATGCCGCGGGCTATGATGCCCGGCGCGGCAGTCCGATAACCTGGGCGGCGACGATCGCGCGCAACGTGGCGATCGACCTGCGGCGCCGCGAGCACCCGCGCGGCCGCATCCGCGATGAGGATTTCGACTTCGACGCGATGAGCGATCCAGCCGGCGGGGTTTCGGCCGAGGACATGGCGGCGCTGCGCGCCTGCCTGGACCGGCTCGACCCCGAACAGCGCGCGCTGATCCTGGCGGCCTATCTGAACGGCGAGAGCCGCGAGGAACTGGCCGAACGGCTCGGTCATCCGACCGGCACGATCAAGAGCTGGCTGCACCGCGGCCTCGCCCGGCTGAAGGGCTGCCTGGATGGCTGACGACATCGACATGCTCGCCGGCGAATATGTGCTCGGCACGCTCGACGAGGCGGAGCGGCGGGCATTCCAGCGCCGCCTGCTGACCGATCGCGACGCGGCCGCGGCGGTGGCCCGCTGGGAGGAGCGCCTGTCGCCGCTGCTGCTCGCGGTGCCGGAGGTCGAGGCTCCGGCCGGCCTCATCGACCGGATCGACGTCGGCGCCCGCCCGGCCAACGATAATCGCCCGCTGCGCCGCTGGCAGGCGGCGACCGCCGCCGCCGCGCTGCTCGCCGTTGTGAGTTCGGGCCTGGCCTTGCGCCCGCGGCTCGTGGCGCCTCCATCGGCGACCCAGCCGACGCGGCCACCGTTGTTCCAGTCGGTGGCCGCGCTCAGCGAAAGCGGGGGCGCTCCGGCGCTGCTGGTCACCTATGATCAGGCAACCAGGAAAATGCGGGTAACCCCGGTCAACGTCTCGCCGCGCCCCGGCCATAGCCTCGAACTATGGGTGATCGCCGGCAAGGCAGCCCCGAGATCGATCGGCCTGATGCACGACGAGGGCGCCACGGCCCTTGATCGCATGGCGCTGGACATCAAGCAGGACATGACCATCGCGGTGTCGGTGGAGCCGCGTGGCGGATCGCCCACGGGCCTGCCCACCGGCCCGGTTGTCTATTCGGGCCGGATGATCACCCTGCCGACCAGCTGATACGCGACGCAACCTACCGGGCGCCTTTTCCACCTGTTCGATGAATGGGCGATGACGGAGCCGGAAAGCCTCTTCCCCGTCATCCCCGCTTGCGGCAGCTACGGCCTTCACACATTTTCCTTTTGTTCGTCATCCCAGCCCTTCGGCTGCCTGCAAGGCAGGCGCTCAGCAACCGTATTGCGGGTCAAGGTAGTGTTGGAACCCATGGAGTGCCATGTTCGATGATCTCTTCGTGCGAGTGACGAAGTGTGAAGCCCATAGGCGCGGTAAAGGGGCGATCACTCCGCCGCGCGCAGCGCCTCTGCCAGCAGGTTGAACTCCTTCTCGCGCGGCGAGCCCCGCCGCCAGGCAAGCGCGATGCGGCGCGAGGGATGTTCGGCATCAAGCCCCTTGGCAACGACATGGGTGTTGTCGAGGATGCCCGCATCGAGCGCCATCGCCGGCAGCAGCGTCACGCCCAAGCCGTTGTCGACCATCTGCACCAGCGTGTGCAGCGAGGTGCCGAGCATCGCCGCCTCCGCCCGCAGCTCGGGCCGATTGCACGCCGACAGGACATGATCCTTCAGGCAGTGGCCATCCTCGAGCAGCAGCAGCCGGCTCTCATCGATCGCATCGGCACTGATCGTATGCGCGCTGCCCGGAATCTCCCCGTCGCGAAACGCGATGAACAGCCGGTCGAGGAACAGGTCGACCGATTCGATGTCGCCGCAATGATAAGGCAGCGCCAGCAGCACGCAGTCGACATGGCCGCGATGAAGCGAGTCGCACGCGGCGCTGGTGGTCTCTTCGCGAAGATAGAGCTTCAGGTCGGGCCAGGCCGCGCGCAGCCTGGGTAGTATCCGCGGCAGCAGGAACGGCGCGATGGTCGGGATGACGCCCATGCGCAGGTCGCCCGACAGCGGCTTGCCGGCCGAGCGCGCAAGATCGCCGAGTTCCTCGGCCTCGCGGAGCACGCGCTGCGCCTTTTCGGCGATCCGCAGGCCAAGCGGCGTGAACCGCACGACCCGGCGGGTGCGCTCGACCAGGGTGATGCCGATCAGCGACTCCAGTTCGCGCAATCCGGCGGACAATGTCGACTGGGTGACGAAACAGGCTTCGGCTGCGCGCCCGAAATGGCCGTGGTCGCGCMGCGCGACCAGATATTGGAGCTGCTTGAGGGTGGGAAGATAGGTGGCCATTCATCGCCTCACTCGATCATTGCTGGCGGAATAATCAATTTGATTGCTAAGGTCCACCCTGCCATCAGACGTGCTCCAAACCAAAGCCCCTAGGAGATACACAGTGGCCCTTACCGTTGGTGACAAGTTTCCCGCCCTGGTTCTTCCGGTCCAGCAGGGCACGTCCGCACTTCCCGCAGGCGAGACGATCGACACCGGCAATAGCGGTGGCAAGTGGAAGGTCGTGTTCTTCTGGCCGAAGGACTTCACGTTCATCTGCCCGACCGAGATCATCGGCTATGGCGAGCTGCAGCGCGATTTCGCCGATCGCGACGCGGTGCTGATCGGCGCCTCGACCGATACGGATTTCGTCCATTTCGCGTGGCGCAAGTCGGACGAGCGCCTGGCCAAGTGCGATTTCCCGTGGATCGCCGACAACCAGAAGAAGCTCGCCAATGCGCTCGGCATCGTCGACCCCGAAGCGGGCGTCGCCTATCGCGCGACCTATATCGTCGATCCGCACAATGTGATCCAGCACGTCACGGTCAACGGCCTCAACCAGGGCCGCAACCCGGCCGAGGCGATCCGCGTGCTCGACGCGCTACAGACCGACGAGCTGTGCCCGTGCAATTGGCATGCCGGTGAAGAGGTCCTCAAGCCTGCTGCCTGATCCCCTCTTCAGGTAGCCGCCGCGCCGAGCCCCCCACGGCGCGGCCTAATGGGCGTGGAGGACTCCTGACGGACCTCCGCGCCCCTTTTTTGTTCGAGTCTTCCCAACAGGAGCCCCCCCATGTCCCTCAAGGAATTTGCCGACGCGCTGCCGGACTATGCAAAGGATATCCGGCTCAACGTCGGCTCGCTGCTCAGCGACCAGACGCTGAGCGACCAGCGCAAATATGGGTTGCTGCTCGCCTGCGCCCACGGCAGCGGCTACAAGCCGATCGTCGACGCCGCAGAGGCCGAGGTGGTGGGCAAGCTGACCCCCGAAGCGGCGAACGCCGCCCGCGCATCGGCCGCCGTCATGGCGATGAACAATGTCTATTACCGCTTCGTCCATCTCGCCTCGAACAAGGAATATGGGCAGATGCCGGCCAAGCTCAGGATGAACGTGATCGGCTCGCCCGGCATCGAGAAGGTCGACTTCGAACTGTTCAGCCTCGCCGTTTCGGCGATGAACGGGTGCGGACTGTGCATCGACAGCCATGAGAAGGTGCTGCGCCAGCACGAGGTCGCCAGCGACGTGATCCAGACCGCCGCGCGCGTCGGGGCCGTGATCAAGGCGGCCGCGACGGTTCACGCAACCGCGGCCTGAGCAGGAATCCTCCCTCTCCGGGGGAGGATTTTCCCTGCCAGATAAGCCCAGCCTATCACGTACCGCTCAGGAACATCTTTCCAGCACGGAACGGTCGTCCTATATTGGCGGTTCGCGCTGCGTGGTCCCTGAAGGAAGGCCGATGTTCGACGGACTGATTTCCTATCTCGACTCGATCAAGGCCCGGGATCCCGCGCCGCGCTCGCGCTGGGAGGTTTTGCTCTATCCCGGCGTCCTGGCGCTGGGTCTGCACCGCATCGCGCACTGGCTGTTCCAGGCGGAACTCTATTTCCTCGCCAGGCTGGTGAACCACTTCTCGCGGATGATCACCGCGATCGACATTCATCCCGGCGCACAGATCGGCCGCAACTTCTTCATCGATCATGGCTTCGTCGTGATCGGCGAGACCGCGGTGGTCGGCGACGACGTCACCATCTACCAGGGCGCCACGCTCGGCGGCACCAACCCGACCAGCGGCGAAGGCGGCAAGCGCCACCCGACCATCGGCGACGGCGCGATCGTCAGCCTGGGCGCGGCGATCCTCGGCCCGATCACGATCGGCCGGCGCGCGCGGGTCGGCGCGAATGCCGTCGTTACCCGCGATGTCGCGGAGGGCCAGGTGGTCGTGGGCATCCCCGCCAAACCGATGCTGGTCGATGCCCGTGAATATCAGCGCGGTTTCGTGCCCTATGGCACGCCGTGCAGCGAACGCTTCGATCCCCAGACCCAGCAGCTCGAGATATTGCGCTGCGAGCTGGAGACATTGCGGGGCCGCATCGCGATGCTGATCGACGAACGCGATGCCGCACGGGAAAAGATTGCGGAAGCCAAGATTGCTGAGGCGAAAATCACCGGGGACCGTGAACGCGCCTGATGGGCACGGTATCTCCCTTCCCGGGAAAGCCGTTGCAGATCGGCTTCGACCGTCTCGAACTCTCTCGCATCCTTGATCTGTACGGCCGCATGGTCTCCGCCGGCCTGTGGCGTGACTATGCGATCGATCTCGGCCGCGACGCCGCGTCGTTCGCGGCATTCCGCCGCACCGCCGAGCGGCCCGAATACCGCATCGAGAAACGCCCCGCCCTGCGTAACCGCCAGGGCATGTGGGCGCTGATCGGCGAAGGCGGCGCCATCCTCAAGCGCGGGCCGGAACTCGGCCCGGTGCTGGCGCCGGTCGAGCGGCGGCTGATGAAGCTGGTGAGCGAGTAATCGGCACGCGCGGCTCGTAAATCCTCGTCATCCTGAACTTGTTTCAGGATCCACCCCTTCTCCTGGTTTTCATCCGGGTGGATGCGTGGATGCTGAAACAAGTTCAGCATGACGAGAATAGCTGAATCAGGCCGCCACGCGCCTGTCCGTCACCGGCAGCCGCACCGCCATGTCCGCCGGCAGCAGCCCCACCACGAAGCGGCGGGCGCCGGTCCAGAAGGCGGAGAGCAGCAGCAGCGCGGAACCGATGATCAGCGCCGTGAGGCCGAAGGAGAGGTCGACCACGCCGCTCTGCTCGATCAGGCTCGACAGCGCATAGAGCACATAGATGAGCGCCGACACCATCAGCGCGCGGCGGTCGATCGCCAGCGCCACGAAACCGAGTCCGATATACAGCAGGACGACGATCGCGGCCTGCGCGGGCGCGGCGGTACCCTCGAGCATGCCCATCATCGCGAAGATCGGATGGACCAGCATCGGCGCGGCCAGCAGGTGCAGCCAGAAGGCGACGTCGGAGCGGCGGGTGGTGCGTGTCCGATCGCTCATGTCCCACCACATCGCCAGCGCGAACACGGCGAACCCGGCGAGCAGCATCAGCTTGAGGACATGCTCGCCCAGGCCCGGCACCGCCGCGACGGCGAGCGCGAGCAGCAGGCCGGCGAGCGCCGCCGCCCCCGCGGCCACCGTGATCGGCACCTGGAAACGGCGCCAGTGTAGCCAGACCGCGCCCGCCGTCAGCGCCGCCGCGCCGGCCATGACGAGCGCCATCGTCCGTTCATCGCCCGACTGTGCACCGGCGATCCCGCCGAACAGCACGGAAAAACCGCCGAATACGCCACCGGCATAGGCAAGCAGCAGGATGATGCTGGGCAGCGCCATGCGCCGCTCACGCGTGAAATATTCGGCAAGCCCCCAGGCCGTGGCGGCGACCGCGAAGCCCCCGACCGGCGCCGGGCCATATTCGGGGGCGAACAGGCGAACCATATTGCCGAGCCAGCCCATCGCCACCAGCATCAGCACCGCCGCAATCGATACGAAGATATCGTTGAAGCCGGTCAGGAGACGGAAGCTCTCCTCGTCCGCCGCCGGTATGGCGCGCAACGCGGCGACATGGCTGCGGAACGACGCCGCGGCCTCCGCGCTGAGCGCCCCCGCCTCGACGGCGCCATCGATATCGCTCTCGCTATACACAGGACTCTCCCGATGATCCGGGGGTGTGATAACATTGCTGTGTTATTATGGCAATACACTCAAGCCCTCTCCGCTCGGGCCGGGTGGCGCACGAAGAGGATTAGCTCGGGATAGGCGGGAGAGGAAACCGCGTGCCCTCACCCTCCCACCGCTGCGCGGCGAGCCCCTCCCTCTCCCCTGAAGGGCGAGGGGTTGAGTTTTAGATCATGCCCTCGCTGTCCAGCGCGTAGCCGGCGGAGCGGACGGTGCGGATAACGTCGGGAGCATCGGCGAGGTTGATCGCCTTGCGGAGCCGGCGGATGTGCACGTCGACAGTGCGCGGCTCGATGTCGCTGTCCCGCCCCCAGACCGAATCCAGCAGCCGCTCGCGCGAGAAGACGCGGCCGGGATGTTCGAGGAAATGCCTGAGCAGCCGGAACTCGGTCGGCCCGAGCATGATCGGGCTGCCGCCGCGGCGCACGCGGTGGCTGGCGGTGTCCATCTCGATATCGGCATAGGCCAGCCGCTCGCCGGCGAGCCCCGGACGCACCCGGCGAAGCACCGCCGCGACCCGGGCGAGCAGTTCGCGCGGACTGAACGGCTTGGTGACATAATCGTCGGCGCCGGTTTCCAGCCCGCGCACGCGATCCTCTTCCTCGCCGCGCGCGGTGAGCATGATGATCGGCACATTGGCCGTGTCGGGCATGCGGCGCAGCCTGCGGCAGACCTCGATGCCCGATACGCCTTCGATCATCCAGTCGAGCAGGACGAGATCGGGCGGCGTCTCGCGGGCGAGCAGGATCGCTTCCTCGCCGTCGCCGGTGCGTTCGACGTCGAAATCCTCGCGTTCAAGATGCCAGCTGACGAGCTCGGCAAGCGCGGCATCATCCTCGACCAGGAGGACGCGCGCACGCGCCATCAGGCGTCTCCGGCGAGGGGGTCCTCGCCCTTCGCCCGCTCGGCCATCTGCTGGCCGGTCGCCGCGAAATAGACCATCTCGGCGACGTTGGTCGCGTGATCGCCGATCCGCTCGATATTCTTGGCGATGAACAGCAGGTGGGTCGACGCGGTGATGTTTTGCGGATTTTCCATCATGTGGGTCAACAGCGTGCGGAACAGGCTGTTGTAGAAGTCGTCGACCGCCCGGTCGCGCGCGGAGACCGCGACCGCGGCATCGGCATCGCGCAGCACGAAGGCATCGAGGACGTTGCGCACCATCTCGGTCGCGACCTTGCCCATTTCCGGCAGCACCGACATCGCCTCCATGCCGCGCGCGTCCTGCAGCAGCGGTGCGCGCTTGGCGATATTCTTGGCATAATCGCCCATGCGCTCGACCACGCCCGCTATCTTCAGCGCGGCTAGGACTTCGCGAAGATCGTCGGCCATCGGCGCGCGCAGCGCTATCAGGCGGACCACCCGGCGTTCGATCTCGGCCTCGAGCTCGTCGATCTTGCGATCGCCCTCGACGATCAGCGCCGCGGATTCCAGGTCCCGGTTGACCAGCGCTTCCAGCGAGCCGGTGATCGCCGCCTCCGCCCTGCCGCCCATTTCCGATATCAGCGCCCGGAGCTGTCCCAGATCCTCGTCGAACGCCTTTACCGTATGTCCCGTTGCCATGGTTTCACTTTCCTTGAGCGCCAGAGGCCAGCGCCGCTTTGACGACGCCTATGGGGGCCGGTTGTTGCACTATGATGACAGCGTATCCGGCGCCGCCATCGGAAATGTGACAGTGACAGCCGTGCCCTCGCCGACCCGCGACGCGATGTCGAGCGTCGCACGATGACGCTCGGCAATGTGTTTGACGATCGCGAGGCCAAGCCCGGTGCCGCCCACCGCGCGGCTGCGTCCGGGATCGACGCGGTAGAAGCGTTCGGTCAGCCGGGGCAGATGCTCCGGCGCGACGCCCTCGCCTTCGTCGACGACACGCAGCCGGACCTTGCTGCCGACCTGCGTGAGCGACACCCGGATCGGCGTACCCGGCCGACCATATTTCAGCGCATTGCCGATGAGATTGTGGAGCAGCTGGCCGATCTGGACACGATCCCCCCGGACCGCCGGCACCGGCTCCACCCGCAGCTCGATGCGGTTCCGGTCGGCCTCGCCGCGCAGACCGGAGCGTATCACCCCCACGACTTCATCGATCACCGGCCCGAGCGCCAGCCCGTTCCGCGGGACGGCGAAGCGGTCCGCCTCGATCCGCGAGAGCGAGATCAGGTCGTCGACGAGTTGCTGCATCCGCTTCGCTTCGCCCAGCATGATCCCGAGGAAGCGCGCGCGGATCGCCGGATCTTCGGCGCCGCCGCCCTCGCCGAGCGTCTCTATGAAGCCCAGGATGGTGGCGAGCGGGGTCCGCAGCTCGTGGCTGGCATTGGCGACGAAATCGACGCGCATGCGTTCGGCGATCCAGCTGTCGGTGCGATCGCGCAGCGTCACCAGCCTGTTGCCTCCGGCAAGCCGGCGCACCGTCATCGCCCACCGCCGGTCAGGCTCGCCCAGCCCGGCGATTTCGACCGGTGTCTCGGTTTCACGATCGGCCGCGACCAGCTCCGCGGCGACAGGATGGCGGAGCGCCAGCCGGAAATCGCCTTCGACCTTCTCGGCGCCGAACAGCCGGCGGGCGGCGGCATTGGCATGGGTTATGCGCTGGCCATCGAGGATCAGCAGGACATCGTCGACGGCATCGATCAGTTCTTCGGTGCGATCCGCCATGTCGACCGCCGGGGCGGGCGGCAGCGCGGCCGATGCAGCCTCCCAGCGGCGCGCGCGCCAGGCGAAGCCCGCCGCGACGAGCCCGGCCACGGCCGCTGCCATCAGGGGGGCCGACAGCAGCAGGGCAGCCCCTGCGACGACCAGAAGCGCGGCGACGCTGCGCAGGATCGGCCGGTCCGCCATGCGGCCGGTGATCGCGGCGTCCTGCCCGGGAGGCGGCAAGGGTTCGTGCTTCATCAGACCCCCTTTATAACCGAATTGTGAAATCTATCGGACATATAAGCTGTCGCTCGCGCCCGCCCAGCATCATTCTGGCACTCGCATCGAAACCGGATCGGCGGTAAGACGAGCGCGCCTGGGGCGTGTGGGGGTGATTATGCGTGACGAGGACGAACAGCCGGAAGGCGGCGCGCACCGCGCAGACCAGGCCCAGACACGCCGTGCGATGCTGCGGATCGGTGCGCTCGGCACCGCCGCGGTGGTCACGATTCGCCCGGGCATCGCCCAGGCCGCAACATCGCTGCTCACCTGTTCGGTACCGGTCCCCGACAGCGCCAACGCCGACAAGTGGATCAAGTCGGATGGAACGCTGGTGAAAAAGAACAGCAAGGATTCCTTCGCGCCCCCGTCGGCGCCTCTGCGTGGCGAGGATGTCAAGAATTCACTGAAATATGGGACGGATTATCCGGGCTACAGCGGGGCGCAGACCGATGCCTATAACGCTTATATCCAGAAGCTGAGCATCGGGAAGCAGGGCTATACCTGCTATGCCTCGCTACAGAGCCCCAGCCGTCAATAGGCCCGCAGGCATGGCTGAATGGTGACCGAAGCGCTCTACCGAAGCGATTTCCTCCATCATTGCCGGACGCACGCGATCGACGGGATGCTGCTCGTCTTCCACAGGCCTTCGGGGACGACGCATTTCCTGGCCAGTCCCGTGCCCGAGATGCTCGAATTGCTGGCGGAAGCCCCGTCGGATTCAGCCGGCCTGTGCCGCCGCCTGTGCGAGCGGCTCGACGTACCGCAGGACGACGAGGCGCTTGCGGTCGTCGCGGCGCGGCTGCGGGACCTGGTCGCCAGTGGCCTGGTGCAGGCCGCCTGATGCACGAGATCAAGCTTCGGGTCGGCACCATTTCCTATCGCGTCGCTTCGCCCTGGCTGGCGCCCGTTGCAGCGCTGCGCCGGCTCTATGCCGGCTATCCCGCGCCCGAGGACGGCATCGCCACGGTGACGGCGCGGATCGGCCCGCCGGCGCGCTGGCGGCGCTGGATCCGCCCGCAGGTTGGCATCGAAGGCGATCACAGCCTGCCGGACACGGTCCCGATGGCGTTGCGCCACGCGCTGCTCGCCGCCGAGATGGCGATGAACATGCAGGTCGCGCTCGGCGAACGCCGCCATCTGCTGCTGCACGCCTCGGCTGTCGAGCGCGGCGGCAAGGCCCTGATCATGCCAGGGGAGTCCGGCTCCGGAAAATCGACGCTGGCGGCCCTGCTCGGCGAGGCCGGCTGGCGGCTGATGGCCGACGAGTTCGTGATGATCGACCTCGCGAGCGGCATGGCGCTGCCCTTCCCGCGCGCGATCAGCCTGAAGAACAGCGCGATCGCCGAAATGGTCGGCCGGATCGCCGACCCGGGCCGTTTCGGCCCGCAGCTGAGCGCCACGCCCAAAGGGGAGCTGCGCCATCTGCGTCCCAATGCCGACGCGATATCGCGGATGGACGAGCCGGCGGTGCCCGCGCTGATCCTGTTTCCGTCCTTCGGCTTCGAGGCCGCGAGCGAGGGCGTCAGCCGCTCCGAACTGTTCATGCGGCTCACCGAGGGCTCAACCAACTATGTCGCGCTCGGACTGCCCGGCTTCGAAGCGCTGCTCCGCCTTGCCCAAAGCGTGCCATCCGCGCGCTTCGCTTATCCGGACAGTGATAGCGGCATCGCCATCGTCGAGCAGTTCTGCGCCGAGGCCGGGATATGAGGGACGCGCGCGCGCTTGCGGCCGCGCTCGCCGATCCGGTGTCGGTGCTGGCCTTCTCGTCCGATGACTGGACCAGCCTGCTGGCCATCGCGCGGGCCGAGCGCCTTGACGGCAGCCTCGCCTTCCGGCTGGCGGACCTGCCGCTGCCGCCGGTCGTGCTCCGGGCGCTGGAAGATGCCCGTGCGCAGGC
This sequence comes from Rhizorhabdus sp. P4_G5, assembly GCF_056401065.1. Classification (NCBI taxonomy): domain Bacteria; kingdom Pseudomonadati; phylum Pseudomonadota; class Alphaproteobacteria; order Sphingomonadales; family Rhizorhabdaceae; genus Rhizorhabdus; species Rhizorhabdus sp. P4_G5. The sequence goes on along the minus strand of NZ_JBFUKB010000011.1, from coordinate 67,897 downwards.
CGAGTTCGGCCAGACCCAGGCGCTGTGGGAGGTTGAGACGGCGCGGCGCGTGTTGGCGCCGATCGGCATCGCGCCGATCCTGCTCAAGGGCAGCGCCTTCGCCTTCGCCCGACTGCCCGCCGGAATAGGGCGGCTCGTCGGCGATCTCGACATCCTCGTGCCGCGCGACAGGATCGACGATGCCGAAGCGGCGCTGCTCGCAGCGGGCTTCGAATGGGTCAAGAATGACGATTATACCCAGCTTTACTATAGGCGGTGGATGCACGAACTGCCGCCGCTGGTGCATCGCGAACGGGGCAGCATGATCGACGTCCATCACACCATCCTGCCGCCGACCGCCCGGCGCACCCCCGACGCCGCGGCGCTGATCGGGGACAGCATCGAGATCGCGCCGTCGCTGCGCATCCTCAGCCCCCCCGACATGATCATCCACGCGGTGGCGCACCTGCTGGCCGACGGGGACCTCGCCGGCGGCCTGCGCAATCTGTGGGACATCGACCGGCTGCTGCGGCTGTTCGCGGCCAGCGCCGATTTCTGGAAGGCTCTGGAGCGCCGTGCCGCGCTCCACGAGATGCGCGAACCGCTCGGCCTGGCGCTGCGGCTTGCCGACCGCATCTTCGCCACGCCGGTCGAGCCGCGCCTCGCAGGCTATGACCGGATGCGCGATGGCCTGTTCGTCCGGAGGCTGCTTGCGCGCGACGGCTGGGGACGACCGACGCGGCCGATCAACCGGCTGGGCTTCTACATCCGCTCGCACTGGATGCGGATGCCACCGCTGATGCTGGCGCGACATCTGTGGATCAAGGCGCGCGCGACATGACGGCGGATGACCTGCTGGTCCGCGAGCTGGGCTGGATCGAGCCCGCCGAGATGTTCGCGCGACTGTCCGGCCAGGCCGGCATCGCCTTTCTCGACAGCGCCGCAGCCGGCGATCCACGCTCGACATGCTCCTACATCGCGGTCGATCCGGCCGAGGAGATACGGCTCGACACCGCCTCCATGGACGAAGCGCTCGCGGCGTTGCGGCGGCTGCACGTGCCGGCGGCGGCCTCGGCGCCGCTGCCGTTCAGCGGCGGCCTGATCGGATTGCTGTCCTATGACCTCGGCCCGAGCGCGCTCGGGGTGACAAGCCGCCATGCCCCCGACCCGGAACTGCCCGCGCTGGTGGTGCGGCGCTATGATCTGGTGCTCGGCTTCGATCATGCCGCCCGCCGTGCCTGGGGCTTTGCCCGGCCGCGCGGCACGCTGCGGGCGGAGGAGCGGCTCGCGCGGTTGCTCGATATCGCGGCGGAACCGCTGCCGGCCTGTCCCACCGCGCTCGCATGGACCGAGGAGACGAGCCCGGAGCGTCACGCGGAGATGCTCGCGGCGGTTCTCGGCTATCTGCGCGCAGGCGACATCTACCAGGCCAACATCAGCACGCGCTTCACGGCACCGCGTCCGCCCGGCTTCTCGCCCGCCGCCGCCTATCTCGCCCTGCGAGACCGCACCCCGGCACCCTTCTCCGCCTATCTCGACCTCGGCGACGGCGGCAGCCTGCTCAGCGCGTCGCCCGAACGCTTCGTCCGCTGCGATCCGGCCGGGCGAATCGAGACACGGCCGATCAAGGGAACCGCGCTGCGGTCCAGCGATCCCGACGAGGATCGCCGCAACGGCGAGCGCCTCGCTGGATCGCCCAAGGACCATGCCGAGAATCTGATGATCTGCGACCTGCTGCGCAACGACCTCTCCATCGTTGCCGAGGAAGGCAGCGTCACCGTCTCGCAGGTCGCCCAACTCGAGGGCTTCGCATCGGTCTGGCACCTCGTCTCGGCGATTCATGCCCAGCTGCGCCGCGGAAAGGATGCGATCGATCTGCTGGCCGCGACCTTTCCCGGCGGATCGATCACGGGCGCCCCCAAGCGCCGGGCGGTGGAGATTATCGACGCGATCGAGGCCTCAGCGCGCGGCCCGTTCTTCGGAATCCTGTTCGCGCTGGCGGACGATGGGGCATTGGACAGTTCGATCGTGATCCGGTCGATCGCCGCGACGCCGTCCCGCCTGATAGCGCGGGCTGGCGGCGGCATCGTCGCGGACAGCATAGCCGCCGCCGAATATGCCGAACTGCGCGCCAAGATCGATCCCGTTCTGGGATAGCCTCCCGGCGCGCGCAATTGCCATTGGCCGGAAGCCCGGTTGAATCGGCCGTACCGATCTGTTACATAGACTGTGTTGACAAGGATGGACCGCCTGTGCCTGCACCCAAGAACAGCCCCTGTTGCGATAGCGATGGTGCGGGAACCAAGAAGACCGCCGCTACCCGCGTGTTCGAGGCGGCGCGCGACCTGTTCTATCATCGCGGGATTCGGGCCGTCGGCGTGGACGAGATCGTCTGCAAGGCGGGCGTCACCAAGCCGAGCCTGTATCGCGCCTTCGCATCGAAGGACGATCTGGTTGCCGCCTGCCTCGAAGAGAGCGGCCGCGAGAATCGGGCGGCTCTCGACATCGCCGTAGAGCAGGCCGGAGCCGACCCCCGCGATCAGTTGCGGGCCATAGTGCGTCATTTCGCGACCAAGATCGCTGCGCCCGATTTCCGGGGCTGCCCGATGAGCAATACCGCCGTTGAAATCCCCGAGCCCGGCCATCCCGGTCGCGCCGTGCTCGAAAGCTGCAAGGCCGAAATGCGGACGAGGGTGGCCGAGGTCACCCGGCGCATGGACATCGCCCGTCCCGATGAACTCGCCGATGGTCTCGTGCTGATCATCGAGGGCGGCATGGCGGCCCATCATATTTTCGGCAGCCAGGGGCCTTGCGCGGCAATGACCGCGACCACCGACGCGCTGATCGAAGCGCATAGCAGGACGCAGATCAGCGCATAGACGCTCGAATCCTCCCGCCACGCTGCGGGGGTGCCGCTATGGGTGACCGACCTCCAGCGCGCGCATCTCGATCGCGTGCAGCATCGCCATGAAGCGATCGAGCTCCTCGGGCACGAAGCTCGCAAAGATCCGCTCCTCATATTCCAGCGCCTTGGGCGCGACCTCCGCGTAGAGCGCCTGCCCGGCATTGGTCAGCGCGAGCAGCCGCGACCGGCGGTCGGCGCGGTTTGGCGCGCGCGCGATCAGGCCACGGTCGACCAGCGCGATCGCCGCGCGGCTGACCGTAACCTTGTCCATCCGCGTCGCGGTGCAGATGCCCTGCTGGGTGATGCCGTCATTCTCGGCGACCACCGCGATCACCCGCCATTCGGGAATGGTCAGGCCGAACAGAGCCTCATAGGCGCTCGCGATCACATCGCTGACGACGTTGGAGGTGACCGACAGGCGGTATGGGATGAAATGATCGAGGATGAGACGTTTCGGGGCCATGCGTGTTGGTAACATTTGACACGACTCACCGCAAATCCGATAATCGTTTCAAATGTTACTGATGGAGGCGGCCATGACCGATTCGCATCTCGAGCCCCACCACAATCCCCTTGGCCTCGACGGGTTCGAGTTCGTCGAGTTCACCGGTCCCGATCCAGAGGCCCTGGCAGCCCTGTTCCAGGCAATGGGCTTCACCCATCTCGGCAATCATCGCTCGAAGAATGTCCGCCGCTACAATCAGGGCGACATAAACTTCATCCTCAACATGGACCCGACCGGCCAGGCCGCGGACTTCCGCGCCGCGCATGGCCCATCCGCCAACGCGATGGCGTTCCGCGTCCACGATGCCGCCAAGGCCCTCGAAAAGGCCGTCACGCGCGGAGCGAAGGCCGTGCAGAGTCCGGCCGGGCCGATGGAGCTCAACATCCCCGCGATCGAAGGCATCGGCGGCTCCAACCTCTATCTGGTCGATCGCTATGGCGCGCGAGAGATCTACGACGTCGATTTCCGGCCGGTGCCGGGCGCGAAGAAGGATGACCGCTCGGTGGGCCTCCACACGCTCGATCACCTGACCCATAATGTCCATCGCGGGCGAATGGATCATTGGGCGCGGTTCTACGAACGCGTCTTCAACTTCCGCGAGATCCGCTATTTCGATATCGAGGGCAAGGCGACGGCGCTGCTCAGCCGGGCGATGACCGCGCCGGACGACAAGATCCGCATACCGCTCAACGAAAGCCAGGACGAGAACAGCCAGATCGAGGAATTTCTCCGCGAATATCGGGGAGAGGGCATCCAGCACCTGGCACTCGCGACCGACGACATCTTCGCCACCGTGGACGCCCTGCGCGTCAACGGCATTCGTTTCCAGATCAGCCCGGAGAGCTATTTCGACGGCATAGACAAGCGCCTGCCCGGCCATGGCCATGATGTCGGCGAGATGCGCAAGCGCGGTATTTTGATCGACGGTGCCCCCGAAACCGGCGGCGGCCTGTTGTTGCAGATCTTCACCGAGAACATGGTGGGTCCGATCTTCTTCGAGATCATCCAGCGCAAGGGCAATGAGGGCTTCGGCGAGGGCAACTTCAAAGCGCTGTTCGAATCGATCGAAGCCGACCAGATCCGCCGCGGCGTGGTGAAGGCGGATGGTTAAGTGCGAAAGGCCAAACCCCTCCCCTGAAGGGGAGGGGCTGGAAATGGCCGATTACTTCCCGGGCTTCGGCAATCACCTGTCCACCGAGGCGGTTCCCGGCGCGCTGCCGGTAGGCCGGAATTCGCCCCAGCATGTGCCCTTCGGCCTCTATGCGGAGCAGCTTTCCGGCACCGCCTTCACCGCGCCGCGCAGCGAGAATCGGCGCAGCTGGCTCTATCGATTGCGCCCCGCCGCCAACCATCCCCCGTTCAAGCCCTATGGCCGGCCGGGCCTGCTGCGCTCCGCCCCGTTCGACGAGGCGCCGCCTACCCCCAACCGGATGCGGTGGGATCCGCTTCCGCTGCCAGCCGAGCCCACCGACTTCCTCGACGGGCTCGTCAGCATCGCGGGAAATGCCGGCATGGGCGTGCACCTCTTTGGCGCGACCCTGCCGATGGAACGACGAGCCTTTTTCGACGCCGATGGCGAGCTGCTGATCGTGCCGCAGCAGGGCCGGCTGTGCATTGTCACCGAGATGGGGAGGATCGAGATCGAGCCGCTCGAGATCGCCCTCATCCCGCGCGGCGTGCGCTTCAGGGTGGAGCTGCCCGACGGCGCGGCGCGCGGCTATGTCTGCGAGAATTACGGACCGGCCTTCCGCCTGCCGGAACTAGGTCCGATCGGCTCGAACGGCCTCGCCAATCCGCGCGATTTCGAGACGCCGTCGGCCTGGTACGAGGATGTCGACGCGCCGGTCGAACTGATCCAGAAGTTCGAAGGAGCGTTGTGGACGACGATGCTCGATCACTCGCCCTTCGACGTCGTTGCCTGGCACGGCAACCTCGCACCATGCCGCTACGATCTGCGCCGCTTCAACACCATCAACACGGTCAGCTTCGACCATATCGATCCCTCGATCTTCACGGTGCTGACTTCGCCGAGCGGCACCGCCGGCACCGCGAATTGCGACTTCGTGATCTTTCCGCCACGCTGGACCGTAGCCGAGGACAGCTTCCGGCCACCCTGGTTCCACCGCAATGTGATGAGCGAATATATGGGTCTGATCGAAGGCAGCTACGACGCCAAGGCCAGCGGATTCGCGCCGGGCGGCGGATCGCTGCACAACCGAATGTCCGGCCATGGCCCGGATCGAGCGAGCTATGAAGAAGCCATCGCCGCCGACCTCCAGCCCCGCAAGATCGAGGCAACGATGGCCTTCATGTTCGAAAGCCGCGCGGTATTGCGTCCGACCCGCTTCGCGCTCGACACGCCGCTGATGCAGTTCGATTATGACGATGTCTGGTCAGGCTTCGCCAAGGCGGAGCTGCCGCGATGATCGCGATCGATGAGACCCATGATCCGGCGCTGACCAGCTGGGTGCCCGGTGCCGACCGACATGCCGATTTCCCGGTCCAGAACCTGCCTTATGGCATCTTCTCCGTCGACGGCCGCGCTGCGAGGCCTGCCGTGGCGATCGGCGACAAGCTGCTCGACCTGCTCGCGATCACCTGGCTGCTGCCGGTGGAGGTGACCGGGGGCACACTGAACGCCCTGTTCGCCCTCGCGCCGGAGCGGCGGCTGGCGTTGCGCCGCAAGCTCTCCAGCCTGTTGTCCGACGACAGCCACCGCCCTGCCATCGCACCCCACCTCTACGACCAGGGTGCGGTGACGATGCACCTGCCCGCCGCGATCGGCGATTACACCGATTTCTATGCCGGCATCCACCACGCCAACAATGTCGGCCGTCAGTTCCGGCCCGACAACCCGCTGCTGCCCAATTATAAATATGTGCCGATCGGCTATCACGGCCGCGCCTCGTCGATCCGGCCATCGGGCGTGCCGGTGGTGCGGCCGCGTGGCCAGCGAAAACCGCCCAATGCCGATACGCCGGTGTTCGGGCCGACCGCACGGCTTGATTTTGAGCTGGAGCTGGGGGTGTGGGTCGGCCGAGGCAATCACCTGGGCGATCCGATACCGATCGCCGAGGCCGCAGATCATATCGCCGGCTTCTGCCTGCTGAACGACTGGTCGGCGCGGGAATTCCAGGCGTGGGAATCCCAGCCGCTCGGCCCCTTCCTGGCCAAGAATTTCCACTCGACGGTGTCGCCCTGGGTCATCACCGCCGAGGCGCTGGCACCGTTCCGCATCGCCCAGCCGCCGCGGCCGGACGGCGATCCCGCGCCGCTTGCCTATCTGTGGGACGAAGCAGATCAGTCAGGTGGCGCGCTGGCCATCGACCTGGCGGCCTATCTGCTCACCGCGAAGATGCGCGAAGCCGGCCTGCCGCCTCACCGCTTGAGCCGGGGCCCGGCGTCGAACATGTACTGGACCGTCGCGCAGCTCGTCACACACCACGCCTCGAACGGCTGCAACCTCAACCCGGGTGACCTGCTGGGCACCGGCACGCTTTCCGCACCCAGCGAAGACGGCTTCGGCAGCATGCTGGAGCTTTCGCGCGGCGGCGCGCAGCCGGTGCTGCTGCCGAATGGCGAAGAGCGCACCTTCCTCGCCGACGGCGACGAGGTGATTCTGACCGCGACCGCCCGCTCGGACGGCTATATCCCGATCGGTTTCGGCGAATGCCGGGCGATGGTGCTGCCGGCGCGGTGATCGGTCAGAAAATCAGCTTCCGGATCTGCAGCCGGATCGTCCGCCCGGCCGGATCGAGATAGCCGGGCTGGTAGCGCAGCGGCGTCGCGCCGGTCGCATCGCGCACCTTCAGATGCGAATCGAACAGATTGTCGATGCGCAGCGATATCCGGGCGCCCTGCGCCCAGCCCTGTTCGATCAGCGACGGGATCTGCGCCAGATTGACGAACAGCCGCGCGTTTACCGATGCGCGCGGCGAGAAGCGCAGGTCGCCGGTCGGTACGCCTGCCGCACCCGTGACGGTGGTTCCGCTTTGCCAGTTGGCGGTCAGCCGCGCGCCGAGGCCGTTGTTCGAATAAGTCGCCTGCGCCTCGAGCTCGTGCCGCGCGGTGCCGCCGCCGGAACCAATCGTGGCGCCGTTGAGCAGATCAAGCACAGGCAAACCCTGGCGGATCAGCACCTCGTCCTTGAAATGCCAAGTGTGAAAGACCGACAGCTGGATGCGTCCGCCCTGACCGCCGCCGCGCCCGCCGAAGCCACCGCCACCGCCACCGCCACCGCGCGCGCGTCCGCCATCACGCGGCGCATCGCCGGCGGGCCGCGTCTCGCCGCGCGCGGCGGCCGCCGCCGCGCGCTGCTCCATCATTCGCTTGGCGCGCGGGCTGTTGCGCATCGCCTCGATCAACGCCTGCGAGGTCTTGAGGCGCTGGCTGAAGGTCAGGCCCCAGCGGAGCTCGCTGCGATCCTGCCGCGCAAAGTTGATCGGACGGCTGTCGATGCGAACCAGATCGCCATCGACATCGCGGATGAAGCGATCGGGGAAGGCAGCCTCGATCGCGGCAGTGGGTTCGGGAAAGCCGGCGATGGCATTGCGGATGCGACTGTTCACATAGCTGGCAGTGAGGGTGAGATCAGCCTTGAACGGCTTGAGTGTGGCACCGATCTTCATCACCCGGCGCCGATCCGCATCCAGCAGGGGGTTGCCGCCGCCCAGCTGGGCGATGTCGACGGTGGTGCCTCGGACATAATCGAAGGTGCGGACATCGGGCGTCAGCACCACCGGGTTGCCGAGCTGCTGGACGCTCGGCGGGTTGCGGTCCTCGCTCATCGAATAGATCAGCGCGATCCCGGTGCGCGGCGTCCAGTTGGCGCCATAGCCCCAGCTGCCCAGCGTGCCAAAGTCGGAATAGCGATCGAACGCCGCATTCACGTTGAGCGACAGGTCGCCGATCGCGGCGAGCACGCCTTCGCGGCGGCTGGCGACCGGCAGGTCGAAGCTGACCCGGCCGGTGAGATCGCGGCGCGACAGCTCGCTCGACGCGGCTATGCCGGAGCGCACCGATGTCGCGTCGAGGCCCAGCGCGCTGGCGCCCGCCTTGAAGCTGGCATTGATGGGTCCGGCCGGCAGGCTCGCCAGCGGGCCGCTCGCCACCAGCTGGACATTGCCGCTGTCCGATTTCGCCCGGGCGCGATCGATAAAGCGCCCGTCGACGCCGAAGGGATTGAGCGACGGGTTCCCCGCAACCAGGCCAGCCTGCAGATCGGAGACATTGGCCCCGCGATCCGTGCGGGTTCGCGTCACGTCGTGATCGTAATTGCCGGTCAGCGACATGCGCCACTTCACGACGTCCTTGTCGAGCGTGAAGCCCAAATGACCGCTGGTGCCGTCGATCCCCTGGGTCAGCGGGCTTGCGCCCAGATAGCGCCGCAGGGTCACGTCCGAACCGAATGGCGAATAAGGATTGCCGGCGGGCAGTGTAAGGCTCGCGCCGGGCAGGCCGCGCAGGGAATCGCTGTCGGTGACATCGAGCGTCGCGTTGATCGTCGCAGCGACCGTGCCGAAGATGTTGCGCGCATAGACCGAGTTGAGGCTGAGCGTCTTCGTCTCCGGCCGGATCGTCCGATAGCGGCCGATATCGGTGACATTGGCGCGATTGGCCGTCGGCACGAAATCGCCGAGCGATGGCGCCCCGTTGGCGGCACCGGCAGGAACGCCTGCGACCGTCACCGGCGCGCCGGCCAGCGCGCTCAGCGCCGGATCGATCTGTGCGCCCGGCGGGATGCCGACGATGTTGCCGACGGTGTCGAACAACTGGCCGCCGCTGCGCGAGATCAGCTTGCGGTCTTCCTCGCTAATCGCCGCGCTCGCCTGATATTCCAGGTTGACGTTGAGCCGCTGGTCGCGGCGGAGGTGGAGCAGGTTGAGCTCGACCTGGCCGCTATTGCCGCCGCCCTGGGTGGTGGTGGCCCCCTCGATTTCCGCCGTGACCGCCCGGAAGCGGCGGCGCAATACGATATTCACGACGCGCTGATCGGCGCTGTAGCCATATTTGAGCGCGACCTCCTCGGGGAGGATGTCGACCCGCTCGATCGCCTCGGCCGGGATGTCGCGGATCTCCGCGAAGCCCGATATGCGACGGCCGTTGAGCAAGGTGACCGGCTGCTCGCCGCCGCGCCCGCGATCGCTGCGCGTCTGCGGGGCCAGTTCCTGGAGCAGTTCGGCGACCGAACTCACCCCGAGGGCCCGGACATCGCCGCTGTTCAACTGCTGCTCCGGCGCGATGTCGCCGATCACCGCGCCCGGCTGCCGCCGCCCGGTGACGACGATCGTTTCGGATTCGTCATAGTCCTGCGCGTCGTCCTGCGGGACCTGCTCGGTGCGGGCAGCGGGCTCGGCATTCTGGGCGAAGACGGCTCCGCCGCAGAGCGACACACCCGCAAGCAGCAGGCGTGCCACCCCAGCATCCGACCATATCCTTACCCGCACCACGCCACTCCCGCCCGAATCACAGATCGAGCGCTCTTAGCCGAAAATATCGACGGGAGATGTCAGCGCCGAAATTGCGGGTCAGATGACGTGGAACAGCAGCAGCCCAATGACGACGATGCCGGGAACGCCGAGCAACCACAGGATAAGGCCCTTGCCCATTTTCTAACTCCTCGGAGCCGCCGCAACGAAACCGCACGACAGGCTTGTGAAGTGAGAACGACCCTGTTCCGCGACCGTTCCATCTTCCTGTGCGAGGCAGCTTCGGTTACCCCTGTGCCGATAATCGACAAGCGTAAGGGGAAGCGCGGGTGATTTCGACGATCCAGCAACTGCTCGGCGGCGGCTACGCGCCCCATGGCTATTGCCTGCTGTGGCAGCCATGGCTGATCTGGACCATGGCGATCTCCGACAGCCTGATCGCGCTCTCCTATTTCTCCATTCCGATCGCACTGGTCACCTTCCTGCGCCGGCGCCCGGACGTCGAGTTCAGTGGCATCTTCTGGCTTTTCGCGCTCTTCATAATGGCTTGCGGCCTGACTCACGTCGTCGCGTTGTGGAATCTGTGGAACGGCGCCTATCAGGTCGAGGCGATCGTCAAGCTGATCACCGCGACCTCGTCGGTACTGACCGCCGTCCTGCTATGGCCGTTGCTGCCCAAGGCGATCGCGCTGCCGTCGCCAACCCATCTGCGATTGGCCAACGAAAGGCTGCGCGCGGAGATCATCGAGCGGGAGAAGGCCGAAGCGGCGCTGCTCCAGGCCCGCAAGATGGAAGCGATAGGCCAGCTGACGGGCGGCATCGCGCATGATTTCAACAACCTGCTCCAGGCGGTGAGCAGCAGCCTCGACCTGATCGCGTCCCGCACCGCGAACGACGAGCGCGCCCGGCATCTGGTGGACATGGCCTTGTCCGCGGTCGATCGCGGACGACGGCTAACCAGCCAGCTGATGGCTTTCTCGCGCGTCCAGCGGATCGCGCTCAGGCCGGTCCGCGTCGCCGACCTGCTCGTCGACATCAAAGAGCTGCTTGCGCGCACGATCGATCCTTCGGTCGAGCTGAGCTTCGACATCGAAGAGGCTCCGCACGCCGTGCTGGCGGATAGCGTGCAGTTCGAGCTGGGGCTGCTCAACCTGGCGCTCAACGCACGCGACGCCATGCCGGGCGGCGGCAAACTGCACATCGCCGTGCGGAATCGCCATCTCGAAGGCCGCGACGATGTCGACGATGGCGACTATGTCGGCATCACCGTCACCGATACCGGCATCGGCATGACACCGGACGTGATCGCCCGCGCGTTCGAACCCTTCTTCACCACCAAGGCGGTCGGGCAGGGTTCCGGCCTGGGGCTGAGCATGGTGTTCGGGATGGCGCGCCAGAGCGGCGGTACCGTCACCATCGAGTCCGCGCCCGACAGGGGCAGTTCGATCACGGTCTTCCTGCAGCGAGCCGACGCCGCGCTCGCTTCCGCGACGACGCCGCGGCACGCATCGCCTCACGAGATCCAGCACCTTGCCGGACTCAAGATCCTCGTCGTCGACGACGAGCCCATGATACGTGAGGTCCTCGCGGAGATGCTCCGCGGCTTTGGCTGTACGGTCAGCACCGCGGAGAATGGCGGGCAGGCACTGGGCGAGATCGATGGGAACCCGCCCGAGGCCCTCCTGCTCGACTTTGCGATGCCCGGCATGAACGGCGCCGAAGTGGCGCGCGCCGCGCTCGCCCGGCGGCCCGACCTGAAGATCGTCTTCGCTACCGGCTTCGCGCAGTCCGACGCCATCGACGCGGCGGTCGGCGATGAGGCGATCATCCTGCGCAAGCCCTTCTCGCCGGGAGCGCTCTCGGAGGCCCTGCGGAAAGCTCTGTCGGCCTGAAACGGGGCGAACGCCGAGATCAATTCGGCAGAGGCCAGGGCCCTTTCCCGCCTTCCGCGATGAATCGGTCGGTCCGCGCCGTGATCACAGGCAGCGGCACCGAGCCGAGCGACAGGATCATGTCGTGGAAGGCCCGGATGTCGAACCTCTGCCCCAGCGCCTGCTCGGCCCGCGCGCGCTCCTTCTCGATCTGGAGCTCGCCGAGATAATAGGACAGCGCCTGTCCCGGCCAGCCGATATAGCGGTCGACCTCGGTCTCGATCTCATGCTCGGACAGCGCACTATTGTCCTTCAGGAAGGCGATCGCCCGGGCACGGCTCCAGCCCTGGGCGTGGATGCCGGTATCGATCACCAGCCGCGCCGCGCGCCACATCTGGTAGCTGAGCATGCCGAAGCGCTCATAGGGCGTCTCATACATACCCATTTCGACGCCGAGCTTCTCGCAATAGAGAGCCCAGCCCTCGCCATAGGCCGAGATATAGGTGTAGCGGCGATAGTCCGGACGGTCCTCATTTTCCGCCGCCATCGAGAGCTGCCAGCTGTGGCCGGGCGCGGATTCGTGCAGGGTCAGCGCGGTCAGCTGGAACAGCGGCCGCGAGGGCAGGTCATAGGTGTTGACCAGGTAGCGATCCTGCCCACCCCGTCCGGCCGTGTAGTAAGGCGCGATGTCTGGCGGCACCGGCACGATGCCGAAGCGGCCGCGCGGCATGCGTCCGAACCAGCGCGCCGCTCTGCCGTCGAACTGCTTGGCGATCCACGCCGCGCGATCGAGCAGCGCCTGCGGCGTGGTGACATAGAATTGCGGATCGGTGCGCAGGAAATGGAGAAAGGCGGGAAAGTCGCCCTGAAACTTCACCTCCTTCATCACCATGTCCATCTGCGCGCGGATCTTCGCCACCTCCGCCAGCCCGATGCGATGGATCTCTTCCGGCGGCAGGTCGAGGGTGGTGTAGGCGCGGACCTGGGCGCGGTAATAGGCCTTGCCGTCCGGCCAGCTTTCCGCGGCCAGTCCCTCGCGGAGATGCGGCAGATAATCGCTGCGCATGAAGGCGAGCAGCGATCCATAGGCCGGAATGATCCGGTCGCGGATCAACGCCTCCGCCTCGGCGCGCATTGCCGCTTGCCGCGCCGCCGGGATCGTCGCCGGCATCGTCTTGAACGGCTCGAACCAGAAAGTGTCGGTCGGCGATTTCGCGCCGGCGATCGCAGCGATCGACGCATCGCGCCCCGCCATGACGACCTTGGGCGGGGCGAAACCGCGCTTCAGGCCCGCGCGCATATTGGCGATATTCTGGGCGAAATAGCGCGGGATGTCGCGCATCAGCGACAGCAGGTGCGCGGCATCGGCCTCGCCCCGCAAGGGCTGGCGCGCATAATAGCCGATGTCGGCCCAGAAGGCGCTGTCGGAGTTCAGCGGCTTCTCGAAATCCCGAAAGCGCTGAGCGTCGAGCAGCGTGGCGATCTGCGCGCGATAGACACCATAATTCTCCTGCCGGGCCGGCGACAGTGCGCCGGGATCGATCGCATCGAGCTGCGCGAGCGTGTCGGTCCATGTCGCCAGGCGCGCCTGCTGGGTCTGTGGGCTCTCGTCCGGCAGGTGCGCCGGGATGCCGCCCTTGTTCGCCTCTTCGCTCTGCAGCATCTGCTGCCGCCACGCCCATTCCTGCGCTGCAAGCGCCTCGAAACGGTCGTCGGCAGGGTTCGCCGCGACGGGAGTCGCGAGGGACAGCAGAATCGCAGACAGACAAGCTATTTGAGCGCGCACGCCACTCCTCTCCTCGTCATCAACTCAATATGTGCTGCTGGCATATCGCAGTCGAGCGTTGGCGATGACGAAGATTTTGCGCATGATGGCGGTTTGGGGTTGAGCCTTGCGATACCATCGGGCCTAACCGGCCACAGATGCGCCGCTGCCTCCTCCCGCTCCTGCTCCTCCTCGCCGCATGCCATGGCGGCATCCGCGAGCCGTTGCCGAAGGATCGGCTGGTCCGGCTCGCCGACGACGAGGTCAAGAGCCTCGATCCGCAGAAGGCATCGGATCTTGCCAGCATCCGCGTCGCCCAGGACCAGTTCGAGGGCCTCACGCGCATGGATGGCAGCGGCAGGGCCGTGCCCGGCCTGGCGGCTGGCTGGTCGGTTTCCCCAGACGGCAGGCGCTGGCGTTTTCCACTGCAGCCCGGCCTCGTCTTTTCGGATGGGCGTCCGATCACGCCCGCCACATTCGTCGCCGTGTTCGCGCGGCTTCGGGATGCCCGGACAGCCTCGCCCAGCGCGAGCCTGTTCGCCGATATTGAGGAGATCACGACGGCAAGCGACAGCGTCGTCATCCGCCTGGGCGCGCCGATGCCCGCGCTGCCCGCGCTGCTGGCGCTGCCCGCGCTGGCGGCATTGCCGGTCCATCGCATCGCGGCACTCGGAGACGGCTGGACCGCCGAGCGGCCGCTCGTCACCTCCGGGCCGTATCGGCTGGAGCAGTGGCGGCTCAACGAGCGGATCCGGCTGATCCGCAATCCCCATTGGCATGGCGGGCGCGCGGCCATCGCGGAGGTGGAGTGGCGGCCGGTGACCGACCGGCTGACGGCGCTGCGCAGCTTTGCCGCGGGCGAGGCGGACACCAGCAATGATTTCCCCCCGACGCGCGCCGCCTGGATCGCGCAGCGCCTGCACGGCACGGCACACGTCGCGCCCTATAACGGCAGCTATTATTTCATCTTCAACACCACCGCCCCGCCGTTCGACGACGCCCGCGTCCGCCGCGCCCTGTCGATGACGGTCGAACGGCCATGGATAGCGGAGAAGCTGATCGGCCTGGGCACCCTGCCCGCCTGGGGCGTGGTGCCGCCGGCGGTGGCGGGCGCTCCCGGCGGTTATCGTCCGGCCTGGGCGGGCTGGAGCCGCGAGCGCCGACAGCTGGTTGCGCGCGGCCTGCTGGCGGCGGCGGGCTACGGCCCCGGCCGCAAGCTGATGTTCGACATGCGATTCAACAGCGACGCGGATCATCGTCGGGTGGCGGTGGCGATGGCGGCGATGTGGCGGCCGCTGGGCGTCGAGGCGTATCTTCTCAACAGCGAGGCGTCGCTGCATTTCGCCAGCCTCCGCCGCCGCGACTTTGCCTTCGCGCGGTCCGGCTGGATCGGCGATGTCCCCGCGCCGGAGAATTACCTCGCGATCCACCGCTCGGACGCCGGCCCGCTCAACTATGCGGGCTATGCCAGTCCCGCCTTCGACGCCGCGCTCCATCGGGCGATGGACACCGCCGACGCGGCGGGCCGCGCCAGGGCAATGCGCGCGGCCGAGGCAATCCTCGTCGAGGACGCCCCGCTGGTCCCGCTCTACCACTATGTCAGCCGTGCCCTGGTTGCCCCGCGCGTCGATGGCTGGCACGACAATGCACCTAACATGCACCCCAGCTGGACCCTGCGCTTGAGATGATGCGTAAAGCCCCGATCGCGCTCTTTGCCGCGCTGCTGCTCGCGAGCTGCGGCGGCGGCAACGAGGAGCAGGTTACGGTCAGCGTGATCGGCCGCGAGACACGCCTGCGCGATCCGGCCAATATACTGCCCCGGCAGGCCGACGCAGCGCTGCTCGGCGCCGTCGCCCAGGGGCTGGTGGGCATCGACGCCGGGGGGCAGGTCCAGCCGGGGCTGGCGATTCGCTGGGCGATTTCCGACGATGGGCTTTATTATACCTTCCGGCTCGACCGCGAGCTTGCGGATGCCGGGAGGGTCGCGAGCCAGCTTCGCACGCTGTTGCGGCGCTATGCCGATGGCGCGCTGGGCATCCGCGTCGATGGCGTCCGCGAAATCGTCGCGGTCACCCCCGAGGTCATCGAGATCCGGCTTGCCGCGCCGCGCCCCGAACTGATGTCGCTGCTCGCCAGTCCCGCCTTCGCGCTGCTGATCGACGGCAAGGGCACCGGCCCTCTGCTGATCGACGGCAAGGTAGGCCGGCTGACCAGCTTGCGGCCGAAGGGCGGCAAAGGCCCCGACGAGGATGGCAAGGCCGAGGCCGCCGCCCGGCGCCGAGTCCATCTGCGCGGGGAGCGGGTCGCGCTTGCCGTGTCGCGCTTCGCCAATGGCGAGGCGACGCTCGTCACCGGCGGCGGCTATGACGATTTCGTCTACACCCGGCTGGCCAATATCGCGCCGCGCAACGTCCAGGTCGATCCCGCAGTCGGGCTGTTCGGCTTCCGCGTGGCCCGCAGCTCGCCGCCGCTGATGGCGGTCGAAATGCGCCAGGCCCTGGCCATGGCGCTCGACCGCGATGCGATCGGCGCCGCGCTCGGCGTGCCGGGCTGGCGCCCGGTCCAGTCGATCCTGCCGCCGGGGCTGACCGACGTCGCCGAGCCGACACGGCCTTTCTGGGCCCAGGCTTTCGCCGATGTTCGCGGGTCCGACCGGCAGGCGCTTGCCGGCCGCGTGGATAGCGCGCGGCGGATCGTCGGAATCTGGCGCGCGCAGCATGGCGTGGACGGCGCGGTGCGGCTGAACCTGGCCATGCCCGAGGGGCCCGGGTCGGCGATATTATTTGCCGCCATCCAGCGGCAATGGCGCCGGATCGGCGTCGAGGCGAAACGGGTCGGCCCGCGCGATGCCGCAGAGCTTCGGCTGATCGACGAAGTCGGCCCAGCCGACCAGGCCGATTGGTTCCTGGCCCATTTCCTGTGCGACAGCGGCCGGCCCTGCAGCGAGGAGGCCGACCAGGCGTTCCGGGCCGCCCGCAGCGCCACCGAACCGGTGCTGCGCGCCCGGATGATCGCGGACACCGAGCGGCGCATGACGGCCGTCGCCCCGTTCATCCCGATCGCACAGCCGGTGCGCTGGTCGCTGGCCGCGCCCGACCTTCCGGGTTTTCGCCTGAACCCGCGCGCGGTCCACCCCCTCGCACCGCTGATCGGGAACCAAAGCAACCGTTGATGCGATCAGTCGACACCAACTGGAGAATGAGCATGAGACGCCCCACCCCGGCCGATTTCGACGGGCTATCCGATCGCATGCCCGGCCTGGGCCGCGACCCCGCAGCGGTTCGCCGCCGGGTCGAGGCGATGGAAGCATTGCTCGAACGAATGTTTGTAATCCCCGGCCTCAATCGACCGGTTGGGCTCGACGTGCTGCTCGACATGGTACCGGTCGTCGGACCGGCCATCGCAGCGGTGATGGGGAGCTGGCTGGCCTGGGAGGCGCGCAGTCTCGGCATGTCGAAATGGCAGCTGGCCCGCATGTTCGGCAATGTCGGCCTTGATCTGCTGCTCGGGGCCATCCCCTGGGTGGGTGCCATTCCCGACTTCTTCTTCCGCTCGAACAGCCGTAATCTGCGGATGATCAAACGCCACCTCGACCGCCATCATCCGGCGAGCGCGACCATCGAAGGCACGGTCGAGCCGGGGCGCTGACCCTCAGCCAAGCCACATGTCAGGTCCGGCGTCGCGCCTGGTCGATCGCCTGCTTCAGCGCATCGTAGCCGACAGCGCCTTTCAGCACCTGGCCGTTGATGACGAAGGTCGGCGTTGCCAGCGATTCATCGACCTTGCCAGCCAGTTCGAGATTCTTGCGGAGCTCGGTCTCCACCGCCGCGCTCGCGGCATCGCGCCGGAGCCTGCCGGCATCGAGTTTCAGTGAGCTCAGCACCGCGGTCACCTTCGCCGGATCGGGCCGCCCGGCGGCGAACATCCGCTGATGGAAGGCCCGGAACGCGCCCTGCTGCGCCGCTGCCAGGCTCGCCCTGGCAGCGATTTCGCTGCCAGGCCCCAGGATCGGTATTTCGCGCCAGACGACCTTGAGATGCGGGTCCGACGCCAGCAGCCGATCGACATCGGGCAGACTCGATCGGCAATAGCCGCAGGCATAATCGGTGAACATCACCAGCGTGACATCGCCATTCTGGTCGCCGGCCCAGGCGGACGCGAACGGCGTTTCGAGCGCAGCCTTGTTGCTGGCATAGGCGTCCTGGCCCTGCCTTGCGCGCAGCCTTTCCATGGCCTGAGGAATGATTTCGGGATGGGCGAGAATATAGTCGCGCACCACCATCTCGATCTCGGCCTTGCCGGCGGGCGCGTCGCTGCGTTGATGCGCCAGCCAAGCGGCGCCGCCACCGAGAAGGAGCGCGGCGCCGGCACCGATCGTCGCGGCCATGCGGCGGTTCCGGAGCATATGATCCTTGATCGTCATTTCTTGCGGTCGCTTGCTGCGGCGCGCGACGACAGGGCGATGTCCTCCGCGCGCAGATAATCGGGCGTGCCGCGCGGGATCCGCGCCATTGCGGCCTCGGCGCTGGCCATCGCCAGCCGGCTGTTGCCGATCAGCGCATAGCGTTCCGCGGTGGCGAGTTGCGCGCGAGGCTCGTCGCCGAGCTGCGCATAGGCCATGCCGAGCGTATACCATGCAAAGGGATTGTCACGGTCGCGCGCGACCGACACCTTGAGCACGTCGCGCGCCTCCTTGAGATTGGCGGGATCTTCGGTCGCGACCAGCGCATGGCCGAGCAGCGACGCGATGAGCGGTGCCCCGCGCGATCCCTGCACCGCGAGCCGCAAGGGTGCGAGCGCCTCCAGCGGCTTACCCGATTCCAGCAAGATCTGGCCCTGCAGTTCGCGATAATAGGGATCCTTCGGTGCCAGGGCGACCAGCTTGTTCACCTCTTCGACCGCCTTGTCGGGATAGGCGCCGCGGTGCCATGCATAGGCCCGCGCATAATGCGCCGGCGCGCTCTGGTCGGTCTCGGGATATTTGCGCAGCGCCGTGGTCGGATCGTCCATATAGCCGACCAGCTTGGCCTTGATCCGCTGAAACCGCGCGTCGAGCGCCGGATCGGTCTTGTGGTTATAGCTGGGCGATTTGATCACGTCGTTCGACAGCGCGGCCTCACGATCCCCCGACATCGGGTGGGTCTGCATGAACGGATCGATCTCGGCATAGGTGGAGGCGTAGCGGAACTCCTCCTTCTTCAGCTTCAGGAAGAAGCTGAGCATGCCCTTGCCCGACAAGCCCGCCTTGTTGAGGAAACCCACACCGGCAGCGTCGGCACTGGCTTCCTGCACCCGGTTGAAGGCGAGGAATTTGCCCATCGCGGCCTGCTGGCCGGCCATCATCACGCCCATGCCGGCGTCGCCCGCGCCTGCCGCCATCGCCGCGGCGCCCAGCAGCAGCGACAACAGGGTGATGCCGGTCGCCGCCTTCGCGCCTTCACCGAACCGAATGACGTGGCCGCCGGTGATATGGCCGAGTTCATGGGCGATCACGCCCTGAACTTCGCTGGTGTTGTCCGCGGCCTCGATCAGACCGCTATGGATATAGACCGCCTGCCCGCCGGCGACGAAGGCGTTGATCTCCTTGTCACCGACCAGGATGATGTCGACGTTGCCGGGCTGCAATCCGGCTGCCGCAACGAGAGGTGCGGCGATCTCCTTGAGATAGGCCTCGGTTTCGGCATCGCGCAGGATCGACTGCGCCATGAGCGGCTGCGCGCCGAGCGATATCGAAAGCCACAGGAGCAGCAGCATGCGCAGAGCTTGGCGCAGATGTCTCGATGATGCGGGAAAGCGGCCCATGCTCATCCGTCCTCGCGCAGCGCGGCTGAACCGCGCGTGAAGAACGACGGGCCAGCCGGAGCCGGCCCGTCGATCATCTTCAGGCGCCGAAGGTGCGCTGCCACCAGCCGCGGCGAGGCGATCCTGCCTCGCCCTCTTCATCCGATGCCGAATCATCGGCACCGATCGTCTCGGCTTCGGCCGGCGCGGCCACCACGTCGGCGGCTTCGCCAGGCGCGGCCTTGGCGCGGGCGCGGCTGCGGCGCTTGGGCGCCTCAGCAGCGACGGGCACCTCGACCGGAGCCGCTTCGGCTTCAACCTCGAGCGCGACCGCCGGCTCGCCGGCGTCCGGCTCGGCCGCCTCTACGGCCTCGACCTTCTTGCGGCGTCCGCGGCGCGGCTTGGGCTCCTCGGCAGCCGGTTCGGCCGGCGCAACGATCTCCTCGACCGCCGCCACCGGCGCTTCGACCGGAGCGGGAGCAGGAGCAGCTGCGACATCACCCTTGCGGGCGCGCGGCCGGCGACGGCCCTTGGGGGCGGCCTCCTCGGCTGGCGCAGCGTCCTGCGGCTCGAGCGCCGGAGCGGGCAGTTCCTCGGACATCACGGTCTCGATCTGCTCGGCCGGCGTGCCCTCGGCAGGCGCGCCTTCGCCACCGCGACGGCGGCCCGAGCGTCGGCCACGGCGACGGCCACGGCGCGGTTCGCCGCCGTCCTCGCCACCGGGCGCCTCGCCATTCTCTTCGGCGGCCTCGCGGGCGTCCTCGGCTTCGGTCACGTCCTCGCCATCGGCCTCGGCGCCCTCTTCGGCGACTTCAGCATGACCGTCCTGCTCGCGGCCACGGCCGCCCCGACGGCGACGACGGCGACGGCGACGTCCACGGCCATCGCCACGATCACCTTCCTCCTGGCCCTCGGCGTCGCCGCCTTCAGCCTCGGCCTCGAGTTCCTCTTCTTCCTCCTCGATCTCATCGTCGATGAGATCGTCGTCGGCTTCGATGAGCATCGGCGTCGGCAGACGCGGCGCATGGCTCGGCGGCGGGCCGCCGGCCTCGACGCTCATCCGCGCGCCTTCGAGCGTCCCGTCCGACAGGATTTCGATCATCACGCCATAGCGATCCTCGATCTCGGCGAGTTCGGCGCGCTTGCGGTTGAGGACGTAGAGGGCGGCTTCCTGGCTGGCGCGCAGCATCAGCCGCGAGCCGCGGCCGCGGGCGGCCTCGTCCTCGAGCATGCGCAGCGCCGACAGCCCCGCCGACGAGGCCGTGCGGATCAGGCCGGTGCCCTCGCAATGCGGGCACTGACGGGTCGATGCCTCGAGCACACCGGTGCGCAGGCGCTGGCGGCTCATCTCGAACAGGCCGAAGCTGGAGATACGGCCGACCTGGATGCGGGCGCGATCGTTCTTGAGCGCCTCCTTCATCGCCTTCTCGACCTTACGGATATTGGAGTTGTTCTCCATATCGATGAAGTCGATGACGACGAGCCCGGCCATGTCGCGCAGCCGCAGCTGGCGGGCGATCTCATGCGCGGCCTCGAGATTGGTCGCCGTGGCGGTCTGCTCGATATTATGCTCGCGGGTCGACCGGCCCGAGTTGATGTCGATCGACACCAGCGCCTCGGTCGGGTTGATCACCAGATAGCCGCCCGACTTGAGCTGGACCAAGGGCTGGTACATCGCCGCAAGCTGGTCCTCGACGCCGAAGCGCTGGAACAGCGGCACCGCGTCGGCATAGAGTTCCACCTTCTTGGCGTGGCTCGGCATCAGCAGCTTCATGAACTGGCGCGCCTGGCGGAAGCCTTCCTCGCCCTCGACGATCACCTGGTCGATGTCGCGATTATAGATGTCGCGGATCGCCCGCTTGATCAGGTCGCTGTCGCCATAGATCAGCGCCGGCGCGGACGAGCTCAGCGTGTTTTCGCGGATCTCGTCCCACAACCGGGCGAGATAGTCGAAGTCGCGCTTGATCTCGGTCTTGGTGCGCTGAAGGCCCGCGGTGCGGACGATGCAGCCCATCGTGCGGGGCAGGTCCAGCTCGGCCATGATCGTCTTCAGCCGCTTGCGATCGGCCGCGTTCGAGATCTTGCGGCTGATGCCGCCGCCATGGCTGGTGTTCGGCATCAGCACGCAATAGCGGCCGGCCAGCGAAAGATAGGTGGTGAGGGCAGCGCCCTTGTTGCCGCGCTCTTCCTTGACGACCTGGACCAGCAGCACCTGGCGCCGGCGGATCACGTCCTGGATCTTGTAGCGGCGGCGCAGGTTCATCCGCCGCTGGCGGAGATTCTCGACGGCACCGTCGTCGGAGCCGCCGCCTACCGATTCCCGGCGCGTCCGCGGCCGTTCCTCGCCACCCTCTTCGCCTTCCTCGCCATGGTCATGGCCGTCGTCCTGATCGTGATGATCATGGCCGTCGTCCTCGCCCTCGTCGAAGTCCTCGTCATGGTCGGAATCGCGGGCGCGCAGCGCCTCTTCCTCGGCGGCGTGCTCGGCCTCCTCGCGCAGCAGCGCTTCGCGATCCTCCTTGGGGATCTGGTAATAATCGGGGTGGATTTCCGAGAAGGCGAGGAAGCCATGGCGGTTGCCGCCATAATCCACGAATGCCGCCTGTAGCGACGGTTCGACCCTCGTTACCTTGGCGAGATAGATATTTCCCTTGAGCTGCTTGCGCTCGGCAGACTCAAAGTCAAATTCCTCGATGCGGTTCCCCTGGACGACGGCCACGCGGGTTTCCTCCCGGTGGCGTGCGTCGATTAGCATGCGGGTTGTCATTCAATATTCTCCAGGCGCGTGGGCCGGCGAAGACGCCGGGCCTGCACGCGCGATATGATGAAGAGGAGGCGCCGGGCGGTGCGGCAAGCCGCGTCGCATCCGAGCGCATCATCGATGGTGAAAGAAAGGTGTTCGCAGCCGCCGCGTGGTCATATCCGGCGCGCCGCGCCGGAAAGCAGGCGCCGTTCCACACGCCGCCAACAATCTGGCAGCGTTCGGAGCGGGGCGAAAAATGACTCATGCGATCGTCAACCTGTTGCGCCGTCGCGAAATCACGACGACAGGCCCGGCACGGCGCTCGCGATCCGCGCATTGGGTGCGCATCGGCCGAGATCCGGACAAGCGGTGCTAGCATCCGGCGCCGGTCGGGGCAAGCATCACCACACTGGACAAGAGCCGCCCAGCTTTGGTTAAGTGTCAGGGCTGTCGGCGTTTCAGGACCGGCCGTGTATCGCGGGGCCACTTTGCCAAGACCAAGTTCCAGCCGGCGCCTCGCCCTTTGCCTATGTGCGCTCCTGATGCTTTTCGCGCCCGCCGCGGCGCGGGCGGCGGCGGCGATCACCGCCATCGACATCGGCGAAATGGCCATCACGCTGCGCTTCGACAAGCCGGTCGCAACCGCTTCCGCCTTCATGCTGTCCGCACCGCAGCGCATAGCCGTCGATCTGCCGGGCACGCGGATGGGCCGGGTCGCGGCATCGGGCGGGCTGATCGCGTCCACCCGCCACGGCCAATATGATCTCGATACCGCGCGGGTGGTGTTCGAGCTCAACACGGCGGCGGTCGTTTCCGACGCCAGCTTTTCCGCCGATCATCTTTCGCTGACCCTGACACTGAAGCCGGTCAGCGAAAGCCTGTTCGGCCGGGCGGTGCGCAAGGGCCGCCAGCTGTTCGGCCTCGACCCACCGAAGCCGGTCGATGCACGGGCGCCGCAACGGGGCGGCATCACCGTGCCGCTCGATCCGCCGGCCCCGTTGCAGGTCCCGGCCGTCGTCGGCGCGAGGGGCAGCAAGCGGCCCCTGGTGGTGATCGACGCCGGCCATGGCGGCCACGATCCGGGATCGCAGTCGACCGACGGCGCGACCAAGGAGAAGGATATCGCGCTGGCCATCGCCAGGGCGATCCGCGACGAGCTTGCCGCCTCCGGCCGGGTCCGCGTCGCGCTGACCCGCAGCGACGACCGCTTCCTGGTGCTGGGGGAACGGCGCGAGATCGCGCGGCGGCTTAAGGCCGACCTGTTCATATCCGTCCACGCCGACAGCGCCGTCAACACGGCTGCGCGCGGCGCCAGCATCTACACTCTCTCCGAAGTGGCCTCGGATCGCGTCGCCGCGCAGCTCGCCGCGAAGGAAAATCGCGCCGACATTCTCAACGGCGTCGATCTGGGCGGCGAGAACAACGAAGTGTCGTCGATCCTGCTCGATCTTGCCCAGCGCGAGACGATGAACATATCCTCCCAGTTTGCGACGCTGCTCCAGCGCGAGATGGAGCCGACGATCCACTTCAAGGACGACGCCCACCGCTTCGCCGGGCTGATCGTGCTGAAGGCGCCCGACGTGCCGTCGGTGCTGCTGGAAACCGGCTATATCTCCAACCCCGACGATCTCGCGCTGCTGCTGTCCAAGGACTATCGCCGCAACATCGCGATCGGCGTGCGCAAGGCGATCGAAACGCACTTCGCGCGCAGGCTGACGGGCGAATGATGGAAGGTTTAGCCCGTCATCCTAGCGAAAGCTGGGATCTCACTGCCTTTCCGCGGCAAAAGCGAAAGGAGATTCCAGCTTTCGCTGGAATGACGATGAGGGGAGATCGATGGAGCTCTTCTCCTTCCAAACCCCATCAAAACTGCTAGAGCCCCGCCGTGGTCAGCATCCCCAAATTGCACAACCCCCTTCGCGGCTGGCGCGCCGAAGCGCGTCGGCTCTGGGCGTTCCGGAGCTGGCGCTGGACCGGCTATGTGCTGTGGTCGGCGGCGCTGTTCTGGCTGCTGATGTGGTTCTTCTTCGCGCGCGGCCTGCCCTCGGCGGATGCGCTGCTCGCCTATGAGCCACCGCTGCCGACCAATGTCCGCGGCTATGACGGCGAGCCGATCGCCGATTTCGCGCGCGAGCGGCGGGTCCAGCTGTCCTATGCCGAATATCCGCCGATGCTCGTCGACGCCTTCATCTCGGCCGAGGACAAGACCTTCTTCCATCATCCCGGCATCGATGTGGGCGGCCTCGCCGGCGCGGTATGGGACTATGCGACCAAGCTCGGCAGCGGCCGCCGCGCCAAGGGCGGCTCGACGATCACCCAGCAGGTCGCCAAGAACCTGATCGTCGGCGACGATTACTCGATCAAGCGCAAGGTGCGCGAGGCGATCCTCGCCTTCCGGATCGAGGATGCCCTGACCAAGCAGCAGATACTCGAACTATACCTCAACCAGATCTTCCTCGGCCGCAACGCCTATGGCATCCAGTCGGCGAGCCGCGCCTATTTCCGCAAGGATGTCGGCGACCTCACCCTGCCCGAGATCGCCTATCTGGCGATCCTGCCCAAGGCGCCGTCCAACTACACGGTCGAGCGCAACGCCGATCGCGCCATCGAGCGGCGCAACTATGTGCTCCTGAAGATGGTCGAGAACGGCTTCATCACCGAACGGCAGCGCGCCGCCGCCGCGGCCGCGCCGCTGGGCGTCGTCGAGCGCTATGCGCCGCGGCCGAGCGTCGGCGGCTATTTCATGGAAGAGGTCCGCCGCGAGCTGATCGACCGCTACGGCCAGAATGCATCGAACGGGCCCAACGGCATCTATTCAGGTGGGCTGTGGGTGCGCACCTCCTATGACGGCAAGGTGCAGGATGCGGCCGAAGGCGC
This sequence comes from Rhizorhabdus sp. P4_G5, assembly GCF_056401065.1. NCBI lineage: Bacteria > Pseudomonadati > Pseudomonadota > Alphaproteobacteria > Sphingomonadales > Rhizorhabdaceae > Rhizorhabdus > Rhizorhabdus sp. P4_G5. The sequence goes on along the minus strand of NZ_JBFUKB010000011.1, from coordinate 43,043 downwards.
GCTGCGCGACGGGCTCGTCCGCTTCGAGGCGGCGGCCGGCTGGCGCGGGCGCATCGCGAAAATCGACACCGACGGCAACTGGGCGCGCGCACTCGCGACGCTGAACGTCGGCGCCGGCTATGCCAACTGGTTCCCCGCCGTGGTGCTGTCGCGCGACGGCTCGGCGGCGGAAATCGGGTTCGAAAATGGATCGCGGGGCACTTTGCCGAGCTGGGGCGCAACGATGCCCAAGGCCGGAGTCGGCGGCCGTGCGTTCGATTTCCTGAAGCCCGGCGACGTGATCGTGGTACGGCGCGAAGGCGACGGCTGGACGCTGCGCAGCATCCCCAACATTTCGGGTGGGATGGTGATCCAGAACCCGCATACCGGCCAGGTGCTGGCGATGCAGGGCGGCTTCGACTCGCGCGGGTCGTCGTTCAACCGCGCAACCCAGGCGAGGCGCCAGCCGGGATCGACCTTCAAGCCGTTCGTCTATGCCGCCGCGCTCGACAACGGCATGACTCCCGCCTCGATCATTATCGACGGGCCTTTCTGCGTGTTCCAGTCGGCGCGGCTCGGCCAGAAGTGCTTCAAGAATTTCTCGGGCGCCAATGCCGGGCAGCAGACAATGCGCTGGGGCGTCGAGCAATCGCGCAACCTGATGACGGTGCGCACCGCGAGCCAGATCGGCATGGACAAGGTGGTGCACACCGCCAAGGTGATGGGAATCGGCGAATATCCGCCCTATCTCGCTTATGCGCTGGGCGCGGGCGAAACCACGGTGATGCGCATCGTCAACGCCTATTCGATCTTCGCCAACCAGGGCCGCGCGCTCGAGCCTACGCTGATCGACTATGTCCAGGATCGCAACGGCAAGATCATCTGGCGCGCCGACAAGCGCGCCTGCGAAGGCTGCAACATGCCGCAATGGGACGGCAGGCCGATGCCGCGGCCCAAGCTGCGCGCCAAGCAGGTGATCGATCCGATGACCGCCTACCAGATGCTCCACATCATGGAAGGCGTGGTCCAGCGCGGCACCGCCACGGTGCTGCGCGACCTCGGCCGGCCATTGTTCGGCAAGACCGGCACCTCGTCGGGCCCGACCAACGTCTGGTTCGTCGGCGGCTCGGCCGACATGGTCGGCGGCGTCTATCTGGGCTATGACAATCCCCGCTCGATGGGCGGCTATGCGCAGGGCGGCACGATCGCTGCGCCGATCTTCCACAGCTTTGCCGCCAAGGCGATGAAGGACATGCCGGTCGTCCCGTTCCAGGCGCCGGCCGGCATCCGCATGATCCGCATCGACCGCAAGACCGGCCGCCGCGTCTTCGGCGCCTGGCCCGACGGCAGCTATTACAGCCCGGTGATCTGGGAAGCGTTCAAGCCGGAGAGCGAGCCGCGGCGAACGATCCGCCGCGACGAACTCGCCAAGCGCACGGCGGCGGCGCCGCGCAAGACGACCTCGACCGACAGCGAATTCTTGCAAAGGCAGGACGGTATCTACTAGGTCAGCGGCAAGTTTCCGTCACGAAGCAGCGGCAGGAAATCATCGTCATGCTGAACTTGTTTCAGCATCCACTCTTCAACCCGAGAGCCGCGCTTGCGGCACGGTGGATGCTGAAACAAGTTCAGCATGACGGAATCAATGTGGGTTCATCCCCTATCCTATGCGAAGGAAATTGTCATGCGCGCCGAAGCGCAAGCCAGTGTCGATCAGATCAACCAGGCGATGGCGCTCGTCCGCCGTTTCCTGGATTGGGACCGTGCGCTTCGCCGGCTCGACGAGCTCAACAACCGCGTCGAGGACCCCAAGCTATGGGACGACGCCAAGGCCGCGCAGGAGGTCATGCGCGAGCGGCGCAGGCTCGACGAGGCGGTGCAGGCGGTCAAGGCCATCGAGCAGGAATGCGCCGACACCGTCGAGCTGATGGAAATGGCCGAAGCCGAGGGCGACAATGCGCTGATAGACGATGGCGTCAAGGCGCTGGCCGCGCTGGCGGAACGCGCCGAGAAGGACAAGATCTCAGCATTGCTCGCCGGCGAGGCCGATGCGAACAACAGCTATATCGAGGTCAATGCCGGGGCCGGCGGCACCGAAAGCCAGGATTGGGCCGGCATGCTCCAGCGCATGTACAGTCGCTGGGCCGAGCGCCGCGGGCTGAAGGTGGAACTGGTCGACTTCCACGCCGGCGAGCAGGCCGGGATCAAGTCCGCCACGCTGCTGATCAAGGGCGAGAATGCCTATGGCTATGCCAAGACCGAGAGCGGCGTCCACCGTCTGGTCCGCATCAGCCCCTATGATTCGGCTGCCCGGCGGCACACCAGCTTCGCCAGCGTCTGGGTCTATCCCGAAGTCGATGAGGACATCGACATCGAGGTGCTCGACAAGGACCTGAAGATCGACACCTACCGCTCGTCCGGCGCAGGCGGGCAGCACGTCAACACCACCGATTCCGCGGTGCGCATCACCCATATCCCGACCGGCATCATCGTCGCCTGCCAGAACCAGCGATCGCAGCATAAGAACAAGGCCGAGGCGATGAAGCAGCTGAAGGCCCGGCTTTACGAGCAGGAACTCCAGCGCCGGGAGGCCGAGACCATGGCCGGCTATGCCGCCAAGACGGAGATCGGCTGGGGGCACCAGATACGCTCCTACGTCCTGCAGCCCTATCAGATGGTCAAGGATCTGCGCACCGGCGTGACGTCGACCGCGCCTTCGGACGTGCTCGACGGCGATCTCGACCGATTCATGGCGGCGGCGCTGTCGCAGCGCGTGTCTGGCGAAACCGTCGAAGTCGAGGATGTCGACTGATCCGGGCGCGTCCGCCCTTGGCGGCACGCTCACCGGAATCCTTTCGCTTCGATGAAGCGAGCGTTCAGCTAAGCTACTGCATTGCAGGCGTAGTTCTTCTCCTACCGCGGGGCCGGTAGAGAGAGGAGACTGCGATGACCTTCACGAAGATATTTGCCGCCATCGGCCTGACCGTCGCGGCGCTGGGCATGAGCGGCGCCGCCAATGCGCATGACCGCTGGGACGACCGCCGCTGGGACCATGACCGCCGATGGGATGGTGACCGCCGCTGGGATGGTGACCGTCGCTGGAGCAGTGAGCGGCATTGGCGGGAGGAACGGCGCTGGGACCGCCGCCATGGCTATCATCGTGCCCGATGCTGGACGGAGTGGTATCGCCACCATCGCGTCCGCGTCTGCCGCTGATCGGATTTCGCTGCACTGCACATCGCCGATCCCCTCCCCAAGGAGGGGGGAGACGGTGATGTAACGGTTCCGACACCTCAGAATTTTGCAACTGCACAACGCAACGATTGTTTAACCCGATCGGTACCGGTAGCAGGGTGACATGCCCGGCGTTCGCGAAGGTTGCACGATGAAGAACCCTGTGGCGGGCCGTCGCGATTGGCTCGTTATCGCCGCCTGCGGATTACTGCTCAGCTGTTCCACGGACAAGCCTGCGCCTCCCGCCCCCGAGGCGGGCTATGTGGTCATGAAGGCCGAGACCGTCCCGCTGTTCGTAGAGCTGGCGGGGCGCACCTCCGCCTATGAAATGTCGGAAGTTCGCCCGCAGGTGTCGGGCATCGTCAAGGCGCGGCTGTTCACCGAAGGCAGCATCGTGCGCGCCGGCCAGACGCTCTACCAGATCGATCCCAGCCTCTATCGCAGCTCGCTCAACCAGGCCGCTGCCAATCTCGAAAATTCTCGCGCCCAGCGCGAAGCCGCCGCAGCCCGGGCCGAACGGCTCAAGCCGCTTGCCCAGATCGAGGCCGTCAGCAAGCAGGATTACACCGACGCGGTCGCCGCCGCACGCCAGGCCGCGGCGCTGGTCTCGCAGAGCGCCGCCCAGGTCGAGACCGCGCGGATCAACCTGCGCTTCACCAATGTACCGGCGCCAATCGGCGGCCGGATCGGCCGCTCGCTCGTCACCACCGGCGCACTGGTTTCCGCGGCGCAGACGGATCCGCTGACCACGATTCAGCGGCTCGATCCGATCTATGTCGACATCCAGCAATCGAGCGCCGAGCTGCTTTCGTTGCGTCGCCAGATGGCCAGCGGCGGGGCGGCGCGCTCATCCGCAGCGGTCAGGCTGAAGCTCGAGGACGGCAGCATCTACGATCAAGCCGGCCGGCTTGAGTTCGCCGAAGCGATGGTGGATCCCAACACCGGCACCGTCACGCTGCGCGCCCGATTCCCCAATCCCGCCGGCGTGCTGCTGCCGGGCATGTATGTTCGCGCCACCCTGTCACAGGCGACCGCGCGCAACGCGATCCTGGTGCCGCAGGCCGGCGTCAGCCGCAACCCCAGGGGCGAGGCGACGGTGATGCTGGTCGGCTCCGACAACAAGGCGATCCTGCGGTCGATCGCCGCCGATCGAACCGTCGGCGACAAATGGCTCGTCACCGCTGGGCTGAAGCCCGGCGACAAGGTCATTGTCGAAGGCCTCGGCCGAATCAAGCCAGACCAGACGGTCCGCGCGGTCCCGGCCGGCTCGCCGCCGCAGCCCCAGGGCAATGGCGGCCAGGGCAAAGCCGGCTGACCCAGCATGATTTCGCGCATCTTCATCGATCGACCCATCTTTGCGTGGGTCATCGCCATCGTGATCATGCTGGTCGGGCTTGGCGGGATGTTCAGCCTGCCGGTCTCGCAATATCCCGACGTCGCGCCGCCGACGATCAATATCCGCGCCAACTATCCTGGCGCGTCGGCCGAGACGATCGAATCGAGCATCACCCAGATCATCGAGCAGCAGCTCACCGGCATCGAGGGGCTGCTCTATTTCTCTGCCACGTCGAGCTCGGCGGGTTCCGCCAATCTGTCCGTCACGTTCGAGAAGGGCGTCGACCCCGACATCGCCCAGGTCCAGGTCCAGAACAAGGTTCAGCAGGCGCTGCCGCGGCTCCCGCAGCAGGTGCAGCAGCAGGGCATCGTCGTCACCAAGTCCAACGCCGACTTCCTGATGGTCGTCGCCCTCTCTGACGAGAGCGACCGAGCGAGCAGCCGCGATCTCGCCGACTTCATCGTGTCGAACCTGCAGGACGAGATCGGCCGTTTGCCCGGTGTCGGCGACTTCAACGTGTTCGGCTCGCAATATGCGATGCGGATCTGGCTCGACCCGTTCAAGCTGTCGGCCGTCGGGCTGACGCCGGCCGACGTCACCGCCGCCATTCAGGCACAAAATGCGCAAGTCGCGGCCGGCCAGATCGGCGGGTTGCCATCGCCCGGTACGCAGATGCTCAATGCCATCGTGAACGCGCGATCGCGGCTCACTTCGGCCGACCAGTTCGAGAAGATCCTCGTCAAGACCCAGACCGATGGCTCGAAGGTATTGCTGCGTGACGTTGCCCGCGTCGAACTCGGCAGCGAGAATTACTCGGTCAGCGGCCGGATCAACGGCCATCCCGGCGCCGGCATCGCCATCCTGCTCGCACCGGGCGCCGACTCGCTGAAAACCTCGGCGGCGGTACGCGCGTTCGTCGCCGACGCCGCGAAACAGTTCCCTCCTGGCTACACCTACCAGATCGTCAACGATTCCACGGCCTTCGTGAAACTGTCGATCGAGGAGGTGGTGAAGACTCTGACCGAGGCGATCATCCTGGTCGTCATCGTCATGTTCCTGTTCCTGCAGAGCTGGCGGGCGACGCTGATCCCCGCCATCGCGGTGCCGGTCGTCATCCTCGGCACCTTCGGCGTGCTTGCCGCAGCCGGATTCTCGATCAACACGCTGACGCTGTTCGGACTGGTGCTGTCGATCGGCCTGCTGGTCGACGATGCGATCGTGGTCGTCGAAAATGTCGAGCGCGTGCTGGAGGAGGAGCCCGACATCACGCCGCGCGAGGCAACGATCAAGTCGATGGCCGAGATCAACACCGCGCTGATCGCGATCGCAATGGTGCTCTCCGCGGTGTTCCTGCCGATGGCGTTCTTCGGCGGATCAACCGGCGTGATCTACAAGCAATTCTCGATCACCATCGTATCGTCGATGGTGCTGTCGGTGCTGGTCGCGCTGATCTTGTCGCCGGCCCTGGCGGCAACCCTGCTCAAACGGACCGACAGCCAGGCCAGGGCGGCGCGCGGCGGGCTGATCGGACGGGCCTATGGCTATGGCGACCGGTTCAACGCCTGGTTCGGGCGCACCTCGCACCGCTATCGCAACCAGTTGTCCAGGCTGTTCGGTCACGCCCGCACGGCGATGGTCGTCTTCATTGTCCTGGTCGCCGCACTTGCCTTCCTGTTCTTCCGCCTGCCGACGAGTTTCGTGCCGAGTGAAGATCAGGGCTACGCCCAGCTGCAATTTACCCTCGCGCCGGGCGCGACATTGTCGCGCACCGATGCGGTCGTCCGGCAGATCGAGGCATATTTTGCCGAGTATCAGCCGAAGAATGTCGCCGGCGTCTTCACGGTCAGCGGCGCCGGCCCCGGCGGCCAGGCCCAGAATGTCGGCCGCGGCTTCCTGTCGCTCGCTCCGTGGGACGAGCGCAAAGGAGCGGAGAACAACGCCGATACGATAACGCGCAATGCCACCATGAAGCTGTCCTCGGTGCGGGATGCCCAGATCTTCGTCGTGACCCCGCCTCCGCTCCGCGGCCTCGGCCAGTCTTCCGGCTTCACCATGGAGCTGCTCAACAGCGGCGGTCTCAGTCGTAAGGAGTTCAAGGCGCGGCGCGACCAGCTGCTCAAGGACGCCGCCGCCGATCCCGATCTGCAGGCGGTGCGGCAGAACGGCCTCGAGGATGCGCCCACGCTGGCGGTCGACATCGACCAAGAAAAGGTCGGCGCGCTCGGCATCAGCCAGTCCGCGGTCGACCAGACCCTGTCGATTGCCTGGGGAGGCACCTACGTCAACGACTTCATCGATCGCGGCCGCGTGAAGCGGGTCTATGTCCAGGGCGATGCGCCCTATCGCAGCCGGCCCGAGGATCTCGCCAGCTGGTACGTGCGCTCGACCACCGGACAGATGGTGCCTTTCTCGGCCTTTGCCACGGTACACTGGACGCAGACGCCCAACACGCTGTTCCGGTTCAATGGCTCGCCGGCCTATGAGATCAATGGTCAGGCCGCGCCCGGTCAGAGTTCGGGACAGGCGATGGCGAAGATCAGCGCGATCGCTGAAAAACTGCCGGGCACCGCGGTCGCCTGGTCCGGCCTGAGCTTCCAGGAACGGCTCTCGGGCGGGCAGGCGCCGCTGCTCTATGGACTTTCGCTGCTCGTCGTCTTCCTGTGCCTGGCAGCGCTCTATGAAAGCTGGTCGATTCCGATGGCCGTGATGCTCGTCATCCCGCTCGGTTTGATCGGCGCCACCCTGGCGGTGCTGCTGCGCGGCCTCGAGAACGACATCTATTTCCAGGTCGGCCTGCTCACCACGATGGGGCTGTCGGCGAAGAACGCCATCCTGATCGTGGAATTCGCCGAAATGGCCGAGCGGCAGGGCAAGACCCCGGTCGAGGCGGCGCTGGAGGCGGCGCGCATTCGCCTGCGGCCGATCCTGATGACCAGCTTCGCCTTCATGGCGGGCGTGCTTCCCCTTGCCATCTCGACGGGCGCCGGCGCCAAGAGCCGGGTCGCCATCGGCACGGCGGTGCTCGGCGGGATGTTTACGGCGACGGCCTTGGCGATCTTCTTCGTGCCGCTGTTCTTCGTGCTCGTCCGCACCCTGTTCCCCGGCAGACCCAGATATGATGAGGAGGCGGGCGCGTGAACCGCGGACTTGCCGCCCTGGCCGCCTGCACCGCGTTGACGGCCTGTAGCCTCGAGCCCGCCTATCATCGGCCGGTGCCTGCGATTCCCACAGCGCTGCCGGCGATCGGCCAGAGCGAGGCCGCCCCGGGGGCGCTCAGCTATCGCGACATCTTCCGCGACCCCAAGCTGGTCGCGCTGATCGACAGGGCGCTGGCCGGCAACCAGGACCTGAAGGCCGCGCTGGCCAATGTCCAGTCGGCGCGCGCCCTGGTGACGGTGGCCCGGGCCGACATCCTTCCCACCCTCGACGCCTCGGCAGGCGTGACGACCGGCGAGAATTCCACCGCCTCCCGCTCGGCCAGCGGTCAATCCAATTCAGGCGGGCGACGCACGACCTACAGCGCCGATCTCGGGGTGAGCTGGGAGATCGACCTTTTCGGTAGGCTGCGCAGCTTGAGCAACGCCGCGTTCAACCAATATCTCGGCAGCGAGGCCGCGCAGCGCGGCACCCGGCTGAGCGTAGTGGCCGGCGTCGCCAATGCCTATCTGACCCTCGCCGCCGATCGCAGCCTGCTTGCGATTGCCGGGGAGACCCGCACCAGCGCTGCGAGGGGCGTCGAACTGACGCGCTCGCTGCTGCAGGGTGGCATCGCGCCGCGCACCGACCTGCGCCAGGCCGAAACGATATTGTCGGAGGCCGAAGCCGACCAGGCGAGCCTCGAGACCGCCGTCGCGCAGGATCGCAACGCCCTGGAGCTGCTGGTCGGGGGTCGCGTCGGCGACGAGCTCCTGCCCAGCTCGATCGAGAGCGTCGACGGTTTGCTGGCAGAGGCGCCCGCAGGGCTCGATTCGTCGATCCTGCTGCGCCGGCCCGACGTCGTCGAAACCGAATATGGCCTGCGCGCAGCAAACGCACGGATCGGGGCCGCTCGCGCAGCCTTCTTCCCCCGTATCGGCCTGACCGCGCTGGCGGGCTTCGCCAGCAGCGCGCTTTCGAGCCTTTTCACGGGCGACGCCTTCACCTGGAGTGTAGCGCCTTCCGCCACGCTGCCGATCTTCGACGGCGGCGCGAATCTCGGCAATCTTCGCTATTCCAGGGCACAGCGCGACCTGGCCGTCGCGAATTACCAGCGCGCGATCCAGGCGTCGTTCCGCGACGTCGCCGATGCGCTGGCCCGGCGCGCCACGATCGATCGCCAGCTTGCCGCCGCCGCCCGCCTCGACGCCGCCGCCCGTGACTCGCTGTTCCTGGCCAATGCGCGTTATCGGGGCGGGGTGGACCCCTATCTCAGCCTGCTCGATGCCCAACGCACCGCCTATGGTGCCGCTCGCACGCTGACGTCGACACGACTGGCCAAGGCGCAGAACCTTGTGACCTTGTACCAGTCGCTCGGCGGCGATCAGTTGATCGATACGCTTCCCTCGCCCCGCGGCGGCAACCGCGCGAAAGCCGAAGACGTCCGATAGGCAAGCTGTTCAGGCCATCGTCAGCTGTTTCGGCATAGCGATGGGCTTTGGCAATGGGATCGACCGATGAACAGGACGATATTCGCCGTGATCGCGATCGCGGCTGCCGCACCGGTGCAGGCGGGCCTCCAGCTCGGCGAGCGCCCGATCTCGCGCAGCGAGGTCCTCGCCACCGTCAAACAGCAATTCGCCGAAATGGACCTCAACCATGACGGCGCGATCGGCCCTGAGGAGTTCGAGCGATATCGCGAGCGGCAGGAGGCGATGCCCGACCAAGGCCGCGGACTCACCCATATCGGCCGCAGCTGGTTCGATCGCAGTGATGTCGACGCAAACGGCCGGATAAGCCTGAACGAGGCTGAAGCCCGGCCGCTGGAGCTGTTCGACCTGGCCGACGCGAACCGCGACGGCATGGCCAGCGTCGCCGAGCAGTCTGTGGCCAGCCTGTTCGTCAAATAAGTCGCGCGCCGCAGGGCGCTGCGCTTATTCGCCCTTCACCCGACGCCGAAAGCGATGCAGCAGCGGCTCGGTATAGCCGTTGGGCTGCTCGACACCCTCGAACACCAGTGCGCGGGCAGCCTGGAAGGCCAGGCTAACATCCTCGTTGCCGCCCATCGGCCGGTAGAGCGGATCGCCCGCATTCTGCGCGTCGACCTTCACCGCCATGCGCTTGAGCGCAGCGTCCGCCTCGGCGCCCGAACAGACGCCGTGCAGCAGCCAGTTCGCCATATGCTGCGCCGAGATGCGGAGCGTCGCGCGATCCTCCATCAGGCCGACATCATGGATGTCGGGCACCTTCGAACAGCCGACGCCCTGGTCGATCCAGCGTACCACATAGCCGAGGATGCCCTGGGCATTGTTGTCGAGTTCGGCGCGGATGTCGTCCGGCGTCCAGTTCTGGCCCCGCGCGACGGGGATGGTCAGCAACCGGTCGAGGCTGGCGGCCGGCTCGGCTTTTCGTTCCGCCTGGCGTGCGAACACGTCGACCTCATGATAATGGGTCGCGTGCAAGGTCGCCGCGGTCGGAGATGGTACCCAGGCGGTGTTGGCACCGGTCTTCGGATGGCCGATCTTCTGGGCCAGCATGTCGCCCATCTTATCGGGTGCGGCCCACATGCCCTTGCCGATCTGCGCCTTGCCCGAAAGCCCGCAGGCGAGACCGATCTGGACGTTGCGGTCCTCATAGGCCGCGATCCAGTCGCTGGTCTTCATGTCGCCCTTGCGGATCATCGGGCCGGCCCGCATCGACGTGTGCATCTCGTCGCCGGTGCGGTCGAGGAAGCCGGTGTTGATGAACATGATGCGGTCCTTCACCGCATGAATGCAGGCGGCGAGATTCGCCGAGGTGCGGCGCTCCTCGTCCATCACCCCGACCTTTATCGTGTGGCGCGCCAGACCGAGCATATCCTCGACCGCGTCGAACAGGCGGTTGGTGAGCGCCGCTTCGTCGGGTCCATGCATCTTCGGCTTGACGATATAGACCGAGCCGGCCGCACTGTTGCGGAACTGCCCGGTGCCCTTGAGGTCGTGCATGGCGATCATGACGGTGACGATCGCATCGAGAATCCCCTCGGGCGCCTCGCTACCGTCGGCGAGCTGCACCGCGGGCGTCGTCATCAGGTGGCCGACATTGCGGACGAACAACAGGCTGCGGCCTGGCAGCGTCAAGGTAGAGCCATCGGGCGCGGTGTAGCTGCGGTCTGCGTCGAGGCTCCGGGTGACGGTCTTGCCGCCCTTGTCGAAGCTGGCCTCGAGATCGCCCTTCATCAGGCCGAGCCAGTTGGCATAGGCCGCGACCTTGTCCTCGGCGTCGACCGCCGCGACCGAATCCTCGAGGTCGCAGATCGTCGTCAACGCCGATTCGAGCACCATGTCGGCGATACCGGCTGGGTCGTCCTTGCCGATCATGTGGCTTCGATCGATCACCAATTCGATGTGCAGGCCGTTATGCTTGAACAGCAGGTTGTCACCCGCGCGGCCGACCAGCTGCGAAGGATCGGCCAGCTGCGGCTCGCCGCCCTGCCAGTTGATCCAGCTGCCCGATGCGAGCGGCACCGTCTTGTCGAGGAAGGATTTCGCCCAGGCGATCACCTGTGCTCCGCGTGCCACGTCATAGCCCTTGCCGGCCGCCGCGCCGGGAATGGCGTCGGTGCCGTACAGCGCATCATAGAGGCTGCCCCAGCGCGCATTCGCCGCATTGAGCAGGAAACGCGCGTTGAGGATCGGCACGACCAACTGCGGGCCGGCAGTGGTCGCGACCTCGGCATCGACATTGGCCGATCCGACAGAGAAGGGAGCAGGTTCCGGGACGAGATAGCCGATCCCCTTCAGGAATGCCTTGTAGGCGGCCATGTCGATCGGCTTTCCGGCCTGCTCGACATGCCAGGCGTCGATCTTTTGCTGGATCGCATCGCGCTGCGCGAGCAGGGCGCGATTTTCCGGCGAGAAGCGGGCGTAGATGTCCGCCATGCCGGCCCAGAATGCATCCGGCGACAGGCCGGTACCGGGCAGAGCCTTGTCCTCGATGAAGCGGACGAGCACCTCCGCAACCTTCAGCCCCGCCTTGTCGATCATCGCCGTCATCGCCGCCTCGCTTTAAATGAAGGTGGTCCGCTTAGCGCACCCTGCGATTTGACACTATGGGGATAATATTCAAAGCATCTGTTCCGTGGCAGAACAAATGCAGCGGTCTATTTGAACAGGCCACCGAGAATCCCCCGCACCAGCTGGCCGGCAATGCCGCTCGATCCCCGCCGGCTGCCGCCAAACACCGCGCGGCCGAGTTCGTTGGCGACCTGGCGCCCTACCGACGACGCCGCCGCACGCGTCGCCGACTGGATGGCGCGATCCACCCCCGAAGGCTTCGCCGCTTCGCGCGCGGCAATGGCGTCCAGCCGTGCCTGCTCCTTCAGCGCCTGTTCCTGCTGCTTCGCTTCCACCTTCGCCTGGACCGCCGCAGCCTTGTCGGATTCCGCCTGCGCCTTGGCAGCCTGCGCGGCGGCCGCCGCCGCACTGCCCCGCGCCGCCAGGATTTCCTGCGCCGACTCCCGGTTGATGCCCTCGTCATATTTACCGGCAACCGGGGAGATCGACTGGATGACAGCGCGTTCCTTCGCGTCCAGCGGCCCCAGCCGCGAGCGCGGCGGCGCGATCAGGGTGCGCTGGACGATGCTGGGCGATCCATCCTCCTGCAGCACCGACACCAGCGCCTCGCCGACCTTGAGTTCGATGATCGCCTTGGCGACGTCGAGGTCGGGATTGATCCGGAAGGTCTGTGCGGCGGCCTCGATCGCCTTCTGATCGCGCGGCGTGAAGGCGCGCAGCGCGTGCTGGACGCGGTTGCCGAGCTGGGCGGCGACGTCCTCGGGCACGTCGATGGGGTTCTGCGTGATGAAATAGACGCCGACGCCTTTCGAGCGGATCAGCCTGACGACCTGCTCGATCTTGTCGGTCAGCGCCTTGGGCGCATCCTCGAACAGCAGGTGCGCCTCGTCGAAGAAGAAGACGAGCTTCGGCTTGTCCGGATCGCCGACCTCGGGAAGCGTCTCGAACAGCTCGCTCAGCAACCAGAGCAGGAAGGTCGCATAAAGCTTCGGGCTCTGCATCAGCTTGTCGGCGGCCAGGATATTGACATAGCCGCGGCCCTGATCGTCGAGCCCGAGAAAGTCATGGATGTCGAGCGCCGGTTCGCCGAAGAAATGCGCGCCACCCTGGCTGTCGAGTTGGAGCAGCTGGCGCTGGATCGAACCGACGCTGGCCTTGGTGACATTGCCATAGCGCGCCGAGAGCGCGTCCGCATTTTCGGCGCAATGTGCCAGCATCGCCTGGAGATCGCCAAGATCGAGCAGCAGCAGCCCTTCCTCGTCGGCATAGCGAAAGGCGACGTTGAGCACGCCTTCCTGGACTTCGTTGAGGTTCATGAGCCGGGCGAGCAGCAGCGGCCCCATTTCCGACACGGTGGTGCGGATCGGATGGCCCTGCTCGCCATAGAGATCCCAGAACACCGCCGGATTGTCGCCCCATGTGAAATTTTGCAGCCCGATCTCGGCCGCGCGCGCGACCAGCTTGTCGGAATTTTTCGCGGTCGGCGACCCTGCCATCGCGATCCCCGCGAGATCGCCCTTCACGTCGGCAAGAAACACCGCAACGCCGGCGGCGGAGAAATTCTCCGCGATACCCTGCAAGGTGACGGTCTTGCCGGTGCCGGTAGCGCCAGCGATGAGCCCGTGGCGGTTGGCGCGGCGGAGATTGAGATGCTGCGGCTGGGGCCCCGCAGGGCTGGGGCTGGCACCGAGGAAGATCCCTTGCTCATCGATCATGCCGCTCTCCTGTGATGCCGAAGCTGCAGGTTTAGCGGGCAACATCGGCAAGCGGAAGGCGGCAACGCGCGGGATATCACCCTCTCCTGAGGCGTTTACGCTCTCAACCCCAGCAGAGGAGGCGGACATGCCGCGCGGAGACAAGGATGCTTATACCAACAAGCAGAAGCGCAAGGCCGAGCATATCGAGGAAGGCTATGAAGATCGCGGCGTCCCGAAGAAGGAGGCCGAGCGCCGGGCGTGGGCGACGGTGAACAAGGAGTCGGGCGGCGGCAACAAGTCGGGCTCCGGCCGCGGCAAGCCCGACACCCATGTGTCGTCCTCACGAGGTGGCAAGGCGCATAAATCGGGCTCAGCCGAGCAGCGGTCGGCGGCAGCGCGGAAGGGATGGGTCACGCGGCGCAAGAACGCAGCGGCTTGACCAGCGGCCTGACCAGACTGCCCGACAATCGGCTCAGCCCCTTTTCGGTTTGTCCTTGCCCTTGGCCTCGGCGCTCTTTTCGGCCTTGGCCGGGCCGTTCCCGTTGGCGATGCGCACCGACAGGAGGTTGCTGAGCTTCGCCTTGAAATTGGCGAGGTCCCGGCCGCCCAGCTGTTGGACGGTGGTGAACTTCATCGAGGCGGGGTTTATCGCCTGGCCATTGCGGAACACCTCATAATGGAGGTGCGGCCCGGTCGAGAGGCCGGTCGAGCCAACATAGCCGATCAACTGGCCCTGACGCACCCGCTCGCCGGGCTTGGCGATGATCCGGCTCATATGGGCGTAGCCGGTCGAGATGCCGCCGGCATGGTTGAGCCGGACATAATTGCCATGTCCGCCGTGACGGCCGGCGAAGCTGACCACGCCATCAGTCGCCGCCACGATCGGCGCGCCCATCGGGGCGCCGAAATCCATGCCCTGGTGCATGCGCGAGAAGCCGAGGATCGGATGGAAGCGCATGCCGAAGCTCGAGGTCAGGTGCCCGAGCACTGGCTGGCGCATGACGCCCTTGGTCTCACCGACGCCATTGGCTTCATACCATTGATCGCGGCCGCCGCTGCTCCACTTGAGCATCTGGACCTTCTTGCGGCCCTCGGTGATGCCGGCGAACAGCAGGCTGCCGATCTTGACCTCGCCGGTCTCGGCGCGGGCATGCTCGATGATGGCGTCGAAGCGTGCGTCCGAGCCGATGCCGCGCAGCGACAGCTTCTGCGACACCGCCTTGATGAAGGCCTCGATAGCATCGCCGGGCACGCCGGCGGCGCGGGCCGATTGATAAAGGCTCGAGCCGACCCGGCCCTGGATGCGCAGCGGCGTGTTGTCGACCGCGATCGGAATGCGCTTGAGACGGAGCTGCCCATCGATCCGCTCGAGCGCGAGCTTCAGGTCGAAGCGGGCGCGAAAGCCGAGCATTTCAAGCGGGCGCGGATCGGTCTTGACCGCGCGGCGGCCGAGCACGAGATCGATCCGGGTCCCCGCCTTGATATCGTCCAGCGATACCGCATCGGACACCAGCGTCGAGACGGTCCTGGCCTCTTCACGCGAGACGCCCGCCCGCTCGAGCACCCGGCCGAAGCCGTCGCCCTGGCCGATGGTCGCCGAGAGGTCGACCCGCGGCCGTTCCGGCGTATCGGTGAGCGGCTCGACCGCGCTGGTGGCGGCCAGTCGGCGGCCGGTATCGGCGCCGAGACCGAGCGGCGCGATCGAATATGCGCGAGCTTGCTCGTACTGGCCGGCGCTCATCGGCGCTTCCGCGGCAAAGCGGATCGGTTTGAACGTCGGCGTCATCATCCCGGCGGCAGTGCACAGGCCGAGACAGGTGAATAGGCCGCGATACCATTCGCGCGAGCCGATGCGCGCGCCGAGGTCGACGACCAGATCCGCGCCGGCCAGCCGGTCGATCGGCCCGTCGATGAGGCGGCCGATGCCCTGCAGGCGCCCGGGCGTGACAAGTGTCAGCGCGCGCCCGCCGCCCGAAGCATAGCCCTCCGTTGGGAATCCCTGGCCGCTGCTTTGGAACAAAGCCCCCGCCCCTTCTCAAAAAACGCTTATCTATTTGCCCTGGCGAGACATTTTCGCATTAGGCAGGATCAGTCTGCCTCGTCATGGTTAATGTCAAACTAATGCCGCGCGCCTGCGTGGCGTTATGCGACGAGTCGAGTCTTTTATACCCATGAGTCGAGTCGCGGCCGTTTCGAGCTTGCGTTCGTATCATCGGCTGCCAATCTTGCCTTCATGTCCAACTTCGCCACGCAGCCGGTTGTCGCCGTGCTGGGGCCGACCAACACCGGCAAGACCCATCTCGCGATCGAGCGGATGTGCGGCCATTCGAGCGGCATGATAGGCTTCCCGCTGCGATTGCTGGCGCGCGAGGTCTATGACCGGGTCGTTGCGATCAAGGGAAAGGATCGGGTGGCGTTGATCACCGGCGAGGAGAAGCTGCTTCCGCCGCATGCGCAATATTATCTGACGACCGCGGAATCGATGCCGCTGGATCGCGAATTCGCGTTCGTCGCGCTCGATGAGGCGCAACTCGCCACCGATCCCGAGCGCGGCCATGTCTTCACCGATCGGCTGCTGCGCGCGCGCGGCCGCGAGGAGACGATGATCCTCGGATCCGAAGCGCTGCGCCCGATGGTCCGCGCGCTGGTTCCGAAGGCCGAGATCATCGGCCGGCCGCGCTTCTCGACGCTCAGCTATGCCGGCGCGACCAAGCTGTCGCGGCTGCCGCCACGCTCCGCGATCGTCGCCTTCTCGGCGGAGGAGGTCTACGCCGTCGCCGAGATGCTGCGTCGCCTGCGTGGCGGCGCCGCCGTCGTCATGGGTGCGCTGAGCCCACGCACCCGGAACGCGCAGGTCGCGATGTTCCAGGCTGGCGAAGTCGATTATCTGGTGGCGACCGATGCGATCGGCATGGGGCTGAACATGGACGTCGCGCATGTCGCCTTCGCCTCGCTGCGCAAGTTCGACGGGCGACGGGCGCGACGGCTGACCATCTCGGAAATGGCGCAGATCGCCGGCCGCGCCGGCCGCCACCAGCGCGACGGCACCTTCGGCACGCTCGCGCTCGAAGGCAACAGCAACGCGCGCTTCGAGGATGAGGAAGTCGACGCGATCGAAGCACATGTCTTCCCGCCGATCGACCATCTCTACTGGCGCGAGGGCCAGCCTTCACTCGCCAGCCTGGATGCGCTGATCACCGACCTCGAGCGGCGCCCCGACCGGCAGGTGCTGCGCGCTGCGCCACAGGCGATCGACCTGGCCGTGCTCAAGCGGCTCGCCGAGGAAGATTGGGTGCGGGAGCGGGCATGCGGCCAGGCGATGATCGCCCGGCTATGGGCGGCGTGCGGCCTGCCCGACTTCCGCAAGACGGGCCCCGAACCCCACAGCCGGCTGGTCGCGCGCGTCTTCCGCCATCTCAGCGAAGGCGATGGACATCTGCCGGTGGCCTGGTTCGCCGACGAGCTCGCCCGCCTGGACAGCGTGCAGGGGGACGTCGAGACATTGGCCGATCGCATCGCCGGGGTCCGCACCTGGGCCTATATCGCGCACCGCGTCGGCTGGCTCGCCGATGCCGAAACCTGGGCGGAGCGGACTCGCACGCTCGAGGAAAAGCTGTCCGACGCGCTGCACCAGCGACTGACCCAGCGTTTCGTCGACCGGCGGACGTCGGTGCTGATGCGCGATCTGGGGGCGAAGGGCGGCGAACTCATGCTGCCGGTCAAGGTCGACGACGAAGGCACTGTCACCGTCGATGGCGAACCGATCGGCCGGCTGATCGGCTTCCGCTTCAAGGCCGATCACCTCGCCCGCCATGGCGACATGAAACGGCTGATGGCGGCGGCGGAACGCCGTCTCGGCGTCGAGCTCGCATCGCGCGCGCGGCAGCTCGCCGCCGACCATGACAGCCAGTTCAGCCTGGCCACCGATATCGGCAGGCCGGTGGCGATCTTCTGGCGGGGCGACGTGGTGGCACGGCTGGAGAAGGGCCGCACGCTGTTGACCCCGCGCATCCGCCTGCACCGCGCGCTCGACCCGCTGGCAGCCGCCGATCGCGCGGGCGTGGAACAGCGGCTCGCGGCATGGCTCGAAAGCCGCATCCAGCGGGAATTGAAAGCGCTCTCCCGCTATTTCGAGGCGGCGCGCGATCCCGCCTGCCCAGCATCGCTTCGCGCGCTCCTATCGCCGCTGGCCGAAGCGGGGGGGATCATCTCCCGCACGGCCGTGGCGTCGGCAATCGAGCATCTCGATCGCGACGGCCGGTCGCGGGCCGAGCGGCTCGACGTCAAGATCGGTACGCTCGACGTCCATTCCCCAACCTTGCTGAAGCCCGAGCCGACACGCTGGCGGATCGCCCTGTTCGCAGCCGCCGAAGACCAGGTGATGCCTGAATTGCCCGTGCCCGGCGCAGTCTCCATGGCCACGCCGGCCGAGGCAGCCGCCTGCGAGGCGATGGTGCGCGCCGGCTATCGCGCACTGGGGGCGCAGATGCTCCGCGTCGACCTGGTCGAGCGGCTGGCGCGGATCGCGCACGACTCCCGCTCCGGCCGGGCGCCGTTCACGCCCGATCCCGGCCTCGCCACGTCGCTCGGGCTGCGCCATGCGAGCTTCGCGCAACTGATGCTGGCCCTGGGCTTTCGCGCGACGCCGCCCGGCCAGCCGGAAGCCTGGGTGTGGAAGGGCAAGCGCGAGCCGCGCAAGGAGAATGGGCGCCGGCCGGGCAATGCCTTCGGTGCGCTGGCCGACCTCTATCCCAATGGCGGCACTGGAAATGCGGCTCGATAAGTTCCTCTGGTTCGCGCGGTTGACCAAGACGCGGCGGCTGGCCCAGGAGATCGTGGCGGCGGGCCATCTGCGGATCGACGGACGGGTGGTCGATCGCCCGCATGCCATGGTGGCGGCAGGCAATGTGTTGAGCTTTCCGCTGCACGGCCGGGTGCGGGTGATCCGCATCGAAGCGCTGCCCGCGCGGCGCGGCCCCGCTCCGGAGGCGCGCCTGTGCTACACCGATCTGTCGCCGCCGCCTGTTGACGAGGGGCCGGCTGCAACCTAACGGAGACCCGTTCATCACGACTTCGATCCCGCCGCATCGAGCAGCCTGGGATCGATCGCGATATTTTTGCAAGGCTGATCGACGTTAGTGGCCGAAGCGCAATGCGCTCCCACTAAGGTGTTCGGCCCAAGGGAGTAGCAATGACCTACGTCGTCACCGATGCCTGCATACGCTGCAAGTATATGGACTGTGTGGAGGTTTGCCCGGTCGACTGCTTCTATGAAGGCGACAATATGCTCGTCATCAACCCGAGCGAGTGCATCGACTGTGGCGTCTGCGAACCCGAGTGCCCCGCCGAAGCGATCCTTCCCGATACCGAATCGGGGCTGGAACAGTGGCTCGAAATCAACACCTCATTCTCGGCGCAATGGCCGAACATTACACGCAAGCGCGAAGCTCCCGCCGACGCCGACGAGTTCAAGGGCCTCGAAGGCAAATATGACAAATATTTCTCGCCGGAGCCCGGCCAGGGCGACTGACGCCCATATTATGGCGAGATAAATCGCCTGAAATCGCACTCCGCGTTGGCGAAATGCCCAAGATGCTGGCTTTTCGCATATAAATGTGTTACAGGATTCGTACTCGGGCGCGATCCAACCGCGCCCGCAACAAGGAACCTGTGATCCGCTGTGTCAGGATCGCCGTCGGCCGCCGCGGGGAAGGCGAGTCTGGCGGACCTGTACGGCATCCCAACGAAAGGTCTGCTAAATGGCTGCCAAGGCGCTGAGCTTCGTCGTCGGCGATTATGTCGTTTACCCCAAACATGGTGTCGGCCGCGTGGTCGAACTGCAAAGCCAGGAAATTGCCGGAGCCAAGCTCGAACTCTACGTGCTGCGCTTCGAGAAAGAGCGCATGACGCTGCGCGTTCCGACCAACAAGGCGGAAGCCGTCGGCATGCGCAAGCTGTCGTCGAGCGTGACGATGGGCGAGGCCCTCACCACGCTCAAGGGCAAGCCCAAGGTCAAGCGCACCATGTGGTCGCGCCGTGCCCAGGAATATGAAGCGAAGATCAACTCCGGCGACCTGGTGTCGATCTCCGAAGTGGTGCGCGACCTGTTCCGGGCCGACGACCAGCCCGAGCAGAGCTATTCCGAGCGCCAGATCTTCGAAGCGGCGACCAGCCGCCTCGCCCGCGAACTCGCCGCGATGGAAGCTGTCGATGAGCCCTCCGCACAGGAGAAGATCCTGGACATCCTCCGCAAGGCAGCGGCGATCCACAACAAATAAGCTTTCCGGCCTGCCGGAAGCACGCAAGGGGCGGTCCTTCGGGGCCGCCTTTTTCGTTTTGGCGGCAAGCGCTTGCGATCGAAGCTCCTCTTCCGTATTATATTAGCAATACAGTATGGAAAGAACCGCCATGCGCTTATCGATCGCCAGCCTCGCCGCCCTGTCCCTCGTCACCGCCGCCTGTCCAGCGGCCGCCGCCACACGCCCCTTTCCGGTACCGGGCTTCTCGAAGCTCCGCGTGGAAGGCCCTTATACGGTTCGCGTCCACACGGGCACCAAGCCATCGGTCATCGCGCGCGGGCCACAGGCGCAGATCGACAAGCTGACCGTCGAATCGCGCGGCGATATGCTGGTCATCTCCACCGAGAAAAGCTGGAACTGGCGCAACATGGGATGGGGCAAGAGCGAGACGGTGTCTATCGACATCGGCGTGCCGATGCTCGACGCCGCCACGCTGGCCGGATCAGGCGAAATGAATGTCGACATGATCCGAGGCAGCGACTTCATGGCCGCCCTGACCGGATCGGGCAACCTGTCGATCGCGCGGCTCGAAACCAGCCGGTTGAAGGCGGTCGTCGCCGGATCGGGCGAGCTGAGCATCAACGGCCGCACCGGCCGTGCCGAGACGTCCGTTCAGGGGTCGGGCGACCTGCGCGCGGGAGCGCTCACCGTCGGCCTGCTCAATGCGTCGGTCACGGGGTCCGGCGATATCGCGGTGGGCCCGACCAAGGTTGCCAGAGCGAATGTCGTGGGCTCCGGCAACATCATGATCGCCGGTCGGCCGAGCTGCACGAAGAACAAGGTCGGTTCAGGCGATATTATCTGCGGCGACGGGGTCAGATAAGGCCGAGCGTCGCCAGCTCGGCGTGCAAGCCCGCCGGAATGCGGGTGCCCGCATCGTCGCCCGCCGCCAGGTCGCGGGGTATGTCCGCGGCGGTGATGTAGCGCCAGCCCTGATGCGCGCGGCGCGGGCGCGGTTCCACCTCGATCAACGTCGGCGCCAGGACGATCCCGCAGCGGCCGCCCTCGATTTCCTCGAAACCGAGCAGCGGCTGACGCAGGCCGAAGCGATGCTGCGATATCCAGAACAGCGATCCGCCCACAAGCTCTTCGGCCCGCTTCGGCCGGTAGCGGGTCGACAACAGGATGTTCTCGCCGCGCTCGATCCGGTCCGCCAGACGCGCCCGCAGCACATCGAAACTGTCGCAACCAAAGGCGATCTTGGTCAGATGAAGTTCGCTCATCCCGGCAATATCGGCATCGCCCCCAAACGGATCAACCGTGCAATCCCCACAAGGCCGCCAGGCCGAGGAACGAGAAGAAGCCCATGACGTCGGTTGCAGTCGTGACGAATACGGCGGAAGACACCGCCGGATCGGCGCCGGCTTTGTCCAGGCCCACCGGCACCAGGATTCCGGCCAGGCCTGCTGTGATGTTGTTGATCACCATCGCCAGGCAGATGACGATGCCGAGGTCGCGATTGCCGTAGAGCAAGCCGACGGCAAGTCCGATCATGGCGCCAAGGCACAGCCCGTTCATGACCGCAATACGCAGCTCCCGAAAGATCATGCGTTGCGTATTCGACGAGGTGAGCTGGTTCAGGGCCAGCGCGCGCACCGCCACCGCCATGGTCTGGGTTCCGGCATTGCCACCCATGCCGGACACGATCGGCATCAGGACGGCGAGCACCACCAGGCGCGAGATCGTGCCCTGGAACAGGCCGACCACCGATGCCGCTATGATGGCCGTGCCCAGATTCACCACCAGCCAGGACAGCCGCACCTTCACGGTCTCGAACACGGGCTCGTTGATGTCGCCATCGCCGGCGCCCGACAGCTTGAGGATATCTTCGCCGGCCTCTTCCTGAATGATGTGCACCACATCATCGACAGTGATCATGCCCACCAGCCGACCAGCCGGATCGACCACGGCCGCCGAGATCAGCGCATATTTCTGGAAGCGCAGCGCGACTTCCTCCTGGTCCATATCGACCGGGATCAACGTCTGCTCGCGCTGCATCACATCGCTGATCAGGATCTTGCGCGGCGTGCGCATCACCCAGCTCAGCTTGCAGGTGCCGATCGGATGATGCGCCGCATCGACAACGAATATTTCCCAGAAGTCGGTGGTGAGATCCTCGTTGCGGCGCAGATAATCGAGCACGTCGCCGACCGACCAATGTTCGGGCACCGCGATCAGATCGCGCTGCATCAGCCGGCCTGCCGATTCCTCCGGATAGGACAGCGCCTCTTCGATCGCGGCGCGATCGTCGGGCTCCATCGCGCGCAGCACCGCGCGCTGATCCTCCTCCTCGAGCTCCTCGATGATCGCGACCGCGTCGTCGGTTTCGAGCTGGGTGGCGATCTCCGCGACCTCATGCGGCGCCAGCGCCTCGATCAGCTCTTCGCGGACCCACTCGTTCATCTCGGACAGGACGTCGCCATCGAGCAGCTCGGCGATCGCGGCTGCGATCGGCTGGCGCATATCCTGGGGCGCCAGTTCGAACAGGTCGGCGATATCGGCGGGGTGAAGCGGCCTGACAAGCGCACGTGCGCCTTCGGCATCGCCTTCCTCCACGCACGCGATCACGGCATCGACGAAGCTCGATTTCAGCCGGTCGTCAGCATCGTGAAGCGCCTCCGCCGGCGCGGGATCGGCGGACTCAATGTCGGTTTCGCTCATGCCGTCCTCCGCGCTTCGGGCCGGGTACTCGGCTGGCTCTAGGAGGAGAATCCGCGGCGGGCAATGCCCGGGGGCGCTATTGTGCGGTCCAATATCTCAGCCGATCACTCGAAGCCGGCAGGCTCCGCCTTTGCGCCCTTCGCCACTATCGGCTTCATCAGCAGCAGAACGGGCAGCAGGCAGACCACCGTCCACATCATCGCCCAGAAATCGTTGATGTAAGCCACCATCATCGCCTGCCGCGTAACCTCGGCATTGGCGATGGTGGCAGCTTTCTCTGCTAAGTTCACGCCGCCAAGCGTCTTCAGCATGGCGAGCGGCGTCCCATTCGATCCCAGCAGCGCCCCGATCTCGGCGTGATTGATCTGGACATTGCGCGCCAGCAGCGCGGTGAACAGCGCGATGGTCAATGATGTGCCGACATTGCGGAACAGCGCGGACAGTGCGGCCGCCTCGGTTCGCAACGCCGCAGGAACGCTGGCGACGACCGCGAAGTTGAGCACCATCATCATCAGGCCCATTCCCAAGCCCTGCAGCACGCCGGACCAGAGGACTGCCGAGGAATCCATCTGCACGGTAAACCCCGTCTGAACCGCCAGCGAGGCGATCACCAGCAGCATGCCGATGGCGAGCTGGTAGCGTCCGTCCATCCGCCGCATCATCTGCCCTCCGATCAGGATCGCCACCGCGACGGCAATTCCGCGGGGAATCAGGGCGACGCCGGCGAGATAGACGGGATAGCCGAGCAAGGTCACCAGCAGCGATGGCAGCAGCGCATTTGCTGCGATGATGATCGGCATGACTATGGCGCTGACGACGATGGCGCTGGTGAAGGTGCGATTGGCAAACAGGCCGACCGAGATGATCGGGCTCGGCGCCTTGCGCAAATGAAAGATCAGCATCCAGAAGGCGGATATGCTGACGCCGAACTCGATCAGGATCTCGGGCGATTCGAACCAATCCTGCTGCGTGCCGCGATCGAGCGCGAGCTGGAGACCGCACAGAGCGATGACGATCATCGCAAAGCCAATATGATCGAACGTCCGCCGCGCGGACGGAAAATCGGGGAGGGCTATGAACGTGCCGACCAGCGCAGCCACCCCGATCGGCACGTTCAGGAAAAATACCCAGCGCCAGTTGAAGGTGTCGGTAAGCCAGCCGCCGATCACCGGCCCTAGGATCGGGGCCACCATCGTGGCGAATCCCCACATCGTGATGGCGCGCACCTGCCTTGATGGCGGATTCATATCGTAGAGGAAGGCCTGGGCCATCGGTATCAGAAAGGCGCCGAAAAACCCTTGGGCGAGCCGCGCCGCCACCATCATCGGCAGAGTGATCGCGACGCCGCACAGCATCGAGGCCAGTGTGAACCCCAGGACGCATGCGCCGAACATGCGGCGGCGCCCGAACCGGCCGGCCAGCCACGCCGTCATCGGAGCGCCGATCGCCGTCGCGACGATGTAGGAGGTGAGCACCCAGTTTATGCTCTCGGGCGTGGCCCCAAGCGCAGCCTGCATATGGGGGAGCGCAACCGTGGCGATCGTTTGATCCAGCGCAACCAGGATGGTCGCGCCGATCATGATAATCGTCGCTATAGCCTTCGGCAGCGGGGCGATCGGGACGAGCGCCCGGTCCTCCTCCGCCGCGCCGGCATGAGCCCGGCCAGCCGCCGAGGGCCGGCCGGCCGGCATTGCGTCGCTGTCGATCTTGCTCATGCCGCTCCGCGTAACCCTTCCAGGACGCTGTATAAGCTGGTGCGGCGCGGTGGAAGCGCTTTACGCGATGGAGTTGCGCGGCTGCAATCAGCACTCGCCTCGCCGGGCATCTCTCGATAGGGACGGCGCGAGATTCGCTCGTCGAGAAGGAGAATATGATGGCCGCCGATCCCGAAAACACGCTCATCATGACGCTGGAGGGCGGCGATGTCGTCATCAACCTGCGCCCCGACCTGGCTCCCGGCCATGTCGACCACATCAAGGGACTCGTTCGCGAGGGCTTCTACGACGGGGTTGTGTTCCACCGCGTCATCCCCGGCTTCATGGCGCAGGGCGGCGATCCGACCGGCACCGGCATGGGCGGCTCGGACAAGCCCAACCTGAAAGCCGAATTCAACCGCGAACCGCACGTTCGCGGCGTCTGCTCGATGGCGCGCAGCGCCAGCCCGAACAGCGCCAACAGCCAGTTCTTCATCTGCTTCGACGACGCGCGCTTCCTCGATGGCCAGTACACCGTATGGGGCATCGTCGAGTCGGGCATGGAACATGTCGACGCGCTGCCGAAGGGCGAGCCGCCGCGCGAACCCGGCAAGATCGTCAAGGCGAAGATCGCCGCCGACGCATGACGGACCAGGGATCGTCTCGATCTGCGATCGGGACGATCTTCCTAGACCTTGATCGGATCAAGCTGGATCAGCCTGATCCGTGAATCAAGGTCTAAACCATTGACAGAGCATGATTCACGCTTTCGGCGGAAGCGCGACACGCTTCCACCTCCAACGATCATGCTCTAGGCCATGGCCATAAGTCCCCTGGCCATGGGTCACTGCGTCGACACCGTGCTGAACAGCCAGTCGTGGAAGATTCGTACCGCGCGGGTCGTGAGCGCCGGACGGCGGCACGCAAACCAATAGCCGTAGGGGCTGTCGATGCTGTAGTCGAACAGGCTGGTCAGCCTGTCATCGTGCGCATCGTCGAGGTGGCTCTGCAGCATGAAGGCGACTCCGAGCCCCTGCGCGGCGGCATCCAGCATGAGCTGGCCCGAATCGAATAGGTCGACGGCAGCAGGTTCCACGTCCGGGCGGCCCAGCGCTTCCCGCCAGATATTGAACAACTCTGACATGTCCCTGTGGAGGAAGATCGTCAGGCGGGCGATATCGTCGAACCGGTTCACCGGAAAGCGACCGCCGGTCAGCGACCGGCTGACGATGGCCACGGTCGTGTCGCGGTCGATCCGCCGCGAATAGAGGCTCGAGTCGATGTCGCGCGCGAGCACGATCGCAGCGTCGACCCCCTCGCCGAGTCGCGCCAGAGCATGACTGCCGGTATCGATATCGATGTGAAGTTCAGGGTGGCGCTGGCGCAGTTCCGGAAGGCGGCCCATCAGTCGCTGCGACGCGAAGAGCGGCATGACGCCGAGCCGCAGCCGAACGAGTTCGGTGTCTCCCGACGTGGCGTCGATGGCGAGGGTCAGCGCATCGAGCGCGGGAGCGATGCGGGACAACAACATCTCTCCGTCCGATGACAGCATCATTGCCTGGTGCCGGCGTTCGAACAGGCTGCGGCCCATGAATCGTTCCAGCGCCTGCACGCGTCGGCTGAGCGCAGGTGAAGACAGCGCCAATTCCTCGGCCGCAGCCTTCACCGACCCCAGCCGCGCCACCTGCACGAACGCTTCGATGGCGGTAAGGGGAGGCAATCTACGCATGTCAGCATCCCATCAGAACGCGCGGCTCGTTGCAACGCAAAACGGGGCAAGTCGCAAGAGGCGCGAGCCATGCGCCCTTTAACTCTATCTATATCGCGGTTTCAAGGTTGCATTTTTTGCAACTCGCTCAGCAGTCTAAGCATTTGCGACAATCGATGCCGCACCGCAATAAGGACAGGCCTTTCAGGCATCCTCTCCTAAAACTTTACGGCCGGCCCTCATGGGGTCGGCCTTTTTTTTGGGCCGCCGCGCAACCCTGCGCGGTTCGGGCGGTTGATCATCTCCCTGCCGTATCCGAAACGGGTGGTGCTTGCCTTTGCCGGCATCATTTGCGACGGGGGCGGAGCAAGATCAAAAGCCGACAGGAACATCATGGGTGAGTTTTCGGCCGAACAGGCGCTGGGAAGCGGCGTGAAGGCCCGCTCGGCATCCACCGCGACCAACCCTCTGGCGTTGTTCTTCCGCGAGTTCCTCCGCCACCCCGTGATGATCGGATCGGTCATCCCGTCGTCGAAGCGCACGATCGAATCGATGCTGTCGCGGGTGGACTGGGCAAATACGAAGCTGTTCGTCGAATATGGGCCGGGCGTGGGCACCTTCTGCGGCACCATCCTCGAACGGCTCGCCCCCGATGCCACCTTGCTCGTCATCGACACCAACCCTGTATTCGTCGATTTCCTGCGCCGCAAATTCGCCGACACCCGCTTCGTTGCGGTTCACGGCTCCGCCGAGGACGTCAACGAGATCGTCGCCGCGCATGGCTTCGACAAGGCCGATTATGTGCTCTCGGGCCTCCCCTTCTCGACATTGCCCCAAGGCGTCGGTGCTGCGATCGCGGATGCGACCCACCGCGTTCTCGAGCCAGGCGGCGCTTTCCTCATCTATCAATATTCGCCCTATGTGCTGAAATTGCTCGAACCGCTGTTCGACCGCATCGACCGCGATCTGGAATGGTGGAACATACCGCCGTGCGGTCTCTTCTGGGCGTACAAGGCGGCCGCGTGAGCTTTATCGGCGAAATGGACGGGACGGTCGGGTGTGGCATCCCCGTCATCGAGCGAGCCTCCATTTTCCTTTACATTTTCGCATAGCCCTGTTAGCCGCGCCCTCTTTCCGAATTCAGCTATAGCGGAGCGTTTTATGGCGCGCGTCACGGTCGAGGATTGCGTCGACAAGATTTCTAACCGGTTCGACCTTGTTCTGATGGCCGCCCAGCGCGCTCGCCAGATCTCGGGTGGCGCCGAACTGACGATCGATCGCGATCGCGACAAAAATCCGGTGGTCGCGCTGCGCGAAATCGCCGACGAGACCGTCATTCCCGACGAGCTGCACGAGGCGCTCGTCTCGTCGCTGCAGCGCGTCCGCGTCGACGACGATGATGCGCCCGATGAGATCGGCTCGCTGGCGGCTTCGGCCGAGGCGCTTCGCCTCACCGCCGCCGCTCCGCCGCGCAACCAGAATATCGGCGGCGACTACGAGTAAACCTTGGCGGGCGAGATCTCACGATCTTCGCTTAGCGTTTGACAGACATGCCGGCTCGCCTCCCGGGAGGCGGGCCGGTGTTGCTTTTGGGGAACGCGGCGTCCGGCTTTTGGCATAAACCCAGCCAGTGCCGACATTTGCTTGTTGCATCCACAGCGGCGCCACCCCCACATAAGCATGTGCTAAGACAATATGAACTTGTGGATCGGGTGCTGGCCTACGACCCGGACGCCGACGAGGCGTTGCTGAATCGCGCCTATGTCTTTTCGATGCAGGCGCATGGCAGCCAGAAGCGTGCCAGCGGCGATCCCTATTTCAGCCACCCGATCGAGGTTGCCGGCATCCTGACCGACCTCCAGCTCGACGACGAGACGATCGCAACCGCCATCCTCCACGACACCATCGAGGATACGGTCGCGACCGCAGAGCAGATCGAGAAGAGCTTCGGCCCGTCGGTGGCGCGGCTTGTCGATGGCGTGACCAAGCTATCAAAGATCGAAGCCCAGACCGAGAATGAACGCGCGGCGGAGAATCTGCGGAAATTCCTGCTCGCCATGTCGAGCGATATCCGCGTGCTGCTGGTCAAGCTGGCCGATCGGCTGCACAATATGCGGACGCTTCATCACATCGGCTCCGAAGTGAAGCGGCGGCGCATCGCCCGCGAGACGATGGACATCTACGCCCCCCTCGCCGAGCGCATCGGCATGTACGAGTTCATGCGCGAGATGCAGACGCTGGCGTTCCAGCAACTCGAGCCGGATGCCTATGCCTCTATCACCAAGCGGCTTCATCAGCTGCATGAAGGTGGCGGCGATATTATCTCGCGCATCAGTTCGGGAGTGCGGTTGCAATTGAGCCGGGCCGGTATCCAGGCCGAGATCCAGGGCCGGGAAAAGCATCCTTATTCGATCTGGAAGAAGATGGCCGAGCGGCACATCAGCTTCGAGCAGCTGTCCGACGTGATGGCATTCCGCGTGGTCGTCGACGACATCGATGACTGCTATAAGGCGCTGGGTGTTCTGCACCGACGCTGGCCCATGGTTCCCGGCCGGTTCAAGGACTATGTCTCCACCCCCAAGCGCAATGGCTATCGGTCGCTCCACACCTCCGTGATCCACTCGGAGAAGATGCGGATCGAGGTGCAGATCCGTACCCGCGAAATGCACGCCCAGGCCGAATATGGTCTCGCAGCCCACTGGGCCTACAAACAGGGCAAGCCTTCGCGCGAAGCCAGCAGCCATAGCTGGATCCGCGACCTCGTCGACATTCTGGAGCACGCCGACAATCCCGAGGAGCTGCTCGAGCACACCAAGATGGCGATGTACCAGGATCGCATCTTCGCCTTCAGCCCGACCGGCGAGCTGATCCAGCTGCCCAAGGGATCGACCGCGATCGACTTCGCCTATGCCGTCCATACCGATGTCGGCGACACGACAGTTGGCGCGAAGGTCAATGGCCGGGTGGTGCCGCTCAGGACACCGATCGAGAATGGCGATCAGGTCCAGATATTGCGCTCGAAGGCGCAGGAGCCGCAGGTCGAATGGCTGACCTTCGCCTTCACCGGCAAGGCGCGCTCTTCGATCCGCCGTTCGGTACGGCAGAAGGAGCGCGAGGAAACGATCGCGCTCGGCCGCAAGTTCTACGACGAGATCGTCAAGCGCATCCCCGCCCAGCTGGGGCCGGAAGCGCAGCCCGAAGCGCTCAAGCGCCTCAAGCTGCCGGACGAGGATGCGCTGATGGAGGCGATCGCCCGCAAGCTGGTCGATGACGCCACGGTGATGGATGCGCTGATGCCCGGGAGCGCCGAAAAAGCGGGTGTCAAGCGCAAGGAAGGCGCGCAGAGCGAGGCGATCTCGATGAAGGGACTCACGCCGGGTGTCGCGTTCCAGCTCGCCGCTTGCTGCAATCCGGTGCCGGGCGACCGGATCATCGGCATCCGCCGGCCGGACGAGCCGGTCGAGGTCCATACCATCGACTGCCGCAAGCTGGTCGAGAACCAGGACGCCGATTGGGTCGATCTTGCCTGGGGAGACGGCTCCGATGGCGGCACTGCGAAGCTTACCGTTATCGTCAGGAACGAGCCGGGTGCGCTTGGAATCATGTCAGGCATATTGGGCGCGCACCAGGCAAACATCGTCAATCTTTCCCTCTCGCACCGCGACGCCGCCTTCCACACCTATGACGTCACGATCGAAGTGCATGACGTCCAGCATCTGATGAAGATTGTCGCGGCGCTACGCGCGGCGGATGCGGTATCGCAGGCCGAGCGAACGCCAGCAGGCTGACCGGCCTGCTATCTACAATCCGAGTTGGGCGAGGCTGCCAGGCACGACCGCGCGCAGCTCGATCAGGCTGGGGATAGCCAGAACCAGCCCTAGAATGATGTCGAAGGTGCGGATCGGCCGCAGCCGGTTTCCCCGCGCGGGCCGTCGTCCCAGGTCCTGGACGGTTATCCACAGCATCGCGCAGCCGCATGCCGCGGCCGCGGCCAGTAATATGATGAAGGGCAGCGCGGCGATTTCGGGCCACACGGCATAGATCGGCCACAGGACGAGGGCAGCAAGCCCCGCGGCGCTGCCTGTACCGGCGATCTGGTGGATTTTCCATGATGTCGGACGGATCATGCCGGGTGTTGCGCCTTGTGCGAGCCGGGCGTCAAGGCGCGATACACGTCCTGCGGCAATCCGGAATGCCGGAAAGCCCCGACGCATGCGCGAGGGGGCTGAAACCGAAGCTTGTATGGCTATGTGGACGCACGCCGATCATGATCGGCGAAAAAGCCGCCGACATGATCCTCGCGGCGGCCTGACGCTCCCGCCGTCAGGCGTTGAAGTTGAGCCGCAGCCCGGGTCGCGGCCAGCGGCATTTGAACAGCTTGCCGGTGCCCGACGCGGTGATCCAAGCATCACGCATGTCCGCGCCCCCAAAACAGATGTTGGTCACAACCGGATCGGGGAAGCCGACGTGCTCAACACCGCCCGCCGGATCGAAGATCGAAATGCCGCCGTTCATGATCGTTGCCACGCAGACCTTTCCGTCTGCCTCTATCGCGAGGCTGTCTAATGGCTGGTAGCCCGGCAGCGGCCCGAGCACGACTGGAGCTTGTCCCGGTTCTTTCTCCTGGGCCAGCACGCCCGGCGCCTCGATCGCGAACGACCACACACGGCTCGTGTAGCTCTCGGCGGTATAGACGCGCGCTTCGTCGGGCGAGAGCCCGATGCCGTTGGGACCAAATAGTCCACTCCGCATTCGTCGGATCGATGATCCGTCGGGCTTGGCGTAGAGGATATGGCCGATGTCGAGCTGTTCCTGGCCGATCTTGCCCAGGTCGCTGAACCAGAAGCCGCCGCTCTTGTCGAACACGATATCGTTCGGCCCGCGTAATTGCTTGCCCTCGCAGGATTCATAGAGCGTCGTGCTAGCGCCGGTTGCGAGATCGACTCGCTGGATAGACCCCGTGCGATAGTCATCCGCCTCGCCCGACGGCATGCTGAAGCCTCCCTCGTCGGACCAGCAGAACCCGCCATTGTTCGTGACGTATACCGCGCCATCGGGGCCGATCGCCGCGCCGTTGGGTCCGCCACCGAGCTCCGCGACGACCTCGATACGGCCATCTGGCCACACTCGCGACAGCGTCTGGCGCCGCATCTCGACCAATATGATCGATCCGTCCGCCATCGCGATCGGGCCCTCGGGGAATTGCAGGCCTTCCGTTACGATTTCGAATTCCATGGCGTTGTTCCTCTCAGTTGTGCGCCCTCACCGAACGTCCGGCGGCAGCGCCCTTTCGACACGATCGAGTTCAGCGGTCCTGTCCGACGCGAGCAGATAGCCTGTCCGAATGAGGTGGTCCGCTCGCCTCGCCACGAGTGAGCGATAAGTTTGCCTGCTGCCGTAGCGCGCGCCGATTTCGGCCGTGGACCAAGGCTCCCATCCCGAAAAATTACCGCAGACGTCGTTGATCGAACGGACACCGACTGGCGATAAAGCCGGTGGAGCGGGCCGCCCGACGGGTGCGGTGGCTTCGATCAGCCCTATCCCGCCCAAGGGCACGCCGTCCACGTCGGCCGCCGGAATCCAAAGCGGTGCGCTGCCGAGCCGGTTGATACCAGCGAGTTTTGCCGGCGCGGGCGCGAGCATGAACGGCGCGTCGGGCGGCAGCCGGTGTCGCGTCGCCGTCCGGATGCCAATCGCGTCGGCCAGCCCCAGCAGCAGCGCGCGGACCGCCGTCGCATCACTGACCGCGTTGAGCGCGACAGGCTGTCCGCCATTGCAGCCCATCGCCCCGAACAGTTGCGCGAGCGGCGCGTTCGTGCCGGGCGCGTGCGCCGCCATCGTGGCAAAGCGATGAAGCCGCGCGGGACCCGGCGCACGCGCAAAAAGCCCGGCGCGCAACCGATAAAAGTCGGTAAGCGCGGCGAGATCCACCAGGACAGGGTCGCTGCGCGGCCGCCTGAGCAACTCCGATGGCATGAGCGGCGCGAGGTCGGGCGGCACGTAGGGAAATTGTGCGCCGCCCGCGGCGAAACGATTGATCGCCAGTACCACGCCAACGCCGTTACGCGTAAACACCCCTTGATAAACACCGCGACCGTTTGCCGGATCGACGTTGAAGCCTTCGGCCACGACGCTGTTGACCAGCCACGCACTCTGGCTAACGCCGGCAAGGATCAAGCGATGGAAGACGGGGATTGGCGTCGATCCGTCGCGGAAACGGCCGCTGAGCCAACGACCGAAATCGCGCACGATCACCTCGCCGACGCCTTGGGCATCCGGCGGTACGCCCGAGGCGATCCCGACCTGCCACTGGATGAGTGCAAGCGAGAGGTGCTGTCCGAGTAGGAACCGTTCGCCATCCGCGCGCTGAGCGGCAGGGTTCGCGACTCCTGCATCGCGGGCGGGCAAGGCGGCCAGGGTAGACAGCGCCCCCATGCCGCGGTTCGCGGCCTCCACGATGATGCCGTCCGCATTCGCTGCCCGTTGTGGCACGAGCAGCTCGAACGCAGCGGAATAGCGCAGCGCGGAAGCGCGCATATGCGCCGATATACCCGCCACCCCCTCCTCCGGCGAGACTTGCCCGTGAATCTCGCCACGAAGCCGGCGAAAGGCTATTCCCCCGAACACGCCTGCCGGAATATTCTCGCCAATCTCGACGGACGTCACCGCGGAAACCGGATGAGCGGCTGCGGGCGCGACTGCGATCACCAGCAGCAGCCAGAGCTGCGCAGCCCACGCCATGGCGTCCTTCGGCCTAGTCAAAGACGGCTCACGCCGCTGCCGGACGCGCGCGCTCCAGCGAGCAGTTCGAGCGCTTCGAACGGGGTGCCGCTGTGCTCCGTTTCCCAACCGGTTTGCCCGGTTGCGCGTTCGGCTCCGCGGCTCAGTTCCCGCGCACTCGGAAACAGCATGGCCTCTCTCCAATGGCCAAGCGGCTGCTCATTCGTAGTCTGACCCCGGCGCCGGCACGAGGCGAGCCCTCC
This sequence comes from Rhizorhabdus sp. P4_G5, assembly GCF_056401065.1. Lineage (NCBI taxonomy): Bacteria > Pseudomonadati > Pseudomonadota > Alphaproteobacteria > Sphingomonadales > Rhizorhabdaceae > Rhizorhabdus > Rhizorhabdus sp. P4_G5. Next base: position 10,262 of record NZ_JBFUKB010000011.1, on the reverse strand, counting down.
GGTTCAGAAGGGGGCGCAGATAGGACGGATCGGATCGCGTCTGGCTCGGCAATCCGCTTGCATAGGGATCTGGCGCATTAGCGAAAGGCAGGGGCGCGCCCTCGACAAGACACATCGCCTCGATGATCGCATAGCGAAAGGCAATCTTCCAGTGACCGTCCCGCCTCTCGAGCCGATCAAGATAGCGGCCCCAACTTATGCTGTTTTTGCCGTCGACGTTCGAACCGGAAAATATCCAGTATGTCTCGGTGTGGGCAGTGTCGCCGTCGATGTCGCAGCTTTGGTTGGTGAGATGGTGCAGCGTCGTCTTGTGGAAGCGCTTATGAGTATCGTAGATCCAGTCAAAGAATTCGTCGGGTGTGCCATTGAAACCCTTGTGGTCGTCTGTCCCGTCAGGGTGGAAGACGGTGAGGAACAGTTCCCTGTCGAGCCGATCGTCTCCGCGCGCAAGGCGAACTACGCAGTCTCTGATCGCCTGGCGATCCTCAAGATTCTGCAACCGCGCTTCGAGCGCCGCCAACCTGCTTTCGTCTGACATCTTCCTCTCCCCAAGCTTTCAGCCGGCGTCCAGCGGGTTTCCGGTCGCCAGATTGCCCCAGCGGAGCGCCGCGACCATGCCTCCGTCGATCAACAGGTCGGTGCCGGTGACGTAGGCCGCGTCGCGGCTAGCCAGCCACTCGACGCAAGTGGCGATTTCCTCCGATAGCCCAAGCCGCCGGATGGGCTGCGCTGCGATAGCATCATCGACGGGTGAGCCCGCGTTACGCTCGAAGGCAATGCCTGGTGTCGCGATGATGCCGGGGCTCACCGAAAGAATCCGGCCGCCGCGCATACCCCAGGCAGGCGCCAGCGCTTGCACGCGGAGCTGATTGCAACGCTTTGCAAGCCAATAAGCGCCCATTCCGGTCTCCCAGCCTTCGACCCGCTTGGCGATCGCAATCAGCTCAGAGGCCGGCGCCACCGCGAAGGCGCGCTCGACCTCGGTCGGCACGGGCGTGTAATATGCGGCATTGCTGGCGATGAAGATACCGACCGAGCCATTGCCGACGAGTGGAAGAAATGCGTCCATCACCCGGATCGTGCCGAGCATGTTAACGTCCAAGATGCGCTCGGCATCTGCCATGCGGGGCGTTAGGCCGGCGGTATTCAACAGGCAATCCAGATTGCCCAAGCCGCTTGCGCGATCGGCAAAGGCTTCGACCGAAGCTGGGTCCGACACATCGATCAGGCTGGAATCGACATCATAGCCGTCTGCTGCAAGCTCGGAAGCCTTCGCTTTCAGAACCGCAGCGTCAAAATCGCCGATCAGCAGCCGCCGCGCCCGTCCGAGCCGGCGCGCGCAGTTGATGCCGAAACCTCGTACGCCGATGACGACCGCTAGTCCGCCCAATTCCAATCTCCTCGTCCCGGCCACCCCGCTAATTCCTCGAAGCGGCGCCCGCCACGTCCTAACAGGTTAGAGTTCAAAGCAGCGCGGCGTCAGCTGCTCTTCGTTGCCGACGGTACCGCGCGAATCCTGTGTCAGCTTGGCGGCAATCGAACGGGCTCGCGATAGACTGCGACGGCTGCTTCTGGCCGGCGGGGGCAGGGCCAATCACTGGTGCGCGTTTCACCGAACCCCCGGTTACTGGCGCGTATCGACCATGGCGGCACGCGCGCCGTCCTCTTCCCCAATGACGTCGCGCTGGGGCCCGATCGCATGCTCTACATGGCAGATTCGGGCGTCCCGCCTAAGAAAATGTCGATTCCACCATCGATGATCGTCTGCGCGCAAGCCTTGTAAACGGGTGGGTGGGCTGATCGACGGGACACCCGTGCCGGTAAATGATCCGACAGACAGAATGAGTGTTATTGCGCAATATCCCGACCTATGTTGCTGCCCTCCTATCAGATCATGCCCCGCTGTTCCGATAGTGAGCCAGAAGGTCGGCGAAAAAGGGATATGGCTTGGGCGACCAGGGGTAGCGATGCCGGGAGCAGGCCATCGGGCCGCGCCGTCGCGCTTCATCCGTCCGGCCACAAGCAGGGAGGAGCACGTGAGGGATTTCTTTTTCGAGCACGATTGCCTGGACGTCGCCCGCATGGTGAAAAGCGGCGAAGTATCCGCTACCGAAATGCTCGAGCTGTCGATCGAGATCGCGGAAACGCTCAACCCCACATATAACTTCATCGCCCAGCGCCATTACGAGGCCGCCCGCGCCGACATCGCTCGCGGTCTTCCGGACGGGCCGCTGACCGGTGTGCCGTGGCTGCTGAAGGACCTCAACATCTACATTGGCGGCCAGATCACCGAGGAAGGCAGCGCGTTCTTCCGCGACAATCGCGCCACTGTGACTTCCGAACTGGCGCGGCGATACAGTGCCGCCGGGCTGGTGACTTTCGGGCGCACCACCACCCCCGAACTGGGCATGACCCCCAGCACGGTGACGGCGCTGCATGGCGCCACCCGCAACCCGTGGAATCCGGACCACATTGCCGGCGGCTCCAGCGGAGGATCCGCGGCGGCAGTCGCGGCGGGCGTGCTGCCCGCTGCCCATGCGACCGACGGCGGCGGATCGATCCGCATCCCGGCATCCTGCTGCGGACTGTTCGGCCTGAAGCCCAGCCGCGGGCGCATCCCGCTCGGCCCGCCGCGGACCGAGGGCTGGATCGGAGCGAAATGCTCGCACGTCGTCTCGCGTAGCGTGCGCGACAGCGCGGCGCTGCTCGACGCCACCCACGGCATCGAATCAGGCGCACGTTATGACGCGCCCGCACCGGCGCGGGCCTTTCTCGCCGAAGTCGGCCGCGACCCCGGCCGGCTGCGCATCGCGCTGCAGGTGAGGCCGCTGGCAGGCGAGAGAGCCCATCCGGACATTGAGGCCGCCGTCCTGGAGACAGCGCGGCTGTGCGAGGAATTGGGCCACCAGGTGACCGAGGCAGCGCCGGCAGTCGACGGCGATGCGTTCAACCAGGCGTTTTTCGCGATCATGGCCGCCTCGACCGCCGCGAACCTGACCGAGCGCGCGAAGCAGACCGGGATTGCGGTCGGACCGGAAATTGTCGAGCCGCGCACCCTGTTCATCTACGATATCGGCATGCAGGTGTCAGGCTGGGAGGTGATCCGCGCCAACCAGACGATGCAGGAGGCGGCGGTGGCTGTCGCCGAGCTGCTCCGTGATTTCGACGTCATCCTCTCGCCGACCTTGGCAACGCTGCCACTGCGTCAGGGACTGCTTGATCCGCTGTCCAACGATCAGGAGACCTACAACCGCCATGTCATGCCCTTCGGCGCCTACACTTCGCTTTACAGCGGCACCGGGCTGCCAAGCATGTCCGTGCCGCTGGCGTGGTCGTCCGCCGGGCTTCCGATCGGCATGATGTTCTCCGGCGGCTATGGCGCCGAGGGTCTGCTGTTAAGCCTTGCAGGGCAACTTGAGCAGGCACGGCCCTGGGCCGGACGACGCCCGCCGCTGGCACGATGAGCTCGGGATGATTCCGTGCCAGCGGCGCTAAACCGGGATCTGAGAACAGGACCGGTAATTGAACTGAAATTGACCGGCCTGCATGGAGCAAGGCCGACTTATGGGGCTTGGCGAGGCCTCACGGATCATCACAATTTTTGGTGGATCGCTTCCCGGTGGGGTTTGCCCCAAACCGCTATCGTGCATCGTAGTCGCCGCCGTCCGTGGTCTGCCTTGTGAAAACTGGTCCTCCATGCGATTTGCTCCGCAGGGCGCCCTGCTTGTCACTTGCGTGGTCTTTGTTCCACGCGCCCTCGCCTGAAGGGGTACCCACATCGACGGCTGGCATCATCCGCCAGCAGGAGCGCAGCTGATAGTCCTTTCGGACGAAGGCCAAACCAGGCACAGCTTGCAGATAGCTTCGCGCGAAAAATCGCGGAAAATGCTTTGTCGCAATATAGCGTATCGCATCAATATACGGCGCCTCACATCTGCGCTGAATCCAGACGGGGAGGATTCCATGAAACATATTCAGATACTCACGACAGCATCGGCACTCGCTGTCGCCATGAGCGGTTCAGCCGCGATTGCGCAAGACGCCGGGCAGACGCCGACTGCCGTAGATAGCGGTGGCATCCAAGAAATTGTGGTCACGGCACGCCGGGTCGAGGAGAATTTGCAGCGCGTGCCGGTCGCTGTTACCGTGCTGCCGGCGGAGGCGCTCCAGCGCCGCAATGTCACTGCCACGAACGACCTGCAGTTCAGCGTCCCCAACCTGCAGATCAAGCCGAGCAATACATTCCCGTCACAGCCCGAGTTTATTATCCGTGGCCAGCGTCAGGTGCTGAACACCGACGAGAACGTGGTCACCTACGTGAATGGCGTGCCGCAGAGTACGCGCGGCCTCACCTTATATGACCTGGAGAGCGTGCAGGCGCTGAAGGGCCCACAGGGCACCTTGTTCGGCCGTAATTCGATGGGCGGCGCCATGTTGTTTACCACGAGCCGGCCCAAGTTTGTCCCGGAGGCAAAGTTCGAGGTGGAAGTCGGCAATTACGGCCGGGTCCAGGGCACGGTCATGGGCAACGTGCCGTTGGTAGACGAAAAGGTCGCTCTGCGCATCGCCGGGCGGATCGAGCGTCAGGACGGCTTCTTCAAGAATCTGAGCCCAGGACAAAAGAACCTCAACGACCGCCGCAACGAGAGCGGGCGGGCGACGCTGCTGGTGAAGCCAACCGACGTTTTCGAGAACATAACCACCATCGACTATATCCATCGCGACGAGGTCCCAACGCCGTCGCTGATCGAGGCAGCGCCGCTAGCCGGCAACTTTTTTCGCGGCATCACGCAGCAGGCGGTGACGCAGCAAAGCGCGTTGGGCGGCGGAACACCTCTGATCGACACCGCTAACGGCCTGCTCATTCGACAAGGCAATCCGTTCCGGTCGGTTGCGAATACTCACTTCGGCGACGTCCTGACAAAGGCCGTTTATCCCGCACTCAGCCATTTTGCCGCGCGATCCAATGTTTACGGCCTGGCGAACACGACCAGCTTCGATGTGAGCGACTCAATCACGCTCAAGAACATATTCGGCTATCGCTACGAGAGGGCATACGATCATCAGGATCCGTCGGGCCTGTCGGGCATGACCTTCGACGTCGGCCCGCTGCTCGGCGCTCCTGCCGGCGTGATTAGCGGACAGGCCACAAATAACGATACTTACTATTTTAATAAGTATAGATATTTTTCGGACGAGTTTCAGCTTATCGCAAAGATGGAGAATTTCGACTTCATCGCAGGCGCCTTCTACTCGCATCGCAAGCACCTGCTGTCGGTCAACTCGACCTTTGTCGTTGGTCCGGCGTCCTTCTATGGGCCGCGGCCGGTCCGCCATCAGCAGCTGGACGATACGGGCAAGTCGGCCGCTGTGTTCGCACAGGGGACGTACGACTTCAGCGGGATTGGCCTTGAAGGCGTGCGGCTGACCGCTGGCCTGCGCTATACGCGTGAGAAGAAGTCGTACATCACTGAAAACTTCTTCAGCACAAGCAACAATCAGCTGCAGAAGTTCGGGCCGAGCATTCCGCAATCCTCCTGTAACGAGCTCAATAGTACGCTTGGCAACGCCGTCGCGGTCAATAACGGCACGCGGTGTGATCTCAGCTCCCACCGGACCTACAAGGCGCTCACCTGGACCGGCTCGCTCGAATATCAGGCCGCACGCGACACGTTGCTCTACTTTGCCACCCGCCGCGGCTTCAAAGCGGGCAGCCCCAACCCGACGACGCGCCTGCTGGAGTTCGGCCTGTTCGGCGCCGAGAAGATCACCGACTTCGAACTTGGCCTCAAGCGGCAGGGCGAGCTCGGCTCGATCCCCTACCGCCTGAACATTGCAGGCTTCATCGGCAAGTATAAGGATATCCAGACGCAGGACATCCTTCAGTTCTGTTCGAATACGGCCGCCAATCCAGCGATTCCTGCTGCTTGCGGCACCTTCACTGACCTGCTGGTCCTCAACGTCGGCAAGGCGACGATCAAGGGTGTCGAGGTGGAGGGCACGATCAAGCCGTTCCCCCAGCTCCAGCTCGACTTCGGCTATTCCTATCAGGTCGGGCGCTACGGCAAGGGATCGGTCGTTCCGCAGCCGACGAACCCCGCGCTTCCGGTAGCTAACTCCAACCCGATCAACTTCGCGGGTGGTGTTAATCTGCAGGGTGTGGAATTCGCTGGCGTGCCCCGTACGAACCTCACAGCATCGGCCACACTCAACGCGGATTTCATCCCCGAGAGCTTCGCTAAGACGCAGCTCAGCGCGAACTATTATTATCGCAGCAAGACCAAGGGGCTTGCAGTGCAGGGGATCTACCAGACGCCCAGTTTCGGTACGTTCGGTGCGCGACTGTCCTTCAATGAACTGTTCGGATCCGACTTCTCGCTTGCAGTGTGGTCGTCCAACATCACCAACAAAAGATACAAGCTCTTTTGCTCGAACAATCTCAACAGCATCGGCTATGCCGCCTGCAAATGGGGTGATCCGCGCACTTATGGCATGACTGTTTCCGTTAAGTTCTAGATAGAACCCTCAAGCCAGAAACTCTGCCCGTCTCGCCGGGCAGGGTTTCTTTCTTTCTTTCTGGAGGAACGACATCGGGGGAAAGGAGCATGAGATGCAAGGAATGGGATAAGCCCGCCCCCCTCCGAGTAAGGGAGGCTCAAAAAAGTGATATCGTCAGCTATGCGTGACGGGGAGCCTGGCAGGCTTTCCGTTTGTCGGAACCCCTCCGGAGGTCCATGCTGATTATGTGGCCATAAACGCAGGTCCCGGAGACCCAAAGGGTCGGATGCGCGGTCACATACGACTTCTACCCGATCGCAGGCGCCGCGCTCGGTCCGGCGATGACATTCGGTATACTGGCTGCGGAACATGTCGCGCGGCCCAGCAGCAACAGGGAGATCCTTTAAGATGGCAACTGCCGCCCATGCGACCTTCGGACCGGAACTCGCCGAACTACGCGACGCAGCGTCAAGCAAGATCGAAAGCCCCCTGCAGGCCAGCGCAATCGACAGATGGCATGCGGAATATGACGTCGTCGTCGTGGGCTTCGGCCTCGCCGGGGCCAGCGCCGCCCTGGAAGCGGCGGAACACGGTCTGAAGGTTCTGCTGCTTGAACGCTTTCAGGGCGGCGGATCCAGCCAAGTGAGCGGCGGCATCGTCTATGCCGGCGGTGGAACGCATGTTCAGCAGGAATGCGGCGTGTCGGACAATCCGGAGGCGATGGCGGACTATCTACGCAAGGAGGTGGACGGCCTGGTCACCGACGATACCGTGCGGCAATTTGCGGAAGACAGCATTGAAACGCTGGCCTTTCTCGAGCGCTGCGGGGTCCACTTCAGCGGCCCGAAGGCCCCCAAGAAGACGTCGCACCCGACCGCCGAATATTATCTCTATTATTCCGACAACGGCACCGTCCCTGCTTATATCGGCAAGCATCCTCCGGCCGAACGCGGTCACCGAACCAAGAATCCCGCACTTGTCCCGGATGCGCCCCCCCTGCGCGGGAAGAAGCCGCATGGCGGTTTCGTCGAAGGCGCGGACAATGGCTGGTACCTGATGGAGGCCGTCAAGCAGACGGTCAGGGCGCATCCCAACGTGACGGTTCTTGAACAGACGCGCGCGAAGCGTCTGGTGATGGACGGAAATCGCGTCGTCGGCATCCAGGCCAGCGTGCTGGGTGGTCTCGCCGCGGCAATCCACAAGCGCTCGGTCACCTTGGCGTCGAAGCTGGCGCTTCAGGTCATCGGCCTCGACCGACCGTTCGCCAAGGCGTTCCGGGCGGCCGAAGGAAGCGGCAGCAGCCGCAACTTCCGCGCGCGCCAAGGGGTGGTGATCGCAGCCGGCGGCTTCATCCGCAACCGCGGGATGATGTCGCGATATGCCCCGCGCTATCTAAAGTCTCTGCCGATCGGCTCCTTCGGCGACGACGGCGCGGGGATTCGGCTCGGCGCTTCGGCAGGCGGCGTCGCCGCGCACCTCGACAAGATCTCCGCCTGGCGGTTTATAAATCCGCCCTATGATTGGACGAAGGGCGTCGTCATCGGCTACTCCGGCGACCGGATCACCAACGAGGAAGAATATGGCGCGCACCTATCGCGCGCGATCTACGAGATTTCGGACGGGCGGGCCTGGCTCGTCGTGGATCAAGCGATCTGGGATGCGGCCTTGGCCGAGGTGAATTCGGGCAAGTTGTTCGCCTTTCAGCAGTTTCCCGTCAAGCAGGCGCAACGCAGCGCAAAGAAGGCGGACACGATCGACGGTCTCGCGCGAAAATTGGGCGTACCGCCCGCGAACATGGCTCGCGCGGTTGCAGAGTACAGCGAAGCGGCGCGGACCGGTGCGCCAGATCCGATGGGGAAGAGCGACGGTTGTCGCCAAGCGTTCGGCGATGGGCCGTTCTACGCGATAAACCTCGCACATGAAATGCCGGTCAGCCCGATCACGTCGTTGACGACCGGAGGATTGAGCGTCGACGAGAAGACCGGTGGTGTTCTTGGGCGCGACGGCAAATCGATCCCCGGCCTTTATGCCGCCGGCCGATCGGCGGTTGGCATACCATCGAACAACTATGTCAGCGGACTTTCACTCGCAGATTGCGTGTGGTCGGGACGACGAGCAGGTCGTGCCATGGCGGATGGCAAGTGAGGAGCCGCTTGCTGCCGGAACACGAGCAGCGGCCAGGGCTCGCATGACGATACCGATCGCTCAGGTCATCGAGGAGAGCGATTTGCCAAACCGAGCGTCTGCAATGGAGGACGAGGATCGGGCGTTGAGCCGCGCGAAAGTCGCTACCATGACGCTGGTGGTCGCGAGTTCGACGTTCAACGCCATTACCGCCGACGCCATGGTCTCGGCGATGCCGCAAATGACGCGGGAATTCGGATCAGGCGTCAACGCCGCGTTCATGGCGCAGATGATCTTGGTCACGCCGTCGCTCTCGATCATCGTAGCCGCGCCGCTCGCTGGCCTGCTCGTGCATCGGTTCGGGTTCAAGACTTTGATGATCGCGTCGCTACTGCTCTACGCGCTGACTGGTGGTTTCGGCTTCGTGGCACCCGGAAGCGCCAGCCTGATCGCTTCGCGTGTCGTGCTGGGCTTCGCCAGCGGACTTCTGAGCGCCTTGGCACTCTCGCGCGCGGCGGATTTCGACCTGCGCTCGGGCGCGAGGCTGCTCGGTTTCGCCAATGCGATGGCGGCCACGACGGCGATCGCAAGCTTTGTGCTGGGCGGGTGGCTGGCACGTGAATTCGGGTGGCGTACCGCTAGCCTGACTTATCTCTGGACGCTTGTCCTGGTTCCTGTCGTCCTCATGAGTAGCTCGATGGGTGAGCGGAAAGTGCCGCTCGATGGCGCCGCTCCAGCGGTGCGCTTTCCGTGGCTCGCCACCCTGCCGACATATCTGTTGGTGCTCGGGATTTTCATGGTCGTCTACGGGTCGTCGATCGAGGGACCCTTCGTCCTCTCCCGACTGGGGATGAGCGATCCGGCGCAGGTTGGCGTGGCAATCTCTGCATCTGCTTTTCTCTGTGCCGTGACCGCCTTCGGCTATGGCTGGATAGCAAGACTGCTCGACGACCGCCTTCAGTTCGTGCTGGTGTTTTTGGCGTTCGCAGCGTCGACGGTGATTACGTCCCTCGCCGCCAGTTCGGCGGTCGCTATAGTCGGACTGTCGATCACGGGCGTGGGATCGGGCATACTTTCGCCGCTGCTCGTCTCCCGATTGATCCGCAAGGTCCCACCCGCGCACGTGGCCACCGCGACCGGCCTGTTCGGGAGTGCGACCTTCGTGAGCGTGTTTCTGACACCCGTCGCCTACAAGCTCATCGTCGATGTGGGCGGGGTTCACGTCTATACGGGCTTGGCCGCTTTCATGGGCATCGCGCTGCTGGCGACGATCTGCATGGTCATGACCGGGCGTCTCGCTCGCTGAACGCGGTCGCCGTGCGAGATGCGATTTCATAGATGGCGCGAGGTGGCAGCGCCTGATTGGCGGCCAGGCCACCTGCAAGAACGATTAGAGTGATTTCGAGGCAGATGGAGGTCATCTGCCGGCTCGGAAATCACGAAAAACGGACAAAATCTAGACTTGATCCGGTTCAATCTGAACTGGATCGAGTCTAGGCTGAATCGACATTCAGCACCAGAAGCTGAGGGCAGCGAGGCATAGGCTAGCGAGATAGTTTTGCGGGATGCGATCGTATCGTGTGGCGATACGGCGTAGCTGCTTGAGTTTACCGATGGTCCGTTCGATGCGATTGCGCAGC
>NZ_JBFUKB010000010.1:0-149596 GCF_056401065.1 Rhizorhabdus sp. P4_G5 | reverse complement strand
TTCCTGCACAATACACAAAGTGTGTTTGCATATTAAGACATGGAACGACTTGACTTTAAACCGATCCTCCGACGCCTTGAAGCCGCCAGAAACCGGAGCCGCCGCCCACATGTCCCTTCATCAATCCAACAATGAGAAAGAACCGGACGAGCCTTTACCACCCGGAACATTTGTCCCAGGGAGATCGCATTTACGATCCGATAAGAGGCCAGGAAGCGAACCGGAAAAACCAACTCGCCGCCGCCGGTGAGGGGCGCTTCTATGCGCGACTCCCTATGTCGTCAAGCACTTTTATAGGGTCGTGGAATTCGGGCGTTTTCCGCGCCTATCCGCCTGTAAAATGGCGCTTTCGGTCGCCCGATTCGCGAATCAGTTGTTCCTGGTGAGCACCCTCGCCGTCAGCAGAGGTGCAAATAGCTGATTCAGGATGCCGACGAATTTGCTGACCGGATTGGACGCCGCGTTGGCGATGTAGATCAGGTCCTTGTCGCGCATCGGAAAGTTCTGCGCGATGATATAGCTCTCCGGCTTCATCAGATTGAGCCGATAGATGACCGGCGGTTCCCCGGCGGCGATTGCCGCGGCATCGTAGCGGAACAGGAACACCGATTTCGGATCGGCCTGGGCATCATTGGGACCGCCGACCCGCGCCAGCGCCTCCGCCAAGGTCAGACTCGGCGACTCGAACGCCACCTGCGACACCTTGGGCGTGGCCCCGAACGCGCTGAAGCTGCGCGGCTCGCCGATGAGCTCGATGCGGTCGCCTGGCAGCAGGGCGAGGTCGTCGCTGCCGCCGGGCCGGATATCGCCGAGCCGCATCTCCGCACTCTCGCCGCCACGGGTCAATCGCACCACCGTGTCGGAACTGCTGACCTTGGAACCGCCTGCGGTCGCTACCGCATCGAGCAGCCGCTCGCGCGCAGCGGTGAGCGGCATCCGCCCGCTGCGCGTAACGTCGCCAAGCAGATAAACGCTGTTGCCCGGGCTGTTGACCACGGTCACCATCGCCTGCGGACTCTGCGACTTGCCGTGCAGCCCCTGCTCTATCATCCGCTGGACATCATAGGGCGTCGATCCGGCGACCATCAGCCGCCCGACATAAGGCAGGCGGATGGTACCGTCAGGCGCGACCGTCACGATATTGACCGGCTGCGAGCGGACGCTCGCATCGACAGTATCAGGCATCGTGGCGCTGCTGCCGAGTCCGCCCGAGGCGCTCTGGGTAGTGCTGCCGAACAAGGTCATGCCGACTTCGTAGATATTGACCTGCAACGCATCGCCCGGAGCGATGCGGTCGACCCGACCCTCGCGCGCCAGTGCCGCGATCTGCCCCGCGCCGCGCCCTGCCGGCGCTACGGCCAGCAGCTTTTGAAACGCCGCCCCATCGAGTTCGACAACCTGGAAACGGAGCGCCGCCTGCGGATCCTGCGCGCCCCGGATCACCTGGCGTCCGGTCGGCCCGCTGGAGGGCAGTGAGGCGCAGCCCGACAGCAGGACTGCGAGCACCGACAAGGCGCCGGTCACTCGGAAGCGGGCGGAAGAACTGGAATGCATGGAGGACCCTATATCGACAATCGCGGCAAATCTATGACTGGGCGCGACGACAAGCGCGCGGGACGCAGCCTCGTCAAGCCCTATTCACCAGCCTGAAGGAGAAAGGCAGCTGGCGCGATCACGCTGCGCGCATTTGCAGGCCATGGTGGACTTCGCAGGCTTCGGCAACCGTATCGTAGAAGGTCAGGTTTCCACCATATAGAACGGCGCCGCGCTCGCAATATTGCTGCAGCGTGTGCGGATCGTGCGACACCATGATGAGCGTCCCGGTTTCCCGTCGCTTGTACAACTCCTCGTGCGAGCGTTTGCGGAAGCGCTCGTCGCCCGCTCCGGTGACTTCGTCGACCAGATAGCAGTCGAAATTGATCGCCAGCGAGATCCCAAAGGCAAGGCGGCCCGTCATGCCCGATGAATAGGTGCGGACGGGCTGATGGAAATAGGCGCCAAGCTGGGCGAAATCCTCGACATAATCGAGGATCTCCTGTTCTGGCTGGCGATAGATGCGGGCGATGAACCGGACATTGTCGGAGCCGGTCATGCCCGGCTGGAAGCAGCTGGTGAAGCCGATCGGCCAGCTTGTCGTCATGCTGCGCTCGATCGTTCCTGAAGTCGGCTGCTCGACGCCAGAGATCAGCCGCATCAGCGTCGACTTGCCGGCACCGTTGGCGCCACAGATGCCGATGCTCTCGCCGCGCTTGATCGAGAAGCTCAGATTGCTGAACACCTGCTTCTGGAACTTGCGGATATGGTAGGTCTTCGAAACATTATCGAACCGGATCATCGAACGGCTTCTCCAAATCCTCGCCACGCCTACCCACAAAATGCTGGACGCTCCGGGCCCATGCTGCAATGCGAGCGAGCATAGACGATGCCTCGCCAAACGCAAAATATGCCCTTCGCAATAGATGCGCGGATGCTGGGCCGGGAGGGCACCGGTGTTGCCACCTATGCGCGCGCGCTGTCGGCTGCGCTGGAACGGCCGGGCATCGCCCCGCTCCGCATCTCGGATCCGAGCTGCGGCAAGGCCATGGTACCGGCCCGCCGGGTCGAGCGCTGGTATCGATGGTCCGAAGCGCTCGCCGACCGTCCGCGACGGCTCCGCCGCTCGAACGGCGAGCTCCACGCCCGCGACATCTTCCGCCTCGCCCAGGTTCATTTCGACCGGCATGGCACGATGCTCCGGCTGATCGCGCCAGGCGACAGCGGCATCGTCCACTGGACCTATCCGCTGCCGATCCGGATCGACGGCTGGATCAACATCTACACGGTCCATGATGCGATCCCGATCACACGGCCCGCGCTGAGCCAGATCGACCCGAGGCGCCATCGCCGGCTGCTCGAGGCGCTAGCGGGCTGCGCCGAACATATCCTAACCGTGTCCGAAGCCGCCCGACACGACATCATAGACTCGCTGGGCTGCGATCCGAACGTGATCAGCGCCTGCCTGCCGGGCCTCTCGGTCCAGCCCGAAGCTGCGCCGTTGCCGCCGGGGCTGCGCGAGGATGGATATCTGCTGTTCGTCGGCAGCATCGAACCGCGCAAGAATCTGCTCCGCCTGGCGGAAGCATATGTTGCGAGCGGATCGCCCCTGCCGCTCGTCATCGCCGGGCCGGACGGCTGGCGCGCCGACGAGATCACGCCCCGCCTAGCCGCGACTCCAGGGATCATCCGAATGCCCTATGTAGATCGTCCGCTGCTGATGTCGCTCATCGCCGGCGCGGGCGCATTGCTGTTCCCGACGATCACCGAAGGCTTCGGCCTGCCGATCGTCGAGGCGATGCAACTCGGCACCCCGGTGCTCACCTCGCGCGGCGGCGCGACCGAAGAAGTCGCGGGCGGTGCGGCCTTGCTGGCCGATCCGCTGTCGGTGCCGGAGCTGGCCGCGCAAATCCGCAGCCTCGCAGATCCCACGCTGCTCGCCACGCTGAAAAGCAGGGGCGTAGCGCGCGGTGCGAATTTCACCGTCCGTGCCTTCGCCGATCGATTGAACCAGGTCCACGAACGCCTGCTGACCGGGAACGGTGGCCAAATCGTCAGCAGGCCGCTACCGGCCGCGTAACAACAGACTGAGTGGATCAGGATGAGCAAGCTCACCATCGGAATCGACGGCTATAATCTGGCCATGCCGCGCGGCACCGGCGTCGCGACCTACGGCATGACGCTGGCACGCGCGGTCGCTGCGCTCGGCCAGGAGACCCTGGGCGTCTTCGGCATCGATGTGGGGCGAGACCCCGCCCTGCGCCAGATCCTGTTCTTCGACCGGATCGGCAAGGACCGCCCCGGCGAGACCCGCAAGCAGCACAAGCGCCGCATGCGGCGCGAAACCGTCCAGTCGTGGTTGCCGATCCGCGGCGTGGACGTGCCGATGACCGCCGCCGTCGAGAAGCAGACTTTCGCCGAGCGGCTCCCGGCTTTCGACCGCATCGTCAGCACGCCCAGCCTGTTCCAGATCGCCGACCGGCGGCTGCGCGACCGCGGCACGTTCCTGACGCTCAAGATCGACAACCCGCCCGACATCATGCACTGGACCTATCCGGTGCCGATCCGCATGGCGGGGTCGCGCAACATCTATACGCTGCACGATCTGGTGCCGCTCAAGCTCCCCTATACGACGCTCGACAACAAGCGTGTCTATCACCGCCTGATCGACCTGTGCGTGCGTCAGGGCGACCATATCTGCACCGTCTCGGAGTCGAGCCGGAACGACATCCTCAGCCTGTTTCCCGGCGCCTCGCCCGACAAGGTTACCAACACCTATCAGACCGCGCCGGTGCCGGCATCGCTGCTCGCGCGCGATCCGGCCGAGGATGCGCGCGTGATCGAGGGGATGTTCGCGCTCAAGCGCAAGGGCTATTTCCTGTTCTTCGGCGCGCTCGACCCGAAGAAGAACCTGCCGCGCATCGTCGAAGCCTATCTGACCACCCAGACCAGCACGCCGCTCGTGATCGTCGGCGCACGGGATTGGGGAACCGAGCAGGAAAGCCGCATCTTTGGCGGAGACCAGGTGTCGCTTTACGGCAAGGCGGTGGCGAGCGGCCTGGTCAAGCTCGACTATCTGCCGCGCGAGATGCTGCTGCGGCTGGTCCGCGGTGCGAAGGCCGTGCTGTTCCCGTCGCTCTACGAAGGCTTCGGGCTCCCCGCGCTGGAGGCGATCAGCCTGGGTACGCCGGTAATCGCGTCGAACAGCAGTTCGATGCCCGAAGTGGTCGGTGATGCCGGGCTGCTGATCGACCCCTATGATGCCGCGTCCATTGCCCGGGCCATTCGCGCGCTCGATGGCAATCCTGCGCTTGCGGAAAGAATCTCCGCCGCCGCGCCCGCCCAGGCGGCGAAGTTCGGCGACGCGATCTATCAGGCAAAGCTGGCGGACATGTACGATCGCGTAATGCGCACCTGACTCAGGCTTGCCCAGGCCAGCGGCGGCGCGCCTCGATGCCATGCGCGTCGAGCGACTGCAGCTCGGCCAGCAGCGGCTCGAGCCGATCGAGCGGCCAGGCATTGGGGCCGTCGGACAGGGCATTGGCCGGATCGGGATGCGTTTCGAGGAACAGGCCGGCGACACCCACCGCGACGGCGCCGCGCGCCAACACCGGCACATATTCGCGCTGCCCGCCCGACGAACCGCCCTGCGCGCCCGGCAGCTGCACCGAATGGGTCGCGTCGAACACCACCGGACAGCCGGTCTCGCGCATGATCGCCAGGCCGCGCAGGTCGGTGACCAGGTTGTTGTAGCCGAAGGAGGTGCCGCGCTCAGTGACCAGGATCGCGGGTCGATGCCCCGCCGCCTCGGCCGCGCCGCGCGCCTTGGCGACGACATGCGCCATGTCGTGCGGCGCCATGAACTGCGCCTTCTTGATGTTCGCGACCCTGCCGGACGCGCCGACCGCCTCGATCAGATCGGTCTGGCGGGCGAGGAAGGCGGGCGTCTGCAGGATGTCGACCACATCGGCGGCGGCCCGCACCTGCTCGGCATCATGGACATCGGTGAGCAACGCGAGGCCGGTCTCGGCGCGGACCTTCTCGAGGATGCGCAGGCCTTCGTCCACGCCGGGGCCGCGGAAGGAGGCGTTGGAGCTGCGGTTGGCCTTGTCGAACGAACTCTTGAAGATGAGCTGCAGCCCGAGCCGGTCGGCGATCCCGCGCAGCCGGCCCGCCACCTGGAGCACCAGCGCCTCGGACTCGATCACGCAGGGACCGGCGATGACGAACAGCGGCTCGTCGAGCCCTATCTTGCGGCCCAGCAGTTCCATCGTCGCCCCTTTTTGCTGCCGCGCTTCTAGAGCCCCCGGCTAGCCCCGCGCAATCGCAAAGCGCGGCTCGAGATCGAGCGCCAGATCGACCGGCTCGGCCGGGCCCTCCTCGAAGCGCAGCTGATCGGCGGGGGAGACGAAGAAGCCGCGGCGCACCAGCCAGTCGCCCAGGTCGGCGCGGGCCGTCAGCCACACCGTGAGCGGCGTCACCAGCAGGCCGAGGGCCACGGGCAGCGACCAGATCGTGCCGTCGATGCCGACCGCGATCGCCGCCATCATCGTGACGCCCAGCGCGACATGCCAGCGGTAGAAGCGCGCGACCTCCCCGAAATCGAGCCCTTCGGCCTCGCGCCGCTGCGGCAGCCACCCGCTCTGGCGGCCGCGCAGGATATCGACGATCGCCAGCGTCTGGGTCAGCATCATCACCGGAGCCGAGACGATCGACGTGACGATCTCGAGCGCGGCGCCCTTGGCGATGCTGCTCCAGCCGCCGAGCTGCCGCCGCAGCGCCGGATCCTGGGCCAGGGCGGCCAGCGCCATCAGCTTGGGCCCGAACAGCATCAGCACGGTCAGGCCGAGCAGCCAGCCCGACGATATCAGCACGAAGCCGTCGAAATTGGCACGAAGCTGTTCGAAGATCGCCGCGCCGAGCAGCAGCAGCCACAGCGGCGAGGTCAGGTAGGCGGAGGCGCCCATCAGCAGCTGGAGCCGGCTGACCCAGTGGAAACCGGCGCTGTTGAGCAGCCGGAGATGCTGGAGATTGCCCTGGCACCAGCGGCGGTCGCGCACCGAATGGTCGATCATGGTCGGCGGGAATTCCTCGAAGGAACCATCCGACAGCGTGACCATGTGCACCGCCCAGCCGCGCCGGCGCAGCAGCGCGGCCTCGACCATGTCGTGGCTCATGATGTGGCCTCCGAGCAGGCTGCCCTCGGCAAGCTCGGGCAGGCCGCAGCTCTCGGCGAAGGCCTTGACCCGGACGATCGCATTATGGCCCCAGAAGGTCGCTTCGGTGCCCGACCACCAGCGTAGCCCGGCAGACGCGATCGGGCCATAGACGGACGACGCGAACTGGTGCCAGCGCGCGAACATGGTCTGCCCGTTGATCAGCTGCGGCACGGTCTGGAGCAGGCCGATATTGGGCCGCGCCTCGATCGCCGTCGCCAGCCGCACCATCGCCGCGCCGCTCATCAGGCTGTCGGCATCGAGCACCAGCATATTGTCATAGGCGGCGCCGAAGCGGCGCACCCATTCGGCGATGTTGCCGGGCTTGCGGGCGGTGTTGCGCTCCCGGCGGCGATAATAGACCCGGGCGCGGCTCTCCTCGCGCAGCCGCCGGAAGGCGAGATATTCGCGCGAATGGGCGCGCTCATGCGAATCGCTGAGGATGAAGAAATCGAAGAAATCGGCCGCGCCGACCCGGTCGATCGACTCGGTCATCGAGCGAAGCCGGCGGAAGACCGCACCGACATCCTCGTTGTAGATCGGCATCAGCACCGCGGTCCGACTCTTCGGCAGCGCGACCATCTCGCGCGGGATGACCGGCGCGGGGCCGCGGCCGAGCATCACGAACAGGCCGGCGAAGGCGTTGAGGAAGCCGAAGGCGATCCAGGCGAACAGGCCGAAGAACAGCAGGAAGAAACCCGCGTCGATCCAGTCGATGCCGTCCGAGCGGAGCGGCGTGAACATCTCCTGCGCGGCGAGCAGGCCGAGCAGGAAGCTCATGACGATCAGGAACAGCCGGCGCTGGAACAGCGGCCCGAAATAGGCGAGTGGTTCCTGAGACACGCCGTCGGGCGCGCGCATCAGATCCTGCTCGGGCATGGCAAGCGGCGCTTCGGCAGGCAGATCCCCTGCCGGCGGATCGCCGAAGGCGGGTGACGAGGCGCCCGCTATGTCATTGTCAAATCGATACAAGAATCGGGTCTCGCTCTGCTGTTGCCGATATGGCAAAATTTTCCCGGATCCGGCGCGGCTTTGCGTCAGGACGCCCCAGGCGTTGGCTCAAACGACGTCATTTCCTCGCATTGCACAATGCACGCTCAATAAAACTGATGAATCAGCGTCTCGCTCAACGCTGCACCGCCGCGCTCCAGCGTCGCGCGCAGATTGGCGGGCTGGTCGCTGTTGCTGGTGTCGACCACCAGCCGCCAGCGCCCCGCCTGCCCGACCACCGGATAGGCATCGACCGAGATCAGCTTGCCGCGATCGACCGAGACCGACGCGGTGACACCCGAGCCGCGGCCGAGTCCGTTCAGCGCCGCCCCCTCGAAATCGGCGACCAGCCGCCGGGCATTGGGCAGCGGTTCGGTGCCGGGCCGGCCGGCGGTGCCGGTCCAGCGATCGACCACCCGGGCGAGCGGCGCCGGCACCGGCTCCCCGCCGATCCAGCGCAGTCGATAATCGAAAGAGAAGCTGCTGCCGGCGCGGGCCGGCTTCGCGGGCGTCCAGAAGGCGACGATATTGTCGTCGGTCTCGCGCCGCGTCGGGATCTCGTAGAGCATCACCGCGCCGGGGCCCCAATCGCCTTTCGGCTCGACCCACAGGCTCGGGCGCTTTTCGTAGAAGACGCCGTCATCCTGATAATGATCGAAGCTGCGATCGCGCTGGAGCAGGCCATAGGCGCTGGCGCCCCTGGGGTCCGCGAAGCTGTTGATCGTCGCGCGCGGCGGGTTGCCGAGCGGACGCCACAGCGTCTCGCCGCCGCTGGTGTGGACGAGCAGGCCGTCCGAATCGTGGATTTCGGGGCGCCAGTCGGTGCGCGCCTGGATATTGCCCTCGTCATACCAGAACATGCTGGTGAGCGGGGCGATGCCGAGCCGCGCGACATCCCTGCGCAGCCACAGCGCCATCGAGATATCCTGGACCACGCCGTCGCGCCCGTCGCGCCCGGCTCCGTTGTGGTTCACGAAGCGATAGGCGCCGACGACGCTGGGCCCTTCGAGCAGCGCATAGATGGTGAGGCCGCCATCGCCATCGGCCCCGCTGCGCTCCAGCCAGAAATCGGTGAAGGCCGGGAATTCCTCCTGGCCGTCGATCCCGGTGTCGATGGCGAGGCCGCGCGCCGACAGGCCATATTGATCGAACGCGCCGGCCGAGCGGAAATAGGAGGCGCCCTGGAAGGCGAGCCAGTCGCCCTTCCCGCCCCGGTTCATCACCCGGAAGCCGGAGACGCCCGGCAGGACATGCGGCGCCGGCCCGTCGCCGGGTGCGACCGCGAACATGTCCGCGCTATGCTCGATCGGCCGCGCGCGGCCGCCCTCGACGATCCAGGTGCGAACCGGCGTGGCGGCGAAGCGGCTGATCGGGAAGAAGCGCACCGCATAGCCGTCGTCGGCGAACAGCGCATGATCGGGCCGGAAGCTGATCCGGTTGACCGCGTCATAGTCGACCTCATGGGCGCGCGGATCGGGCTGCGGCAGCGGCTTCGGCCGGGCGCGCGCCATCGCGGCGGCCTGGGCGCGCAGCCCGTCCCAGCTGAACGGCTGGCCCGCCGCACGGCTGCGCGGCGGCGCGGCGAACGCCCCGCCCCCGAAAGCCAGGAGCGCGCCCAGCAGCTGTATGCCTTGCCGTCTGTCGATCATGCCCGTCCGATATTCAGCATCGTTTCGCCCGCGGTCAATCCAGCCAGCGGCGTTCGGTGCAGGGGCTATACGAGTCGAACATGAACGGGGGCTGTAAGCCGGGCCCGCACCGGGCGAGTGGTGCATTGCGGAGGACGGTGTTTCCGGGCGGACGCCGGGGCCGATTCCCGGGTGCATGGGGTTGATCGGCTGTTTTTCACATTTTGCCCTGTCCGCGCCGGCGATCGCATCGGCCTGGGCGCGGGCGAGCGCCACCATCCGGCGCACCGCGGCGGGGCTGGTGGCGCGCAGATAGCGGGCGATTTCGAGGATGCGGGCGGACTGGCCGCCATGTTTCCAGGCGTTGCGATTGCCGCGCGGCGCGCCGCTGCCCCTGCCGCCATGCATCCGGCAGCGCGCCCTGCCGCCGATCGCGGGCGACCGGCACGCCGTCCCCGCCCGCGTCCGCGCGCCGCAGCGCGGGGCGTTCGCCAATATCGCCGGCTGTTCGCGGGGTCGTGGGTGCGCGCCTGCCGGCCCGCAGCTCATCGGGCCTTGCCGCCCGGTGCCTGTCGCTTCGTCCTTTCGGCGCGCGCGACGGCCTCCAGCGACACCCGGAAGTTCGACTGCGCCCGCAAGGCGAGCCGGATGTAGCGCTCGGTCGGCCCCGGCCAAGACTGGAAATTGCTGGCGCAATGTTCGGCGAGTTCGGTGAACATGTCATTGAGGGTGAGCGTCTGCAGCACCAGGATCTCGTTCAACCGCGCCATCGGGTCGGCGGGCACGCTGCCTTGCCGATCGCCTTCGCCGGCTTCGGGGCCGTGGATTTCGCTCATGGGGCGCCTTTCGAGGGGGCGCCGGTGTAGCCGAAAAGCGTGCGAAAAGCAAGAACAAATAGTGAACATAGGTTTGGACGCGCCGCCGGAGTCCGCTGGCAGCGAAAAGTCTGGTACAAGTGCGCCCATCG
Source organism: Rhizorhabdus sp. P4_G5 (assembly GCF_056401065.1). Taxonomy (NCBI): domain Bacteria; kingdom Pseudomonadati; phylum Pseudomonadota; class Alphaproteobacteria; order Sphingomonadales; family Rhizorhabdaceae; genus Rhizorhabdus; species Rhizorhabdus sp. P4_G5. The sequence goes on along the minus strand of NZ_JBFUKB010000010.1, from coordinate 139,262 downwards.
GACATGACGGGCGATCATCAATGAGCGAGAACGAGATCCGCTTCGAAGACGGCGCCGCCTATGAGCGGATGATGGGCGTGTGGAGCCGCCTGGTCGGCGAGACCTTCCTGCAATGGTTGTCGCCGCCTCCCGGCCAGCGCTGGATCGACGTGGGGTGCGGCAATGGCGCGTTCACCGAATTGCTGGCCCAGCGCTGCGCGCCGGCCGAGATCTTGGGCGTCGACCCGTCCGAAGCGCAATTGAGCTTCGCGCGATCGCGATTGCCCGCCGGAATCGCGCGCTTCGAGCAAGGCGACGCCATGACCCTGCCCAGCGAGGCGAAGCGGTTCGACGCGGCGGTGATGGCGCTGGTGATCTTCTTCGTGCCCGATCCGGAACGCGGCGTCGCCGAGATGAAGCGCGTGGTGAAGCCGGGCGGTTCGGTGTCCGCCTATGCCTGGGATGTGCTGGCGCCCGGCGGCTTCCCGATGGACGCGATGCAGGAGGAACTGCGCGCGATGGGCTTCGCCCCGATGCTGCCGCCCCGCGCGGACATATCGGGCATGGACGCGCTGCGCGCGCTATGGGAGGGCGCCGGACTGACCGACGTGGCGTCGCGGGAGATCGTCGTCTCGCGCAGCTTCGAGGATTTCTCGGATTATTGGGCGTCGGTGGAGATCGCCATTGGCATGGGCCAGGGCACGCGCATGATGAGCGCGGCGGCGAAGGCCGAGCTGAAGGATCGGCTGACGGCGCGGGTGCCGGCCGATGCGGGTGGGCGGGTCATCCTTGCATCGCGGGCTAATGCGGTGACGGGGCGGGTTCCGATGTGATGGCGCGGGCGTGGGGATCAGGTAATGTGCTGATGCGTTCGATCGGCCGCGAAATCCTATTTTCTATTATGTCCCCGAAACTTCCCGTTTTTTTACCATATCAGAATGAAACTCTGGAATCCCCTTCGGTGAGGTGAACGCAATACATTGCCCGCCCTACTAAGTGCATTTCTCGCTTGTCGAGTTGATCCAGAACCACGCGGGCTTCTGAAAGAAGTCGATTAACGTCCGCTCGGCCAAAATCAGCCGTCGTGAGACCGACATTCGGAACATTAACCTCGTCGTATAGGGCCAGATGCTTCGTCTTCTCCACCGCACCAATCGTAGCATGTATAACGCGTTTCGTCGCTTCACTCGACGCAATGAAGTTTACCAGTACATCCAAAAACTCAGGGGATTCACTATAATTGTTGCCTCGAATCTTCTCAACTACCGGCCCAGCCGCTATGAAGTAGGCAGTCGCGAGTTGCTTTCGTATGTGATAGGTGAACCGGCGAGGCGCCTTCGGGATCGCGTCGATCGCTTCCCACTTCCAAAGCAGGAGCTTTCCCAACGCTTCAAGCGATAAGATGGCAAGTGCAAAGGCACTGGGATTGCGCCCGTGGTCTCGTAACAGAATTGCGTCCGACATCAGTCGATAGCTGTTCTCCAACGCCACCTGCTCGCGCTCTCGCGCCATGACTATCCCCGCCTAAATACCCCATGAAGACCGGTAGACGTATCCCCAATGCCGACCGAAAGAAACTCGCTGGCACCTACCGCGATGACCGCGGACTCCCTCGCCATGGTCCAACTCGCCTCACTGCGGCTAGGGCTCCGCACCTATTAGTCTTCGGCTTAGTAGACTGTGGAGTACCGGTTAATCAGTCCACTTATCGGCGCAGTGACGGCACAACGAGGTCATAACGGAGCTGATACCACAATGCCTGACGAGACAATCCCCGCACCTGCACTGCCTGAGGGGGAGACTGATCCCAATGTACTCTACGCCGCCGTGGGAAGGGCCATTCACCGTTGGGAAAATATGGAGCTCGCCTTGGCAAGGCTGTACGTAATCCTATCCGGACTGCCGGATCGGCCGGATTCCTACGTCCCCTATGGCACCGAATATCGCAAGTTTTCGATGCGCAAGGTGGCTGTCGAGCGAGCCGCGGAGAAGTTTTTCGTAAGTCGTCCTGACCAGATGCTCGAAGGTGAGTTGCGGCGGATCCTCCAAACCCTCGATGAGTTGGCGATCGTCCGCCACCGAATTGCTCATGGCCACATTACGATGTGGACGGAGATTAGTCTGCCTAGCCCGTTGCCAGAGCGCGGCACCGCTTTCGAAATGAGGGGGACGATCCTCTATCGCTGGGGAGCCCCGTTCTACTCGATCGGGAGCCTCCGTACCGATCCCGTAGGCATAGGAGGCGCCGCCGTCGAAAATCTCTCTGCGCAATTTGAAACAGTCCATAACGAGATATTTCGATTCACGGAGAGCCTCTTGGGGCCGTCGCCGGCACCTTGTCCATCGGAAGAGCGGCTGCATATTTGGGCGGGAGCACCGCCCGGGGCCCCTGATCACCGCGAGGCGGGAGTTCCGGAGGCACCATACTAATTCACCCGCTTCCGGCTTCGGCCCGCGCTGGGCGGGGGGATTGTTTCTCAAATGCGTGTCGCCGCGCACGAGAGCATCAGAGCATCAGAGCATCAGCGCATCAGCAGGAAAGAATCGGCCTTCCCCGCTTGAATCTCCGTTTCGGATGCGACCGCTATTGACGGCTGCCACGGAGTACAGCTTGGGTGGATGACTGCCGATTGGGGATTCGGCCGATCCGAGGGGGAATCAATGACGATGAAGATGCTTGTGGCGGTGGCGATGATCGCCGCCGGTGGACCGGTTGCGGCGCAGGGCGCCAACGCGCCTGTCGCTATCAAGGCCGCCGAACTTGGCAGCGTGCCGGTGATCGCTGGGGACATAAGCGATCGGCCCTATACCGTGGTGGGCGAGATTACCGCAGGCGTGCGCAAGGCTACGGTCTTCAGCAAGGCGGCCTCGCAGGACAAGATTTACCGCGAACTTTGGGAGCGCGCCCAGAAGCTGGGGGCAGATGCCGTCGTCCATGCAAGCTATGGCGAATCGCATATCAGCGCCATGAGCTGGGGCCAGACCACGGCCACGGGCATTGCGATCAAGTTCAACGCTCCCGCACCGGCGGTGGCGCAATGATCCGCTTCGCTATCGCGGCAGCCTGCCTCGTCTCGCCGATCGCCCTGGCCGCCCAGACGGCGATGACGGTCGTCGAGCCGGTCGAAAATGTTCTTCACACGGGAACGCCGATCCAGCTCGAAACGCGCGACGCGCTGACGACCGAGCACAAGGCCCTGAAGGTCGGCCAGCGGATCGAAATGGATGTGCAGCAACCTGTGCTCCTGAACAACCAGGTCGCCATAGCTGCCGGCAGCCGCGCGGTCGGAGAGATCACCAGCGTCCGCAACAAGGGCATGTGGGGCAAGTCCGGCGGCATCACCGCGCGGGTGCTGTATGTCGAGGCAAATGGTCGCCAGATCCGCCTGAACGGCAGCTTCAACGATCGCGGCGATACGGGAACCGTCGGTGTCATCGCATCGGTCGCCTTCGTTCCCATTGCGGGATTTTTCGTGACCGGCACGAGCGCCAAGATTGCGCCCGGGACACATGTGACGGCGTTTCTCGCCGAAGAGGTCGCAGTGCAGTTCGCCGCCGCTGCGCCGCCCACTCCGGCGGCTTCGGCCACCGGAGCAGCCGTTCTTGCCGTATCCCCTGCTGTGAACTGAGCCACGACCTTCGAATCCAGGAGCGAGCGAGCCCGTCATCTACGCTCAATCCTGGATTCTGGGGGGGGGGAAGCCTTCGGCCGATGCGCAGCCGCGCCATTGCCTGGAACCAAGGGGTAGGGAGATCCCAGCTTTCGCTGGGATGACGGATGGCGAGACTGTAGCGGGTAGCCTTCGCTTTGCTCAGGCGGATCCCTCGACTTTAGTTTATCCTGAGCGCCTGCAAGGCAGTCGAAGGGCTCGGGACGAACGGATTGGGTGTTAACGGGCGGTGGGCGCCACGCCGCCGCCTCCGGCGCCTCGTCAATCTAAAGCGGCGCGAGCCTAGCCTCAGAACCGCCTTGTCACCGACGCCCCAAATGTTCTTGGATTGCCAATAGTCTGACGAACGCCAGTCATTCCCGCAGTTCGCAGGCCGAAGACTGTATCGAAAGTCTGGTAGAAAGCGTTGCTGCTGTAACCTTTATCGGTGAGATTCTCGCCAAAGACTGCAAAAAGCCAATGCTGATCCCGGCTCCCAAGCGTCAAACGCGCATTCAGGAGAGCATAGCCTTTCTGCAGCGTTTGCGGATTGTCGTCCACGGCCGTTCCTATATTGGCGGTCGAGCGAAAAACGGCATCGGCGCGCAGCGTCCAGGGAATCGACCAGGTCTCGTCGGCAAATTCCAGCCCAACCGTGCCGGACCATTTCGGCGCATAATGGGCATATCCGTTCGTCAGGTCCCGCGTGCCCGGTATCCCAGGAAGGTTGGATGCGTTGGGGTAGGATGTAAAACCCGAATCCAGGTACGCCAGACTGACATACACGCCTAGATTCCTGTCCGCCTGGGCCTGTATTTCCAGTTCGGCCCCCTGATGACGCAAGCTACCGACGTTCCGAACAATGAAGCCGATCCCATCGAAGGATCGATCCTGATAACCGTCTATATCCACGCGATACAATGTCGCATTGACGATAAGCCGATTGCCCAACCATGCGGTCTTGGCGCCGACCTCGTAATTCGTGGTGGACTCAGGCCCATAGATGCGCCGCAGACCAAGCGCGGTCGCACTGGCGGCAGAATTGAATCCGCCCGACTTGTATCCCGTCGAGACCGTCGAGAATAACATCATGTCGTCGTTGGGACGCCAGGACAATCCCGCCTTCCATGTCACGCGATCGCGGGCAAAGCGCAATGCTGTGTTTTCGGCTCCGCGGAGGACGGCGCCGGCGGCGTTGGGAACGGCCTGCACAAAGCTCCCGGTCTTTCGTTCGTCGGTCCAGCGCACGCCTGTCGTGACTTCAAGGCCCGGGAGGATCTCGGTGTGGCCCTCCACATAGACCGCAACGCTCTCGGTGACCTGCCGGAAGCGGCTTTTGGTTAAAAGAGCCGGGCCAGCGGTGCACGAGGGCAGCAGCGCCGGCGACAATGTCGCGACGATGAGAGGACAATATTGTTCAAGGGCGGTGTTGGCCTCGCCTACGCCATAGGCTTCGCGATAATAATACACGCCCGACACCGCATCGAACCGGCCGTCAAGAAGATCGCCTTTGGGCGTCAGAAACTGCAGTTCGTGACTGTGACTGGCACTGTCGTAATAGGCATCCCGCGCGACGATCGGAACCGGCAGGAAGCTAGTGCCCGGATCGATCGAGCGATTTCGCCAGTCGCGATACGCGTTAAGCAGTTTCATAGTAAAGCCGGAGGCTGACGTCCATGAAAGCTCGCTCGTCGCCGACCACTGATCGTCATGGCCTTGAGCGTCGGGCGGGAAATAGACGTTGTTATTCGCACCATAGAGATTGGTAGTCGGGACATTCGTACCGAAAGCAGCCGTCAAGCGCGCGACGCCAGCCTGTGTCAGGCTGCGATAATCGAGCTTGAAGTTGGGATATTCAGATCCGTCGGATGCGGCATATTCGCCGCGCACCGTCCAGGTCAACGCATCGGTCAGTTTCACCTTGATGCTGGCGCGCCCGGCGACCTGATCCAGTTTTCTCAGATCGCCGCCGCCCATCATATTGTGCCAATAGCCGCCAAATGCCTGTCCCAGCACCGCAATTCGGGTCGATACGCGGTCCGAGAGCGGCACATTGGCGTTCGCCTCAAGGCGATAACGATTGCCGCTACCAGCTTCGGTCTTGACTGATCCCGACAAGATGTCGGCTGGCTGCGCGGTTCGCAGGACGAGCGCGCCCATACTGGCGTTGCGGCCGAACATGGTGCCCTGAGGGCCGCGCAGCACCTCGATCGCCTCCAGGTCCAGAAACGAGCCAAAGATCATGCCCGAGCGCGGCACATAAATGCCGTCCAGGAATGGCGCGACGCTCGGTTCGATTGCGGAATTTCCGAACGTACCGACGCCACGTATCGCCATGCGAAGCCCTGGCGATTGAGCCGCCTGGTTGATCATGAAATTCGGCACCAGCCGGGGCAGGTCCCTGATGTCGCGCACACTGGATTTTTCCAGTGTCGCGCCGCTGACGGCAACAATCGAAATCGGAACCTGCTGAAGATTTTCCTCGCGCTTTTGCGCGGTGACTTTGATGTTTCCCAATTCCTCAATTGACAGCGCGGCCAGGCCGTCCGGCCCAAATGCATTTTCCGCCGCTTGGCTGGCCGTTCCCAACAAGAGCATATGAGCCACGACAACGCGGATCGCAAATCCAGCAGCGTGGCTCTTGCTGTCGCAGAAAGCCGCCCCGCGAATGCCCATATATCTCCCCCCTCTTCACCGCGCATCTTTGTCGAGATAGCCTTTAAATCTCCCGCGATGCAGCTAGGTATTTCCTGCAAGGGTCAGGCCTCGTCGCGCCCGATCCTTAGCGACGGCATCGGCCGCCCATCGTCCAACTGCCGCTGAACCCCCGGCCCGAAAATCCGAATTGCCTGGAGTTCCGCACGGAGTTCCGGGGAGCCTTCGCTTCGCTCTGGCGGGTCCTCGACTTTAGTTTATCCTGAGCGCCTGCAAGGCAGTCGAAGGGCTCGGGACGAACGGGTTCGGTGTTGATCGCGCTACGCCGCGGCCTCCAGCGCCTCGTTCGCCTCCAGCCACTCGGCCTCGACGCCTTCCAGCTCGCGCTCGACATCGGCGCGCAGTTTCATCAGGTCGCCGGTGGTGCGCCTGGCGTCCTGCGGGCTGGCGGACCTGGGATCGAACATCGCCTTGTCGATCTCCGAGCGGCGCGCGGTCAGGCTGGCGATCTTCGCCTCCATCTCCTTCACCGTCTTGCGCAGCGCGGCGAGATGGTCGCGCGCCGCGGCGGCGGCCTTCTTGTCCTTCTTCGAGCCGGGCCTGCCGGCGGCGTCGCCCTTCGGCTGGTTCTTGCCGAGGATCAGATCGGTATAGTCGTCGAGGCTGCCATTATATTCGGTGGCGGCGCCGCCATCGACCAGCACCAGCCGGTCGGCGGTCAGCTCGATCATGTGGCGATCGTGGCTGACCACCACCACCGCGCCGTCATAGGCGTTGAGCGCCTGGACCAGCGCCTCGCGCGCGTCGACGTCCAAGTGGTTGGTCGGCTCGTCGAGGATCAGCATGTGCGGCGCATCGCGGGTGATCAGCGCCAGCGCGAGGCGGGCGCGTTCGCCGCCCGACAGCTTGCCGACCTTCGTCACCGCCTTCTCGCCCTGGAAGCCGAAGCGGCCGAGCTGGGCGCGGACGGCGCCGGGGGTCATCCCCTTCATCAACCGGGTCATATGCTCGAGCGGGGTATCGTCGCCGTCGAGCTCCTCGACCTGATATTGGGTGAAATAGCCGACCCGCATCTTGCCCGAGACGGTGATGTTGCCGTCCATCGGCTTGAGCTGCGCGGCGAGCAGGCGGGCGAGCGTGGTCTTGCCGTTGCCGTTGCGGCCGAGCAGGGCGATGCGATCGTCGGGATCGAGCCGCAGGTTGAGCCGCTGGAGGATCGGCTTGCCCTCGGTGTAGCCGACGCTGGCCATGTCGAGCGTGACCAGCGGCGGGCGCAGCTCTTCCGGGCTGGGGAAATCGAAGGACAGGCTGGGATCGTCGGCCAGCGAGGCGATCGGCTGCATCTTCGCCAGCATCTTGGCGCGCGACTGCGCCTGTTTCGCGGTGGAGGCGCGGGCCGAGTTGCGGGCGATATAATCCTGCAGCTTGGCGCGCTGGGCATCCTGCGATGCCTTGGCGGCGGCGAGCTGGGCGGCGCGCTCGGCCCGCTGGCGCTCGAAGCTGTCATAGCCGCCGGTGTAGAGCGTGGTCTTGCCGCCCTCGAGGTGGAGAATATGATCGACGACATTGTTGAGCAGATCGCGCTCATGGCTGATCACGACCATCATCGCCGGATAGGATTTCAGGAAATTCTCGAGCCACAGGGTCGCTTCGAGATCGAGATGGTTCGAAGGCTCGTCGAGCAGCAGCAGATCGGGCTCGGAGAAGAGCAGCGAGGCGAGCGCGACGCGCATCTTCCAGCCGCCCGAATAGCTGTCGAGCGGGCGCTGCTGCATCTCCTCGTCGAAGCCGAGGCCGACGAGAATGGTGGAGGCGCGGGCCGGGGCGGTATAGGCGTCGATCGCCATCAGCCGCTCATAGACCTCGCCGAGGCGATCGGGATCCTCGCAGGTCTCGCTTTCGTGGAGCAGCGCGGCGCGCTCGGTGTCCGCCGCCAGCACGGTGTCGATCGGGGTCGAGGTGCCGCTCGGCGCTTCCTGCGCGATATAGCCGATCCGCAGGCCGCGCGGCTTGTCGAGATCGCCGTCGTCGGCTTCGAGGCTGCCGATCATCACCTTCATCAGCGTCGACTTGCCGGCGCCGTTGCGGCCGATCAGCCCGACGCGGGCGCGCGGCGGCAAGGCGGCCGAGGCGCGGTCCAGGATCGTGCGCCCGCCGAGACGGACGGTGAGATTCGAGAAATTGAGCATGGCGCGCCGATAGAGGATTTTTCGACGGCGGGCCATCCACCAAAACCAACCGTCCGGGACGACGTTGGGGAGGGGCGGGATGAGGTGGCAGGAGATCGTGGCGCGGCGCATTTATAGCAACGACCGCTTGATGCGGTGGCGCGGCTGAACCAATAGTCGGGGACGACTTTACCAGAATGAGAGGGTCCTGATGTCCGACCTGTATCCCGTGCCCAGCGAATGGGCCGCCAAGGCCAGAGTGACCGATGCGGACTATAAGGCGCTCTATGCGCGATCGGTCGGTGACGCGGACGCCTTCTGGCTCGAACAGGCGCGGCGGCTCGACTGGATCAAGGCGCCGACCCGGGCGAGCGAGAGCTCGTTCAACGAGGCGGACTTCGGTATCCGCTGGTTTGCGGACGGCGAGCTGAACGTCGCCGCCAACTGCCTCGACCGACACCTCGCCGAGCGCGGCGAGCAGACCGCGATCATCTGGGAGCCCGATGTCCCGAGCGAGGCGCCGCGGCGCTTCACCTACGCCCAGGTGCATGAGGAGGTGTGCCGCTTCGCCAATGTGCTGAAGGCGCAGGGCGTGCGGAAGGGCGATCGCGTCACCGTCTACCTGCCGATGATCCCCGAGGCGGCGTTCGCGCTGCTGGCCTGCGCGCGGATCGGGGCGATCCACTCGGTGGTGTTCGGCGGCTTCTCGCCCGACGCGCTGGCCGGGCGCATCCAGGATTGCGACAGCTCGGTGGTGATCACCGCCGATTGCGGGCGGCGCGCGGGCAAGCTGGTACCGCTCAAGGCCAATGTCGACGCCGCCGCGAAGCTGAGCCCGAGCCTGAAGACGGTGCTGGTGATCAAGGCGACCGGCAGCGACGTGACGATGCAGGCGGGCCGCGACCTCTGGTATCACGAGGCGGCAGCGGGCGTCTCCGCCGACTGCCCGCCCGAGCCGATGAACGCCGAGGATCCGCTGTTCATCCTCTACACCTCGGGATCGACCGGCAAGCCGAAGGGCGTGCTCCATACGACCGGCGGCTATCTGCTGTGGGCGAGCCTGACGCACGAGCTCTGCTTCGATTACCGGCCGGGCCAGGTCTATTGGTGCGCCGCCGATATCGGCTGGGTCACCGGGCACAGCTATATCGTCTACGGCCCGCTCGCCAATGGCGGGACGACGCTGATGTACGAGGGGGTACCGAACTGGCCCGACGCCAGCCGGATCTGGCAGGTGGTCGACCGCCACCAGGTCGAGATCGTCTTCACCGCGCCGACCGCGCTGCGCGCGCTGATGAAGGATGGCGATGATTATGTGAAGGCGACCTCGCGGAAGAGCCTCAAATTGCTCGGCACGGTCGGCGAGCCGATCAACCCCGAGGCGTGGCGCTGGTATCATGAGGTGGTCGGCGAGGGCCGCTGCCCGATCGTCGACACCTGGTGGCAGACCGAGACCGGCGCGGCGATGATCGCCCCCCTGCCCGGCGCGACCGACCTGAAGCCGGGTTCGGCGACGCGGCCGCTGTTCGGCGTCGTGCCCGAGCTGGTCGATGCCGAGGGCCAGGTGCTGGAAGGCGCGACCGAGGGCAATCTGTGCATCACGCGGAGCTGGCCCGGGCAGATGCGCACCGTGTGGGGCGACCATGACCGCTTCTTCCAGACCTATTTCTCGACCTATCCCGGCAAATATTTCACCGGCGACGGCTGCCGCCGCGACGCGGACGGCTATTACTGGATCACCGGGCGGGTCGACGACGTGATCAACGTCTCGGGCCACCGCATGGGCACCGCCGAGGTGGAGAGCGCGCTGGTGCTCCACCCCAAGGTCGCCGAGGCCGCGGTGGTGGGCTTCCCGCACGACATCAAGGGCCAGGGCATCTACGCCTATGTGACGCTGAACGCCGGCGAGGAAGCGAGCGAGGCGCTGCGCAAGGCGCTGCGCGACTGGGTCCGCACCGAGATCGGCCCGATCGCGACGCCCGACGCGATCCAGTTCGCGCCGGGCCTGCCCAAGACGCGGAGCGGCAAGATCATGCGCCGCATCCTGCGCAAGATCGCCGAGGGCGACGTCTCCTCGCTCGGCGACACCTCGACGCTGGCCGATCCGGCGGTGGTCGACGACCTGGTCGCGAACCGGGTGAAAAGCTGATGGCCGAGGCCGTCCTGCACTATGACCGGGTCGCCCGCTTGCTGCACTGGACGGTCGGCGCGCTGATCATCGTCAACCTGATCCTCGGCATCGTCCATGACTGGGTGCCGAAGGGCTGGCCGGTGATGGACCTCCACAAGTCGATCGGCCTGCTGGTGCTGGCGCTGAGCCTGTTCCGGCTGTCGTGGCGGATCACCCACCCCGCCCCGCCGCTGCCCGCGCATATGGGCAGGCTCGAGGCGTTCGCGGCGCATGGCCTGCACTGGATCTTCTACGCGCTGATGATCATCCTGCCGACGACCGGCTGGATCTTCAGCTCGGCGGGGCCGTGGCCGCTCCACTTCTTCTGGCTGTTCGACGTGCCGAAGTTCGCGGTGGAAAAGGGCGCGCCGCTGGCGATCGGCACGCACAATGCGCATGTCGTCTTCGGCTATGCCTGGGTGGTGCTGCTGATCGGCCATGTCGGCGCCGCGCTGCGCCACCAGTTCGTGCTGAAGGACGATATCCTGAAGCGGATGTGGCGCGAGGCCCCGGAGGGGTAGGCGGGGCAGAGCGCGGCGTGGGCGGGCGACGGCTGTAGCCCGGCTTTCGAGTGGGAGTTTGCAAGTGACCGACGACGGCAACTATGTTCCGCCCCGCATTTGGGTGGAAGACCCGGGCAGCGGCACCACGTCCGCCAACGCCAGCCGGCTCAATCGGCCCGTTGCAGGCGCGACGAGCGAGCGGGCGCTGCCGGTCGGGCGCCACCCGCTGCAGCTCTATTCGCTCGGCTCCCCGAACGGCCAGAAGGTCACCATCCTGCTCGAAGAGCTGCTCGCGCTCGGGATGACCGGCGCCGAATATGACGCCTGGTTCATCGACATCCGCGAAGGCGACCAGTTCACCAGCGGCTTTGTCGGGATCAACCCCAATTCGAAGATCCCGGCGATGGTCGACCGCAGCGGCGGCGCCCCGGTCCGCATCTTCGAATCCGGTGCGATCCTCGTCCATCTCGCCGAGAAATTCGGCGCCTTCCTGCCCCCGGCCGGCGAAGCACGCGCCGAATGCCTGTCCTGGCTGTTCTGGCAGGTCGGCAGCACGCCCTTCCTCGGCGGCGGCTTCGGCCATTTCTACGCCTATGCGCCCATCAAGATCCGCTATGCGATCGACCGCTACGCGATGGAGGTGAAACGCCAGCTGGACGTGCTCGACCGCCGGCTGGCGGAAAGCGAATATCTCGCCGGCCCGGAGTACACGATCGCCGACATGGCGGTGTGGCCCTGGTATGGCGGCCTCGCCAGGGGCGAGATCTACGAGGCGGCGGAGTTCCTCGGCGTGCAGGACTATGCGAACGTCCAGCGCTGGACCGCAGCGATCGGCGCGCGACCCGCCGTCCAGCGCGGCCGCATCGTCAACCGCGCCAGAGGCGACGAGCCATCGGAGATGCTACGCGAACGGCATGATGCTGGCGACTTCGCGGGGCTGACGGGGGCGGCGGGCTGAAGGGCAATTGCCGATCGGACTATCGACGCGGACGGTTACCAACGCGGCAGTTTTGCCGTTGGCGGACGTTTCGACTCTCCCGTAAGCGAACGCCCCCGAAGACTGCCGAGTTCATATTTCTACCCAGTCCCATCAGGCGCCAAGCCTTCGCCCGATGCATAACGCTGAATCGTCGCGCCAATCGTGCGGACGATGAAGTCGGGCGACATCACGACCACCGGCGGCACCATCAACACGTAGCGCGTCAGTGCAAGGCCGAGCAGCTGGCTCGCGACCAGCCCGGCGCGCATCGATGCGGTTTCGGGCGGCCCTGCACGGGCAACCGCAGGAAAGACCTGCGTCAGGAAAATCTTTCGTAACTGCTCGGCTGCATCGTCATTCGACGCTGCCGAGCGCAGCAGCACGGGCATGCCGCCGCCAACACCGTCCCCTTCCCAGAGGTCGAGGAAATGGCGCACCAGAGTTTCCCCGATCGCCGCCGAGTCGGTGGCACCGAGGTCCGGCAGGCGCAGATTGGGGGCCGCGATCTGCGTGAACAGCGCGTCCTTGCTGCCGAAATAGCGGATGATCATCGACGGATCGATGCCCGCCCGGGCGCCGATGTCGCGCACCGTGGTGCGGTCGAAGCCATTGATAGCAAACAATTCCCGGGCGGCCTTCTCAATGGCTTCACGGGTGCGGAGTGCTTTTGGCGTGCTGCCTTTGGGTTTGGTCATACTGATTTTTGCCAACGAATGTTGACAAATGCAACCTTGGGTTTTAGTCAACACGTGTTGGCAAATAGGGAAATGCTGTCATGTTGCCGCTCCAAACAGACGTTCTCATCATTGGTGCTGGACCCACGGGGCTCGCGCTGGCCACTGCCCTGCGGCAGGCGGGGGTGGATCATCTGCTGATCGATGCGCTCGAAACGGCGCAAAACACCTCGCGCGCCGGCGTGGTGCATCCTCACACGCTGGAGATGCTTGAGACGATTGGCGTCACGGGTCTGCTATCGGCCGAGGGGACCACGGTTACCGACTTCACCGTGCGCGACCGCGACCAGCCGCTACTTGGTATTAGCTATGCGGCGCTGCCTTCAGCATTCCGGCACATGCTGCTCGTGCCGCAATCGACTACCGAAGTGGTGCTGCAAACACGGCTCGAAAGCCTCGGCGGCAACGTGCATCGCGGGATCGCGGCGTTGGGCGTGACCCCGGACGCGAACGGGGCTGATGTGCTAGTCAAGACGCTCGAAGGGGAACGCACTGTCCGCACCCGCTTCGTCGTCGGCGCGGACGGTATGCACAGTGTGATCCGTGAAGCTGCTGGAATCGGCTTCCAGGGCGAGGCCTATGGCGAATCCTTCGTGCTCGCCGATGTCTATATGGACTGGCCGATGGGCAACGGGGAAGTGTCGCTATTCTTCTCGCCGGCGGGGCTGGTGGTGGTCGCGCCGCTCCCCGACGGCTCCTACCGCGTCGTTGCCACAGTCGACGATGCGCCGGAGTTGCCGGGGATCGACCTGATCCAGCAGTTGCTCGACACGCGTGGCCCGGCGGCGAAGCCGGCGCATGTCGCTGATATGGTCTGGTCGTCGCGCTTTCGCGTCCATCATCGGCTCGCGGATACCTACCGGAGGGGCCCGATCCTGTTGATGGGCGATGCCGCACACGTCCACAGCCCCGCCGGCGGTCAGGGAATGAACGCCGGTCTGGTCGACGCAATCGTGCTTGGCGAAGCGCTGACCCGCGTGGTGCGGGACGGTGCGCCGGACAGCGTGCTCGACGATTATGCCGCGACGCGGCGCCCGGCGGCGCAACTGGTGCTAGGGCTCGCCTCACGTCTGACGCGGATGGCCACGGTGCGATCGGCGCTGGGCCGGCGCGTGCGCAATGTCGTGCTGCGGATTCTCAACCGAGTACCCCCGTTCAAGCGCAAGCTCAGCCTTGCGCTGTCGGGAATCTCGCGCCGCAAATATAGCGTGCTGTCTGACCGTAAGCCCTTGAAAATGCCCGTTTGCACCGGCACCGCGGTCGATACCCCTCAGCCTTCCGCGGCGCTGTGATGTCGGTCCGGACAATTCAGTGGTGGCTGGCGGCGGTGTTCGTCGTGCTCGGCGGCTGGTGCCTGGCATCGCCGAGCTCGGTCCTCGCGCTGACGATCACACCTGCTTATCGCTCCGACGCGCCGATCGTGCCGATTCTGATTTGTGCATTCGGCGCACAGGCCCTCATAGCCGGGATATTTGCAGCGTTCTCCCGGTTTGAGCGCCAGACCTTCCTCGCATATGGGATCGGCCTGCTGCCGTTCTTCGTGTTCGATTACTGGTTTTACAGCGTCGTGCCGATGCTAACCTGGGTGGGTCTGCTCGATGCGGTCGGCAACATTGTGATGATTACGGCGTGTGTGGCGGGATGGCGCGCCGCCGGAAAGGGGCATTCGGCAATCTTGAAAATTAGGGGAACTAGCTAGCCAAAAATAAGTTACTAGCCAAACTATTGCGGCTAGTTAGGTTTCATGACCCACAAGCCCGAGACCGTCAGCCTCTATCAGTTCTTCCAGCGCTTCCCTGGCGAGGAAGCTGCCCGGCAGTACTTCGAGCATAACCGCTGGGCTGGCGAGGTTTCTTGCCCCCATTGCGGCAGCCTCTCGGTTGCCGAGGTCAAAAACCACAAGCCGATGCCCTATCGCTGCCGGGTTTGCCGCCAGCATTTAAGCGTCCGCACCGGCACCGTTCTCGCGGAAAGCCGCCTGCCGCTGCACAAGTGGCTCATGGCGATCTACATGATGACCACGGCGCGCAAAGGCATCCCTTCGACCCAGATGGCCCGCGAACTCGGCATCACTCAGAAATCGGCTTGGTTTCTCGCCCAGCGCATCCGTGAAACGTGGCTGGGCCAATCTGACGACGGCATGGGCAGCAATGTCCAAGCGGACGAAACCTACATTGGCGGCAAAGAGAAGAACAAGCACGCCGACAAGAAGCTTCACGCCGGTCGCGGCGCGGTCGGCAAGATCGCCGTCATCGGTATCATGGACGAAGATGGCGACGTTCGCGCCATCCCGATCGCCAACATCACTTCAAAGACCGTGCAAGGCTTCGTCGTCGCCGATGTCCCCACTGGTGCGGCAGTCGTTACCGATGAATTCGCCGGCTATCGTGGCTTGAACGCCAAGGGCTACGTCCACCACACCGTGAACCACAGCGCTGGCGAATATGTCCGCCACTTCTGCATCCATACGAACGGCATTGAGAGCTTCTGGGCGCTGCTCAAGCGCGGCTACTATGGTATTTACCACTACATGTCGCCCAAGCACCTGCACCGCTACGTCAACGAATTCTCGTTCGGCCAGAACACTAGGGAGGCTGGGACTATGGGCTTTATCGAAATGACGACTGGCCGGATGATCGGCAAGCACCTTACCTACAAGGGTTTGATCCATGCCTGACGATAAGAAGATGATCGAACCAATCGATGCCGACTTCGACGCGGTAGCGAAAGCCATGGTAACTCCGGCGGTGTCATTATCTAGTAAAACCAATACTTTACCGTCAGTTTCAGGCCAAAGTCCGGCACGGCCTCGCCAGCTACCTCTCGACCTCGGAATTGAGGTCGAACGAGTAGTGGGCGGCATTGAAATGGGTGTGCTCGAGAATGGCATCCCCTACCTCACTCAGACCGGTCTGGCCGAAATGGCTGGGGCTGCGCGATCGACAATCTTCGAGATCACTCAGGAATGGCAACAAGCCCAATCCACCAATGTCTGGCCGCGTGGGCGGATGCAGTTTTTCCGGCAGGCTCTCACGAAGGCAGGTTTCGACGAGCCCAGTCTTTTCATCGAGATCAGTAAGGATGGCTCGCCCCACTACGCCTACCCAGACGTGGTTTGCATGGTGACGGTGGAATATTTCGCGTTCGAGGCTCAGCGGAAAAACGAGACGGCTGTCACCAACTTCCGAAACCTTGCTCGCTACGGCCTTCAAGAGTTCATTTACAACGCGCTGGGGTATGTTCCCGAAGACCCTTGGAAGCTGTTCAACGCCCGCGTCTCACTGCTCAAGGACAGCGTGCCGCTGGGATATTTCAGCGTATTCAAAGAGAGCAGCGGCCTCGTGGTGGATCTGATCAGTGCCGGGTTACCGGTAAACCAGCACACCATACCGGACGGTAGTGTCGGTGGGACATGGGGACGCTATTGGACTGCAAACAATCTCGCAACGCGATATGGCGAGCGGATCGAATATCCCCATTACTACCCGCCTGAGTACCCGCAGAGCGCCAGCAACCCTCAAAGAGCGTGGGCTTACCCCGATCAGGCTTTGGCAGAATTTCGGCACTGGCTGCGCGTCGTCTACCTGCCCACGAAATACCCCGTGTACATCCTCAAAAAGGCAAGCCTTCTGCCCGGAGGTATGAGCGATGCGCAGCAGCTTGCGGCGATGTACGAACCGATAGCAATCGAGAGTCGGCGCTAACGCCCCAGCCGGATGCGCATCGCCTCCTGCGATACCTTGAATTGCTGAGCAAGGGCGGTCGTCGTCTGGCCCGCAACATCCGTTAACCTATGGCGAGGCATTAGGACATTGGCAGCGAAGCTATTCGCCTGCCGCTCATGAAGTGGCCGGATGTTCGGGTTAGGCCGCGTCGTTCCTTCGGCGCGATATGCCCGATTATCACCTACTCCGTCACCCAATAGGTCGCGATGGTAGATATAGTGGCCAAGCTCATGCGCCGCCGTAAAACGTTGCCGGGTCTCTGGATGGAACGCGTTCACGACAATTCGATATCCCCCATCCGTTTGGCGCTCGATGAAGCCAGACACATTGTCGTCCAGAACTTCACGATCAAACTTCAAGCCGACATCGCGGATAATGGTTTCAATCGGCACTGGAGAGCTGTTCCAGTGCTGTTCGATCACCTTCATGGGATCTGGCATTTAAGCCTCCTTTCCGATTTCATCTGCGGCGGTGGCATCGTCGCCTCCACCCATTGTCGTGTCTTGTATGAATTCAACGTGCCTCTGGATGATCCCAGGGGCGTTTTTCGCCATCCAGTCTTTGATATAGTCCTCTGCGCATTGTTTCGCCATATCCCGCGCTTCCCGCTCGGCTGTTGCAGTCACAACCTTGCCCCATGCGAAAGCCGCTATAATCGCGACGCCAGCAAGGATGAGCGACCCCCAAGCGAATGCATTCGACAGGGATGCAAAGGACGCTGCCATCGCATCCCAGTTCGGATTGGCCTGCTCCGGTGGAACCGAAATCATCGGCTGACAGGATCGGGTGGCGGCCTCGACCATCTGCGCGCAAACGTTCGCCGGGATCGACGATGCTTGCGCTACCGATGTTATGACCGCCCCCGTCGCCATGCGTGCCTCATGGCACAGTCCGACGCGGATGGGAACAGAGGATGAACCTACGTAGCTTCCCGGCTAGCTAAGTATATAGGTCCCGAAATTAGTGCCGTTGCGCGACCTGTTTCACGAATTTCGGCATTCGACCAGACCCGGTCGGTCACGACAGGCGCCAACCATGTCCGGCCCTTACAGAAGCTGCCGATTGGACGCGTAGAAGTGGACGATTGGCAATGCCAAGGAACCGAACCTAACGCCACTCCATGGCGGGAGCCACGTGAGTCAGGATCGACTCGATCACATGGCAATTATAGTCGACGCCCAGTTGGTTCGGCACGGTGAGCAGCAGCGTGTCGGCCTCGGCAATTGCTTCGTCCTCCTTCAGTTGCGCAATGAGCTTGTCCGGCTCGGCCGCATAGGACCGACCGAAGATCGCCTGCATATTATCGATGATGCCGATCTGATCGCTCGACTCATCACGGCCGAAATACGCGCGATCCCGATCGTCCGTTATCGCAAATATGGAGCGTGAGACCGAGACGCGCGGTGCCCAGTCGTGCCCGGCGGCTTTCCACGCCTCACGGTAATGGCGGATTTGCCTGGCTTGCTGAATGTGAAACGGCTCGCCGGTCTCATTGGCTTTCAGCGTGGAACTTTGCAGGTTCATGCCTCTTTCGGCCGCCCATTGCGCAGTCGCGTTCGATGCCGATCCCCACCAGATCCGCCTGTGCAAGCCGCTCGAATGCGGCTCAAGGCGCAGCATGCCTGGTGGATTGGGGAACATGGGGTTGGGGTTTGGCGCGGCGAAACCCTGCCCGCTGAGCAATTTCAGGAACACTTCGGCATGGTGACGGCCCATATCCGCGTGGGTCTGGCCCTGCGCCGGCGCATAGCCGAAGTGGCGCCATCCATCGATCACCTGTTCCCCGGAGCCGCGGCTGATTCCCAGTTGAAGGCGTCCATTGCTGATCAGGTCGGCAGCACCCGCATCTTCGATCATGTAAAGCGGATTCTCGTAACGCATGTCGATGACGCCAGTGCCGATCTCGATTCGGCTCGTCTTTGCGCCGATGGCTGCCAATAGCGGGAACGGCGAAGCGAGCTGCTGCGCGAAATGGTGTACGCGGAAATAGGCACCGTCGGCGCCAAGCTCTTCAGCCGCGACCGCCAGATCGATCGACTGGTGCAGCGTGTCACTTGCCGTGCGCGTTTGAGAATGGGAGGTGTTCGACCAGTGGCCGAAAGACAGGAAGCCGATTTTCTTCATTGGGTCCAGATAGTGCCCACCCGCACCACGTCAATTGCGATGCTGTGGACAGCCACCATGATGTGGTTAGACGGCTTATGGCCTGACTTTCAATCAACCAATCGCGGGGTGACCAAGCAATCTAATGGGTGACGCCGCTAGGCGTCTGGTATTGGCGAAGAACCTGCCCCTGAGCATGTCGCTAGGTACGATCCATAAGTCCCGATGCCGGCGGTTCCGGTCGACGCTGACAGTTGGATGAACGAATGGCGGTTTTCGGGCCGAGTCCAAGCAACCTGCATGACCGAAATTGAGGCGCAAACCGGCCGATGCTCCTCCATCAAACGCCGCCTTCCAGCTGGGTCACCCGATTACGAAGACGCCGTCTCGACACTCGCACGGGACTGTCGCGCGCGTGCCTCGCTCCAGACGACAGTCTCACCCTTCAACTGGGCGCACCCGCGATCATAGCGCGGCGCGCGAGACTCGACATCTCCCGCCCAATCCCCTACAGGCCGCGCCCACATGTCCCGACTCTGCTCAGGCAGCGCCGGGATTGTACCGTCCGAGACAGCAGGTGCGGGGAGTTTGCCCCGCTTAATGCCCTGCCAAGACGGGGAAAAGTTCACCGGCCCTGCCCCTCGGGGTTTAGGCCGGGTCTGCCGAAGCCTCCTTGGCCCGGCCAGGCGACCGACCCCTCGGACGGGTCGCGGGACGGCGTATCTGTCCTGTGATCCAAAGCCCCTGCGGATGTGCTGCAGGGGTGGTTCTAAGGAGTAAGGCATGGATCGAGCTCAAAAAGCCGAGCTGGTCGCCGAGCTGCAGAGCACCTTCAAGGGCACGAGCGTGGTGATCGTCACCCGCAATCTCGGCCTGACCGTCGCGCAGTCCACTGCGCTCCGTCTGAAGATGCGCGAAGCTGGTGCCAGCTACAAGGTATCGAAGAACAAGCTCGCCCGCATTGCCGTCGAGGGCACGCCCTACACAGCGATCAACGATCTGCTGGTGGGGCCGACCGCGCTCAGCACCTCCGTCGATCCCGTCGCCCCCGCAAAGGTGATCGTGGATTTCGCGAAGACCAACGACAAGTTGGAAATCGTCGGCGGCGCGATGGGCGATACGGTTCTCGACGTGGCCGGCGTGAAGGCGCTGGCCGAGCTGCCGTCGCTCGACGAACTGCGCGCCAAGATCGTGGGCCTCGTACAGGCGCCCGCGACCAAGATCGTCCAGATCGTCCAGGCACCCGCAGGCCAGCTGGCCCGCGTGTTCGGCGCTTATGCGGCGAAAGAAGACGCCTGATTTTCGGCGCTTTCAATTCGATATCCGATTTCGACTGACACAAATTGGGCCCGAGCGGCCCTGATGGAGACTTAAAATGGCAGACCTTAACAAGCTCGTTGACGATCTTTCGGCTCTCACCGTTCTCGAAGCAGCCGAGCTCTCGAAGCTCCTCGAAGAGAAGTGGGGCGTTTCGGCCGCTGCTGCGGTTGCGGTTGCGGCACCGGCCGGCGGTGGCGCTGCTGCTGCCGCGGTCGAAGAGAAGACCGAATTCGACGTCATCCTGACCGGCGACGGCGGCAAGAAGATCAACGTGATCAAGGAAGTCCGCGCGATCACCGGCCTGGGCCTGACCGAAGCCAAGACTCTCGTCGAGTCGGCTCCGAAGGCGATCAAGGAAGGCGTCAGCAAGGACGAGGCCGAGAAGGTCAAGAAGCAGCTCGAGGAAGCCGGCGCGACCGTCGAACTCAAGTAAGCTTCTTTCCGCCCGATCGGGCGGGACGAACTTCGACGAAGGGCGGCTCCGCGAGGGGCCGCCCTTTTTCTTTTGGCGATAAAGCCCCCCTCACTTCCCGGCGGTCATCACCGTCATCTTCTTGCCCGATCCGCCCTGCCGCAGCGTATCGAGGGTGACCACCACCGTGGTGCCCACCGTGACGACGCCGGCCATCGCCTTCTGGATATCGGCGGGCACGGTCAGACGGGCGCGCTCGTCGGGGGTGACCTCGACCGGGCCGGGCAGCGTCTCGCCCGGCATCGGCAGCTTCATCCAGCGATAGCGATCGCCCTCGATCGCGCCGAGCGTATAGGCGGTGGTGCCGGTCACGGCGCCGGCGATCCGCACCGGCGCCGAGCCGATCGGGGTGCCGTTGCGCAGCACCAGCATGCGGCTGTCGGCCGCGCTGATGATGATCGACACCGGCCCGCTCGGCGAGCGCTCGGGCTGCCACAGCATGCCGCCGAACAGTTCATCGGCCGCGTGCGCGGGATCGGCGCTCAGCACGCTCGGCGTCGGCGCGAAGCGCGGCACCTCGGCGCCGGCGGTGATGATCACGGTCAGGCCCAGCCGGGTGACGCCGTAGAGCAGCCTGGCGAAGGCCAGCGGCAGGCGCACGCAGCCATGCGAGGCGGGATAGCCGGGCAGGTTGCCGGCATGCATCGCGATCCCGTCCCAGGTGAGCCGCTGCATATAGGGCATCGGCGCGCTGTTATAGAGGTTCGACCTATGGTCGACATTCTTCTGGAGCAGCGTGAACACGCCGGTGGGCGTCTCATGCCCCTTCTTGCCGGTCGACACGGTGGAGATGCCGATCGGCACGCCGTTGCGATAGGCATAGGCACGCTGCTGGGCGATGCTGACGACGATCACGACCGGGCCGGCGGGCGCGAGATCCGGCGCCCAGAGGAAATCGCCGGGCTTCATCGCCGCGACCGTCGCGCCGACCGTCGCATCCTGGAGCGAGGGCGCGGCGAGCGCGGGGGTGGCGGCAAGCAATAGGCCGGCGAGGAGGTTGCGAACCATCGTACCTGTCGTTCCTTCCTGTCATCAACTCAGTATGTGCTGCTGGCATATCGCAGTCGAGCGTCGGCGATGACGATGATTTTGCGCATGACGATCGAGGGGCGGATCGCCCCTTCCCAAAACCTACAGGCGGGCCTATATAGCCGCTTCCAAATACATCGGCAGATGCTCGGCGCGTGCGCGCGGGCGCCGCCCTTGGCCCTCCGGGACACGGCCCGCCTTGCGAACGGACCGCGACGAATTGGAGAAGGTTTTCAGGGGTTTTCCAAACGCTGGCAGTGCGGTTCCCAACAGCCCGGGACCCGCACTTTTTGTCGTGAGACGCATAAGCGACTCGGGCACGAATCGGGCTGAATTCCGCTGCGATGCGGACGAAATTTTGACGCGAGGGAAATTACGCAATGGCCACCCAGGCAGTTCCGGCGACCGCCAAGAAGCGCATCCGCAAGGTCTTCGGCAACATCCACGAAGTCGTGCAGATGCCGAACCTCATCGAGGTTCAGCGTGAATCCTACGAGCAGTTCCTGCGCTCACGCCCGGCCGACAACTATGTGTCGGGCCTGGAGAAGACGCTGCGCTCGGTGTTTCCGATCCGCGACTTCGCCGGCACTGCCGAGCTCGATTTCGTCCAGTATGAGCTGGAGGACCCCAAGTACGACACCGAGGAGTGCCGCCAGCGCGGGATGACCTATGCGGCGCCGATGCGCGTCACGCTGCGCCTCATCGTGTTCGAAGTCGATCCCGATACGGACACCCGTTCGGTCCTCGATATCAAGGAGCAGGACGTCTACATGGGCGACATGCCGCTCATGACCCAGAACGGCACCTTCCTGATCAACGGCACCGAGCGCGTCATCGTCTCGCAGATGCACCGCTCGCCGGGCGTCCTGTTCGACCATGATCGCGGCAAGACCCACGCGTCGGGCAAATATCTGTTCGCCGCGCGCGTCATTCCGTATCGCGGTTCGTGGCTCGACTTCGAGTTCGACGCAAAGGACATCGTCAACGTCCGCATCGACCGCAAGCGCAAGCTGCCGGTGACGTCGCTGCTCTATGCCCTCGGCCTCAACGGCGAGGACATTCTCAACTATTTCTACAAGACGCAGACCTATATCCGCGGCGATGGCGGCTGGAAGGTTCCGTTCGTCCCCGAGAACTGGCGTGGCCAGAAGCCGGCGTTCGACGTCGTCAACGGCGAGACCGGCGAGGTCGTCTTCCCCGCCGGCACCAAGATCTCGCCCCGCGCCGCCAACAAGGCCGGCAAGGACGGGCTCCAGACGCTGCTCATCCCGACCGACCAGATCTTCGGTCGCTACTCGGCCTATGACCTGATCGACGAGAGCACCGGCCGCATCTATATCGAAGCCGGCGACGAGGTCTCGCCCGAGAATCTCGAAGCGCTCGACAAGGCGGGCATCGACCATATCGAGCTGCTCGACATCGATCATATCTCGACCGGTCCCTGGATCCGCAACACGCTGAAGGCCGACAAGGTCGAGGAGCGCGACCATGCGCTCAGCGAGATCTACCGCGTCATGCGCCCCGGCGAGCCGCCGACCAAGGAAACCGCCGAAGCGCTGTTCGCCGGCCTGTTCTTCGATCCCGAGCGCTACGACCTGTCGGCCGTGGGCCGCGTCAAGCTGAACATGCGCCTCGAGCTCGACGCCGAGGACACGATCACGACGCTGCGGTCGGAGGACATCCTCGCGGTCGTCAAGACGCTCGTCGACCTGAAGGACGGCAAGGGCGAGATCGACGACATCGACAATCTCGGCAACCGCCGCGTCCGTTCGGTGGGCGAGCTGCTCGAGAACCAGTATCGCGTCGGCCTGCTGCGCATGGAGCGCGCCGTCAAGGAGCGCATGTCGTCGGTCGACGTGTCGACCGCAATGCCGAACGACCTGATCAACGCCAAGCCCGCGGTCGCCGCGGTGCGCGAGTTCTTCGGCTCGTCGCAGCTGTCGCAGTTCATGGATCAGACCAACCCGCTCTCCGAAGTGACGCACAAGCGTCGCGTCTCGGCGCTCGGGCCGGGCGGCCTCACCCGCGAGCGCGCGGGCTTCGAGGTCCGCGACGTCCATCCGACCCATTATGGCCGCATCTGCCCGATCGAGACGCCGGAAGGCCCGAACATCGGCCTGATCAACTCGCTGGCAAGCTTCAGCCGGGTGAACAAGTACGGCTTCATCGAGACGCCGTACCGCAAGGTCGTCGACCATAAGGTGACCAACGACGTCGTCTATCTGTCGGCGATGGAAGAGGCCAAGCACACGATCGCGCAGGCGAATGCCGAGCTCGATGGCGAAGGCCATTTCGTCGAGGAACTGATTTCGTCGCGCGAAGCGGGCGAGTTCCTGATCGCGCCGCGCGATCACATCACCCTGATGGACGTCAGCCCCAAGCAGCTCGTCTCGGTCGCGGCATCGCTGATCCCGTTCCTGGAAAACGATGACGCCAACCGCGCGCTGATGGGCTCGAACATGCAGCGCCAGGCCGTGCCGCTGGTTCGCGCCGAGGCGCCGTTCGTCGGCACCGGCATGGAAGAGACTGTCGCCCGCGATTCGGGCGCCGCGATCGCGGCGCGCCGCTCGGGCGTGATCGACCAGGTCGACGCCACCCGCATCGTCGTCCGCGCGTCGGGCGATGTCGATGCCGGCAAGTCGGGCGTGGACATCTACACGCTGATGAAGTTCCAGCGTTCCAACCAGTCGACCTGCATCAACCAGCGCCCGCTGGTGAAGGTGGGCGACGTGGTCAACGCCGGCGACATCATCGCCGACGGCCCGTCGACCGAGTTCGGCGAGCTGGCACTGGGCCGCAACGTGCTCGTCGCGTTCATGCCCTGGAACGGCTACAACTATGAGGATTCGATCCTCATCTCCGAGCGGATCGTGAAGGACGACGTCTTCACCTCGATCCACATCGACGAGTTCGAGGTGATGGCCCGCGACACCAAGCTCGGGCCGGAAGACATCACCCGCGACATCCCGAACGTCGGCGAGGAAGCGCTGCGCAACCTCGACGAGGCAGGCATCGTCTATATCGGCGCCGAAGTGGAGCCGGGCGACATCCTGTGCGGCAAGATCACGCCGAAGGGCGAAAGCCCGATGACGCCGGAGGAAAAGCTCCTCCGCGCCATCTTCGGCGAGAAGGCGTCGGACGTTCGCGACACCTCGCTGCGCCTTCCGCCGGGCGTCTCCGGCACGGTCGTCGACGTGCGTGTGTTCAACCGCCACGGCATCGACAAGGACGAGCGCGCGATGGCGATCGAGCGCGAGGAAATCGACCGCCTGACCAAGGACCGCGAGGACGAACGCGCGATCCTGAACCGCGCCAACTATGCCCGCCTCCGCGAGATGCTGCTCGGCCAGGTCGCGACCGCGGCCCCCAAGGGCATCAAGAAGGGCTCGGAAATCGACGACGCCCTGCTCGAAGAGGTCGAGAAGCGCGACTGGTGGAAGTTCGTGGTCGCGGACGACGCGCGCCAGGCGGATCTCGAGGCGGTCAAGGCCCAATATCACGAAGCCGTCGGCCTGATCGTCAAGAAGTTCGAGGATCGCGTCGAGAAGCTGCAGCGCGGCGACGAGCTGCCCCCGGGCGTGCTCAAGATGGTCAAGGTGTTCGTCGCGGTGAAGCGCAAGCTGCAGCCGGGCGACAAGATGGCCGGCCGCCATGGCAACAAGGGTGTGATCAGCCGCATCCTGCCGCAGGAGGACATGCCGTTCCTTGCCGACGGCACCCCCGTCGACATCGTTCTCAACCCGCTCGGCGTGCCGAGCCGGATGAACGTCGGCCAGATCTTCGAGACCCATCTTGGCTGGGCCGCCCGCGGCCTGGGCAAGCAGGTGACCCAGGCGTTGGAGGAGTGGCGCGAAGCCAATCCGGACGTGACCGGCGGTCAGGCACCGGCGGTGGTCGTCGATCGCCTGAAGGTGATCTATGGCGAGCAATATCATGCGGAGATCGAGGCGCGGTCGTTCGACCAGATCGTCGAGATGGCGGGCGTGCTGAAGAACGGCGTGCCAATGGCGACGCCGGTGTTCGACGGTGCGCGCGAAGCCGATGTCGCGGAGATGCTGCGCAGGGCCGGGCTCGACGAGAGCGGCCAGGTGGAGCTGTTCGACGGCCGCACCGGCGACCAGTTCGACCGCAAGGTGACCGTGGGCTATATCTACATGCTCAAGCTCCACCATCTGGTCGACGACAAGATCCACGCACGCTCGATCGGGCCGTACAGCCTCGTCACCCAGCAGCCGCTGGGCGGAAAGGCGCAGTTCGGCGGCCAGCGCTTCGGCGAAATGGAGGTCTGGGCGCTCCAGGCCTACGGCGCCGCCTACACGCTGCAGGAGATGCTGACGGTGAAGTCGGACGACGTGGTCGGCCGCACCAAGGTCTATGAGGCGATCGTCAAGGGCGACGATACCTTCGAGGCCGGCATCCCGGAGAGCTTCAACGTGCTCGTGAAGGAAATGCGGTCGCTCGGCCTCAACGTCGAACTGTCGTCGATCGCCGACACGTCCGACGAGGGCCAGGCCGAGGCCGCGGAGTAGAACGCCATCTCCCTCTCCCTTCAGGGGAGAGGGCCGGGGGTGATGGCACGCAGCCGCTAGCGGCAACGCTGAGATGACAGCGTGCCCTCACCCTCCCAGCCCGAATGGGCTGGGGCCCTCCCTCTCCCTGAAGGGAGAGGGGCAAGAGATTTCAAGGAAGGGTTCGAACCCATGAACGAACTGACCAATTTCGCCAATCCGGTCGCCAAGGCCGAGACTTTCGACCAGATCCAGATCGGCATCGCCAGCCCGGAGCGGATCCGCAGCTGGTCCTTCGGCGAGATCAAGAAGCCCGAGACGATCAACTATCGCACGTTCAAGCCCGAGCGTGACGGCCTGTTCTGCGCGCGCATCTTCGGTCCTATCAAGGATTATGAGTGCCTGTGCGGCAAGTACAAGCGCATGAAGTACAAGGGCATCGTCTGCGAGAAGTGCGGCGTCGAGGTTACCGTCTCGAAGGTCCGCCGCGAGCGGATGGGCCATATCGAGCTCGCCGCCCCGGTCGCGCACATCTGGTTCCTGAAGTCGCTGCCGAGCCGCATCGGCCTGCTGCTCGACATGCAGCTCAAGCAGCTCGAGCGCGTGCTCTACTTCGAAGCCTATATCGTCATCGAACCCGGCCTGACCGCGCTGGAGAAGTTCCAGCTCCTGACCGAGGACGAACTGCTCGCCGCGCAGGATGAATATGGCGAGGACGCCTTCTCCGCCGGCATCGGCGCGGAAGCCGTGCGCCGCATGCTCGAGGAACTCGATCTCGAGGGCGAGAAGGAAGAGCTGCTCAAGGAGCTCTCCGAAACCAAGTCCGAACTCAAGCCCAAGAAGATCATCAAGCGGCTGAAGGTCGTCGAGAGCTTCCTGGAATCGGGCAACCGCCCGGAGTGGATGATCCTCGAAGTGGTCCCGGTCATTCCACCGGATCTGCGTCCGCTGGTCCCGCTCGACGGCGGCCGCTTCGCGACCTCGGACCTCAACGATCTCTATCGCCGCGTGATCAACCGCAACAATCGCCTCAAGCGCCTCATGGAGCTGCGCGCGCCGGACATCATCGTCCGCAACGAAAAGCGCATGCTGCAGGAGTCGGTCGACGCGCTGTTCGACAATGGCCGCCGCGGCCGGACGATCACCGGCGCCAACAAGCGTCCGCTGAAGTCGCTGTCCGACATGCTCAAGGGCAAGCAGGGCCGCTTCCGCCAGAATCTGCTCGGCAAGCGCGTCGACTATTCGGGCCGTTCGGTGATCGTGACCGGTCCAGAGCTGAAGCTGCATCAGTGCGGCCTGCCGAAGAAGATGGCGCTCGAGCTGTTCAAGCCGTTCATCTACGCCCGTCTTGACGCCAAGGGTCTGTCGATGACCCTGAAGCAGGCCAAGAAGTGGGTCGAGAAGGAACGCAAGGAAGTCTGGGACATCCTCGACGAAGTGATCCGCGAGCATCCGGTGCTGCTGAACCGCGCGCCGACGCTCCACCGTCTCGGCATCCAGGCATTCGAGCCGGTGCTGATCGAGGGCAAGGCGATCCAGCTTCACCCGCTGGTCTGCTCGGCCTTCAACGCCGACTTCGATGGCGACCAGATGGCCGTGCACGTTCCGCTGAGCCTCGAGGCCCAGCTGGAAGCGCGCGTCCTGATGATGTCGACCAACAACATCCTGTCGCCAGCCAATGGCAAGCCGATCATCGTGCCGTCGCAGGACATGGTGCTGGGCCTCTATTATCTGTCGATGATGAAGGAAAAGGAGCCGGGCGAAGGCTCGATGGTCTCCGACATGGCGGAAGTGCACCAGGCGCTCGCCGCCAAGGCGGTCACGCTGCATACCAAGATCATCACCCGCGTCCCGCAGACCGACGAGGACGGCAACCAGTATATGAAGCGCGTCGAGACGACGCCGGGCCGCATGCTGCTCGGCGAGACGCTGCCGAAGAGCCACAAGGTGCCGTTCGAGACCGTCAACCGCCTGCTGACCAAGAAGGAGATCGGCGACGTCATCGACATCGTCTATCGCCACACCGGCCAGAAGGAGACGGTGCTGTTCGCCGACGCCATCATGGCGCTGGGCTTCCGCCACGCATTCCAGGCCGGCATCTCGTTCGGCAAGGACGATATGGTGATCCCAGACGCCAAGGAGCCGCTGGTCGAGGAGACCCGCGGGCTGGTGAAGGATTTCGAGCAGCAATATCAGGACGGCCTGATTACCCAGCAGGAAAAGTACAACAAGGTGATCGACGCCTGGTCGCGTTGCGGCGACCGTGTCGCAGACGCGATGATGAAGGGCATCTCGGCAATCAAGCATGACGAGAACGGCCGCGAGAAGCCGATCAACGCGATCTACATGATGGCGCACTCCGGTGCCCGTGGTAGCGCCGCGCAGATCAAGCAGCTCGCCGGCATGCGCGGCCTGATGGCCAAGCCGTCGGGCGAGATCATCGAGACGCCGATCATCTCGAACTTCAAGGAAGGCCTGACCGTCCTCGAATATTTCAACTCGACCCACGGCGCCCGCAAGGGCCTGGCCGACACCGCGCTCAAGACGGCGAACTCGGGCTACCTGACCCGCCGTCTGGTCGACGTGTCGCAGGATTGCGTCGTCGTCGAAGTGGATTGCGGCACCGACCGGGCGCTCGACATGAAGGCGATCGTCCAGGGCGGCGCCACCATCGCCTCGCTGGGCGAGCGCATCCTGGGCCGCACCACGGCCGAGGATATCGTCGACAGCAAGACCAACGAGGTGCTGATCGCCGAGGGCACGCTGCTCGACGAGCCGATGGTTGCCGCGATCGAGGCGATCGGGGTGCAGGGCGTCAAGATCCGCTCGCCGCTGGTGTGCGAATCCAAGGGCGGCGTCTGCGCGGCCTGCTACGGCCGTGACCTTGCCCGCGGTACGCCGGTGAACATCGGCGAAGCGGTCGGCGTCATCGCGGCGCAGTCGATCGGCGAGCCGGGAACCCAGCTGACGATGCGGACCTTCCACATCGGCGGCGCGGCGCAGATCAACGAGCAGTCGAACCTCGAATCGATCGCCGACGGCACCATCGAATATCGCGACCTGCGCACGATCACCGATCCGCGCGGCCGTCATGTCTCGCTGAGCCGTTCGGGCGAAGTTGCGATCATCGACGGCGAGGGTCGCGAACGCTCGACCCACCGCCTGCCTTATGGTGCGCATCTGCTGCTCGACGATGGCGCCAAGGTGTCGAAGGGCGATCGCATCGCCGAGTGGGACCCCTTCACCATGCCGGTGATCACCGAGACCGGCGGTACGGTGAAGTATCAGGACCTGCTCGACAACCAGACGCTCACCGAGCAGACCGACGAAGCGACCGGCATCAGCCAGAAGGTCGTGATCGAGTATCGCGCCACCAGCCGGAAGGAGGATCTCCGTCCGCGCCTGACCCTGCTCGACGACTCGTCGGGCGAGACTGCGCGCTACATGCTGGCGCCGGGCGCGATGCTCTCGGTCGAGGACGGACAGACGGTGAAGGCCGGCGAGGTTCTCGCCCGCGTCAGCCGCGAGTCGGCCAAGACCCGCGACATCACCGGCGGTCTGCCGCGCGTCGCCGAGCTGTTCGAGGCGCGCAAGCCCAAGGAGAACGCGATCATCGCGAAGGTCTCGGGCCGCGTCGAGTTCGGCAAGGACTACAAGGCCAAGCGCAAGATCATCATCCGTCCGGACGATGGCAGCGATGCGGTCGAGTATCTGGTGCCGAAGTCCAAGGTGATCGACGTGCAGGAAGGCGATTACGTCAAGCGCGGCGACAACCTGATCGGCGGCTCGCCCGATCCGCATGATATTCTCGAGGTGCTCGGCATCGAGCCGCTCGCCGAATATCTCGTGTCGGAAATCCAGGAGGTCTATCGTCTCCAGGGCGTGAAGATCAACGACAAGCACATCGAGACGATCGTTCGGCAGATGCTGCAGAAGGTCGAGATCACCAGTGGCGGCGACACGACGCTGCTCCCCGGCGAGCAGGTCGACCGCGAGGAAATGGACGAGATCAACGCCAAGGCGGAAGCCGAAAATCGCGAACTCGCCCAGGGCAAGCCGATCCTGCTCGGCATCACCAAGGCCTCGCTGCAGACCCGTTCGTTCATCTCGGCCGCCTCCTTCCAGGAGACGACCCGGGTGCTCACCGACGCGTCGGTGCAGGGCAAGGTCGACACGCTCAACGGCCTCAAGGAGAATGTCATCGTCGGCCGGCTGATCCCGGCGGGTACCGGCGCCGGCATGAGCCGTCTCCGGGTCACCGCCACCAGCCGCGATGCCGCGCTGCGCGCCGCACAGCGCAACTGGCAGGAATCGCTGATCGCGCCGCAGAGCGCGGCGGAGGAGCATGCCGCCGAGCTGCGCCAGCCGGTCGAAGCCGATATCGGCGACGATGTGCTCGGCGCGGTGGTGGGCGAGAGCCATGGCACCGATGCCGACGCCGGGGATTACCTGACCGAGGAGTGATCCTCGGCCAGCGCGGCCAGCGTTGAAAAAGAAAACCCCGCCGGTGCGAGCCGGCGGGGTTTTTTGTTGGGGAAGAAGTTCGGGATGAGCGGATGAGACCACCCTAGGTCATCCCGGCCTTGAGCCGGGATCCCGCTCCTTCTCAGAGCATTTGCTCGTACAGATCGTTCCATTCGGGATTGCCGCGCTCGATAAGCGCGAACTTCCAGTCACGTCGCCAGCGCTTCAGCCGCTTCTCATGGGCGATGCATTCGAGCATGTCGCCGCCCTGCTCCGCCCAGACAAGACGTGCGAGGCGATAGCGCGCGCAGAAGTCAGACCCCTCGCCCAATCGATGCTGATGCACACGCGCCGCGAGGTCGGACGTCACTCCAACATACATCGCGCCGCGATAACGATCCGCCATGATGTAGACCCAGCCGCGATTCATGACGGAAGGGTTCGAAGAAGCGGGATGCCGGGTCAAGCCCGGCATGACGACGTAAGAAGAGGCTGTTTGCTATCCGCCGCCGGTGTCAGCCGAGCATCTCGGCGACGATCTGGCGTAGCTCGCTACGGGTCAGCACGGCCGAACGCGGTGCTGAGGGTCGCCGGTCGGCGGAGGCGTGGGAAATAAGGGTACGATTCGCGTTCAGGCCCGGGACGGTCAGAGTTTAGCGCCGGAAGCCTCCGCGGCGCGGGCCGCCGGGCGCAGCGCCCGGGGTCCGTTCGCGGAAAATGATCCGGCCCTTGTCGAGATCATAAGGTGTCATCTCGACCTGGACACGATCGCCGACCACCGAGCGGATGCGGAAACGCCGCATCTTACCCGCCGTATAGGCGATGATCCGATGCTCATTCTCGAGAGTGACGCCGAAGCGCCCGTCGGGAAGTATTTCATCGATCGTGCCGTCGAGGACCATGAGATCCTCTTTGGCCATGGCTCGGCTCAGGCCGGCTGGAGGTTGCAGGCCGACTGCTTGCCGCGGCGATCGGTTTCCAGCTCGTACTTGACGCGCTGGTCCTTCTGCAGGGTCGACATGCCGGCACGCTCGACGGCGGTGATGTGGACGAAGCTGTCACCCGAGCCATCCTCTGCCTGAATGAAGCCATAGCCCTTGTCGGTATTAAAGAATTTGACGACGCCGGTCAGCATTTAGCGTCCTTTCACGAATCAATTTTCTCCCGACGACATGCCTGGGAGGCTAGGTGGCATGAAATGGAGAAATCGGCTTTCAAGAAGCCTCAAAATCCGTCGCAGGCGACGTCAGCCCCTTCCCTCTAGCATTTCGGCGTCAAAAGTCAATCGAACTTGCCGAACGGCCAGCCGAGCCACAGGATATTCATGCGCGCGTGCAGCAATTAAATCGGCTAAATGCCGCGTTATTTTGCGCCGGTGAACAGCAAACCGAGAAAGCTCGCGACAATTTGCACCGTATCGGCTATAATCTTTTTGCTAATAACGGCAGGCACGATCGCGTCGTGCAGGAGCCCCCCATGTCACGAGCCCTCAATCTAGACGCCACGCTGGCGCACGTCACCGCCATGTGCACCAAGCATGACGCTACCATCAGCGTCATCGAACCGCTGCAGTCAGGCGGTACCCGCGTGGTCCTGCTGAATGCGATCGATGCCGCCACGATCTCGCGCGCCTATGGCACCAAGGTCATGACCGGAGCGGTCAACCGTATGCCGATCCGGCCGCGACACTGATCTTCGCTGCGGAAAATGACGGTTCGTTTTTGCCGGCCCGCGATGATAGCATCGCGCCGCAGGGAATCGTAGGACGCTCGCCGTTCGCCAGATGCGCTCCTCGGCAAGAGGAGACTCCATGGCCATGACCCGCTGGACAAGGACACCGTCGACAAAAGCCTCATGGGCTATCCTGCAGCAAGGCCGGCGGCCATGACCGGCGCCTTCTGGAGCTCCGACGCGCGCCTGCTGCGCGCGCAGGATTACGGGCGCGGCTGGCATGGCCCGAAAAGCGGTCCCGCAGAAGTGATGCGCGGATCGCTTGCCGCGCTGGCACGCCATGTGTCGGACCAGGATCCGGAGGATCTCTGGCGTTTTGCAATCGTGACCGCCGAGGATCATTATATCCGCAACGCCGAGCTGCGCGACCTGCTGCGGCGCAAGGATCTGCCCAAGCCATGACGTCCGCGGGCCTGTCCCAGAGCCGCGCTCGAACCCGGCGCCTGCAACCGCCGACCGGAGGCCGCGCCGGCACCCGCAGCACGCCACCGCCGCGCCGGACGGTGACGCTCACCGCCGCGATCGAGACGATGACGCGCGGCGCCGCGTTTCTCTATGCCCGCGCCGCCGCCCTCGAACAGGACGGAATATCGAGTGCGGCGCACCGCAACACCGTGCTGGGCAATTCACTGCGCGAGCTCGACCGGTTCCTGAACATATTGCTGGACGAATTGGCGGCCGCGTCCGGACTGTCGGGGCACATGCTGCGCGCCTTCACGCGGCGGCGCACCGTAACCGCCAAGCTGGCCGCCTATCCCGCGCTGTTCGGCCACCGCATCGACGATCGCGCCCGCCTGCTGGTGCTCGCCGAGCGGCGCGGCGCGCTGCTGTCGAGCGCGATCAAGAGCGGGCGGCGATGCGACGCGAAGCTGCTCGCCGGACTGCCCGTCGCGGCGGCGCCCGCCGCGCTCGACCTGAAGAGCGTCACCATCTATTATGGGCGGCTGGCGACCCGGATCATCCGCCATGTCGAACGCGTCCGCACCGCGCGTTCATCAGGCCGGCGACGGTTTGTCGCCTTCGTGCAGGCGGCGCGCTAGCTGAGGCGAGCGGCCGGCAGCCGGCTCAGCCGGCCTGGCGCAGGCTCACGTCCGAATAGGTGCCGTCGTCGAGGGCAACGCCGCTCGCCTGGCGCTTGCCCTTTGCCAGCGCGCGTTCGGCGCGCAGCAGGAGCTGCTCGAGATCCGCACCCTGTTGCAGGTCCACCGCATAGCCGAGGTTCGCCGTGATGATGATGTCCTCGCCGTCTACCGCATAGCTCTTGTCGAGCGTGCCGACGATCTGGTGCGCCAGTGCCTCCGCCTCCGCGCTGGTGCCCATATCAGGCTGGACGATCACGAAATCGTCGCCGTTGAGACGGATGACGAGGTTGTCGCCGCGCACCACGCGCCGCAGCCGTTGCGAAACCGCCTTCAGCAACGCGTCGCCGGCCATATGGCCGTACATCTCGTTGACCGGCTCCAGCCGGTTGATATCCACGCAATGGACCGCGATCAGCTCCGATCCGTCGGACCGCGCGGTGAGCTGCTCGAAGCGCTCGCGCATGACCAGCCGGTTCGGCAGGCCGGTCAGGTCGTCCTGGCGCGCGAGCGTCTCCATCAGGCGGCGCAGCGAAATTTGCGCGGCGCTGTCCCGATAGCGCTGAACCATCGACAGGACGCCACCCGCCAGGAACAGGGCGGTGAGGATGGCCGTGCCTTGATCGGCGCCGCCCGGCATCGACAGGCTCACCAGGATCATCGGCACGATCGCGGTCAGTATCGCGGTGATGCTGATCCAGGGGCGCAGCGAGACGGTCGCCGCGACGCCGGCGCCATAGCCGAACACCAGCGCGATCAGCGGTTTGTGTACATCGCCGTCGGCCACCCAGTAAGCGCGTGCGGCAAAGGCGCCGAAGGCTGCCGCGAAGGCGATGTAGGAGATTGCGAAGCGCCGCTCGATCATCCGCACGGCCACCGCGCCGATCGCAGCGGACCGCACCGCGCTGCGATGACCGAACAGCGTCACCAACCGCACCGCCGAGGCGGCCAGGCCGATTATGTACAGGTCGAGCAGCAGCGGGTCTTCGCCGCGGGTCAGGATGTAGAAGCCGGTTCCGGCAAAACAGAGCGTCATGATCAGCGGCGCCAGCGCAAAGCCGAACAGCGACTGGACCAGCTCGATATAGGTGCCCTCGGGCAAGCGCGTCGGCATCAAGGCTGTCCCGCGGCGCGAGCCGCGCGATCGGAAAGGGAGGTTGATCAAACGCGGCACTCCGTCAGGCACAGCGCGTCCCCCAACGCAATGCATGCCTAGCAGATCGGACTGCGGACGTAACCCGTGGATTTACCTGTGTTCCTGGCCATCGATCCGGGATGTTTTCGCCCTCTGGCGAGACACCGGGAAAGGAATGGCGCGAGTGACGGGGCTCGAACCCGCGACCTCCGGCGTGACAGGCCGGCGCTCTAACCAACTGAGCTACACCCGCGAACGATCGCGTCGTGGAGCGGGCACCTAGTGGAGCCCCGATCACCTGTCAACATCGCGCGGCATCATTTTCGGAGCTCGGGCGGCAGCGCCGGATCTTCCTTTTCATGCGCGTTGGTGAAGGTGCCCTCGGCAAACAGGAAACCGGCGATGTCCGGCCAGCCGGCAGCATCGAGGATCGTCTTGAGGATGATCAGCAGCGGCACGGCGAGCAGCGCGCCGGCCGTGCCCCACACCCAGCTCCAGAAGCTCAGCGCGACGAGAATCAGCAGCGGATTTATCGTGAGGCGCCGGCCGACCAGCATCGGCGTCAGCACATTGGCCTCGACCAGGTGGACCGCGATGAACAGCAGCGCGGGGACCAGCGCATAGCCCAGATCGGAAAAGGTCATCAGTCCGCCGACGGCGAGCAGCACCGCGCCCACGATCGGTCCGAAATAGGGCACATAGTTGAGGATCGCCACCAGGCCGCCCCACATGATCGGGCTGGGCATCTCGACGAACCACAGCATCAGCGATACCAACACGCCCATGCCGATGTTCACCGCGGTGATCGTCGCCAGATAGGCCGAGGTGCGATCGACCATCTCCTGGATCACCCGCGCCGTGGTCATCGCGCTCGAAAAGCTGCCGCGGCTGGTGATCGTGCGGCGGCGCATGCGCGTCCAGCCCGACAGGAAGAAATAGACAACGAGGGTCGCGAACACCATCTGGACGAGCAGGTGCGGCGCCGAACTGGCGACATAGTCGAACAGCGAGTTGGGCTGCTCGACCGTCACCGTCCGGCCGCGTGCGGCCGAGTTGCGCAGCAGCGAGCCCATAGTCTCGTCGACGAAGCGCTCGAACGACGAATAGATGTCGATCAGCGGCGAGAGGTTCTTGCGGATCAGCTTGATGCGCGAGGGAAGCCGCGCGAACCACTCTGTCGCCGGCACGATCACCGATGCGATCGCGGCGTTGGCCAGGCCGAGAAACAGCAGCACGCATAGCAGCCCCGCCAGCGGTGAAGGCAGGCCGCGCCGTTCGAGCCATTCCAGCAGCGGCACCAGCGCCACCGCGATAACCAGCGCCGTGGTTACCGGCAGGAAGAACTCGGAGCCCGCCCGCAACGCGAAGGGAAAGGCAAGGATGATGCCCGCGCCCGCGGTCAGGGCAAGCCAGGCCAGCAGCCGGTCGCGGCGATAAGCCATCTCCACCTGTCCGGCCATCGATTCGCGCAGGATCTGGACGACGGGTTCGGCCGCCGTCGGAATCGACTGCTCCTCCCGCTCAATCAGCTCGTCCCCCATCGATTCGCTCCGCCGGGCAATGCGCCCGAAATGCCATTATCGCGCTCTTTTCGGCAGCGGGCCAGCGGCTCGCGAAAAGCCTGCCAAACCGTTGCGGAAACATTGCGATATCACAACAGCTTCGTGGCAAAGATATGGCCCCTTGCGTTAGCAGTTGCACAAAAACACCATATCTGGGGTTCCTCGACCCATCCTGCGGACGAAACGATTCATCGTGCCTTTGTTGACTCCGAGCTCCGGGGCTCCCAATGGGACCTCGAAATTGGTCGTCCGGGGCACGACGCACTTACCGCCTCCTGCCGACAAGTCGTGGAAGAGCACCTCGTCCTTTGTTTCGAAGGTTCGGGCGAGCGTGGACTTTTGCGCATTGCATGGAGTGCTGAATGTCCGCGAAACTTGCTCAACATCCGCTCATGATCGCGGCGATGCTGATCGCTGCCGCCACGGGCGCTATGGGCTTTGCGGCTATTCCCGTATCCGAGCCAACGCTCGCCTATCAGTTGACCCCCCAGATCACCGCCGACGACAAGGTCGTCGATGACGGCATCGATCAGGTGATCTTCAAGGAGGCCGTCGCCTCCAATTCCAAGCTCGACCAGGATCTCGAATGCATGGCCAAGGTCGTCATGCATGAAGCCGGCAACCAGCCGCGCCCCGGCCAGCTTGCGGTTGCGCAGCTGATCATGAACCGCGTGGGCCAGGACCGCTTCGGCGACACCGTCTGCGCCGTGGTCAACCAGCCCGGCCAGTTCTTCCGCACCGCATCCTATAATCCGCCGCGGGATTCGCAGCGCTGGGCCAATGCCGTCGAGGTTTCCCGCCAGGCGATGGCCGGCAGCGCCGAGCAGATCGTGCCGGGCGCCGTTTTCTATCACGCGGCCTACCAGTCGCCGAACCGGTTCTTCCGCACCCGCGAGCGTATCTCGATGGTGGGCGATCACGTTTTCTACCGCTGAGGCGGCACGCTAACGTCCGTCATGTCCTCGCAGGCGGGAATGACGGTTGAGAGTCATGCAAAAATGCTTAGGGCGCGGCCATGTCCCGCACCACCCGCGCCACCCACTTCCTTGCGCAGGCCAAGGTCGCGCACAGCGTCCACGGCTATGACTATGCGCCCGGCGGCGAGCGCGTCGGGCTGCAGGCGGCCGACGCGCTGGGCGAGCCGCCCTCGCGGGTGCTCAAGACGCTGATGATCGAGATCGACGGCCGGCCGGCCTGCGCGGTGATCCCGTCGGACCGCGAACTTTCCATGAAGAAGGTGGCGGCAGCGCTCGGCGGCAAGGCGGCGCAGATGATGAAGCCCGCCGACGCCGAACGCATCACCGGCTATCATGTCGGCGGGATCAGCCCGTTCGGACAGAAGAAGCGGCTGCCCGTCGCGATCGAGCGAGACGCGCTCGCCGAGGACCAGGTGTACATCAATGGCGGCCAACGCGGGCTGCAGGTGCGGCTGGCGCCCGGTGACGCGACAGAGGCGCTGGGCGCGGTGGTGGCGGCGCTGACCGCCTGAGACCGCGCTACTGCGTCCCGGCCGGCGCCTCGTCGCCGAACCGTGCCGCCTGCGCTTCCTTCCACCTGGCGTGCGTCGCCTGCCGCGGCGCGGTCACGCCGACGGCATCCATGACGGCGGTCCAGCGGCCGGCGAGATCCGATGCCTGTTGCTGGAAATCGCTTGGCGGCTTCTCGTCGATCCATGCCGACAGCGTCCCGGCATTGGCGAGCAGAAGCGCCAGCGCCGCGACGATGATGGTGATCGTCGTCCAGGCGAGCGGATCGCCCTGCTCGACCGGATCGCCCGCCGAAACGCCCGGCAGATCGACCGGGGAGATCAGCTCATGCTCCTTCATCTCGCGCGCCATCGCGGCCTCCCGGTTAAAACTGATAATAGATGAAGGGCGCGACCCCTTCGAAGCGCATCGCATCGATCAGCAGGATCGCTGCCGCCACCAACAGCCCCAGAACCGGCGCCGGCAACCGTCTCAGCCCAAGCGCGATCCGCTGGGCGAGGCCGGGCGGCGTGAAGTGGAACGCCATGCCGAGCAGCATCAGGCCGGCCAGCAGCGGCGTGGTCATGCCGTTGCTCCAGTCGCCGCCGGCGATGCCGCGCAGATAGGCGATCGCCGCGTCGAAGCTCTCCGCGCGGAAGAAGATCCAGCCGAGGGTGACGATGTGGAAGGTGACGAGGATGCCGAGCAGCTTCGGCAGGCCCGGCAGGCCCGCCTTGCGCCACAAGGTCTCGACCACCTGCACGCCGCCATGCAGCGCGCCCCAGATCAGGAAGGTCCACTTCGCGCCATGCCAGAAGCCGCCGAGCAGCATCGTCAGCAGGATGTTGCGGCACTGCATGAACAGGCCGCCGCGATTGCCGCCAAGACCGATATAGAGATAGTCGCGCAGCCAGCTCGACAGGCTGATGTGCCAACGCCGCCAGAAATCCTGGAGGGAGGCGGCGCGATAGGGCTGGTTGAAGTTGCGCGGGAAGCGGTAGCCGAACAGCGCCGCGATGCCGATCGCCATGTCGCTATAGGCCGAGAAGTCGCAATAGATCTGCACCGCATAGCCATAGGCAGCTAGCAGCAGATCGAGGCTCGAATGGGCGGACGGGTCGAAGAACACCGGATCGACCAGGTTGACCGACAGCTCGGACGCGACGACCGCCTTCTTGAACAGGCCCCAGACGATCAGCAGCAGCGCCATCGACGCCATGCCGCGGCTCAGCTTAGGCGTCTTCTCGAACTGGGGCAGCAGATCGGCGCCGCGCACGATCGGCCCCGCCACCAGATGCGGAAAGAAGGACATCAGCAAGGTGATGTCGAGCAGCGATCCCGCGCGGATCCGCCCGCGATAGACGTCGATCAGGTAGGACATGCCCTGGAAGGTGAAGAAGGACACCCCCACTGGCAGCACGATCTGCAGCAGCGGCAGGTCGCGCGCATAGCCCCAGGTCCCCAGCAGCGCGCCGAGCTGCTCGAGGAAGAAGTCGTAATATTTGAAGAAGCCGAGGATGCCGAGATTGGCGACGATGCCGATCGTCACCACGAGCTTGCGCGTTCCGGGCGCCTCCAGCGCATCGATGATGCGCGCCGAGCTCCAGTTGATGAAGGCCGAGGCGATCAGCAGCGCGACGAAGCGCCAGTCCCACGCGCCGTAGAAGACCCAGCTGGCCAGCAGCAGCAGGATCTTGCGCCACTCGTTGCTGCCCGACACCGCCCATATCAGCGTGAAGGCGACGAGGAAGAACAGCCCGAAGTCGAGCGTGGGGAACAGCATCTAGCGGACGATCCGCGCCACCGCGTCATCCCAGCGAAGGCTGGGATCTCTGTTTTCCTCTCTCATCGGGGAGAAGTGAGATCCCAGCTTCCGCTGGGATGACGAATGGGCCACTCTATCGGTTCTCACCAGTGCCACCCCGCTCCGGCCGCTGCGTCCATGTCCGCCTGCAGTCGCGTCGCGATTTCCTGGCCACCAGCGCTGTTGTAATGGACATAGTCCCCGCGCATCCGGGTCGGCTGGAGCTTGACCCAGCTGACCGCGGTGCAGCGCCCGCCCATGCGGGCCTCCCAGTCCCAGAACGCCAGCCGCAGCTGATGCGCGACGCGCCGCTGGACCTCGCGCACGACCTTCAGGCCGGGCGGCGGGAAGAGCGGGCGGGCGGTGATCGACCAGCCGATCTGCTGCGGCGCCGACACCGGCGCCGCAGCGGCGGGAGGAGCCAGCAACGGCGCGGTGCCGCGCGCGACCGTCACGCGATCATCGAGCGCGTCGAGCACATCCTCGATCCCGCTGGACATGCGATCGGTGCTGGCGGCGGGCGCCGTGGAGACGGGCGATGGCGGCGGCGCGGGCACCGGCTCGACGCAGGGCGCGGGCGTGACGGTGGCGGCGTTCGACAGCAGCTCGGAACGGCGCGTCAGTGCGTCCGGCGCCCCGAGCAGCAATATCGGCACACGGCCCGCCAGTCGGCGGATGCGGCCGATCTGGGTCCGCAGCACGATTTCATATTCCTGTGCGCTGACCCGCGGCGCGAAGCCCTCATTGGTTCCGAAGGCGATGACGATCAGGTCGGGCTGGTAGCTGCGCAGCTCTTCGGCCAGCACGGCATCGTCGTTGCGGCTGAAGTGGACCAGCTGCGAGCCTACCACCCCGACATTCGACAGCGCGACGCCGCCTGCATCCCGGAAGCTGGCCCAGCTGGTGATCGTCACCGGCCCGCCTTCGGTCACGACCGATACCGCCGGCTGCGGTTGGTCGAACGTCATCTCCTTGCACTCGGCCCGGGTGATCAGCGCGCCGAGCTCCATGCGTTCGGTCTGGCCGCCGATGCTGATCGCCAGGGTGCCGGCACCCGGCTGCGCCATCGCGCACAGCACGAAGCGGGTGAAGGTCTCGGTTGCCGAGGTCGTCAGGCCGATCCGTGCGCCAGCCTGGGTCGAGGTGATGCTGAACCCTGCCAGTCCCAGTGGCCCGCGCGTCCCCTGCGATCCAGGCCCGAAGATCGAGGATATGGTCCAGCCCGCAGACATGTCGACGCTCACGCCGCGCGGATTATAGCCCTGGAAGGGCAGGCCCGGCGGCAGAACCCCGCGCCCGCCGCTGCCGTAGCGCGCCTGCAGCATATCGCGCCATGCGCCGGTGATCGCGTCGCCGGCGGTATGGCTGTCGCCGATCTGGAGGATGTGCACCGGCTTGCCGCCGCTCCCGCGCGCGCTTGCCAGCTTGTCGAAATAGGGCCGCAGCACCGAATAGTCGCACAGCGATCCGGCACAATCGGCCGTGACCGCCGGTGCTGCCGCAGCCGCGGCAGCGAGCGCAAGCATGGCGATCATCTAGTTGCTGTTGGCCGGCGCGACATCGTCGCTGCCGATGTCGGGCGGGAGGAGATCGGCCGGCGTGCCCTTGGCGGGCGGCAGGTGCGGCTCGGGCGTGGCCTTGGCCGGCTCGCCCGCCAGCGGATCTTCGAGCCTGGGTACGCTTTTTGCCGCCGGCTTCGGCGGTGGCGGCGGCGTCACCAGCGGCGCGGGCGCGGGCCTGATCGACATAGCTGCGGATCCGCCCGGTCAGCCCGCGGGTGATGCGGATATAGCCGTTCATCGACATGTGGATGCCGTCATTGGCGCGCATCAGGATCGGCTTGCCGGTGGCAGGATCGGCCAGATAGGCGGCGTAGCGGCCATCGCCGTCGACGCTGTAGGGCGCGGTCTCGATGAAGGCGACGCCGAGCTGCGCCATCAGGTCGCGATAGAAGGCGTTCATCCGCACGACATCGGCGTCATAGGCCGCCTCGCGCATCTTCGGCAGGCCGACCCAATAGACGATGGCGCCTTGTGCCCGCAGCATCGCCACATAGGAGGAGACCCGCCGCGCGATCGCCGCCTTCCATTTCGGGCTCAGCAGCGCATAGACATGGCCGCCGTCGGCGACGCCCATCATGTCGTTGGCGCCGAAGGAGATGACCGCGATATCGACCGGTGCCGGCGCGAGCCGGGCGCGATCATGGTCCTCGAGGTTGAGCGTCTTGTAGCGGGTGAAGCCGGTGGCCTGCTGGCTATATTTGATCACCTGGTAGCCGGCCTTGCGGCTGAGCTGATTATACAGTGCCGACCAGATGCCGTCGCCGAAGCTGTCGCCGAACACGCCCACCCGCACCGGCCGGCCGGCGGCGATGGCGTTGACGATGCCAGGCTGGATCGGGCGGGTCTCGGCGACGGTGGGCGGACCCGCGGTCGCCCCCGGCACGGTGACGGCAGGCCTGCCGTCAGCCGGCACCGCATCGGCCGGATTGGCGCCGGTGCCGATCGGTGCCGAGACCTCGGGGCCGCTGGCGATGACAGGTATCTCGGCCTGCTGGCGAACGCCGAACGCATAGCCGATCGCCGCGCCCGCGGCGACGCCGAGGAACAAGACCGCCGTCCGATCGAACAGAAGCAGCGCCGCTCTCATCGTCCCACCCGTACACACTCCCGCTACGAACCGACGCGGCCACTCTGGTCAGCGGAACGGGATCGCTGCGGCCGTCCTTAAACTGGCCGCGGCGGCGCTGTCGAGCCGCTTCGGTCGCCCCGGCGCGACAGGATCACGTCCTGCCGGGTTGCACCCGGGCGATCGGCCGAATCACGGATCTCGCCTGCCTTTGTCGCGCGCCGGCACGGCACTGTGGATAAGCCGCAACTTCGGCTGGAGATTCGCACGAGGCTGCCTAGATTGGGATCATGCCCTATCAGCCCTTCGTGCCCCTGCGGATCTTCTCCGCCTATACGATGCTCGAAGGCGCGATCGAGCCCAAGGCGATCTCGAAGCAGGCGAAGAAGCTCGGCTTTCCGGCCGCTGCGCTGACCGATCGCAACGGCCTCTATGCGGTGATGGCCTTTTCCGACGCGGCGAAGAAGGATGGCATCCAGCCGATCATCGGCACGCTGCTTGCGGTGAAGCGGCCGGACGTCGGCCAGCACATCGTCGACTGGCTCGCGCTCTATGCACAGGACGCCACAGGCTATGACAATCTGTGCGCGCTCGTGTCGGCGGCGCATCTCGACAGGCCGGTGCACGAAGAGGCGCATGTTCCGATCGGCACGCTCGAAGGCCGCACCGAGGGACTGATCGCGCTGACCGCCGGCAGCGAAGGCGCGCTGGCCCGGCTGCTGGCTGGGGAACAGGCCAGCGCCGCGGCCGAATATGCCGACAGGCTCCAGGCGCTGTTCCCGGATCGGCTC
Organism: Rhizorhabdus sp. P4_G5; assembly: GCF_056401065.1. Lineage (NCBI taxonomy): Bacteria > Pseudomonadati > Pseudomonadota > Alphaproteobacteria > Sphingomonadales > Rhizorhabdaceae > Rhizorhabdus > Rhizorhabdus sp. P4_G5. Next base: position 96,607 of record NZ_JBFUKB010000010.1, on the reverse strand, counting down.
TATATCGAACTGGTGCGGCGCGGCGACGCGATCGAGGAGGCCGCCGAAGAGGCGCTGATCGACCTCGCTTATGCCCGCGATATCCCCGTCGTGGCGACCAACCCCGCCTGTTTCGCCGAACCCGAGTTCCATGCGGCGCATGACGCGATGCTGTGCATTGCCAGCTCCTCCTATATCGACACCGTCGAACGCCCCCGCTCCTCGCCCGACAGCTGGATCAAGCCGGCAGCGGAAATGGCGCGGCTGTTCGAGGATATTCCCGAGGCGCTGGCCAATACGCTGGTGGTGGCGCAGCGCTGCGCCTTTGCCGCGCCCTACCGCAAGCCGATCCTCCCCAGCCTCGCCGGCGATCGCGATGCCGAGGCGGAAGCGCTGCGCAACGATGCGCGCGCCGGGCTGGAGATGCGGCTGGCCAAGCTCGGCATCACCGATCCCGAACAGCGCAAAGCCTATTTCGACCGTCTCGCCTTCGAGACCGAGATCATCATCAACATGGGCTTCCCCGGCTATTTCCTGATCGTCGCGGACTTCATCAAATGGGCGAAGGAGCAGGGGATCCCGGTGGGGCCGGGCCGCGGCTCGGGCGCCGGCTCGGTGGTCGCCTGGGCGCTGACCATCACCGATCTCGATCCACTGCGGCTCGGGCTGCTGTTCGAGCGCTTCCTCAATCCCGAGCGCGTGTCGATGCCCGACTTCGACATCGACTTCTGCGAAACGCGGCGCGGCGAAGTGATCCGCTACGTCCAGCAGAAATATGGCCGCGACCAGGTCGCCCAGATCATCACCTTCGGAAAGCTCAAGGCACGCGCCGTGCTCAAGGATACCGGGCGGGTGCTGCAGATGAGCTATGGCCAGGTCGACCGGCTCGCCAAGCTGATCCCCAACCACCCGACCGATCCCTGGACGCTCGAACGCTCGCTCAACGGCGTGGCCGAACTCGCTGCCGAATATAAGGGCGACCGCGAGGTCCGCCGGCTGCTCGACCTGGCGATGAAGCTGGAGGGCCTGCCGCGCCACAGCTCGACCCATGCCGCCGGCGTGGTGATCGGCGACCGGCGCCTCGACGCGCTGGTGCCGCTCTATCGCGACCCTCGCTCCGACATGCCGGTGACGCAGTTCGACATGAAATATGTCGAGGGCGCCGGGCTGGTGAAGTTCGACTTCCTCGGCCTGAAGACGCTGTCGGTGCTGCAGAAGGCGGTGCAGTTCCTCAAGCAGCGGGGCGAAACCATCGATCTCGACACGCTGGAGTGGGACGACCCGGGGGTCTATGCACTGCTCCAGAAGGGCGACACGGTCGGCGTGTTCCAGCTGGAATCCGAGGGCATGCGCCGGACGCTGGCGGCCGTGCGGCCGACCTGTTTCGAAGACATCATCGCGCTGGTGTCGCTCTATCGGCCGGGACCGATGGATAACATCCCGATGTTCGGCCACCGCAAGAACGGGCGCGAGCCGATCGAATATCCGCACGCGCTGCTCGAGGACATCCTGAAGGAGACCTACGGGATCTTCGTCTACCAGGAACAGGTGATGCAGGCCGCGCAGGTGCTGGCCGGCTACTCGCTCGGCGAGGCCGACCTGCTGCGCCGCGCGATGGGCAAGAAGATCAAGGCGGAGATGGACGCGCAGCGCGAGCGCTTCGTCACCGGCTGCGCGGACAAGGACATTTCCGCGCCCAAGGCCAACGAGCTGTTCGACCTGATCGACAAGTTCGCCGGCTATGGCTTCAACAAGAGCCACGCCGCGGCCTATGCGCTGGTCGCCTATCAGACCGCCTGGCTGAAGGCGCATTACAAGGCCGAATTCTACGCCGCTTCGATGTGCTACGACATGCACCAGACCGACAAGCTGGCGATCTTCATCGACGACATGCGCCGCATGGGGGTCGATTGCCTCGGCCCCTGCGTCAATCATAGCGAGGCGGAGTTCTCGGTCGAGGCGACCGACGACGGCGCACTAGCGGTCCGCTATGCGCTGGGAGCGCTCAAGGGCGTCGGCGAAAAGGCGATGGAGCAGCTGGTCGACGAGCGCAAGGCCAAGGGGCATTTCGCCACGCTGGAGGATTTTTCGGACCGCATCGACCCGCGCCTGCTCAACCGCCGCCAACTGGAAAGCCTGGCGGGAGCCGGCGCCTTCGATGCCTTCGAGCAGGAGCGCGCCGGCGTGTTCGCCGCCGCCGAGATCATCCTGGCCCATGCGTCGAGCGCCGCCGACCAACGCGAAAGCGGGCAAGGCGGGCTGTTCGGCGACTCGCCGAGCGACGTCGCGCCGATCCGCATCGATCGCGGCGTGCACTGGACGCTGATGGACCGGATGGCCGCCGAGAAGGAAAGCTTCGGCTTCTATTTCTCATCGCATCCGACCGACCGGATCCGGCATCTTGCCGATGCCAATGGCGCTCGCAGCTTCGCCGCGCTGTGCGCCTTGCCGGCGCCGGCCGATGGCGGGCGCGTCAACTCGGTGATGGCCGCGCTGGTCGAGGATGCGCGCTGGCGGACATCGGCCAAGGGCAAGCGCTATATGATGGCCACCTGTTCGGACGCGACCGGGCAGTTCATCGCCACCTGCTTCGACGAGATGGCATCGGCCGAGCTCGAGACGGCGGCGAAGGCCGGGACCTGCGCGCTGCTGCGCGTCGAACTCGACTGGCGGGCCGGCGAGGAAACCCCGCGCGTGACGGTTCGCGGGCTGCAGAGCTTCGATTCGATGCAGTCGATCCGGTTGCGGGTCGATGTCGAGACCGCCGATCCGGCGGTGATCCCCGCCCTCGCGGCGCTGGTGGCCGACGAGCGCGGTGGCCGCGGCGAGCTGTACCTGCGCGCGCTCCTGCCCGACGACAGCTGCGCGGAACTGCTGCTCGGCCGCGATTTCCGGCTGGATGCGGAGCTTGTCGCACGGATCGAGCGGCTGCCGGGCATGACGGCGCGGATCGGCACGGTCGACAAGCCGCAGCTGCGGGTGGTGGCGTAGAGCTGGTCCTCTCTCTCCCATTCACGGGGAAAAGAGGAGCGGCTTACACACAAAGAGCGTCCTCCCAAGGTAACAGCGCCAGCCCAAATCTACGCCGCGGTGCATCCTATATCGCGGAGGGCGTGCTTGAACTCTTCCGTGTCGGCGATGCCGTCAAAATCAGTATCATTCCTTATGTGATCACAGCCTGGGAAGGAAACGGCGAGACTGTGAGCATTCCGGAGGTATGCGGCGGCTTCGGACGCCTTGCCTTCAATCGCCAGAATGCAGGCGAGATTATAGGACGCTGAACCCGCAGCAATGGCTTCCGCGCGCTGCAAAATTTCGCGCGCCTGGGACAGAAGGGCTGATTTTCTAGGTCCGGTATGTCGGGATGACTGGCTCAGTATTGATGAACCCCAATTGTTGAGCACCTCATGCATGTCGGGCTTGATGGCGATGGCGGCGGCATATTTCTCGCCGGCCATGCGTAAGAGTTCGTCGGCCAGTTGACCCTCTTTGGTCCTGGCCTGATTGAACAGAGCATTGCCCCAGTTGTGGAGCGCCTCATGCTTGTCGGGCTTGATGGCGATGGCGGCGGCATATTTCTCGCCGGCCATGCGTAAGAGTTCGTCGGCCAGTTGACCCTCTTTGGCCGTGGCCTGCCGACATAGGGCGTTGCCCCAATTGTTGAGTGCCTCATGCTCGTCAGCCTTGATGGCGACGACGGCGGCATATTTTTCGCCGGCCATCCGGAAGAGTTCGTCGGCCAGTTGACCCTCTTTAGTCCTGGCCTGCTCACATAGGGCGTTGCCCCAGTTGTAGAGCACCTCATGTTTGTCGGGCTTGATGGCGACGGCAGCGGCATATTTTTCGCCGGCCATCCGGAAGAGTTCGTCGGCCAGTTGCCCCTCTTTGGTCCCGGCCTGATCACAGAGGGCGTTGCCCCAGTTGTAGAGCGCCTCATGTTTGTCGGGCTTGATGGCGACGGCAGCGGCATATTTTTCGCCGGCCATGCGGAAGAGATCGTCGGCCAGCTGCCCCTCTTTGGCCTTGGCCTGGTCATAAAGGACGTTGCCGAGCATAATGGCCGCCCAGCTGACATATTCCCCAGCCTCTGGTGAAAGCTCATCCGTCGAGCCGCCATATGCCTCCCAGACCGTCTCAAACTCTCTCCGCGCCATCAGCTCAGCGATTTTTTCGAGATGGGGTTGCGCAATCGCCTGCCTTGCCGTCGCTTCGTTCAGCATGGTTTTCGCGGATTCTAACAGATCGGTTCCTGCCTTCTCGCCCAAATCCGAATAGGGTCGGATTGTTTCCAGGATCTTCCCCATATGGCCAAAAGGATTGGCCAAAAAATCCGGGGGATCGAGCTTGAGGTTGGTGGCGAGCTCCGAAAAGAATAGGTCGCTCGGCATGCTCCTGACAATCCGGCAATTTTCGAGCGTCAGCAGTTTTTCACAGACATTCTTGGCTGGATCGCGATCGTCACGGCAAATCCAGAACAAGCCGTGATTGAAAGGCGCGAGCTCGGCGATTTTATCGACCAACGGATCGTTCTCACCGCTGTAGCCGGCGATAATTACCGGCTTTCCCTTCATGACAGCTTCAAGGATCGGCTTGATGCGGTTCGCCTGGGCTTCGAGCTTCTCCTTGGTATTCAGCAAGAGAAAGCCCGTATGCTGGCCATGGAGATGGAATATAGCGCTGCCTTTGACATAGGATTTGTCAAAGCTGATGCGATTTGATTCGCTATCGCGAAGGCCGGCGAGATCGTAAATCGCGGGAAAGCGATTGAACAATGCGCATGCGCGCGACGCAAGCGGGTCGAAGTTGGTCGTCAATATCGTGTCGATAAGGCCGGCGCGCTCCAATCGCGCAATGCCGATATGAGCCCAATTGATCAGGGCATTGTCGATATCTTCTCGAATCAGTTCGACCTGCTTGGCCGGCATCAATGCTGCCATGCACTGCGCATAAGAGGGGGGCGCTGAGTCGCCGCAGTCCTTACAGGCACGCTCGTAAATGCTGGGGAAACGGTCCTTGATCCGTTGAACAAAGTCGCCGGCGAGTCCGACCCCTGCGGACTTCGACACGCCTGCCCCGATCACCAAGCAAAGCTGGTTGCCATTCCTTATGTGGTCCGCGATCTCGCCGACCGTCGCTTCGATTAATGGCATTCGTTACGCCCAAGAACCAGTCCTGGGCAGATGACGTGGCCGAAGATTGAAGTCAACGCCCTCGGCGGTAAGCCTGGATTAAGGGTGAAGGTGAAGGATGGGAATCTGATCCGTTTCGGAGGTCAGACCACTCCTCCTCCCCGAAAAAGCGAGGACGGATGCATCGCTAGGCTCCGAAATCATTCCGATCAATTCCGCCAGAGGCATCAAGCCTCTGACTTCGTCACGCACCCCTGGCCCCTCCCTTGAAGGGAGGAGAAAAGGAGCAATTTATACGCTTACTTCCTCTTGTCCGGCGGGGCGATCGTGATCTTCACCTCTTCGCCCGACTGGCCGGGGAAGTTGGTGAACAGCGCCTCGACCAGGTTGGGCACCAGCCGCGGCAAGGCATCGTCCAGCGAGCGGGCCTTGGCCTTGCCTTCGAACACATGCTTTCCGTCCGAGCTGCGCTCGATCACCATGTCGGCATAGCTCGTATAGACCGTGTAGGTGTCGATGCGCTGGTACCACGGATCGTAGAAGAACGGATCCCAGCCATGATAGAAGGCCGATCCATAGCCCCAGCGTCGGCCATAGGGGCCGAAGCCGCCATAGCCGCCATAGCCCCAGGGGCCGACAGGCTCGGGCCGGGATACCGTCTTCTGGACGCCGTGGTCGACGCCATAATCGAACTTCACCACCAGCTCTGGCCGGGCGCCGCCCTCGACCGGGCGATAGCCATAGGCCGCGAGCCGCTGGCTGACGAGGCCGGCATATTGCGCGAATTCGAGGCCACCCCGGTTGCGGGCATCGGCCGGCTCGATCGCGAAGGTCTGGCCTTCGGGAACCGGCAGCGCCTGGAAGCGCGAGACGTTGGCCTGGAACGGCTGGGTACAGGCGGAGGCCGCGAGCAGCGCCAGCGGGGCCACGGCCGCAAGGACTTTACGAATACTCGGCATGTTCGTGCGCCTTATCATTATCAGCAGGCCCGCTAAGGGCCTGGCTTCAACCTACTTCCGCCACCGTTTATCGCAAGCGGCGAGTGAACATGGCTTGAACGTTCAGGTAGAGGCCCGGTTGCGCGGCGATCATGCCTCTGTGGCCAGCACGCCCTGCGGCGCCGGCTCCTCCAATATTCCCTCGCGCCTGGCAACGATCATCGGCACCAGGATCTGACCGGCGACGTTGGTGGCGGTGCGGCCCATGTCGAGGATGGGATCGATCGCCAGCAGCAGGCCCGCGCCTTCGAGCGGGAGGCCGAGCGTGGACAGCGTGAGGGTGAGCATCACCGTGGCGCCGGTCAGGCCCGCGGTGGCCGCCGAGCCGAGCACCGATGCGAGGACGATCAGGCCATAGTCGGCCAGGCCGAGCGGCAGCCCATAGAATTGCGCGACGAAGATCGCGGAGATCGCCGGGTAGATCGATGCACAGCCGTCCATCTTGGTGGTGGACGCCAGCGGCACCGCGAAGGAGGCGTAGCTGCGCGGCACGCCGAGCAGCTCGGCCGAGCGTTCGGTGACCGGCAGGGTGCCGACCGACGAGCGCGACACGAAGCCGAGCTGGATCGCCGGCCAGGCGCCCGCGAAGAAGCGCCGCGGGGAAATGCCGTTGAGCGCGAGCAGCGCCGGATAGACGAGCAGCATGACGATCGCGAGGCCGATATAGATGGAGGCGGCGAACCAACTGAGCCCGGCCAGCGCACCCCAGCCATATTTGACGACCGCGCTGCCGATCAGCCCGGCGCTCCCGATCGGGGTCAGCCGGATCACCCACCATAGCAGGCGGCGCATGATCGCCAGCAGCCCGCGCACCAAGCCGATGAACGGATCGGCAGCGGCGCCCGCGCGCAGCGCCGCCGCGCCGACCGCGATCGAGATGACGATGATCTGCAGCACGTTGAAGCCGAGCGAGGTGTTGACCGCGCCGTCGTCGCCGGTCCTGGTGCTGGCATAGAGCCCGAGCATGTTGGCGGGAACCAGTCCCTTGAGGAAATCGAGCCAGCTGCCGACCGACTTCGGCGCAGCGGCCCCCTCCTGCACGACGCCGGCGGCGATGCCGGGCTGGATGACCAGGCCCAGCGCAATGCCGATCGTCACCGAGATCAACGCGGTGATGGCGAACCAGAGCAGGGTCTGGCCGACGAGGCGCGCGGCATTGTGGAGATCGCGCAGGTTGACGATCGACGTGACGATCGCCGCGAAGATCAGCGGCGGCACCAGCGCCTTGAGCAGCTGCACGAAGATCGTGCCGACCAGGTCGAGAGTCTGCGCCAGGGCGTTGGGATGGCCCCCGCCCGTGCCTGTCGACCGGGCGACCAGACCGAGGATCAGGCCGACGACCATTCCGGCGAGCACCTGCAGGCCGAAATTGCTGACATAGCGCGGAGCTGGCTTTGCGACGGAGGCCATGGATTCTCACTCGAAGGAGCAGCCAAGGTGGGATCGGCCCGGCTGCTCAACAAACGAGATTAACTTAGCGGTCCGACAGCCGCGCTACGCGGCCCGCCCGCGAGATCAGGGCCGGGTCTGGCCGGTCCCGCGCACCAGCCATTTATATGTGGTGAGCCCTTCCAGCGCGACGGGGCCGCGGGCGTGGAGGCGGCCGGTCGAAATGCCGATCTCCGCGCCGAGGCCGAATTCGCCGCCATCGGCAAACTGCGTCGACGCGTTGTGCATCACGATCGCGCTGTCGACCCCACCCAGGAAGCGGTCGGCCGTCGCTTGATCCTCGGTGATGATGGCGTCGGTATGGTGCGAGCTGTGGCGGGCGATGTGCGCCATCGCCCCGTCCGCGCCATCGACGAAGCCGACCGAGACGATGCTGTCGAGATATTCGCAATCCCAGTCGGCGGCGCTGACCGGTTTGACGCGGGGGTCGAGCGCCTGCGCCTCGTCATCGCCGCGCACCTCGCAGCCGGCATCGAGCAGCGCCGCGACGATCGGCTGCGGCGCGGGATAGCCGCGATCGATCAGCAGCGTCTCGGTGGCGCCGCACACGCCGGTGCGCCGCATCTTGGCATTGACCGCAAGCGGCAGCGCCTTGGCGGGATCGGCGGCCCGGTCGACATAGAGGTGAACGATGCCATCGAGATGCGCGAGCACCGGCACGCGCGCCTCGTCCTGGACACGCCCGACGAGGCTCTTGCCGCCACGCGGCACGATGATGTCGATCAGGCCCTGCGCCGTCAGCATCGCGCCGACCGCCGCCCGATCGGTGATCGGCACCAGTTGGATCGCGTCTTCGGGAAGGCCGGCGGCGCGCACCCCCGCCAGGATCGCGGCATGGATCGCGCGGTTGCTGCCGGCCGCTTCGGAACCGCCGCGCAGGATGCAGGCGTTGCCGGACATCAGCGACAGCGCGCCGGCATCGGCCGTCACGTTGGGCCGGCTCTCATAGATGATGCCGATGACGCCGAGCGGCACACGCACGCGCTGCAGCAGGAGACCGTTGGGCCGGCTGGCCTCGTCGATCATCCGGCCGACCGGATCGGGCAGGCCCGCCACCGCCTCGAGCCCCGCCGCCATCGACTCGACGCGCGCGGCGTCGAGGGTGAGACGGTCGAGCATCGCGGCCGAGAGACCATTGGCCGTGGCGCGCCCGACATCGGCGGCATTGGCTGCCAGGATCGCGGCGCCGGCGCTGCGGATGGCGCGCGCGGCTTCGACCAGCGCCTTCGCCTTGTCCGCCGTTGGCACAGCGGCGAGCTGCCGGGCGGCCGTGCGGGCGCGGGCGCCCATGTCTGCGATCAGCGCAGCGGCGTCGGTGGGGCGGAGAGCAACGGCTTCGGTCATGCGCGCGCCCTAGCACTTTGCCGCCTTTCGCTAAACCCCACTCGCGCTTGGCCGAGCGCAATGCTAGCTTTCCGCCATGTCGGGGGAACTCGAAGCTGTTGCCGATGTCGCGACCGGGGCCATGGCCGCGGGTGCCGTCGATGGCGCGGGCGCGTCGGCGCATGGCGCCGCCGGGGGCAAATGCCTGAACTGCGGCACGACACTGATCGGGCCGCACTGCCATAAATGCGGCCAGTCGGCGCATGTCCACCGCACCGTCGGCGCGCTGTTCCACGACATCGCCCATGGCGTGTTCCATCTCGAGGGACGCACCTGGCACACGATTCCGCTGCTGTTCTGGCGGCCGGGCGAATTGACCCGCCGCTATGTCCATGGCGAGCGCGTCAACTTCGTCTCGCCGATGGCGCTCTTCCTGTTTTCGGTTTTCCTGATGGTCGCGGTGTTCGGCCTGGTCGGCGGGCCGATCGACTCGAAGCTCAAGGGCAAGGACGCGGTCGCGCTGGCCGAAGCCCGCACCGAGGCGGCGAACGACCTGCGCAAGACCGAGCGGAAGATCGCGCACCTCCTCAAGCAGAAGCAGGCGCTCGAGGCGAAGGGCACCCCCACCAAACAGATCGATGGAAAGATCCGCGATCTGCGGACCGAACAGGCCGCCCTGCGGCTGATCACGACCGGCCAGATCAAGCCGGAGATCAAGAGCGAAGGCATGGCGATCGACGATGGCCGTGTCATCACGGGCGTCCCTGGCGTCGACGACGTGATCCGCCACGCCGCCAAAAACCCGGAGCTTACGGCCTATAAGCTGCAGTCGAGCGCTTATAAATTTTCCTGGGCACTGATCCCGATATCGTTGCCGTTCATATGGCTGCTGTTCATGTTCAAGCGCGGTGTCGGAATGTACGACCACGCGATCTTCGCCACCTATTCGCTGTCAGCAATGACGCTGATGGTCGTCGCGCTCAGCCTCGCGGACGCCATAGGGGTGCCCACGGCACTGGTCTGGCTGACGCTGCTGCTGTTCCCGCCATGGCACATGTATCGCCAGCTGAAAGGCGCCTACCAGCTCGGCTGGTTCGGCGCGGCGTGGCGGATGATCGCGCTGATCATCGTCGCCTATACCTCGGCGCTGATCTTCTTCATGCTTCTGGTCGCGATGGGCCTGTAGCTTATTTCGGCAATTTGCAGGCCGGCAGCTTCAGGACGGCCAGATCGCGGCATGGCCTGACCTGGACCGATCCGTCGCCGCCGATGAAGGCCGCGTAGGCGGCGCCGCGATCGCATTGCACCGTCCACATCTCGAGATTCTTATAGGGCCCTTGATAGGCGACCGGGCCGATCCGCTTGCAATATTGCTTATCGTCGAGGACGGCGCGACGCATCACCGCCCGCTGCTGCATCGACGAGAGCGTCTTGAGCTTGTCACTGAAATCATTGGCCAGGGCAGGAGTCGTGGCCAGTGCCGCGGCGATCAGGGCGATGAGAGTCTTCATGGCTCGATCATAAGCTATCGAGGCCGCGATGCGCCATAGCTGCGCGGCCCCGTCCAGAGATTAAGGGTCAGACCGAATCGCTGATCTTCTTGCCCGCGAACAGCGCCAGCAGCGCGAAGATGATGAACAGCGCTATTGCGATGAAGAACAGGATCTTGGCGATGCCGACGAACGCGCCGCCGATGCCGCCGAAGCCCAGCGCGCCGAGCACGAGGCCGACAACGAGGAAGATAAGCGCCCATTTCAACATCGGAACAAACTCCAGTTGGGTGTGGGCAGGGAACGAGTGGTGTGGTGCCTGGTTCCATCGCGGTCGAGGCCGTAACGACCCCGACCGGCTGATGCGACTCACTGCTCTCCGGGCGCGGTCGCCTTGATCGCCAGCGCATGGATCTTGTCCGCCAGCAGGTCGGAAAGCGCCGCATTGACCGCGCGCTGACGGCTGACCCGGTTCTGGCCGGCGAAGGACGGGCTTTCGACCTCGACGGTGAAATGGCTCTCGCCGGAACCGTCATGGCCGGCGTGACCACGATGCCTGTCGCTGTCGTCGGTCACGACGAGCCGTGTGGGGTTCAGCGCCGCTTGCAGGCGGCGAATGATCTCGGAGGCGACAGGGCCGGTGGGAAGTTGGTTCATCTCGCCTATATAGGGGCATTGAACGACAAGAGGCGAGCGTTGAGCGAAGACTTTACGGAGCGGCGGGCAAGGACCCGGTTCCACGGACGGATCGACAGCGGGCGGCGCGCCTGCATGACCCCGGGCTGCGATCAGCCCGGCGAATATCGCGCGCCCGCCGCGGAGGGGCGGCGGCCCGGCTTCGACGGGCCGGGCGATTGGCGCTATTTCTGCCTGGACCATGTTCGCGCGTTCAACAGCGGCTATAATTTCTTCGAAGGGATGAGCACCGACGAGATCGCTGCGCAGCAGACCCCCTATGCCGGCTGGGAGCGCGAAACCCGCGCCTTTTCCCCGGCGGCGGGCAGCACGCCGCGCTGGGCCGACTTCATCGACCCGCTTGATGCGATCGGCGCGAAATTCGCGCGGGCGGTGGAGCGCGAACGCGCGGACGGCAGGCCGTTGTCCGACGCCGACCGCCGTGCGCTGAAGGTGCTGGGACTGGGCCACGACGCCGATCGCCGCACCCTGAGGACGCGCTATGCCGAACTCGTCCGCCGCTACCATCCCGACAGGAATGGCGGCGACCGGAGCCACGAGAAGGCTTTGCAGAACGTGATTTCGGCTTATACGCAACTCAAAGGCCGCCCCGCCTTCGCATAAGCAACATTATCGATTCCAAAGGCTTTCGTCATGACCGATCTGCCCAACGTCCAGCCCGACAGCCGCACTGAGACGGTGCTCTCGGCGCCTGATCGGATGGTGAAGGTGCGCGATGTGTTCGGGATCGACAGCGATCTGGAAGTGCCGGCCTTTTCCGAATCGGACGAGCGGGTGCCCGACCTCGACCCGGCCTATGTGTTCGATCCCGATACGACGATGGCGATCGCGGCAGGCTTTGCCCATAACCGGCGGGTGATGATCCAGGGCTATCACGGCACCGGCAAGTCGAGCCACATCGAGCAGGTGGCCGCGCGCCTCAAATGGCCGTGCATCCGAATCAACCTCGACGCGCATATCAGCCGTATCGACCTGGTCGGCCGCGACGCGATCGTGCTGCGCGATGGCCAGCAGATCACCGAGTTCCGCGAAGGCCTGCTGCCCTGGGCGCTGCAGACCCCGACCGCGCTGGTGTTCGATGAATATGATGCGGGCCGTCCCGACGTGATGTTCGTGATCCAGCGCGTGCTCGAAACCGAAGGCAAGCTGACCCTGCTCGACCAGAACCGGGTGATTCGCCCTAACCCCTGGTTCCGCCTGTTCTCCACCGCCAACACGGTAGGCCTCGGCGACACCAGCGGGCTCTATCACGGCACCCAGCAGATCAACCAGGGCCAGATGGATCGCTGGAACATCGTCGTCACGCTCAACTATCTGCCGGCGGCGACCGAGGCGCAGATCGTGCTCGCCAAGTCGGGCGAATATGACAAGCCCGACGGCAAGAAGGTCGTCGACAATATGGTGAAGGTCGCCGACCTGACCCGACAGGGCTTCATGGCGGGGGACATCTCCACGGTGATGAGCCCGCGAACCGTGATCAGCTGGGCGCAGAATGCACTGATCTTCAACGATGTCGGCTTCGCCTTCCGCCTGTCCTTCCTGAACAAATGCGATGAGAGCGAACGCTCGCTTGTGGCCGAATATTATCAGCGCGTGTTCGGAAAGGACCTGCCGGAGAGCATCGTCGGGAAAATATGAGCACCACCGCGATCTCGCCCCTGCTGCCGCTCGAAGGCGGCTTCAACCTCCGCGACATGGGGGGCTATGCGGCTGCCGACGGGCGCACCGTCAAGCGCGGCATGCTGTTCCGCTCGGGTGTGATGTCGCTGCTGACCGAAGCGGACGAGCGCCAGCTGGCCTCGCTCGGCATCGCCACCGTCTGTGACCTGCGGCGCGGCGGCGAGCGGCGGCGCGACCCGACGCGCTGGTGCGAGCCGGCAGGCGCCTTCTACTGGTCGCGCGATTATGCCGAAGCGAGCGGCGTCTTTACCGAGATGCTGCGCAGCTCGGCGGCCACCGCCGAAGCGGTGCGCCAGATGATGCTCGATCTCTATCGCGACATATTGGTCGATCATGCGCCGTCATACCGTTTCCTGTTCGAGCGTCTGGTCGCCGGGCATGCGCCGCTGCTGTTCAACTGCACCGCCGGCAAGGACCGCACGGGCGTCGCCGCAGCGCTGATCCTGTCCGTGCTGGGCGTCGCCCGCGACACAATCGTCGACGACTATCTTCTGACCAACCGCTACGCCGACTTCCGCCGGCTGACAGACCGCAAGGAAGGCGGGATCTCGCACTACAGGACGGTCCCGGCGGAGGTGCTGGCGCCGATACTCATCGCCGACGCGGACTATCTGGCGGCGATGTTCGACAGCCTCGAGCGCGACCATGGCGGCATCGATGCCTATCTGCAGGCGATCGGCGTGGACGAGGGCGCGAAGGCGAGGCTGCACGGCCTGTTGCTCGACTGATGGCCGAACAGACCCCCATCGAAGCCTTCCGGCTTGTGCTCGGCGGAACCGCCCGGGCGCTGGCGCATGAGCCGGAGGTCGAACTGAGCTTCACGGCCGAGGCGCCGTCCTCGTCCTACAAGCAGATCCGGGTGCCTATGCCCGCGCGCAACCTGCCCGCCCAGGCGGTCGCCGAGGCGCGCGGCTTCGCCGACAGCTTCGCGCTCAAGCTCCGCCATCACGACCAGCGAATCCATGACCGCACCGCCCCGGCCGAGCCGGTGGCCCGGGCCGTTCACGATGCGGTCGAGCTTGCCCGGGTCGAGGCGATCGGCTCGCGCGCCATGGCCGGCGTCCGCGCCAATCTTTCCCAGGCCCTCGAAGTCCGCCTGCGGTCCGATCCACTGCTGCGGGCGCGAGTGCGCGAAGAGGTGCCGCTGTCTACGGCGATCGGGCTGCTGGTGCGCGAACGGCTGACCGGCGAAGCGCCGCCGGCCATCGCCGAGGCCGGATTGTCACTGGTGCGGGACTGGGTCGAGGAGAAGGCGGGCAAGGATCTCGACGCGCTCGAACTCGCGTTCGACGATCAGGCGGCGTTCGCCAAGCTGGTCGGCCGGCTGCTCGAGGACCTCGACCTGACCGACGGCGAGCAGGCGCCGGAGTTCGATCCCGAGGCGGGCGACGAGGACGAAGGCGACGATCAGGAGGAGAGCGAGGGCCAGCAGGACGAGGACGAGGACGAGGACGGATCGAGCGATTCCGGAGTCGAGAGCCGCGCCGAGCAGACAGAAGCCGGCGACGAGGATGGCGAACAGCGCCAGCTCGACCAGGACAGCGCCGACGACATGGACAGCGAGTTCGGCGAGGACGGCGAGGATGGGATGATGCCGGTCCGGCCCAACCGGCCGATGTCCGACCTCCCCCCCGGCTTCGATTACCACGCTTACACCACCCGCTTCGACGAGGAGATCGCCGCCACCGAGCTGTGCGACGAGGAGGAGCTTACCCGGCTGCGCGCCTATCTCGATCAGCAGCTCGTCCACCTGCAGGGGGCGGTGACCAAGCTGGCCAACCGGCTGCAGCGCCGGCTGATGGCGCAGCAGAACCGCAGCTGGGACTTCGACCAGGAGGAGGGGCTGCTCGACGCGGCGCGGCTTGCGCGGGTGGTGATCAACCCCGCCCATTCGCTGAGCTACAAGATCGAGCGCGACGTCGACTTTCGCGACACGGTGGTCACGCTGCTGATCGACAATAGCGGCTCGATGCGCGGGCGGCCGATCTCGATCGCGGCGATCTGTGCCGATATTCTGGCGCGGACGCTCGAGCGCTGCGCGGTGAAGACGGAGATCCTCGGCTTCACCACCCGCGCTTGGAAGGGCGGCCAGTCACGCGAAGCCTGGCTCGGCGCCGGGCGGCCGCCGACCCCGGGCCGGCTCAACGACCTGCGCCACATCATCTACAAGAAGGCCGACGAGCCATGGCGCCGCGCGCGCAAGTCGCTCGGCCTGATGATGCGCGAGGGGCTGCTCAAGGAGAATATCGACGGCGAGGCGCTGCTCTGGGCGCATGGCCGACTGATCGGGCGGCGCGAGGAGCGCAAGATCCTGATGGTCATCTCGGACGGCGCGCCGGTCGACGACTCGACGCTCTCGGTCAACAACGGTTCCTATCTGGAACGGCATTTGCGCCAGGTGATCGGCTGGGTCGAAACGCGCTCCCCCGTAGAGCTGATCGCGATCGGCATCGGCCATGACGTCACGCGCTATTATCAGAAGGCCGTGACGATCATGGACGTCGAGCAGCTCGGCGGCACGATGGTCGAGCAACTGGCGACGCTATTCGAAATAGAATGAGTTTTTGTTTAAGCCCTCAGACGCCGGGCGCAGCACGTCCGTGCTGCTTGGCTTCCTCGCTACGCTCGGACGCGCTTTTCGCGCTTGCCTCTTCGAACCACGGATCGACCGAGCTTCGCGATGGGCGAGGCGCAGCCGAGAAGCCGCGAACAGCGGCCCGAGCTTATTGCGAGGAAGCCAAGCAGGGCGGACGCCCTGCGCCCGGCGTCTGAGGGCCATCAAACAAAGTGGAGGGCCGCCAGGCCCTCCAGGAACCCGGCGACCCTCCTCCCCACAACGCCACGCGGGGAACTGGTCCGACTTCAGAAACTCTTAGCAGTCGCGGTCGATCGCGCGGCCGGCCAGGGCGCCGACGCCTGCACCAATGATGGCGCCGGTAGTGCCGTCGCCGCGATCATAGCGGCCGTTGCCGATCTCATGGCCCAGCAGGCCACCTGCGATAGCGCCGAGGATGGTGCCGCCGGTGCCCTTATCGCGGCAGCGGCCGTAGCCGCGCCCGCCATAATAGCCGCGGTTGCCGTAATAGCGTCCGCGATCGGCGTAATACCGGTCGCGGCCACGATAATAGTCGCGGCCATAGCCGCGATGTCCATATCCATCACGGACATGCTCGTAGCGGCCACCGCCAAAATATTGCGCCTGCGCCGCCACTGGCGCGACCGCTGCGAGTGCTACTGCGGTTGCAGCGGCGGCTGTGAAAAACTTGCGCAACATAACTACCTCCTGGTCTCAACCGCGGATTCCGCGAAGAACCCATAAAAAGGCCAACAGGGCCCGATCGATGGCTCGCTTATTCCATGATTCGCGTGAGCCGATGCTGAACATGGCTGTTGGCGGCCGTTCATAATCCGCGACGACCCGAGATCGCCGAGGCGGTCAAAGTCCTTGGGGTTTGAGCGCGCTGCCGGTATCGCCCGGGCCATGAAGAAGGCTCTGGCCGCACTGCTGTTCTGCCTGCTGCCCAGTTCGGCAGGATACCCCCAGGCATCGGACGTTGCGATCGTCGCCACGCCCATCCCCATCGATCCCGACGATCCGGCGCACCACGACATCGGCCGGCTCCGCTATCTCGGCGGCTGGAAGCTTACCAGCCGCCAGCGCAACTTCGGCGGCTATTCGTCGCTGCGGGTGGACGGAGACCGCTTTGTCGCGCTGGCCGATACCGGCGACTATATGCGCTTCCGCATGGCAGAGCCGGGTATCATCACCGACAGCCGGTTCGGCACGCTGCCCGCTTTTCCGACAAGCACCGGCACGCGCGCCGACCGCGATTCGGAATCGATGACGGAAGGGCCCCAAGGTGACATCTGGGTCGGCTTCGAGGCGCGCAATGCGATCCTGCGCTACAGCGCCGACTTCGCGAAGCCGATCGCATCGGGTTTCCCGCCGGCGATGAAGGCCTGGTCGGTCAACTCCGGTGCCGAGGCGATGGTGCGGCTGGACGACGGCCGATTCGCGATATTCTGCGAAGGTACTGCGGTCGCCCCGTTCGTCCATGCCGCCCTGCTCTTCCCCGGCGACCCCACCGATGCCAGCAATGTGCCGATCCAGTTCGGCTACCGCCCGCCGCGCGATTATGCGCCGACCGACGCGCGGCAGCTCCCGGACGGGAGGATCATCGTCCTGCACCGCCGATTCGGCGTCCTGTCGGGCTTTGCCGCTGCGCTGTCGATCATCGATCCCCGGGCGATCTCCGAAGGCGCGACCGTCGACGGCGAGATGATCGCCGAGATCAAGCCGCCGCTGAACGTCGACAATATGGAGGGGATGAGCATCACCCGCGAAAATGGCAAGGTGATCGTCTGGATCATATCCGACGACAACCAGATCGCGCTGGAGCGGACCCTGCTGCTGAAGTTCGAGCTGCTGGAGCCCGCCGGATAGCTGCGGAGCCGATCGCGACGAGGCGAATCGACCCGCGCAAACAAAAACCGGACCGCGAGAGCGATCCGGCTTCGTTCTGTGTGATCCGCCGGAGCGGAGAAATCAGGCGGCGAGGGCCTGCTTCTTGGCGACTTCACGCTTCAGGCGGCGCGCGCGCAGCGACAGGTCGTCGTCCGACGTCTTGAGCAGCCAGTTGTCGAGGCCGCCGACATGCTCCACCGAACGCAGGCCGTGGGTCGACACCTTCAGCTTGACGCCCTTGCCGAGCGAATCGGAGATCAGCGTCACATTCTGCAGGTTCGGCAGAAAGGTCCGCTTGGTCTTGTTGTTGGCATGGGACACGTTGTGGCCCACTTGGCGGCCCTTGCCGGTCAGCTCGCAGATGCGCGACATGATAGTTCGTCCTGAATGTTCGGGTTGCCCGGAAAGTGGCGGCGGATAACGGCGATCCCGAGATTCGTCAAGCCGTTCGGACGGGCCAATGCAACTCTAGCCGTAACAGATCGTTGTTCGCGCACCACCACATCGGCGGAGGAGTGCCCAAGTGAACACGCCCAACGAGCATTATAAGGAATATCCCGCGCGCAACAATGGTGCTCGCGTCGGTATCATCGTCGCGGTCATCGCGATTCTCGCGATCATCGCCGCCTTCGCCTTCGGGCTGATCGACATCAACCAGACCAAGGAAATGAAGGCTCCCGACGTCTCGGTTTCGGGCGGCCAGGCACCAGCCTTCGACGTTGACACGGCGAAGGTCGATGTCGGTACGAAATCGACCGACATCACCGTGCCCAAGGTCGACGTCGGCACCACCAAGGAAGAGATCAAGGTTCCGACCGTGGACGTCAAGAAGGCCAATTGACGTGGCGCGGCAGCAGGCCATCCGCGCGGCGGCATCGCCCTGGGCGGTCGTCGCGGCGATCCTGCTGCCGCCGCTCGGCGTTTTCCTGGGGCGGGGCATAACGCCCGCTTTCTGGGTGACCGTCCTGCTGACCCTGATCGGCTGGGTTCCGGGCGTAGTGATGGCGCTCGCGCTGTTGCTGGTCCCTGATCGCATCCCGATCCGCTAGAGCGATATGAAGTCAGGTGGAATCACCTGACGACTCGCATATCGCGTAAAATCAAAGACCTAGAGCGGCCAATCCGATGTAATCGGATCACATACCGCTCTAGCGCTGGCCGTGCCCGGCTCGTACAGCGGGCCGATGAGCTTCCCGTTGCCCCCTCCCATGCGCCTCGCGCTCGACCTTGCCAGGCAAGCCGCATCCAGCGGAGAGGTGCCGGTCGCGGCCGTGATCATGCGCGGCGACGAGGTGGTCGCCACCGCAGCCAATGCGATGTGCTCAGGCAGCGACCCTACCGCCCATGCCGAGATGGAGGCGATTCGCGCCGCAGCCGCACGGCTGGGCGCGCAGCGGCTCGACGATTGCGACCTGTATGTCACGCTGGAGCCGTGCGCGATGTGCGCCGGCGCGATCTCGCATGCCCGGCTGCGCCGGCTCTATTACGGCGCCGAGGATCCGAAAGGGGGAGCGGTGGCACACGGCCCGCGCTTCTTCGCGCAGCCGACCTGCCATCACCGGCCTGAAATCTATGGCGGCATCGGCGAGGCGGAAGCCGCAGCGTTGCTCCGCGACTTCTTCGTGGCGCGCCGCTGAGAGGGCAAGGGCCGAGCCGCTCGCCAGTCCGGCAGCTCGGCCCTTTGCGCGCCTGTCAGGCGGCGCTCTCCTTGATCGGAACGATCTTTATCTCGACGCGGCGGTTCTTCTGGCGGCCATCGATCGTCGCGTTGGAGGCGATCGGCTGGCTCGCACCGAAGCCCTGGGTCCCCAATCGGGCGGCCGCCACGCCATGCGTCGACAGATAGTTCGAGACGGCCGCCGCCCGGTTGCGCGACAGTGGCAGATTGATGGAGTCGGATCCCGTCGAGTCGGTATGCCCGTAAACATCGACATAGGTCTGGTTATATTCGCCGAGAATTCCGGCGACCTTGTCGAGCGTCGTGCGGAACTGCGGCTGCACCTCGTAGCTGTTGGTCGCGAAGGTGATCCCCGAAGGCATGTTGAGCAGCAACTCGTCGCCGCGACGCTCGACCTCGACACCACTGCCGGCGGTCTGCTCGCGAAGCTTGGCTTCCTGGCGATCCATGTAGGTACCGATCGCGCCGCCTGCCAGCGCACCGATCCCGGCACCGACAATAGCTTCGGTGCGGCTGTGCTTGCCTCCTACCAAGGCACCAGCGCCCGCCCCCAGCGCGGTTCCCGCCAGCGCTCCGATCGCCGCCTTCGACAATTTACGCTCGCCGGTTTCGGGGTTGGTGACGCAGCCTGCAAGCAAGGTTGAAGCCGTGAGAAGGGCGATAAGCCCGTGCATGGTTCGCATCGAAATATCTCCTGTCCCCTGGTGGGATCGGAAGCGAGAACATTCCTTGCCCATGATGGTTTCGTGTCCGTGCCGAATCGTGCGCGATTCAGGACGGTTGTGAAATTGCCGGATTCGCGGCATGAAGCGGCAGCGCCATGCCGCACCCTGCCCCTCTATCCCCCTTTCCGTGGTTCGACCTGGTGATCATCATCGTCCTGGTGGCGATCAATGGCGTCTTCGCGATGTCGGAGTTGGCGATCGTATCGGCGCGCAAGGCGCGGATGGAGGCGATGGCCCGCGCCGGCCATCGCGGCGCGCGGACGGCGATGGATCTCGCAGCCGATCCAGGACGCTTCCTGTCGACGGTGCAGATCGGCATCACCCTGATCGGCATCCTCGCCGGCGCCTATTCCGGGGCGAGCCTGGGCGGCCCGGTGGGCGACCGCCTCGTCCTGTTGGGGGTGCCGGCGGGCACGGCACCCGAGATCGGGTTCGGCCTGGTGATCGCCGTGACGACATTCGCCTCGCTGATCGTCGGCGAGTTGGTCCCAAAGCAGTTCGCGCTGCGCAAGCCCGAGCCGATCGCCGCCGTCATGGCGATCCCGATGCTGTGGCTGGCGCGATTGACCGCGCCTTTCGTCTGGCTGCTCGATCGTACGAGCGCGCTGATCTTCAGGATTCTGGGTCTGGCGCGGGAAGCCGAAAATCATGTGACCGCCGAAGAGCTGCACCTGATCGTCGCCGAAGCGTCTTCGGCCGGCGTCATCGAGGAGAGCGAGCGCGCGATCATCTCCGGCGTGGTCCGCCTGGCCGATCGGCCCGTGCGCGAGGTGATGACGCCGCGCACCGAGGTCGAGTGGATCGACATCAACGCCGATCCGGACGCGATCCGCGCGCAGATCGCCGAAATGCCGCACACGCGGATGCCCGTCGCCGACGGATCGGTCGACGAGATCATCGGCGTGATCCACTCGCGCGATCTGGTCCGCATCCTCATCAACGGCGGACCGATCGACCTGCGCGCGATCCTGCACAAGGGCATCTTCATCCCCGATCATGTCGATGCGATGGACGCGCTCAAGGCCCTGCGCGAGGCCGAGGTGCCGATGGCCTTCATCCACGACGAATATGGCCACTTCGAAGGGCTGGTGGCGCCGGCAAACCTGCTTGCCGCGATCGCGGGCGAGTTCGCGTCGGACCAGGACGAGGATACCGATCCGCCGTTCGTCGAGCGCGACGACGGCAGCCTGCTGATCTCGGGAACCGTCGCTGCCGACAGCATGGCCGACCGGCTCGGCCTCTCCCTTCCCGAAGACCGCGATTTCGCGACCGCGGCTGGCTTTGCGCTCTGGCGTCTCAAGCATCTGCCGACGACCGGCGAGTCGTTCACCCACAAGGGATGGCGGTTCGAGGTGATCGACATGGACGGCCGGCGCATCGATAAACTGCTTGCGACGGCGACGCGCCGGGGCGAATAGGCTCCGTAAAGTCCGTATCACAGCGACCTGAGCGCTCGCCTCATCCAAAAATTGCTCGAAAATCGTTCGGTGTCCGTTTTTTTCCGGTTTTCGGCCCAGTTTCCAATTGCCCCAGCCGAAAACGCCGCGCACAAGAGGCGCCTTGCGCCGCCCAACGGTGCAACAACAGTTATCAAGCAACACCAGGAGTGATCATGAACACTGCCGACATCGCCGGCGTTGTCGCCGCTGAACAGGGGATCGACAAAGCCGCTGCCAAGCGCGTCATCGATGCCACCCTCAAGGCTATTACCGACGCCGCAAAAAAGGGTGAGGAAGTTTCGCTGCCGGGGTTCGGCAAGTTCAAGGTCGCCGACCGTCCGGCGCGCGAGGGCCGCAACCCGGCCACCGGCGCGACCCTGACGATCGCCGCTTCCAAGAAGGTCTCCTTCACGCCTGCAAAAGCGCTCAAGGATGCGTTGAACGATTGATCCGGACGAAGGCGCTGTCTCCAGCAGCGCCTTACCGGACATCGGTGAGGGGCGGCAGCGATGCCGCCCCTTTTTTGTTCATTCCACGACCCGTACATTGCGCGACTGATCGGCTCGCGAATGATCGGCGACGTGCAGCCTCGCGCCGAAGCACATCCCGCGGAGGCCAAGGGTGTTCCTGCCGCGCGCCCAGCTTCAGCTGCTGGTCGTGTTCCTCAGCGAATGGCGGCGCAAGGGGGTGGGCGCACCATCAGACGCTTCGTCGCTAATTGAGCAGCGCGGCGATATGTTCGATCAGCGCCGCATCGCCGGCGGCGATTACCTGGCCGGGACTCGCCGCATCGAGCGGCCGGCCTTGCCAGTCCGTCATCCGGCCGCCGGCGCCCTCGACCACCGGGATCAGCGCCGCGAAATCGTAGAGCTGGAGCCCGGATTCGATCACCGCGTCGAGATGGCCGGAGGCGGTGAGGCCGTAATTGTGGCAATCGCCGCCCCAGAGCGTATCGCCCGCGGCCGCGCTCACCTTCAGGAACCTCTGATATTCCGGAATGCCGAAGGCGGCCGGCGATGTCGTGCCGATATGGGCATTGGTGAGCGCGGAGCAACGGCGCGTCCGTGCCGCTGCTCCGTTGAGCGTGGTCGGATGTCCCGCCGCGCCGATCCACCGGTCGCGCGCGATCGGCTGGTCGATCACCCCGAGCACCGGACGCTTTTCCTCGACGAGGGCGATCAGCGTCCCGAACAGTGGCCGGCCGGCGACAAAGGCGCGCGTCCCGTCGATCGGATCGAGCACCCAGACCCGCGCTGCATCCGCGCGCTCGAGGCCATATTCCTCACCGATGATGCCGTCCGACGGACGCTCTGCCGCTATGATCCTGCGCATCGCCGCCTCGGCGGCGCGATCGGCCTCGGTTACCGGCGAGGCATCGGCCTTGGTCTCCCGTTCGAAACGCGCCCGGAAGAAGGGGCGGATCGCTTCGCCCGCAGCATCGGCGAGCCGCTGCGCGAGGCGGATGTCGTCTTCGGTCATGCTGGCCTCATTCCCGCATCCAAGGCAAAGTGCAAGATCAGCTCGGGAGGTTGAGAATGAACACACCGGCCGGCTTCGCGACCGTCACGCCTTATTGCTTTGTCGAAGAGGCCGATGCCTTCGTCCGATTCCTGGTCCAGGCGCTGGGCGGCGAGCAGATCGGCATCCACTACCGGCCCGACGGAGCGATCGCCAATGCCCAGGTGCGGATCGGCACTGCAACCTTGATGGTCAGCGAGGCGAGCGGGGAATTCCCGGCCATGCCGGCTTCCTATTATCTATATGTCGATGATGCCGATGCGGCGATGGCCCGTGCCATCGCGGCTGGCGCGATATCGGTGCTCGACGTTGCCGACATGCCTTATGGCGATCGCCAGGGCGGCGTCCGCGATCCGCACGGCAATCTCTGGTGGATTTCGCAGCGCCTGACCGACGCGCCCTATTATTGAATCAGTCGAACAGGCTCGATACCGAGCTCTCGTCGGCGATCCGCTTGATCGCCTCGCCGAGGAGCGGGGCAATCGTCAGATGGCGAATCTTCTTCGCATCGGCGACCGACGGCGGCGCTCCTATCGAGTCGGTGATGACCAGTTCGAGCAGTTCCGAACCCTCCACCCGGGCGACGGCGCCGCCCGACAGCACGCCATGGCTGACATAGGCGACGACTTCCTCCGCCCCCGCCTGGCGCAGCGCCGCGGCCGCGTTGCACAACGTGCCCGCCGAATCGACGATGTCGTCGACGAGGATGCAGAAGCGGCCCGACACGTCGCCGATGATGTTCATCACTTCCGATTCGCCCGGCCGCTCGCGACGCTTGTCGACGATCGCCAACGGCGCGTTGTCGAGACGCTTGGACAGAGCCCGGGCGCGGACCACGCCGCCGACGTCGGGCGACACGACCATCAGGTTGCGCCCGGCGAAGCGTGCCTGGATATCGGCCGACATCACCGGCGCCGCATAGAGATTGTCGGTGGGGATATCGAAGAAGCCCTGGATCTGCCCGGCGTGGAGATCGACCGAGAGGACGCGGTTCGCACCAGCGGTCTCGAGCAGATTGGCGACGAGCTTGGCCGAAATCGGCGTGCGCGGCCCCGGTTTCCGATCCTGGCGGGCATAACCGAAATAGGGAACGACGGCAGTGATTCGCCGCGCCGACGAGCGCTTCAGCGCGTCGATGCAGATCAGCAATTCCATCAGATTGTCGTTGGCCGGATAGCCGGTCGACTGGATCACGAAGACATCCTCGCCGCGGACATTTTCGTGGATTTCCACGAAGACTTCCTCATCGGCGAAGCGCCTGACGCTCGCATCGGTCAACGGTAGCTCGAGATAGGCGGCTATCGCCCTCGCGAGCGTCGGGTTCGAATTGCCGGTGAGAAGCTTCATGAACAGGGTCCCCGTGACGGCGTTGCCGTGTTGGCGGCCTCTTAGGGTCCAAAGCCCGTGACCGCAACGCGGTATCGGGTTGAACTGCTCGATCGGCAACAGGGTGGCCCAACCAGCCCGATCGCCTTATGAGCGCCGGCATGATCGTCACTCGCTTCGCGCCTTCGCCGACCGGCCGGCTCCATGTCGGCAATATCCGTACCGCGCTCCATAACTGGATGTGGGCGAAGAAGCATGGCGGGCGCTTCCTGCTGCGGCTCGACGACACGGATCTAGAGCGGTCGACCCCGGAAAATGCCGAGGCGATCCGCGCCGATCTCGGCTGGCTGGGCCTGTTGCCAGACGACAGTGCGCGGCAGTCCGAGCGCTTCGCGCTTTACGAAGCCAGGTTCGAGACGCTGCGCGCCGCAGGCCGGGTCTATGCCTGCTACGAAAGCGCCGAAGAGCTCGAGCTCAAGCGCAAGATCCTCGCCGGACGGGGCCTGCCCCCGATATACGACCGGGCCGCGCTGGCGCTGAGCGGTGCCGAGCGTGCGGGCTTCGAGGCGGAGGGGCGCCGCCCGCACTGGCGCTTCCTGCTCGACCATGACAGCCCGATCGCCTGGAACGATCTCATCCGCGGGCCGCAGCAGCTCGATCCGAAGCTGCTGTCGGACCCGGTGATCCGCCGCGCCGACGGCAGCTGGCTCTATATGCTGCCCAGCGCGATCGACGATATCGACATGGGGGTCACCCATGTCGTGCGCGGCGAGGATCATGTCACCAACACCGGCCTGCAATTGCAGATGTTCGCTGCGCTCGGCGCGCCCGCACCCGCCTTCGCGCATGAGGCGCTGCTGGTGGGCAGCGAGGGCAAGCTGTCGAAGCGGCTCGGCTCGCTCGGCTGCGACAGCTTTCGCGAGGAAGGCATCGAACCGATCGCGCTGATCGCGCTGCTCGCCCGGATCGGCACCAGCCTGCCGGTCGAGCCGGCAACCGATCCGGCGGCGCTGATCGAGTCGTTCGACTTCGCCCGCTTCGGCCGGGCGCCGGCGCGCTTCGACCTCGACGAGTTGAAGGCGCTCAACGCGCGGATCATCCACGCGCTTGATCATGAAGCGGTCGCCGATCGTCTGCCGGCGCGGATGGACGCAGCGGCCTGGCACGCGGTGCGGCCCAACCTGAGCCGCGTCGCCGAAGCTGCCGACTGGTGGGCTGTGGTGGAGGATGCGGCAGGGGCATGCGGCCTGCCCGAGGATCGCGAATTCCTGGCTGCTGCCGCCGAACTCGCGTCGGGCATGGCATGGAGCGACGCCATCTGGAAGACGCTGACCGGCGCCCTCGGCGCGCAGACCGGCCGCAAGGGCAAGAGCCTGTTCCTGCCGTTGCGCCTGGCGCTGACCGGCCGCGAACATGGTCCCGACATGAACGCGCTGCTGCCGTTGATCGGGAAGCATCGGGCGTTGGAACGGCTGAAGCGGGCGGCGGGCGGGTAGGTCGCTCGCCCTTCACGTCGTCCCGGCGGAGGCCGGGATGACGGTAAAATTCGGGACGACGTTGGCTTTGGATGCAGGGACGCTCAAAACCGGTTCGACGGCGCGATCAGCCCGACCAGCAGGTAGAGGATGATCGTCGAGCCCACGCCGCACAGCGTCAGCAGGACGGCCAGCACGCGGATCAGCATCAGATCCATGCCCGAATAATCGGCGAGCCCGGCGCACACGCCCATGATCTTGCCTTCGGACTTGTTGAGGCGGAACGAATTGCTGCGGACAGACATGGCAAATTCCCTTTCCGGGGACAGGCGTGAAATCAAAGAAGCGTGGGGCGGTCGAGCGATACGGCCGCAGCGGTGCAGGTGCAGTTGGCATTGGCCGGGCCGATCGCAGCGGTGAGGCAGGCCAGGCTGAACAAGAGCGCGCCGCCGACTGCGAGCAGGAAGCGCCCGGTATCGCTCATGCTGGAGTGGGTATCGAACATCGTCTGGCTCCCTTGGTGCCGGCCATCGCTTGGCCGATGCCCGCTGCGTTGCAGGAGCCGTGCCAAGTTTCGAACCGGCCGAAAATCCAAGGGTTTTCGATCAGATCTGCAAATGGCCGGGGGACGGTGGCCAACATTTGGGACAACACGCCAAACGCGCTTGGGAAATTACGCCATCTCCTGCAAGAACCCACGACGGCGGCCTGCCGCGGAGAGCTGACGGACGATGACCCTCCGCTTCAAGATCCAGGGCTGATAAGGTAGCGGACAGAACCGAAAATCCCGGGCACGCCGCCGCATGGGGTGGCGCGGCGGGCCCTGCTTGCCTATCTAGCGGCGATGGCCGTCTTCCCACGCCCCTCCAGCCCGCGCGCCGCATGGGCCGATCTCAAGGCGTTCCTGCGCGGACAAGACCGCATCAAGCTGCTGTTTGCCGCACTGTCGATCCTGATGCCGATGCTGATCGTGCTCGGTTTCTACGTCGACTCGAAGACCGATCCGCCCAGGGCGCAGATCATCTACGCCCAGAGCTGGCCGGCTAGCCGCACCGATGACGAGATCAAGCGACAGAATATCGCGGACCAGAAGATCCTCGATGCCAAGCGTCGTGAAAAGCAGCTTGAATATAAGCGCCTCGCGGACAAGCTCGGCATTGAATAATCAGGGGCTCGACGATCGCCGATGGATGGCGTCCGCCATCGCTCTTGGTGAGCGCGGCCGCGGCCGAACCGCGCCCAATCCGGCGGTCGGCTGCGTGATCGTCCGCGATGGCCGCGTCATCGGGCGCGGCTGGACGCAACCGAGCGGGCGGCCCCACGCCGAGGCGCGCGCCATCGATGCGGCGGGCGACGTCACAGGGGCGACCCTGTACGTGACACTTGAACCCTGCGCGCATATTTCGCCGCGCGGCCCGGCGTGCGCCGACCTGATTGCCGCTGCCCGACCGGCACGGGTAGTGGTCGCCATCGGCGATCCCGATCCCCGCACCGACGGCCAGGGTATCGCACGGCTCAAAGCCGCGGGGATTGCGGTGACGCAGGACGTGTGCAGAGACGAGGCGCGCGCATCGATGTGCGGGTTTCTCACCCGCCAGGAGAGGGGACGACCGCACGTCACGCTAAAGCTGGCCGTCTCGCTGGACGGACGCATCGCCCTGGCGGACGGATCGAGTCGCTGGATCACGGGGCCCGCCGCCCGCGCCCATGGCCATCTCGAACGCGCGCGATGCGACATGATTCTCGTGGGGCGGGGCACGCTCGAAGCAGACGACCCGACCCTCGACGTCCGCCTGCCTGGCCTGGAAGATCGCAGCCCGCGCCGCGCGATGCTCGGACATGACGAAGCTCCGAAGGGGTGGCTGGCGATCCGCCGACCCGCCGAGATCGCAGCCATCGAGGGCGTCGACCATGTCCTTGTCGAGGGCGGCGCCGGCGCGGCGGCGGCCTTCCTTGCGGCCGACCTCGTCGACCGGCTGCTGATATATACGGCACCGATCGTCATCGGGGCAGGCCAGTCGGCGATCGGCGACATCGGTCTGAGCGATCTCGCCGCGGCGCATGGCCGCTGGCGGCCGGTCGACACGCGGGTGCTTGGCAGCGACCGGCTCTCTGTTTACCACCGCGCCTGATGTTTACGGGAATCATAACGGATATCGGGACTATCGTCGCGATCGAACAGCGCGGCGACCTGCACGTGCGGATCGCCTGCGGCTATGACACCGCGACGATCGACATCGGCGCCTCTATCGCCTGTTCGGGCGCCTGCATGACCGTGGTGGAACTCGGCCTCGACTGGTTCGCGGTCGACATCAGCCATGAAAGCGTCTCCCGTACGCCGCCCGAGCGCTGGAAGATCGGCAGCAAGCTGAACCTGGAACGGTCGCTGAAGGTGGGCGACGAACTGGGCGGCCATATCGTCACCGGTCATGTCGATGGCGTCGGCGCTGTCGCATCGCTCGCCCCGGACGGCGATTCACGGCGAATAGAGATTCGCGCCCCCGCGGCCCTGGCGCCCTACCTCGCCGCCAAGGGTTCGATCGCGGTCGACGGCATCTCACTCACCGTCAACAGCGTCACCGACCAGCCTGACGGCAGCGCCATATTCGGGCTCAACATCATTCCGCACACCAGCGCGGTCACCACGCTCGGCGAGCTTGCCGTTCACGACGGGGTGAACCTCGAGATCGACGTGCTCGCACGATATCTCGGACGCATGGAAGAGCTGCGCGCGCGAACCGCACGGTAAATCACATTACAATGTGGCTTATGGTTGATGGCGACATCGGAATGTGCTAGCCAGCCCTCATGAGCACCGATCTTATCGAACGCATCCGCGAAGCCGTCACCGAACGGCGCATCTCCCGGTCCGGCCTTGCAAGGGCCGCAGGCCTCCATCCCAACTCCCTGCGCTCGCTCGACGATCCACAATGGAACCCGACCGCAGAGACGCTCAAGAAGTTGGAGCGCTACCTGTCCTTCTCCGGCCTTTCGCCGATCGAAGAGATCATTGATGAAGCGCGCAACGGCCGGATGTTTATCCTGGTCGATGACGAGGATCGTGAAAATGAGGGGGATCTCATCATTCCCGCGCAGATGGCGACGCCGGATGCGGTCAACTTCATGGCCAAATATGGCCGCGGCCTGATCTGTCTGACGCTGACGCAGGAACGCGTCGACCAGCTCGGCCTGCCGCTGATGAGCCGGAATAACGGTACGCGGCATGAAACCGCCTTCACCGTCTCGATCGAGGCGCGCGAGGGCGTGACGACGGGTATTTCGGCCGCCGACCGCGCCCGGACCGTCGCCGTAGCCATCGATGCGTCGAAGGGCCCCGAGCATATCGTCACGCCGGGGCATGTCTTTCCGCTGGTCGCCAAGAATGGCGGCGTTCTCATCCGCGCCGGGCACACCGAGGCCGCGGTCGATGTCTCGCGCCTCGCCGGACTCAATCCGTCCGGCGTGATCTGCGAGATCATGAACGATGACGGCACGATGGCGCGGATGGACACGCTCGTCGAGTTTGCGCGAACCCACAAGCTCAAGATCGGCACGATCCGCGATCTGATCGCCTATCGCCGCAAGCACGACCATCTGGTCGAGAAGGTGGCAGAGACCCGTTTCACCAGCCGATGGGGCGGTGACTGGCGCGCCATGACATTCCGGAACAAGGCCACCAACACCGAGCAGACGGCGCTGGTGAAAGGCTTTATCGACCCCGAAAAGCCGACACTGGTCCGCATGCACATGCTGTCTCCCTTTGCCGATATCTATGGCGAGGATTCCTCGCGGACGCGGCTGATAGAGCGCTCGATGGAAATGATCGCGGAAGAAGGGTCGGGCGTGCATGTTCTCCTGAACCGCCCGATAGCCTCGGGGATGAGCCGGGCGATCGCTGCCCGCGAAACCGGCGATTCTTCAGAGATGGACGAGTTGCGCGACTATGGCGTCGGCGCCCAGATCCTGACCGAGCTGGGCGTGCAGGACATGATCCTGCTTACCAATTCGCATCATACGCTGGTCGGCCTGGCCGGCTATGGCCTGTCGATCGTCGGCGAGCGCCCGATCCCCCCCAGGAATTGAAGGTTATCCAACATGGCCAAGCTGCTTATCGTGGAAGCGCGCTTCTACGATCACCTCAACGAGATGCTCCTCGATGGCGCACGCACCGCAATCGAGGAGGCTGGCCACCGGCACGAAACGGTCACCGTGCCCGGGGCCCTGGAGGTGCCAGGCGCAATCGCGATGGCCGCCGAGAGCGGCCGCTATGACGGCTTCGTCGCGCTGGGCGTCATCATCCGCGGCGAAACCTATCATTTCGAGGTGGTGTCGAACGAAAGCGCGCGCGGGCTCATGGCGCTGTCCATGGATGGCATCGCCATCGGCAACGGCATTCTTACCGTCGAGAACGAAGCCCAGGCACTCGCACGCGCCCGCCGCACCGAGAAGGACAAGGGCGGCGAAGCGGCCAAGGCGGCGCTGCGGATGATGGAGTTGCGGGAAAAATTCGGAGCGTAGAACCGGTTCTGGCTCATCTTGCGGCTGCGGCGATGATGCAAGCCCGCAAGGCTGGCCAGCCGCAGCCGCCGCGCGTAGAAGCAGAGGCATGATCGCACCTATCGACATGACCCTGGACGAGTTGCGCGACGCGCTGGCCGTCACGCTGCCAGCCCATGCCGTGTTCGACGGCTGGAGCAGGACGGCGCTGGACGGCGCCGCGGCGGAGTTGAGCGTGCCGGCCGATCGCGCGGCGCTGTGCTTTCCTGGTGGCGCGATTGACATGATCGACGCCTGGTTCGCCATGATCGACCGGTCGATGGCAGCGACCCTGGAAGCACAGGGCGTGAGGGGGATGAAAATCCGCGCTCGCATCCGCGCGGCAGTGCTCGCCCGGCTCGGCGAGGCGGCCCGGCATCCCGACGCGCTGCGCCGCGCGCTGGCAATACTCGGTCGGCCGGGCAATGCGCGCCGCGCCGCCAAGCTGGGCTGGCGGGCCGCCGATGCGATGTGGCGGGCCGCCGGCGACAGCAGCGTCGACTTCGCCTGGTACAGCAAGCGCGCCACGCTCAGCGCGGTCTATGCCGCCACCTTGATGGCCTGGATGGATGACGACAGCGAAGGCTTCGTCGACACCCACGCGTTTCTCGACCGCCGCATCGACGACGTGATGAAGATTGAACAGCTGAAAGCCCGGATCAAGGTCGATCCCGATCGCCACTTCAGCCCGGCACGCTTCCTGGGGCGTCTTCGCTACCGGGCCGGGCGCTAGCCGGGCGCCAGGCGAGGAGACGGCAGGCGCGTGATGCCAGCCATGATTGGACTCGCAATCTTCTCTCGTTATTGATAATCAGTTGCATCATGGACCTCAACACGATCCGCATCACTCTCGACAAGCTGCCGCTCGGAAGTGGTGGCGAAATCGTCGACGTCGATTGGGCGATCCTCAGCGACAAGGATGGCCGCCGCCTGCGCGAGCTGGGCGTCGACGAGGGGGTTTCGGTCGAGAAGCTCCACAAGGGCCCGTTCGGAATTGATCCGATCGCGTGCAGGATTGGCCGGATGACGGTTGCGCTGCGTAGCGCACAAGCTGCCGCCATCGGCGTGGGGCCGCGCCGGAACCAATGAACCCCGCACCCCTGGTCGCGCTGGCCGGCAATCCCAATGCCGGCAAGAGCGCGCTGTTCAACGCGCTGACCGGAGCCCGCCAGAAGGTCGGCAACTATCCGGGCGTGACCGTCGAGCGCAAATCCGGTCGAATGGCGCTGGCGGACGGCCGCCCGGTCGAGATGCTCGACCTGCCCGGCACCTATAGCCTCGAGCCGTCGAGCCCCGACGAGGCGGTGACGCATGACGTGCTGCTGGGCAAGCAGCCCGGCGAGCGGCTGCCGTCGGCGCTGCTGATCGTCATTGACGCGACCAACCTGGACAACCACCTCCGCTTCGCGCTCCAGCTGATCGCGCTGGGCCTGCCGACCGTGGTGGCACTCAACATGATCGACATGGCCGCCCGCGACGGCCTCAGCATCGATGCCGCGAAGCTGTCGGCCGCTCTGGGCGTGCCGGTGATCCCCACCGTGGCGGTGCGCCGCAAGGGCATCGAAGAGCTCAAGGCCGCGATCGGCATGCTCGCCACCGGCGGCCCGGTTCGCCTGAGCGGAACCGATGCCGTGATCCACGAGGACATCGTGACGCTGCAGCGCCGCGCCCGCGTGATAGCGGTCGCGGCGACCACCGAAGAGAATTTCAGGCGCCGCTGGAGCCATCGCGCCGACGCGGTGGCGCTTCATCCCATTATCGGGCCGGCCCTTCTGGCGACGATATTGTTCGTGATGTTCCAGGCGGTGTTCGCCTGGTCGGCGATGCCGGTCGACATGATCGACAGCGGCTTCCAGCAATTGCAGGCGGCGGTGACAGCCGCGATGCCCCCCGGCTTCCTGCGTTCGCTGATCGTCGAGGGGCTGATAGCAGGGGTCGGCGCGGTGATCGTCTTCCTGCCGCAGATCCTGATCCTGTTCCTGTTCATCCTGATGCTTGAGGCCTCGGGCTACATGGTCCGCGCCGCCTTCATCATGGATCATCTGATGTCGCGGGTGGGCTTGTCGGGGCGGGCCTTCATCCCACTGCTCTCATCCTTCGCCTGCGCGATCCCGGGTATCATGGCGACGCGCACCATCGACGATCCCAAGGACCGGCTGACGACCATATTGATCGCGCCGCTGATGACCTGTTCGGCGCGGCTTCCAGTCTATGCGGTGATCATCGCGGCCTTCATTCCCGCGCGCGACGTGGCGCCCGGCGTCGGACTCCAGGGCCTGGTGCTGTTCGGCCTCTATGCCGCAGGCGTCGGCGGCGCGATGCTGGCCGCCCTCATTCTCAGACGCACCGTCACCAAGGGGCCGCCACCGGGCTTCATGATGGAGATGCCGCGCTACCAGATGCCGATCCTGCGCGATGTCGCGCTCGGCCTGTGGCAGCGCGCGATGATCTTCCTCCGGCGGGCCGGCACGATCATCGCAGCGACGACGATGGTGCTGTGGCTGCTGGTCTCCTATCCCAAACCGCCGATCGGCAACGCGCTGCCCGCCATCGACTATTCGATCGCCGGCCGCATCGCCAACGGGATGGAACCGGTGCTGCGCCCGATCGGCTTCACCCGCGACATGGCACTGGCGCTGATCCCGGCGATGGCCGCCCGCGAGGTCGCAGTCTCGGCGCTGGCGACGGTCTATGCCGTCGATGCGTCGGACGAGAGCGCGCAGCAGCGCTCACTGGTCGACCGGCTGCATGGACGCTGGTCGCTGCCGACCGCCCTCGCTTTCCTTGCCTGGTTCGTGTTCGCGCCGCAGTGCATCTCGACGATCGCCGTGGTGCGCCGCGAGACCAATGGCTGGAAATGGACGGGCTTCATGCTCGGCTATCTGTTCGCCCTCGCATATCTCGCGGCAGGCGCTACATACTGGGCCGCGATCGCTCTGGGACTCTAGAGCAACCCCAATTTAGGAGACAGCCGTGGCCGGCAGCGTGAACAAGGTGATCCTGGTCGGTAATCTGGGCCGCGACCCCGAATCGCGCAGCTTTCAGAATGGCGGCAAGGTGGTGAACCTGCGCGTCGCTACTTCCGAGCAGTGGAAGGATCGCAACACCGGCGAACGCCGCGACAAGACCGAATGGCATTCGGTGGCGATCTTCAACGAGAACCTGGCCAATGTCGCCGAGCGCTATCTGCGCAAGGGCAGCAAGGTCTATCTCGAAGGCCAGCTCCAGACCCGCAAATGGACCGACAATGCCGGCGTCGAGAAATACTCGACCGAGGTGGTGCTGCAGGGGTTCAACGCGGTGATGGTGATGCTCGACGGACCCGGCGGCGGCGGCAGTGGTGGTGGCAGCATGGGCGGCGGCGCGAGCGGCGGCGGCGGCTCCGGCTGGGGCGACGATGATGGCGGCGGCTATGGCGGCGGCGCGAGCTTCGGCGGCGGTGGCAGCCGCGGCGGCGCCAGCGCGCCGGCGGGCCGCAAGTCGGACCCGTTCGATGCCGGCGACCTCGACGACGACGTGCCCTTCTAAGTTCGGGCACCTGATATCGTCGTTATCCCGAACCTGCTTCGGATGACGACTCGACCGGGCGTAAGGAGGGCGGCGGCCTCCCGCTGCCACTCCACGCGACAGTCCCTGCCGAAACAGGGACGAACCGTGAGCGAAACATATTTCCCCTGCCTTATCCGCTTGATCGACGGCGGGGGGAGCGTATTTTCCCGCGATGGGTAAGGTCAGTGGGTGCCGGGCGACACGATGAAGGTTTTCGTTCCGTTCCTTCGGTCCCCGCCCTTCCCCGGCGCGCCGGCGGCCGCCGCTGCCGTCAGCATAGCAAGGCCCGCCCCCTCCCCTCGTGCAGCAGCATCCCCGCAGGACATTGCGCGCGCGCGGATGATCATCGAGCAGATCGTTGCCGAGCGGATCGGCGGCAGCTTCTGGTGCTCCGGAGCCGACGACCTCTGGCACCGCATTGCCCAGGACGGCCCGATCGCCGCGGGTGGCGACGATGAACTTGGCCTGGTCGCGTGGATGGCCGGACGTGAGGTCGACTGGCTCGGCGCCGGCCGGTTTTCCGACATTGCCCGCGACGGCGCGCCCGACCCGCTCGAACGCGCCGTAATCACCTGGCTGATCGACGCCGTCGACTATCGCGATCCTTTCACGGGCCGGCCGGTGGCGATCGAGACAGCCATCGAACAGCTCGTCTTCTGGCGCCACGCGATCGATCGCAATCGCGGCCTCGCGGTCGCCGCCGGCATCGCCCGCTGGAAACGGCGCGAGGTAGAGACGATGCTGTGGCCTGGCCAGCCGCTATATTTTGCCCGCCGTGCCGCCGACGCGGTGCGCAACGCCCGCGTCGGGCAGGGCGCGATCGCCGTGTGGCCGTCCAAGGCGCCCCGCGGCCTTGATGCCGAGGCGGCCGCGCATGGCGTGACGGTGCATCCCGTCGAGGATGGCTTCCTCCGCTCGAGCGGCCTCGGCAGCGATTGCCACCCGCCCCACTCGATCATCCTCGACCGCAGCGGACTGCATCTCGATCCGCGCAAGCCATCCGATCTCGAGACGCTGATCGCGACACCGATCGACAATCCGGTGCTGATCGCCCGCGCCGAACGGCTGATGCGCACCCTGATCGAGGCCGGCATCAGCAAATATGCCAGCGGCGGGCGGCCGTTCGAGCGGCCGGTGCAGGGCCGGCGGCTGGTGCTGGTGACCGGGCAGGTTGAGGACGATCTTTCGGTCCGCCTCGGCGGTGCGGGCGTCGCGGGCAATCTCGACCTGCTTCGCCGGGCGCGCGCCGCCGAACCCGAAGCCTATCTGATCTTCAAGCCACATCCCGATGTCGATGCCGGCCACCGCCGGGGACGGATTCCGGACGGCGAAGCGCTCGAGTTCGTCGACCAGATCGTTCGCGACGTGCCGATGTCGTCACTGCTCGACAGCGTCGATGCGGTGCACGTGCTCACCTCGCTCGCCGGGTTCGAGGCGCTCATCAGGGGGTGCGAGGTCGTCACCCACGGCCAGCCCTTCTACGCAGGTTGGGGATTGACGCGAGACCTGGCACCGCCCATTGAGCGGCGCGGGGGCCGCACAGTAACGAAGGCGCAATTGGTGGCGGCAACCTTGATCCTGTATCCGCGCTATCTTGATCCAGCCACAAAATTGCCCTGTCCGCCTGAGATATTGGTCGAAAGACTGGCGGCACAGCCCGTTCCACAGGAAACCCTGCTGACGCGCTTCAGGCGCTTGCAGGGACGTTTGCGGCGCGGAATGGTCAGCGTGGGAGGCAAAGCGTGAAACTGCACGACATAGCCAAGCAACGCTTCCTGTTCCTGCAGGGACCGCCCGGGCCCTTCTTCGATCGGCTGGGTGCGGCGCTGCGCAATCAGGGCCACGCCGTCCACCGCATCAATCTCAACGGCGGCGATGCCGCCTCGTGGTCGGGGCCGGCCGTCGATTATCGCGGCACCGCGGAACGCTGGCCGAGCTTTGTCGACGATTATCTCGTCCAGCACGCGATCAGCGATGTCATCCTGTTCGGTGACTGCCGCCCGCTTCACAATGCCGCCCGCGGCATGGCCCGGCTGCGCGGCGTCCGCGTCCATGTGTTCGAGGAAGGCTATATCCGTCCGAACTGGGCGACGCTCGAACTCGACGGCGTCAACGGCCACTCGACTTTGCCGCGCGATCCGAAATGGTATCTGGCCGCAGCGCGCACCTTGCCGCCGCTCGCCGATCTGCCCAACGTGCCGTCCCGCTTCCGCCGCCGCGCGCAGGAAGCAACCAGCTATTATGCCCGTACCTCGCTCGGCAAGCTGCGCTTCCCCAATTACAGGTCGCATCGCGACCGCTCGGCCGCGGCCGAGGCGCTGGGCTGGCTCAAGCAGTTCGCGCTGCGCAAGCTGCACGAGGACCAGGCCGAGACGGCACTCGCCGGGCTGGAAGGCCGCCGCTATTTCACGTTGCCGCTACAGCTCTCCTCGGACCACCAGATCCGCGTCCATTCGCTGTTCGGCACGATGCAGGCCGGCGCATCCTATGTGATCGAGAGCTTCGCGCGCTCGGCCCCGGCCGATACGCTGCTGCTCGTCAAGGAGCACCCGCTCGACAGCAGCCTGTTCAGCTGGCGGCACTTCATCCGCCGCGAAGCGCGTCGGCTCGATGTCGAAGACCGGGTGATCTTCGCCAAGGGCGGCAACATCGCCGACATCGTCGAAGGCTCGCTCGGCGTCGTCACCGTGAACAGCACGACCGGAACGCTCGCGCTCGCGTCCGGGGTCCCGGTGATCGCGCTCGGCCAGGCGGTGTACAATATCCCGGGCATCACCTTCGACGGCCCGCTCGACGCCTTCTGGAGCAACCCGACACCGCCCGACCCGAAGATCTGGGACGCCTTTTCGCGCGTGCTGCAGGCGCGCTGCCTGGTCTATGGCGGTTTCGCCAGCGACGAGGGTATCGAGATGCTCGTCCAGGGCTCGATCGCGCGCCTCGTCCAGGCATCGATGATCATCGACCTGACCAAGCACATCAGCGGCACGGCGCAGGCGGCGGAGTAATCACTTGCGACCGTTTTGGACACGGGTTCATCGGCGCCGGAAGATAAACTCCTCATCATACCAGCTGCCCACCTTGAATCGATACTCCCCCGCCTTCTCGAATCCGCGCGCGGCGTAGACCGCCTGGGCCTTGTCATTGCCCGACCAGACCCCGAGCCAGACCGGGCCGGGGCGCGTCGCCGCGAGATGGTCCAACGCGCAATCGAGCAGCTGCTTGCCCAGTTTCAGCCCCTGCGCCTCGCGCAGCACATAGAGTTGGTAGAGCTCGCCATGGCCTTCCCGCACATCGGCATGCGGCAATTTGCAGGGCCCGACCTGCGTATAGCCGAGCAGGCGGCCATCGCGCTCGGCGACCCAGTTCTGCCGAGCGCGATCGGCGATTTCGGCAGCGACCGCGGGCTCCGCATAAGAGGCGGCTTCGAAGGCGGCCAGATCGTCCGGCGGATAGGGGATGCCGAAGCCTTCCTCGAGGAAGGTCTCCCGGAACGTGACCAGCTTGAGGTCGGCGAGCGCTGCCACATCATCTGGGCGGGCCGGGCGGATGATTGTCATGCCCCTTGGGTAGGACGGGCCGCCTTCGAAGAAAAGGGCCGGGTGAGTCCCCGCACCGGCAGCCGCCGGACAAGCTCTCAGATGAAGTCCTGATAGCTCAGCGTCGTCGCCGCGATGCCGTCGAGCTTCAGGATCGAGTCGATCGCGCCCGTCGCGCCCGCGCCCTGATAAAACAGGAAACTGTCCGCACCGACCTTGAGCGCAGCGATGTCGGTGGTGCCGGCATGGCCGTCGAGCAGTTGCTGCGCATAGCTCTGCGCTGAAGCGACGGTGGTGAACAGCTTGGTCGCGACGATCAGGTCGCCCGCACCGACCTTGAAAGCGAGGTCGATGTGATCGGTGCCGTGGAGGAAATCCGTCACCTCCTGGAAAAGCGTTCCGGCCCTGGCGGCGGCGCCCGAACCGGGCTGGCTGAAGTCGAAAATATCGGCGCCGGCGCCGCCGGTCAGCAGATCGGCATGGCCGCTGGCCTTGCCCGCGACCAGCCGGTCGTCGCCATCGCCGCCGGTCAGCGTGTCGCTGCCCGCACCGCCCTGCAGGCTGTCGTTGCCCAATCCGCCGGATAGCAGGTTGCCACCGGTGGCCGCGCTCGCGTCGATACGGTCCGCACCGGCGCCGCCCTGCACGCTGTTCGCCCCCGCACCCTTGATGACGATGCCGTCATTGCCATCGCCGCCATCGACGCTGTTCCGGCCGGTGCTCGCCGTCGCGCCGACGGTGATCCGGTCGTCGCCGCTCTGCCCGTCGATCCGGTTGCTGCCGCCGCCGGCCATGATCGTGTCGTTGCCGTCCTTGAGCGGAACGCCCGCCGCATTGCCGTAGATGATGTTATCGCCATTGCCGACATAGATACTGTCGGATCCATAGCCGCCCGACACCATGTTGGTACCGTGGCCAAGCGCGACGACATCGTCGCCCGATCCGGCGTTGAGGGTGTAGTTGATGTTGGTGGCTTCCTGGCCGAAATAATTATTGGCGCCGTCGCCGGTCCAGGATTTGGCGACGTAGCTTCCGGCCGGATCGGCGCCGGTGACGAGCATCGCCTTATAGACCTCGCCGGCCGCACCATATTGGCCGTTGCTCAGCTTCCCCTTGAAGTCGGCGTTGCTGTCCCAGTAATTCGCATAGGCGACATCATGGGTGTCGAACCATTGCTTGGCGAGCGCGATGAAGCTGCCGCCATTGGCGCTGTTCATGCCCCATTCGCTATAGGCGCTCTGCTTGCCGTGCGCGGC
Source organism: Rhizorhabdus sp. P4_G5 (assembly GCF_056401065.1). Classification (NCBI taxonomy): domain Bacteria; kingdom Pseudomonadati; phylum Pseudomonadota; class Alphaproteobacteria; order Sphingomonadales; family Rhizorhabdaceae; genus Rhizorhabdus; species Rhizorhabdus sp. P4_G5. The sequence goes on along the minus strand of NZ_JBFUKB010000010.1, from coordinate 58,360 downwards.
GGCGAAGTCCTCGACCCATTGCAGGCCATATTTGGACGTCACCAGATATTGGAACATCGTGGCGCCGTCGGCGGCCGTGGCGCCCGGTTTATTGAAGTAGAAATCGCCGCCGATGAAATCGACATATTTGTCGCCGGGATAGGCGGTAGCAGGGTCCATCGCCGCCTTTGAGACCTGGATGTTCCACTCGAACCTGAAGTTGCCCGAAACCGAGCGGAAGGCGTCGACGGCGTTGCGAAACGTCTGCGCGAAGGCCGCCGGGTCCTTGATCGCCGACCAGTTGAAATAGCTCTCGTTCATCTCGTTGCCGAGCCGGACGATGATCGGCTGGTCCTTGCCGAAGGCGCCGACCAGCTTCTGCGCCGCATAGACATAGTTGGCGTCATATTTGTGTGCGGCGCCCTCCTGGAGGGTACCGGTGTCGGCGATCAGCGGCACCGACCAGAGCGGGGTGACGCCCTGCGCCTTGGCCGCGGTCGCATTGAACGCGAGTTCCCCCTTCCAGTCGGCCCAGGTGGCCTTCTCGATGAAGATGGTGGTCATCTGCGGGCTGGTGCCGAGCCAGCTGCGCGCCGCCTCCAGCCCGGTTCCGCGCACGCCGCCGACGAACATTCCGGTAAGCATAGGTCACTCGCAATTCGGGAAGCTGAGCCCCCCATCTAGGCGGTGCGACTTAAGTTGCCGTGCAAGCCGGTGGTTAACGCGGCCGAAAGCCGCGGATTTGCGCCGATCCGATGATTAATTACGGTTTCATAACGAGTTGGCGTCCGAGCTTGTTCAGGCCCGAGCCTGTTCAGGCCCGAGCTTGTTCAGGATAGTCGCCGGCATAGAAAAAGGGCGCGGAAGCCGAAGCCCCCACGCCCTCTTCTTGCCGGAGACGCCGCACGGCGCCCCGAGCTGATTTTAGCTGCCCTGGCGCGCCTTGAGCGCTTCGCCCAGGATGTCGCCGAGCGACGCACCCGAGTCGGACGAACCGTACTGCGCGACGGCCTGCTTCTCTTCGGCGATCTGCATCGCCTTGACCGAGAAGGTCGGCTTCTTCGAACGGTCGAAACCGCTCACCATCGCGTCAAACTTCTGGCCGACCTGGAAACGCTCCGGCCGTTGCTCGTCGCGGTCGCGGCCGAGGTCGCTGCGCTTGATGAAGCCAACCACGCCATCTTCGCCGGCCTGCACTTCGAGGCCGCCGTCGGTGATCGCCATGACGGTGACCGTGACGATCGCGCTCTTGCTGAGCTTGGCGCCGTCGCCGGCCGGCGCGGAGGAGACACCGCCACGCTCGAGCTGCTTGATGCCGAGCGAGATGCGCTCCTTCTCGGGATCGATGTCGAGCACGATCGCCTTGACGGTTTCGCCCTTGTGGTGAAGCGCCAGCGCTTCCTCACCCGAGACGCCCCAGGCGATGTCGGACATGTGGACCATGCCGTCGACATCATTGTCGAGCCCGATGAACAGGCCGAACTCGGTCGCGTTCTTGACTTCGCCCTCGACGGTCGAGCCCACCGGATGCGCTTCGGCGAAGCTCTCCCACGGGTTGTTGATCGCCTGCTTCAGGCCGAGCGAGATGCGGCGCTTGTCGGCGTCGACCTCGAGGATGACGACGTCGACTTCCTGGCTGGTCGAGACGATCTTGCCGGGGTGGACGTTCTTCTTGGTCCAGGACATCTCGGACACGTGGACGAGACCCTCGATCCCCGCTTCCAGCTCCACGAAGGCGCCATATTCGGTGATGTTGGTGACCCGGCCGGTGAACTTGCCGCCGATCGGATATTTCGCCGCGGCGCCTTCCCACGGATCATTCTCGAGCTGCTTCATGCCGAGCGAGATGCGCTGCGTGTCCTTGTTGATGCGGATGATCTGCACCTTCACGACATCGCCGATGTTGATCATCTCGTTCGGATGGCCAACGCGCTTGTAGCTGAGATCGGTGACATGGAGCAGGCCGTCGATGCCGCCCAGGTCGACGAACGCACCATAATCGGTGATGTTCTTGACGACACCCTCGATCACCTGGCCTTCGGCGAGCGACTGGATCAGGCCCGAGCGCTGCTCGGCGCGGGTCTCTTCGAGGACGGCGCGGCGCGACACGACGATGTTGCCGCGGCGGCGATCCATCTTGAGGATCTGGAAGGGCTGCGGGATGTCCATCAGCGGGGTGACATCGCGCACGGGACGGATGTCGACCTGCGATCCGGGCAGGAAGGCGACGGCGCCGTTGAGGTCGACCGTGAAGCCGCCCTTGACGCGGCCGAAGATCACGCCCTCGACGCGGCTGGTCGTGGAGAATTCGGCTTCGAGCTTGTCCCAGGCGGCTTCGCGGCGGGCGCGGTCGCGGCTGAGCATCGCTTCGCCATGGACGTTCTCGACGCGGTCGACATAGACCTCGACTTCATCGCCGACCTTGAGATCGGCTTTCTGGCCGGGAGCCGCGAACTCGCGGAGCGCCACGCGGCCTTCCGACTTGAGGCCGACGTCGATGACGGCCATGTCGTTTTCGATCGCGGTGACGGTGCCCTTGACGACGCGGCCTTCGAAGCCTTCGTTTTCGCCGCCAAGCGTTTGATTCAGGAGAGCCGCGAAGTCGTCGCGAGTCGGGTTTGCCGCAGTGGCCATAAAGTTAGAGTTCCTATTCGATAGTTTCCGGCCATCCGGTTGTCTCCGGAGGTCTTGGGGCCAGAACCGCCACAGGGGCCGAATGCCCCAATGGCATCCTTCGAACCATCGCGCTCGCGGCAGGCTACCCGACAAAGCAGAAAGGCGCGGCAAGAGATCGGCTATCCGCCGACCCCCTGACACGCCTGCTTCAGCGACCTCTTTTTAGCGGTCTGCCGTTCGGCCTTCCACAAGCGCAATCGCCCGTTGGACGGCCGCGTCTATACCCAAATCGCTGGTATCGAGCAAGTCGGCATCCGCGGCTTGCCGCAACGGTGCCGCGGACCGCCCCATGTCGCGCTCGTCGCGTGCGAGGATGTCGGCCATCACCGCATCGAAGCCGATCCCCGCGCCCATCGACTCGAGTTCGCGGTGGCGGCGCTCGGCGCGGACCCTGGCGCTGGCGGTCACGAACAGCTTGGCGTCGGCATCGGGCGCGATGACCGTGCCGATATCGCGGCCGTCCAGCACCGCGCCGCCCGGCTGGGCGGCGAAGCCGCGCTGGCGATCGAGCAGCGCCTCGCGGACCTGCGGATGGACCGACACCAGCGAGGCCGCCTTGCCCGCAGCCTCGGTCTTCAGCGCCGGATCGCCCATCAGCGCCGGATCGAAATCGCAGGCGCGCAGCGCATCCTGGGCGTCGGCGGGATCGCCCCCGGCGCGCATCACCGCCATGCCAACGGCGCGATACAACATGCCCGTATCGAGATGCGGCAGGCCGTAATGGCGGGCGAGCGCCCTGGCTATCGTGCCCTTGCCCGAGGCGGCCGGACCGTCGACCGCGACGATCATGCCGTCTCGACCCCCAGCGCGCGCATCAGCGCGGCGAAGCCGGGGAAGCTGGTCGCGACCGGCGACATGTCGTCGATGACGACGGGTGCCCGCGACACCAGCCCGGCGATCGCGAAGCTCATCGCGATGCGGTGATCGAGTCGCGCGGCGATGGTCGCGCCGCCGGGCAGCGGGTCGCCGCCGGTGCCGTCGATGACCAGCCCGTCCTCAAGCTCCTCGACTCGGGCGCCGATCGCGCGCAGCCCTTCGGCCATCACCGCGATCCGGTCCGACTCCTTGACCCGCAGCTCCTCGAGCCCGCGCGCGATCGTACGGCCCTCGGCCAGCGCCGCCGCGACGAACAGGATCGGATATTCGTCGACCATCGCCGCGACGGTCTCGATCGGCGTCTCCATGCCCCAAAGCGTCGAATGGCGCACGACGATGTCGGCGACCGGCTCGCCGCCGACCTCGCGCCGGTTGGTGAAGGCGATGTCACCGCCCATCATCCGCAGCACGTCGAACAGCGCCGCGCGGGTGGGATTGAGGCCGACATTGGTGACCGTCACCTCCGATCCGGGCACCAGCAGCGCCGCCACCACCGGGAAGGCCGCCGAGGACGGATCGCCGGGCACGACGATATGCTGCGGGCGAAGCTCGGCCTCGCCGCGAATCGAGATGATCCGGGTGGCGCCGTCCTGCTCCACCGAAAGCTCCGCGCCGAAACCCTGCAGCATCCGCTCGCTATGGTCGCGGGTCGGCACCGGCTCGATCACGCAGGTGACGCCCGGTGCGTTCAGGCCGGCGAGCAGCACCGCCGACTTCACCTGCGCCGAGGCGACCGGCAGGCGATATTCGATCGGCACAGCCGGACAGAGCCCGCGCAGCATCAGCGGCAACCGCCCGCCCGGCGAAGCGGTGATATCAGCACCCATCAGCGACAGCGGCTCGATCACCCGGTTCATCGGCCGCTTCGACAGCGAGGCGTCGCCGGTGAAGGTGGCGGTGATCGCATGGCTGGCAACCAGCCCCATCAGCAGCCGCGTCGAGGTGCCCGAATTGCCCATGTCGAGCGCGCTCTCGGGTTGGAGCAGCCCGCCGACGCCGACGCCGTGGATGCGCCAGCTGCCATCGGGCTCCTGCACGATATGCGCGCCCATGGCGCGCAGGGCGGCGGCCGTAGCCAGCACGTCTTCGCCGGTCAGCAGCCCTTCCACCCGGCTTTCGCCGACCGCCAGCGCCGACAGCATCAGGGCGCGGTGCGAGATCGACTTGTCGCCGGGAACGCCCACCACGCCCCGCAGCGGACCGGGCGCGGAAAAGCTTGCGGGTTTGGGGGCGGAGCCATGCATAGGGCGCGGCTTTTGACAGCGGCGTTCCGCTATGGCAAGGCGCGCGGCGTTTCGGCTGTCCGATGACTCGAACGGCGCTTAAGTTTTCCTCATTTTTCGACTGGAGTTTCTGTACCGTGGTGAAACCTGAATGGGGCACCAAGCGGACCTGCCCGAAATGCGGCACCCGCTTTTACGATCTCGAAAAGGACAATCCCGTGACCTGCATCGAGTGCGGTGCGGCCTGGGAGCCCGATCCCGTGCTGAAGTCCAAGCAGCCGCTGCCGTTCGACGCCCCGAAGAAGGAAGTCGAGGTCGAAACCGCCGATACCGACCTGTCCGAGGACGATCTGGACATCGACGAGGAAGCCGAGACCAACCCGGACGACGATGTCGACCTGGGCGGCGACGACGACATCGGCCTGAACACGGCCGACGACGACGACGAGAACTGAGGCCTGAGGCCGGAACGCCCCCGCGGGGACGTTCCGGCCCCTCATTTCACCGAAAAGCTGCGCCTCATGCTAAAAGGGCCCTTGCAGGTCCTGCCAAGCTGACATAAAGGGCGCGCTCCGCCGCCGGGCCCAACCGGCGTGGATCGACATGGCATGGGGCCGTAGCTCAGCTGGGAGAGCGCTGCGATGGCATTGCAGAGGTCTGGGGTTCGATCCCCCACGGCTCCACCATTTCATCCTTTCACGCATAGATCGCTCGGCCGGCCGTGCTGCCTCGTTCCATCCGCCAGTTGCGATCGATTCGCATCTATGCCGGGTGCATGGGGTTGTTCGCGCGTTTTTTTTGAGTTTTCGCATTCGGACTGCACTTCCCGATACGATCGAGCACCACGCAACGGCCGGACATCCGCCGTTCGAACCGGCAGCAGCCCCCTATATCTGGTCATGAGAATGATCCGCTACGGCACACATAGTCCGCCCGCGCGTCGCTCGATCCCAGCAACTCAGATCCTACATGTAAAGTAGAACTCGCGGGCGATCGTCGCGATCGCCTGATATCCGTCGAGCATGGCGCTCAATTAGGAAATTGTCCCTGTAATTTCCCGGCCATTCTCATCCCGATCGGATTGAACAGCAGGAATCGACCCATTGCGGACGTCCCCAGCCAGTGGCTTCCGAGGGGATTATACTTGATCAATTCGCCATGTGGGTTCGCCGCTCACGGCTGCCGGGCGGGCCGTATCGAAGAACAACCGACGCATTTCTTGCAAGAGAGGCATGTCGCAGCACCTTCCGGACTTCTGAGTATATCGCCTCGGCGCTCTCGCCAAAGACGGTGACGGTAGCCGCGCCATCAGCAATGCTCACCTCTCGAACCTCGCCAATGTTGCCCAAAGCCCATTGCAAACGGTCGACGAAGTGCTGGAGTTCGTCGCTCGTTTTATATCTGTCGTCTATCGATGAGCCGTGCATTCTCAATATCACGGCCTCGTCATCGGCTATAGCAAGCGCACGGAACGCCTGCCGCTTTCTGACAAACCCTACATAGACCATGTAGCCGAACGTCCCGATCGGAATACCAAACCCGATGATGAACAGAGCAATCATGCGGTTCCGACTTCCCGGTTTGATGTGGCTCTCGCGGCAGCCAAATCGTCGGGGCAATCTAGCAACCAAAAGTCCGCTTCCCACTCCTTCTCGGTCGTTCCCGTCCAGAACGGATCATATGGCCCCTCCCGACCCGATAGCGGACGTTGCGTTGCTCTCCCTGTCCGCTCATATCGGTGAAGCCGCGCCCGATATTGCGGTGAGGAGGCCCATATCAACCAGCTTAATCGATGCCGTGCCTATTCTTCGGCGGCTTTCCTGGCCGCTGCCTTAGGTTTCGTAACATTGAGTTCACCGGCGCTTGCCGCGCCAGGGGAGTGTATCGAGCCCCCCGCGAAAGCAGTCACCGTCCTTCCCGCCCCTTTGTCGGACTGGGGCATGCTTAGCTGCACGCCTTATGGATATGTGATTGCAGCCAGGGAGGGTTGGGTTTGGTCGCCACCGACCACCTATGCTCCCGTGTTTATCCCCGCCCAGATGGTGCGGAGTGATCCGGCGCTTCTCGGAAGCGCAGCCTATTTCACCAAGATTGATCTCTCGCCAGCCGGCGGTGCCGAGCTTGAAGCCGTGAAGGAGATTGCATTCGCCGGTATGGACGGCCCCCAAAATTTTACCGGCTATCGCCTCGACGTAAACTCGTATCTCGACAGGTCTCTCCGACTCTATTTCCTCGAGGACGGTCACTCGCGCTGGGGGATTTGGTGTCCTCACGATATATGCGATCGCTCCACACTGTTCATGATCATGGATATGTCGAAGCCTCCTGCCTGAGGTGAGGACTTTCAAGATGGCAGGAAGCGACCCATTGCTGCCATCCTGATTGCATGACAGGAAAGCAGGATGGACCGCATCGATCGCCCTGCAGTTGCGCAATGGATGCGCTGGGCCGGCATGACAGTAGCTTTCTTCGCCGTCAGCGGGCTCTCAACACGATCGATCTCGTCCGTGCTCATTGTCCTTTTCATTGGTGCGCTGGGTTGGGCTGTAGAGACGCGGACGGTGCGACCTGCGCGATCCTACTTCAGGCTCCTGTTGGCCTCTGCCATGCTCCTGCTTATCTTCCTGTCGGTTGCCGAAGCATGGGCGCTTGCGACGGTGACGTGGTTGTTCATGACTGGGCTGGGCCTCGTCTGGACCATCTATTATGAGCGGATCGAGCCCGTTCCGTAGATGGGCGAGCGACGTCTGCTGATCATTCCCGGGCATCATACTGCGTGTCGGATCTAACGGCGGGAAACGCCCCCCTTGCGGACCTTCGACCTGCTGTGCGAGCTTCCCAGGAATGGACGTTCAGGAAGAAAGCGTTCTGCTGTCGGCCGATGGCTACGGGCGCGTCGCTATCGTGAGACGCATGGATGGGCTATTTTGCCTCTATCGGCATTGGCACTGGACACCCGAAACACAGCGTGCGTTCGGCGTCGGACAAGTTGAGGATCGGCGCTGGACGACGGACTATGATCCCTGCCTGTATGATGGCGTGGACCCTCTGCCAGGCATCTATGGCACCGTCGCCGAAGCCAAGCGAGAAGCCGAGAGGCTGCTTGGCCTTGCGGCGAATTAGCGCAGATACCGTCCGAAGGCGGATGGTCGCCTGACCGCCCTTTCCGACCTTCCCCGCCAGATTGGACTGAATGGCTGACTACCATCCCAAATGCCGAGATTGACGCACTGACCTGCCGGCCGCAGCATGGAAAGATGCAAGCAGGAATGAAATTGGCGCTTGCGTCGCTCCTTTTGGTGCTGACGGCAGGCTATTCGGATGAACAGGCGACTGGCTCGCGGTCTCACGCGCTCGTTGCGGGAGCCGCTCCCTCGGTCCCGCTGGCAGGCCGGGTGACCGACGCCGCGCACCTTCTCACGAGGCAAGAGGAGGCACGTCTCTCGGCGAAGCTGGAAAAACTGGAAAAAGCTACGCAACATCAGATGGTGGTGGTCACGGTCGAATCCCTCAACGGGGATGACGTCGCCGCCTTTACGACAAGGCTGGCGAACAGTTGGGGCATCGGTCGGAAGGGTTATGACGACGGTGTCGTGCTGCTCGTCGCATCGAAGGAGCGGAAAGCTCGCATAGCTGTCGGATATGGGCTGGAGAAGCAGTTGCCCGACATCTTATGCCGGCACATCATGGCCCAGAAGATCGTCCCCCGTTTCCGCGAAGGCGACATGGCGGGGGGCATCGAGGCCGGGGTGAATGCTCTCATTGCCAGGCTGACCGCTTAATCGCTGCTTTCCATCTACTCCCCAATATCCTGTGCTGCCCATCGAACGGCCGGGAACAACTCCATGACGGCTACGGGTAGCGAAATAGGTATCCTGAGCTCGGGCTGTCAGCTTTTCTCCGTGATGCGGGCGGGTTGTCGACAGAGCCTGCAGCCAGTTAACGCCAAAACTGCTGTAGCGATCAGAAGTACAACGAAAATGAATAGCGAGGTGTAGACCGGCCCTGCCCAAAAAGTCATCATGTTGAGTAAGAACCATGCCCAAATCGCATACGTCATCAGTGCCATTCCGGCCATTCCAACGACCAGCATCATAATCCCGAGCAATCGCCTCATTTTCCAATCCGGCCCTGTCCTCAGATGATCGCCTCCGACCATTATAAGCGCTACGGCATGGATGATAACATCTCAACTTGAGCATGAAAAAGCCGATCGGCAGCTTTCCATCGGTTACCGCCGTTCCACGCCCAATCCCCATGTGGCGCAGTTATCCCCCTTCCTTGGCTTCATCGCTTCCTCATGTTAGTCATGGCTCATGGGGCTCGCGCTATTACGGGACGCCAAATGGTTCGGGCGCTCCCGGGCCGACGGTTACGCGAAGATATTCGTGTTGGCCTATGTGCCCAACCTCGTCCTGATCTTCATCATATCTTCCGGGGCCTGGATCATCCCCGGCGTGGAACGGGGCACGGACTTCTACAGCTTCTGGGCCGCGGCGAAGATCGCGGTCACGCAGGGTGCGGCGGCGGCCTATGATGGCGGCGCCCAGGCCCGGGTCCAGGGGCTGGGAAGCCATTATTATCCGTTCATGTATCCGCCGCAGTTCCTTGCGCTGATCTTTCCACTCGGCCTGATGGCCTATGCCTGGGCCTATCTTGCCTGGGCGGCCGGCAGCTTCGCGGCCTATGTGCTGACGGCCCGGAAGCTCGTCGCCGGCGCGCTGTGGCCTGTCCTCGCCTATCCGGCCGCCTTCATCAATCTCGCCGGCGGCCAGAGCGGGGCGCTCACCGCATCGCTCTTCTGTGGTGCCGCACTGACCCTGGGCTCGCGCCCCTTCCTTGCGGGGATGCTGCTCGGCGGCTTCATCATCAAGCCCCACCTCGCCCTGTTGTTTCCGGTGGCGATGGTCGCCGGGCGGCGGTGGAAGGTCATCGCGGGGGCGGTCACCTCGGCCGGCCTGCTGACACTCTTGTCGCTCCTGATGTTCGGCCCGGGTGCGTGGGACGCCTTCTTCTCCAACGCCGCTCTTGCCCGCACCGTGACGGAGGACACGTCAACGCTCTGGCCCAAGGTCATCAGCCTGTTCGGGCTGGTCAGGCTGATGGGGGGATCGGGCGCGGCCGGCTATGGGGCGCAGCTGATCGTCACGCTGGGCTGCGCCGCCATCGTCTATCGCGTGTGGCGCATCGCCGGGAACGGCAGCGGCCGCGGCGGCGGCGATGACATGGCAAGGATGTCGATTCTGGCCGTGTGCAGCGCACTCGCCACGCCCTATGCGCTGGATTACGACCTGGTGCTGCTGATCGTGCCGATATGCTGGCTGGCGGCGGCCGGATCGCGCGATGGCTTCGCCCCCTGGTCCAAGGCCGTTCTGGCGACAGCCTATGTCCTGCCCTTCGTCTCCAGGGGCATGGCCGCCCTTGTCGGCATCACCCCCGCATGGTTCATATTGGTCGCCTTTCTCGCCGTCCTGCTGAGGGCGATGGGCTCTACCGCCCGCGACCGCGCCGCCGCAGTCCCGCAACCATAGCGGAAGCTACCCGACGCTTGGGCTTGTGCCCGCCAGATGCGCGGTGGCGATCGCCGCCAGGCAGATCGGGACGGCGTAGGGAATCGGACCGCGGCGCTGCAGCGCGATCCAGCCGCCCTCGGCGACGGCCTGAACGGGAAGCATCCCGCGGACGATGAACAGGATGATCGCGGTCAGCCCGCCGATGATCCCGACCGCCGGCAGCCAGATGGCCAGCCCATGGAAATCGAACCACAAGGCGCCGGCCGCAAGCAACTTGGCGTCGCCTCCACCGATGACGCGCCGTGCGAACAGCAGCCCGCCGACCAGCAGCATCGCGGCAAAGCCCGCCAGATTTTGCCAGATGTGCCAGGTCACGCCGTTCAGCACCAGGTGCACGCCAAAGGCCCCGACGATGGCGAGCGGCAGCAGGTTGGATACCTGCAGGCGTTTCATATCATCCAGCGCAGCAGCGATCAGGAGAAGATCGAAGAGCAATATGCCGCTGTGCGCAATGGTCATTTCGCCAGGTCCTTTTCGGCTGTCTCCAGATTGGCGGCTGCCAGGCGGTAATAGGAAGCGTTCGCTTCGATGGCCCGGGCCAGCAGCGCGCGGGCGGCGGGCAGGTCCCCCTTCAGCCATGCCGCATAGCCGGCATTGTTGAGGCGGCGCGCGCTGTCATGATCGTCGCCGGTGGCGCCGACAGCCCCGGGATAGTCTCCGCCAAGCGCCATCGCCATCTCGCAGTTGGTGCGGATCCGGGGGTTGTTCGGTTCCAGCAGGCTGGCGTGCCGCAACAGGGCGGCCGCTTCGGCGAAGCGGCGCTGCAGCATCAGCGAATAGCCCTTGTTGTTCAGCAGGGCGGCATCGTCCGGCCGTAGCGCCAGCGCGCGGGCATAGGCGGCCTCGGCGTCGCTCCAGGCGCGGCCGGCGTCGGCGACGATGCCGAGGCCGTTCCACGCCTGCCAGCTCGCCGGATCCTGCGCGACCGCAGCCGCGAAATAGGCACGGGCGCGGGCGACCTGGTTGAGCCGCAGGGCGATGATGCCGGCGCCGGTGGCGGCGCGCGGCGAGGGGCCGAGGGCGAGCACATGATCGAACCGGTCGAGCGCCAGCATATCCTGGCCCTGCGCGAGATAATAGCGGCCCATGACCATGTCGACGCGCGGGTCCGACAGCGCAGCGAGGTTCGCCCGCGCGATCATCAACCGCGCCTGGGTGAGCCTTCCCGCATCGACCGCGGATTCGAGCGCATCCAGGTCGACCGGCGCCTCGGCGCCTGCCGGCATGGCCGCCACCGACAACAGCACCGCGGCGCCGCCGCAGAGGATATGCCGGATCGAAGCCATCATGACATCTGCGCCGAGCGCAGGCGCTGGTCGAACGGCAGGGCGTTGCGCCCGACGAACAGGATCATGTGCGGCGCCGTCGGCATGACGACGAGCCGCGACGGGAAAGGCAGGGTCCGCGCCAGCGCGACCGCGGCGAGCCGATCCCGGGGGGCATGGAACATCACGCTCTCCATCGGCCGGGCGCGCGCATTGCCGATCGCGCCGCTGTTCCAGCCCTTGGCGCCCAGGAACCTGCTCATCCGACGCGCCAGCCCGCGCGTGCCGACGGCATTGAGCACCGTGACGGACACGGAGGGCGTCGCGGCCACCTTGACGGACTTGGCCACCTTGGCCGCCAGCGGTTCCAATGCGATGTCGAGGGCGCCATTGCGCGACCTGGCGAGGACCGGCCGATCGGCGATGGCGAGGCGTGGCGCGTCATCGGCATCGACGGCCTCCCAGCCGTTGCCGACCCCCTTGGTGATCAGCGCGATCTCACGCGTGGATATGCGCTCGAGACGCATGCCGGCGGCGAGCGCGGCGGTCGGGGAGGCGCTGGCCTGCGCGACCGGCGCCTTGCCCCGCGCCGCCAGCGACAGGGCAAGATTGTGCAGGATGTCGGCATCGCGGGGCGCCAGCGCCAGCGCCTGCTCATAAAAGCCAAGGCTGAGATCGGTGCGGCCGATCCGGTCATAAGCGACCGCGAGGCCGTTATAGGCGGCCGCCGATTGCGGATCCACCCGGATCGCCTTGCGAAAGCCATCGACCGCCAGCGCGAAATTGCCGAGCGCAAGCTGGCGTTTCGCGCCGGCATAGACATCGCTTTGCTCCATCGGAGCGGCGATCGAGGCCGGCCGCACCTCCAGCTTACCGAGCGAGCGACCTCCGCTCGCGCAGGAGCACAGGGCCAAGGTCGCCAATATCGTCGGGATACGCATCATCACCCCCCTAGCGCGGGCATCATCGTCCGCATTACCCTGATCACCGCCGGCAGCATGAGCACACCGATTATGGCGGGCAGCATGCAGGCCACGAGCGGGATCGACAGCAGCACCGGCAGGCGGTGCGCCTTCTCCTCAGCCCGCATCCGCCGACGCTCGCGCATCGAGGAGGCGTAGACGCGCAGCGCCTGGCCGATGCTCACGCCGAACCGGTCCGACTGGACGATCAGGCTCGCAAACGACCGGAATTCTTCGAGCCCGGTGCGTTCGGCCATGCGGTGCAGCGCCTGTTCGCGGCTACGGCCGGCGCGCAGTTCGAGCGACAGCCCCGCCAGCAGATCGGCGACCAGAGGATGCGAGCGCGTCATTTCCGAGCCGACTCGGTTGAACGCCGCCTCCAGCCCGAGGCCCGCCTCGACGCAGACCAGCATCAGATCGAGCGCATCGGGGAAGCCGTTCAATATGTCGCGCTGCCGGCGCGCAGCGCGCGACGCAATCCAGAGGTTCGGGAAATAGAGCCCGGCGAGCCCAAGCCCCGCGCCGATCAGGTAGAGCTTGACCAGCGAGGGGGCATTGCCCGCCCCGTAGCTGAACAGGACGAAGGCTGTCGGCAGCGCGAGCGTCATGACGAGCCGGATCAGCGTGAACAGCCGCGGGGCCGCAGGGTGCATATAGCCCGCCGCGATCAACCGGTCGCGCAGGACCGCGCTGGTATCGGACAAGGACAGGCCGCGCTTCTCGATTGCCTTGATGAGCTGGAGCCAGGCGGTCTCCGCGCCGAGCGAGCGAAGCGACTGTCCGGAGACCGCGCCATGGTCGCCGGCTACCGCCAGCCGCTGCCTTACCGTCCGGCGATAGGCCAGCCCCGATGCGATCAGGAAGCAGGTAACCGCGACGCCGATGAAGACGAGCAGCAATATGGCGCCGCGTGAAAATCCTGCAAGTGCAATATCAAGGTCAATCATCGCATCAAACCTTCAAATCGACCATTCGGCGTATCGAATAGACCCCGATCGCATAAAGGCCGAGCAACACTCCAAACCCCGGGAAGAACACGGGATCATTGGCAACATCGAGATAGAATGCCGGATTGCTCAAGAAAACGAGCGCGAAGGTCAACATCGGCAGGGCGGTGAGCATGATCCCACTGATCCGCCCCTCCGAGCTCAGCGCCCGGACCTTCAGCATCATGCTTGCGCGTTCGCGGATGACCGCGCTCAGATTATCCAATATTTCGGCCAGATTGCCGCCGGTCTCCCGTTGCACGGACACCGACACGACGAACATCTTCATATCGTCGACACCGCAGCGATCGGCCATGCCCTGCAGCGCGTCGCGCAATTCCGAGCCATAGGTGACCTCATCGACGACGATCCCGAATTCGCTGCCGATCGGATCGGCCATGTCGGTGGTGAGGAGCTCGAGCGCGGCGGCAATGGGGTGGCCTGCGCGCAGGCTGCGCACGAAGGTGTCGAGCGCTATCGAAAACTGCTCGGTGAGGCGCCGGCGCCGCTTTTCGCGCTTATGACTGATCGCCATCAACGGTAGACAGATGCCCAGCGATATGGCGAACAATGTGATCAGCAGCAGGCCACCCAGCGACATCGTCATATCCATGACGGCTGCAATGCTTGCCGAGACGACGAACAGCGCCCCCGCGATGCCGGCGAGCAACACCATCAGGTTGGCGGACGATATCGTCATCCCCGCTTCGACGATCATCCGATCGATGCGTTCGGCCACCGCGCCGAGCGGTCCCGACACCGGCAGCCTTGTCCGCACCTCGCGGCGGATACGGGTCATGACTTCGCGCTGGTCCAGGCCCCGCTGGATCAACTGCAGCCGTCGGTTGATCGCGCGGCCCTCCTTGCGCGAACCGTGCACCCAGCGGATCACGCCCTCGACGGCGAGCAGCGTCGCCGCGAAGATGAGGACGAGGACGAGCAACCTGATCGAAGCCGGGGACATCAGCTTACCCTCTGGCCGAGGCGGAACAGATCGCTCGGAAGCTCGAGCCCCCGCAGGCTGAGATCCTCGATGAATTTCGGGCGGATTCCGGTTGCCTCGAAATGGCCGAGCACCGTCCCGTCGTCTTCCATGCCGGTTCGCTTGAAGCGAAAAATCTCCTGCATCGTGATGACGTCGCCTTCCATGCCCGCAATCTCGCCAAGGCTCACCAGCCGCCGCCGCCCGTCCGACATGCGTTCGACCTGGATGACGACATGAAGTGCGGAGGCGATCTGGCCGCGCGCCGATCGGCTCGATATATCGAGGCCGCTCATGCCGACCATCTGCTCGAGGCGGGACAGTGCGTCGCGCGCGGTATTGGCGTGGACGGTGGTCATCGATCCGTCATGACCCGTGTTCATCGCCTGCAGCATATCGATCGCCTCGCCGGCACGGACTTCGCCGACGATGATCCGGTCCGGCCGCATACGCAGCGCATTCTTCACGAGTTCGCGCTGGGCGACCTCGCCCCGGCCTTCGATGTTCGGCGGGCGGGTTTCGAGCCGCACGACATGCTGCTGCTGCATCTGGAGCTCCGCCGAATCCTCGATCGTGACGATCCGCTCGCGATCGTCGATCGCCGCCGACATCGCGTTCAGCAGGGTCGTCTTGCCCGAGCCGGTGCCACCCGAGATCAACACGTTGCGCCGTCCGGCGACAATCGCCGCCAGCACACCGGCGATGGGGGCCGAAAGGCTTCCCAGTTCGACCAGCCTGGCCATGTTGATCGGGGTCCTCGCGAATTTGCGGATCGACAACAGCGATCCGTCGACGGCGAGCGGCGGGACGATCGCGTTGACCCGCGACCCATCCGCGAGGCGCGCATCGACCATCGGCGAGGACTCGTCCACGCGCCGCCCGACCGCCGAAACGATGCGGGTGATGATGCGCTGGAGATGCTTCTCATCCTTGAAGCGCGCGCCGGTTTTCTCGAGCTGCCCGCGGCGCTCCACATAGACGTTGCGATGGGTATTGACGAGAATGTCGGTGATCGATGGATCCTTGAGCAATGGCTCGAGCGGGCCGAGCCCGAGCAGCTCGTCGAGCAGATCCATCGTGAGCTGCTTGCGCTCGATCGCGTTCAGCGCATATCGCTGCTCGGCCAGAAGCTCCTGGACGAGATCGCCGATCTCCGCCTGGATCTGCTCGCGTGTCGCCATTTCCAGCGCGGACAGATTGATCACATCCAGCAGCCGTTCGTGCAGCTCGACCTTGAGGGCCGTCTGCCGATCGTCCGGCACGTCTTCGGTCAGCAGCGCAACGGGTGCGAGCGGCCTCGTTCCGGCTTCGGCCGATCGCGTCGTCTTAAGATGCCACATCAGGATTGACTCCCCCCTGCAGATGTCTGGAAATCCCCTCGGCGAGGATGGCGAGATCACGGGTGACCCGGTTTCGGGCCTTGATCTCGGAGAAAAGCACCCCCTGATCGAGCGCCGCGCTCACCACGGCAAAATCATTCGCCACGGTGTAATCGATCGCGCGGCCGAGGACCTGGACGGCATCGTCGGTCTTGAGCGCCCTGAAGAGACCCTTTTCCAAACGGTTGAGCACGATCCGGACGTCGACATCGCCCGCCCCCTGCTGCGTCAGCAGATTGAGCTGGCGGCGCGCCTGGCGCAGGCTCGGGACGGTAAGCTCGGTGACCAGCAGGACGAGGTCCGAGCGCGCCGCGAGCGACAGCGACCAATTCGTCCAGTTGCTCGGCAGGTCGAGGAAGATCGTGGAATATTCGCGCGCGGCGATATCGACGAATTCGCAGATCTGATCGGTGTCGATCGTCTCCAGCGGCATCATGTCGTTCGGCGCGGCGATGATGTTGAGCCCGGACGCGTGGCGCACCGTCACGGCATTGAGCAGCGCCCCGTCCACCCGCGCGCCGGCGGCGATGATGTCCTGGAGCGTCAGCTTCGGACTTTCGCCAAGATAAATCGCTCCCTCGCCGAACTGGATGTCCAGATCGATGAAGCAGGCCGAGCGCCCGCTCTTGGCTTCCTGCTCGGCGAAGAGGCAGGCGGTCTGGGTTGCGATGGCCGTAGCCCCTACGCCGCCGACGCTCCCGATCACCGATACGGTCTTGCCGTCGCACTGCCTGGCGTCGCGCGCCGCATCCAGATCCTTTCGAAGCTGCGCGAAAAGTGCGGTCAGATCGTCGGCCGCGAGCGGCAGCGCGACCACATCCTTCACCCCTTCCCGCAGCAGCGTCCTGATCTGCGCGAGCGATGGCTCGCGGATCGCAGCGACCACCAATGGACGCCCGGGCAGCTGCGCCGCCGTGGCGAGCCGCCCGACCGACGGCGTGCAATCAGGGTCGACTTCCAGCACGATCACCGCCACCTCGCCAAAGCGGTCGCGGTCGACAGGCGCCCGGACGTCGCCCGCCGCCAGCGCGATCGTGAAGCCGGCGATCTGCGGCTCGGGAAGAGCCGTTCTCTGCGCTTCCTCCGATGACAGCAGGATGACGGCCTTCTCGCCCGGCACGGTGCGAAGCCCAGGAGAAAATCTTCCGCCTTTCACGTCCATAATACCCACGCCAAATGCCCCTTCACTAATTCGAGGTGCTTCCGCTGCTGTCTTCCATCGTCAGTGCCGCGCTGAAATCCGGCAGGGTGAGCGATGCGAACATCGCTGCGAACCCCGGGGCAAACGTCATGTCGCGCAGTCGCACGGTGACCAGGGGTGAAATGTCCGGGCCGTTGGGATCGCCCGCGTAACCGAGCCCGACAGGCTGATATATGACCTGAACATTGGCGGGCTGGATTTCAGGCATGAACGCCTGCATGCGCTGCACGATGTTGTTGAACGCCGTCGCGTCATAGCCATAGCCGCTGCAACCGCCGCTCTGGCAGGTGATCTGGGTGCTGAAAGCGCAGGAGCCGGCGCTGCTCACCGGAATATTTGCTCCCTGCGCGCAATTATAGGGCGAGCTCATGAAGTTGATGGCGGCAAGGCCGGACGGCACGAGATCGGTGACCACGGCGAAGCGGACGCCCATCTGCGTCGCCTTCTCGGCCCGGTTAAAGGTCCACATCAACGCGCCGGCATAGATGATGCCGATCAGGAACAGCAGCAGCAGCGGCAGGACCAGCGCGAATTCGGCGGCGGTCGCGGCGTTGGTCGACCGCGCGAACCGGGTGAGGAAGGCGTTCATATCCCCATCACCGCGCTTTCGGAGCTGGCGCTGAGCGCCAGTCCCGTCGTATCGAACCCCACCAGGCCGAACAGCGAAACATAGGGCACAGTGGCGCTGACCGTCACCACCGGCGCGCCCATCGCGACGCCGTCATAGATGCCCTTATAAGTGCCGCTCGTGTCGCATGCGACGCTGACCGTTACGGTGGCCGGGCTGGTCCAGTAGCTGAGCCGGGGCGTCGTCCCGCCCAGCACGCCTGTCCGCGTGATGTCGCGGATGGACTGTTGGGCGCCCGCCGATGCCGTCGCGCAGGTGAAATCCGCGAAATTGAGACGGCCCGCGAAGCGCGCCCCGTCGCGCACCGCCTTCACCACGACATGCTCGTCGAGAAAGTAGCGGGCCAGCTCGAAGCTGCCGAACATCAATATCATCAGCAGCGGCGTGACGAGCGCCATCTCGGCAGCCGCCACTCCGCGCCGATCGGTCCAGAAGCGGGAAAGGAAGCGGGGAGCGCCCATCATTCACTCCACCAGATAGGGCTTGTCGCGGCTGACGAACTGGGGCTGGTTATCGCCGCCGGTGGTCGTCTTGCCGACAACCTCGATATAGACTTGGTCCGTCGAGGTGCGGGTGCGCGCTATCGACGGTTCGACAAGGAAAACCTCGATCCAATCCTTGACCTTTACGTCCTTCGACGCGCCGTTGACGCCTTCGGCCTTGCAGTTGATGACGGCCACGGCAGCCCTGCGGCGGTCGGCATATGCGGGCGGACCGACGCCGCCGGCCGGGTCACAGACCGGAGCCTTGTACGAGGCAAGCGCCCCGACGGCCCGCTTGGCAAGATGCCCGCTCGAAATTTCCCAGTCATAGGTTTCGGCTCGGGTCGGATTGGTCATGCCCGTCGCTGCCTGCCACGCAGCCCTGGTGGCATAGCCGTGATTGACCTTGAAATAGATATCCCGGTCCCAGTTGCCGTCACCGATGACGCCCTGGGGGCAATCGCCATTGGCGCTCACCGCATGGCAGATGTCCCGCGGATGCCCCATTGTCGTGACGGTTGTGTCCTTGCGGGTGATCGGATCCGGCAGATAACGCTGCGACGAATCGACCTCCCGCCAGCCCGAGCCGGACAGGTTGCAGCTGTTGTTGCTGGCCGGCGCGTCAGGCCGGACGAGATCCTTCACCGTGTTCAGGGCCGGAGGACAGGCGGTTGGGCCGCAATTCCTCGCCCAGCCATTTTCGTAGATGTCGAAGCGCGTGTTGATGGCGTCCGAAACCGAGCTCATGTTGCCCGGCGCGGTGTTGACACCCGTTCCCTTCACGCAGTCGAACGACGTATCGACATGTCCGAACACATCGCGCAGATTGTTCGCGCTCGGGCTTGCGCCGACCTCCAGGAATCCGAAGTTCCCCGGGGCCCAGGCGCCCCCCCCGCCGGATTTCGCCACTATCCCCTTTCCAACATAGTCATCGACGTTGAAATCGGTGTTGAGGGCTGTTTCCGCGGGATTGCAGAGCATCAGCGGCGGCACCTTGCAGATCGCCGATTCCAGGCCCGCGACCGCCGTGGCGTTGATGCTGCCGGAATTGAGCGCGCCCACAATTGGGGTAAGCGCATAGACCGCCTGTCGCGCGTCGACGGTCACGCTCACGAAGCGGGCGTCGGTACTGCTCGCTGCGGGCGTGAAGGTCGTTTCATTCGTGTAGGATTGATAGAAACGGATCTTGCCGGTTGCGTCGCAGGCGGGCTCAGCGGTGATGGTGACGGCCGGCCCCTTCGCGTCATTGGCAAAGCGCGTGTCATTGGCGACGAACGAGACGGCCGCGGCGCTCGCACGGCCGCACTGGTCCGGCGCGCCATCCAACTGCGTCGCCGCCGCCAGCGCGGCCTGGTCCGCCGCGCCCTGAAGCTCGCTGTCCATCGTGGCGAGCCGCGCATAGTCGAAGGCGAGGCCGCCAGCCGCGATCAGGGCGGTCATCGACAGGGCGATGGTCGGCGCGACCGCGCCGCTCGTCTCCATCGCCCACCGCTTGCATCTACGCAGCACCATCGTACTTGCTCCTTTGAGCCGTTTCTCAGCGGGTGCTGCCTCCGGCAGACCCGACGCTGGACGTCTTGACCGACACAAGCTCTTTCACCTTGCCTTCGCGGTAGCGCTGGACGGCGGCCGCGGCGCGCTGGCCATCACCACCTTCCACAAGCTCGGTCGTCGCCACGGGATCGGGATTGATGACCTGGGCGACCTTGTAGCGATGGACGGACTCGCCAAAGCCGGGGTCGACGGGTGCACAGCCTGTGGCGATCAGCCCGGCGGTGGCGATGAGGAAAAGGGTCGCGCGCATGGTGATCACCTCACAATATATCCGGTTTCGCCGTCGATTCCGGTCTGCTTCTGGTCGGGTGCAGCCGGCCTGGGCGCGGCCTGGGCCGACGAGGCAAGCGGGTTGTTCTTCATCGCGCTGTCGGTGCGCCCGGCGAGGAACAGCTCCAGCTCATGCGGCTCGCCCACCCTCTCGGTTGGTAGCGATGCCACCTGATCGCCCGACATCGGTCTCACCAGCCGGGGCGTGACGATGATCACCAGCTCGGTTTCCTCCTTCTGGAAGCCGGTCGAGCGGAACAGCGCGCCGATGATCGGGATCGACCCGAGTACCGGGAATTGCCGCACGGTATCCTGGAAATCCTTGCGCAGCAGCCCGGCGATCGCGAAGGACTGTCCGTCGCGCAGCTCGAGCGTGGTCTTCGCGCGCCGCGTCTGCAGGCCGGGGATCAGCAAGCCGTCGAGGTTGATCGAGGCCGACGGATCGATCGAGCTGACCTCGGGCGCCACCAGAAGATTGATGATGCCGTCTTCCAGCACGGTCGGGGTGAAGGCGAGGCTGACCCCGAACGGTTTGAACTCGATCGTGATCGTCCGGCCGCCGTTCCCGTTTTCACCGTTCTGCGCCACCGGGATCGGGAATTCGCCGCCCGCGAGGAAGGATGCCGTGTCGCCCGAAAGTGCGATCAGGTTTGGCTCGGCCAGGGTCCTGACGACGCCTTTCTCCTCGAGCGCATCAAGCACGCCGGTGATATCGAGCGAACCGATGCTGAACTTGCCGGCGACGATGCCGAAGGTGTCGAGGATATGGCCGAGATCGACTGTCGGGCGGCCATTGGCGTCGGTGAGCAGGCTGGTGGAAACCGCGCTGCCGCCCGTGCCGCCGAGGAACTTGCCGTTGTTGCTGCGAAATGCCGAGTTGAGACCGATCTGCTTTGCGGCCGATCGCTTCATCTCGGAAAAGCGCACTTCCAGCATGACCTGCTGCGATGCGCCGACGGCCAGCATGTTGACGACCTTGTCGGGCGCATAGGTCGCCGCGATCCGGTTCGCGCGATCCGCAGCGGCCGCCGAGGTGACGACCCCGGACAGCACCACCGCGTCATTGGAAACGCGTGCACCGATCGTCTCGCGCGGCATCAGCTCCGATAGCTGGCGGCGCAGGCCGATCACGTCCGGGCCGACGACGATGTCGACCACCGCAATCAGCGTCTTGTTGCGATCGTAGATCGACAGGCTGGTCGTGCCGAGCTTCTTGCCCAGGACGTATAGCGACCGGTTGGTGAGCGGCAGCACATCGGCGATCTCCGGATTGCCGATCAGCGCCTGGACATAGGGCTGGTCGATGCGGAGGACCTGGCTCTTGTTGACCGGCACGTCGAGCTGGCCACCGTGCAGATCAGCGCTGCTCATGATCGACGCCGCCGGCGGCACCGCCGCCATGCCGGGGGCCGTGATGGCTGCTCCCGCCAGCGTCGCGAGCAGCAAATTGCGAATGCGCGTGCTCATTGTACGTCCCCCTTGTCGTTATATCCCACCTTGATGTCTGAGCCGGTGTAGCCGGCGACGTGATAGCTGCTGGACTGGAAGCCCCGCACGATCTCCACCGCGTTCCCGGCCGGCTTGCGCGCGGCGGCGCGGACGACCCGGCGGGTGCGATTATGGGCGACCGGCAGAGCCTTCGGACCCGGTTCGGCACCGGCGCGCAGATCGTTCAGGCTGACCGTCGTGACCGGTGCTTGCGTGCTGTCGCCGATCTTGCGCAGCACCAGGCTGAGCGTGCCGACATTCTGGGCCAGCGCGAGCTTTTGCGCCTCGACCTGGGTCACCTCGAGCGTCGCGGACTTGCCGACAGTGGGTTTTTCGCTGGTGCCATTGGCGTCCTGGTCGATCCCGATCACGCGGATATTCTGGAGGAGCACATCGGTGATCTGCCGCTCCTGGTCGGCCTTGCCGACCTGGCGGGTGACCAGCACGTCGACCATGTCGCCGGGGAGCGCGAAGCCGCCGACGCCCGACACGTCATTGGTGCGCACCGTGGCGGCGCGCTTGTCCGGCGCGATCAACCCGGAGATGGTAGCACGGCCGCCGACGCCAGAAAGCTTGGCGGCCAGGACCGGTTCGTTGATCTCCATCGGTCGCAACACGATGCGCGGATCGGCCGCATTGGCGGCGTCCGCGATGTTGAGGAAGGCGCCCGGCGGCACCGAGTTGGATGGCCAATCGACCATTCGGATATTGTCGGCCGTGACCTTCGTGCCGAATGCCAGCGGCATCCGCGCGACGGCGAGTTGCACCGACCTTGGCTTGTTGGCCATGTCGGGCGCCGCTCCGCTGCCGAGAAACATGTTCGCGAGGAAAACGGCCATCAGGCCGATCAGGATCGCGACGCCCAGAATGATAAACGATTGTACACGCGGCATGACTCGTCCTCCCCCGTGAAGATATCTCCAAATCAATCGGCAGATGGATCGGAGACATTCTTCCCAGTTCTCACAAGCTGGCCAGGTTGACCCGGCCAGCTTGTGAGATATTGGTGTTAGCAGCCTACACCCTTGTTGGTGATGCAGGTCGCGGCACTGCCGATGGAAGTGCTGACCGCGGTTCCCAGAAGGATCGATGCCGCCGCAATTGCCGTTCCGACGATCGCCAGGATGAGTGCATACTCCGCCGCAGCTGCACCCGATTGGTCAGCCCAGTAGTTCTTCAGAAAGTTTGTCATGTTGAACCCCGTTCTCTTTGGCGCGAGACAGCCCCACACCTACGGATCGGCGGCGAATTTTGGCTGGGAAAACTGAAAATCGCGGATAGACCGCCAGCTTCCATTGCACCGCTTCGGCAGACAATTGCAGAAATTGGCGGACGTGGAAGCCGACAATGGGGAGTAGACTTATATGGTCATTTCCCGGGAGAAACGAACGCAGCTGGCGCATCCGAATTATGTACCAATGGCAAGAGCCCGACGGCTGGCGCTGCGAGGTCAAAGCCCAGGTGCCGCCGATCAGATAATTTTAGGGAGAGATTCCATGCCCCTAGATGAGCCCGCAATATGATCGTGATCGCATTCGACGTCACCGCAAGCGGAGAGCACGACTAAAAGGGGGTATTCCGGCGACTATCAACGGAAGGGGTAGCATCGGCGCGTGCCCTCCAAATCAAGCGCAAGGAAATAAATGGTCGGATGATGGCACCCCACGCTGCCGCTGGCGGTTTGCTTTCCAGCGGAATAGGATTGGCCCGATGCATAGTGGCGACCAGGATCTCAAGCGGAAGGCGCGCGCGGTGAGTCGGCTCCAGCGCAATCTCGTGCGGGTGATGTTCGGCTGGACGATCGCGGCGAGCTGCGCCTGTGGCCTGCGCGTGGCCTTCGCCGCGACGCCGATCATCGATTCCGCCCAGATGCTCCTGGTGGCCACGCCCTATATCCTCGTGGTCGCCGCCCCGATCCTGTCCGGATACCTGGCGCTGCGCTGGTTCAAGCCCGGGACGGAAATGGACCAGCCGCGCATTCGTCTCGCGCGGGTGAGCCGCTGGCGAACCATATCCGGCGCGGAGGCGCGGACGATGCGCTATTATGGGGCCAGTGGCCTCATGTACTCGCTGATGCTTGGCATCTTGCTCAACGTGCCGGTGCGGACCACCGAATTCCTCTTCGCCATCCCCGCCGCCGGCGCCGCACCCAGTTGGTATGGGCCGCTATTCGCCCTGATGCTGGCCGATGTCGTGCTGTTCTCTAGCCTTTATGTGGTCGCGTTCGTCGCGGCGTTGCGCCATGTGCCGCTCTTCCCGCGCCTGCTCGTGACGATCTGGGCAGTCGACCTGGTGATGCAACTCGGCATCGCGCGGATCATGGGCGACACCCCGGGCCTGCCCGGCAGCGTAGGCGGCGCGCTCGTCGGCCTGCTCGATGGCAACATCAAGAAGATCTTGATTGGGGTCGTGCTATGGGGCCCCTATCTGCTGCTGTCCCGCCGCGTGAACCTGACCTATCGACACCGTATCCCGGCGTAAGATGCGGCTCTCGCGCTCGTTACCGGGGCAGTGATCAGTCAATCATCGCCATCAGCAGCTTGTGCGGGCGCGCGATTACAAGGCCTTCTTGAACACGCACTGCCAGCCCTTGAGCGTTGCAGATCGAATCGGTTGCTCCAGATGAGAAGTAACCACGGCCATGTTCGCACCTGATCCACTTACCTCGGTTGAGCCGCCGACTCTTACGGCTCTTGATACACTGCCGAAACCGTCCCTGAAGACGATCTGGACAGTATAATTGCAGGCATATACGGCCTGCTCCGACTGGCTGGCAATGATAGTGAAGCCTCTATCCTGTTGGGATATCGACGCTTTTGTTTCCGCCAATGCGGGATTTGCGATGAGACATATACCGAATATGGCGATATTGGTGGTTATTCGCATCACCCCCTCCACATCAAAGGTGATGATCTAATTACCACTCAGCATCGGTAAATTCAGAAAGGCATGGGGACTACACCCTATACTCTGTCCATCAGCCATATTTCGCGATGCGGGCGCCGCGCATAGGAGCGCAATGGCGGAGCGGATGATCGCAGCATCCCTGGTACTTGGCTGCCCCGCTTGATCAAGGTCGCATCGAAGGAGCCAATGGTGCGCGGGGGCGCAGCTTGGCCTTCGACACACACTTCGCCTAGCTCAGCGGCTGCTCAGGATGAGCGGATGATGCAACCTGAATACCGCATGCTGCGACTATGCGGCTGCGTCTCAGCCGACAACCCGCAGCGGATCGCTGCCGTCCCAGGTGCGGGCGGCGTCGCGCATCATGTCGAACAGACCTTCCGAGCCGGCCATCGGCTGGAGCAGCTCGATGACGTGACCGGGGCCTCCGCCGGCATCGACATAGATCACCTCGCCGCTGTCGCCGACCTTGCCCTCGATCAGGACCTCCGCACCGGCTTCGGCGCAGGCGCGACGCGCGTCGGCGATCGAGTCGACGAAGATGCAGATGTGGTGCAGCCGGTCTTTCACGGCATATTCGCCGCTATAGATCGATGGCGCGTCATTTTCCGGACGGATCAGCTCGATCTGGATATTGCCCCAATAGGCGATCGCGATCGAGAAGATCGCCTCGGTCGGCACGCCGCGATATCGCATCTCGCCCAGCCGGACATTCTCGATCAGGAAGAATGGGCCGACGCCCATCGTCTCCGTCCAATATGTCACCGCCGCGTCGAAATCCTCGGGCAGGTAGGCAAGCTGGATGATGTCGCCCAGTGCCTTGATCGAGCCGGGATTGGTCATGTCTGATCCTTTCAGGCGAAGAGTCCTTCGGGGGCTTCGATCAGGTCCTTCAGCGTCGTGAGGAAGGCGGCGCCCGCGGCCCCGTCGATGGCGCGGTGATCGACCGACAAGGTCAGCGCGATCCGGGTTTCGAACTGGACGCCCCCGCTCGCCGCTTCCACCGGCTGGCGGGCGGCCGCGCCGACGGCGAGGATAGCGCCCTGGGGCGGGTTGATGATCGCGTCGAACTGCTCGACGCCCATCATGCCGAGATTGGAGACGGAGAATGTGCCGCCGTCCATGTCGTCGAACGACAGCCTGCCCGCCGCCGCCCTGTCGATCAGCGCGCGCGTGGCGGCGGCGATCTGGTCTATCCGCAGAAGATCGGCACGACGGACGACCGGCGTGACAAGCCCCTTGGGGCTGGCCACCGCAATCGCGACATCGGCGTGGGGAAAGCGGTGCAGCTCTTCGCCATGCACCTGCACATTGACGTCCGGATGGCGGGCGAGCGCGTTGGCGACCGCCTTGACGATGTAATCGTTGACCGACGCCTTGCAGCCGAGCACCGCATTTGCGGTCTTGCGCATCGCCAGCAGCGCGTCGGCGCGGACGGATATCCGCAGGTAGAAGTGCGGGATCTGCTGCTTGGCCTCGGTCAGCCGCCGCGCCACGATCTTGCGAATCCGGTCGAACGGAACGATCTCGGCCTGGTTGGCAACCGCCGCCAGGTCCGGCGCAGCGGTAACCGCCTTCGCTGGCGCCGGCGCTGGCACCAGCGCCAGGACATCGGCCTTCGAGATGCGGCCGCGCCGGCCGGTGCCGGTGACGCCCGCAAGGGCGATGCCGTGCCGGGCGGCGATCCGCAGCGCCAGCGGCGAGGCGAAGGCCTTGCCGTCCTCGACGACCAGCGCCGCCGCGCCGTGCAGGACCGGATCGGCTTTCGGCAGCGATGCCTGCTGGACATCCTGATAGGTGATCCGGCCGCCGCGCCCCGATCCTTCGAGATCGGCGATATCGACGCCTTCGGCCTGGGCCAGCTTGAGCGCCTCGGGGCTGATCGGCCGGTTGGTCATGATCTTCGTCGGCGCAGCGGTCGCGGCGGCGGCGGCAGGCGCGGCGGCGGGCTTGCGCGCCGCGACCTGGGTGTCGGCCGGTCGGAAGCCGTCGATGAAAGCGTCGATCTCCGCGTCGGTCGCCGCAGCATCGGCGAAGACCGCCAGCAGCGTGCCGACCGGCTGCGCCCCACTGCCGGCCGGAACCAGCACGCGCCGCGCGACGGCATCATATTCGGCCTCGACCTCGTTGGTGATCTTGGCCGTCTCGATGAGGCATAAAGTCTGGCCGCGCGTGATGCTTTCGCCTTCCTGCACCATCCATTCGGCGATGGTGCCCTCGGTCATCTCGATGCCCCATTT
The DNA here is from genome assembly GCF_056401065.1 of Rhizorhabdus sp. P4_G5. Lineage (NCBI taxonomy): Bacteria > Pseudomonadati > Pseudomonadota > Alphaproteobacteria > Sphingomonadales > Rhizorhabdaceae > Rhizorhabdus > Rhizorhabdus sp. P4_G5. The sequence continues at coordinate 31,692 of NZ_JBFUKB010000010.1, read as the reverse complement.
CGGCATGCAGAACGGGCGGATGTCGGCCATGTCAGTTCCCTCGGCGCCAGGCGAGGAGCTTGCGCACCGCGGCTTCGATCCGGTCGACCGACGGCAGATAGGCGCTTTCCAGTTCGCGCGCGAAGGGGATCGGCGTGTGCGGCGGCGTGATGGCCTGCGGCGGCGCCTTCAGGCTTGCGAAGGCCTTGTTCGCAACCAGCGCGCAGATATCGGCCGCCAGCCCGCAGCGCGGCGGGGCCTCGTCGACGATCAGGAAGCGTCCGGTCACCTCGACCGAGTCGAGGATGGTTTCCTCGTCCAGCGGACTGGTGCTGCGCAGGTCGATGACGTCGCAGCCGATGCCCTCGGCGAGCAGCTTGTCGGCGACCGCCTCGCAGAAGCCGAGCAGCAGCCCCGACGACACGATGGTGACATCCTGGCCGGCGCGGGAGAGCCGGGCGTGGCCGAAGGGAATGGCGAAATCGGGGTCGTCCGGTACTTCGCCGCTGATCCCGTAGAGCGCCTTGTGCTCGAGGAAGATCACCGGATCGTCGTCGCGTATGGCGGTGCGCAGCAGGCCCTTCACGTCGGCGGGGGTGCTCGGCATGATCACCTTGAGACCCGGCATGCCGGTGAGGATCTGGTGAACCGACTGGCTGTGCTGGGCTGCGGCGTTGTAGCCGGCGCCATAGGCCATGCGGATCACCGCCGGACATTTGGTCTTGCCGCCGAACATGTAGTGGAATTTGGCGAGCTGGTTCCAGATCTGATCGAGCGATACGCCGATGAAATCGGCGAACATCAATTCGGCCACCGGGCGCTTGCCCGACAGGGCGAGGCCGCCCGCCGCGCCGATGATCGCGCTTTCGGAGATAGGCGTGTCGATGACGCGATCCGCCCCGAACTTGCCGAACAGGCCGGCGGAAGTCGACCAGATGCCGCCGATCGCCTCGGGGCCGCCGGCGGTGCCCATGCCGCCGACCACGTCTTCGCCCAGCACCACCACATTGGGGTCTCGGGCCATTTCCTCGGCGATCGTCGTGACAACGGCGTCGCGGTACATCATCTGTGGCATGGGGTGCGCTCCGCCGTTCAGTAAGAAGTATAGACGTCGACGAGGGCGTCCGCCGCGGTGGGACGGTCGCCGGCACGCGCCGCGGCAACCGCGGCTTCGATCGTGGCCAGCACGTCCTGGTCGACGCCATCCAGATCCGCGTCGGTAAGCAGGCTCGCGCCGGTCACGCTCGCGCGGAACGACTTGAGGCAATCCCTCGTCTCGCGGATGCGATCCAGCTCGCCCTTGCCCCGATAGCGTTGGGGGTCACCCTCGAAATGGCCGAAGAACCGTTCGGTATCGAACTCCACCGACGCCGGGCCGTTGCCGGCGCGGACATATTCCAGCAATTCGCGCATGGTTTCGTACACGGCGAAAAAGTCGGTCCCGTCCGCTCGCCAGACCTTCATGCCGAAGGCCTCGGCGCGGCTGGCGATGTCGGCCTGGGTGCCGACCGCATAGTCGACCCCGGTATGCTCGGAATAATGGTTGTTCTCATAGACGAAGATGCAGGGCGCCTTGGTGACGACCGCCATGTTCATCGCCTCGAAGGTGGTGCCCTGGTTGCAGGCGCCGTCGCCCGAGAAGGCGATGGCAACCTTGCCCTTGCCATCCAGCTTGGCGGCAAGCGCCGCGCCGACGGCGATGGGCGCGCCCGCCCCGACGATGCCGTTGGCGCCCAGCATGCCCTTGTCGATGTCGGCGATGTGCATCGATCCGCCCTTGCCCTTGCAAAGGCCGTCCCGGCTGCCCCAGATCTCCTTCATCATGCCGTCCACGTCGCAGCCCTTGGCAAGGCAGTGGCCATGGCCGCGATGGGTCGAGACGATCTTGTCATCGTCGCCCAGCAGCTCGCAAACTCCCACGGCGACCGCTTCCTGGCCGCTATAGAGGTGGGTGAAACCGGCGATCTCACCGGTCTGGATCTCCACATGCAGGCGTTCCTCGAACTCGCGGATCACCTTCATCTGGCGGTAGGCGCGCAACAGCGCTTCGCGGCTCAATTGCATCCCTGTTCCTCGTCCCGTTCTAGAGGCCCAATACGGACCGCGCTATGATGTTGGCTTGAACTTCGTTCGTGCCGCCGAAGATGCTCCACGCCCGGCTGTTGAGATAGCGCGGCGCAGCCAGCTGCGCTTCGCGGGAGTGGAGCGGGCGGGGCGCATCGGCACCATATAGCGGGCGCGTCTGCTCCAGCTGGAGGCCGGCGGTACCGAACAGGTCGACCGCCAGGAAATCGATGTCCTGCCGCAGGTTCGATGCCAGGAGCTTGGTCAGCGACGTCTGGGGGCCCGGCAAGCGGCCCTTGGCCACTTCGGATATGATCTTCAGCTCGATCATCTCGAGCGCCTGCACTCCCAGCCGGATCCGCGCGAGCTTGCGCAGCCATTGGGGATCCTCGGCCATCGATCCGCCGCGCCCGTCGCTTTCGCCGCGCGCGGCGGCCTCGATGCGGTCCAGATCATAGCTGAGCTTCGGCGCGTGGCAGGATCCGCCACGCTCGTTTTCGAGGAGGAACTTGGCGATCTGCCAGCCCTGGCCTTCGGCCCCGACCAGATCGTCCGCGGCCACGACGACATCTTCGAGGAAGACCTGATTGACTTCATGATCGCCGGCCGCGGTCAGGATCGGGCGGACCGAGACACCCGGCTGTTTCATGTCGACCAGCAGGAAGCTGATGCCCGCCTGCTTGCGCGTCTCGACGCTGGTGCGAGCCAGGCAGAACATGCGGTTGGCGTGATGGGCGTGGGTCGTCCAGATCTTCGACCCGTTGAGCACATATTGATCGCCCTGGCGCACCGCTCGGCACTGGAGCGACGCGAGATCGGAGCCGCTGCCGGGCTCCGAAAAGCCCTGGCACCAATAATCCTCGCCGGACAGGATGCGCGGCAGGTACAGCGCCTTCTGCGCCTCCGATCCGAAGGTCCAGATCACCGGCGCGACCAGCTTCAGGCCCAGCACCGTCAGGTTGGGCGCGCCGGCGAGGGCGCATTCCTTCTCGAACAGATAGCGGCGCAGCGGGCTCCAGCCGGTACCGCCATGCGCGGCAGGCCAGTTATAGCCCAGCCAGCCCTTGGCGTGCAGGATGGCGTTCCAGGCCTGGCCTATTTCAGGCTCGACGAACACCGATGGCGACGCCGCCGCGTCGGAGGCGATGCCGGCGGGAAGGCACTCGCGCAGGAAGCTTCGGATGTCTTCGCGGAAAGCGAGATCTTCGGGGGAGAGATCGATATCCATCAGCGTTCCAGTATCGCCACGGCCGAAACGCCGGGCGCGCCGTACACATGGCTATATGCCGTCTTCGGGTTGCCGGGGACCTGACGGCCACCGCCGTCGCCGCGCAGCTGCACGACATTTTCATAGACCTGCCGCAGACCCGAAGCGCCGATCGGCTCGCCACAGGCGAGGCAGCCGCCATCGGTGTTGACGGGGAGCTTGCCGCCGATCTCGCTCCATCCTTCAGCCAGCCATTGTTCCTGATCGCCATCCTTGCAGAAACCGTTTTCGGCCATGTGCATCACCTCGGCACCGGCCTCGGTATCCTGAAGCTGGGCAACCGCGATGTCTTCGGGCCCGATTCCGGCAAGACGGAAGGCATCGGCCGACGCGATCATCGTCGAGGATCCGCCGCGGACGATGTCGATCGAAGGCGCGAACACCTCGAACGATCCGGCGGGACGGGTCCGCATCGCGGCGGCCTTGAGCCGGATCAGCGGCCTTCCCAGCTCGCGCGCCTTCTTCTCGCTCGCCAGGATCAGCGCGACGCCGCCTTCGGCAGGCGAGCAGAACATGAATTTGGTATAGGGATCGCTCACCAGCGGTGCATCGAGGATGGCATCGAGCGCAACCGGCTCGCGCCGCCAGGCGTGGGGGGCATGGACGCCGTTGCGAAACGCCTTTTCCGAAACGCGGCCCAGCGTCGTCCGGCTGATGCCATGCTCATGCATATAGCGGGTGATCTTCGCGCCGAAGAACTGGGTCGTGATCATGTAGCCGGCTTCGCCATACCAGTCGGGCAGGTTATATTCGGCCGGCATCGCATTGAACGCGCCGCGCGGATGCTTGTCGAAGCCGACGGCAAGCCCCAGCTCGAACTCGCCCGACTTGATCGCCATCTGGGCGGAGAACAGCGCCGATCCTCCCGCCGCGCAGCCGTTCTTCACATTGATGAACTGGACACCGGTAAGGCCGAGCCGTTCGACCATGGTGTCCGGATTGCCGGCCGATTCCGAACCGCCATAGGCGAACTGGATGTCGCTCCACATTACCCCGGCATCGGCCAGAGCCGCGCGCACGGCGGCGACGCCCTGATCGAGCCCGGACAGGCCGTCCGTGCGCCCGAAGGGGTGGATGCCGATGCCGACGATGCAGACGTCACTCATGCCGACTTCCCCTGGTCCGAAGCCAACGGCCGGAAAGCGTGCGTCAGCACCGGATCGGCGGCAGCGGGATCGAGCGGGACGAGCGTCAGCTCCAGCTTCATGCCGATGCGGATGGCATCCAGCTCGACATCGGCCAGCCGCGCCTCGACGATGGTCTCGCCGGGCAGTTCGACATAGGCCACGGCCCAAGGCCGGAAATCATCGGGGCCGGCATAGGGCGGCGATTTGGGGCGGTAACGCTGGACGGTGTAGGACCATAAAGTCCCCTGCCGCGCGAGCGGCCAGGGTTCATAGTCGGCATTCGGCGGACAGGGAAATAGGATCCGCCCGGTCGCCCGATTGCGTCCGCCCACCAGCCTTGGCGGCACTTCATCGGTAAACAGCCCTTCGGCAATGGCGCGCATGTCGATCCTCTCCCGGCAACGAATCCGGTCCCTTGCCTTTACCTCCGATGTCGCGCCGCAATGACTCGTCAAAACGCTAGGGTAGCGGCCGCACCCCGATGTGGCACCTTGGCGGAGAAGGAGAGACCATGGCCGAGGCATGGGATTATGTCATCGTCGGCGCCGGTTCGGCCGGCTGCGTCATGGCCGAACGGCTGAGCGCCGACGGCAGCGCGACCGTGCTGGTGCTGGAGGCGGGCGGCGAAAATGACAGCTTCTGGGTCACCCTGCCAAAGGGCGTGGCCAAGCTCGTGACCAAGCCCGCGCATATGTGGACCTATGCCGTCACCCAGCCGCGCGAGGAGGGCGGTCCGGCCAACGAGTTCTGGATTCGCGGCAAGGGGCTCGGCGGCTCGTCGTCGATCAACGGCATGATCTGGAGCCGCGGCGAGCCGGCCGACTATGACGGCTGGGAAGCGCTCGGGGCGACCGGCTGGAACGGTGCGGCCATGACCGAAGCCTTTCTGGCGCTGGAGGACCATGCCGCGGGGCCCGGCCCGATGCGCGGCAGCGGCGGGCGGGTGCGGATCGACCCCGCGATCTTCCGCTATCCGCTCGCCGAGCGGATGATCGAGGCGGGCGAAGCGCTGGGCCTGCGCCGGGTCGACGACCTGAACGGCGCAACCGGCCCGCGCGTCGGCTTCTACAGTCATAATATCCGCAACGGCCGGCGCGACAGCTCGGCGCGCACCTTCCTTGCGCCGGCACGCCGCCGGCGCAATGTCGAGGTGGTAACCGGCGCGCTGGCCGAACGAGTCCTCTTCGAAGCCGGCCGCGCCGTCGCCGTCGAAGCCATCGTCGACGGCCAGCGGCGGCGTTTCGCCTGCCGCGGGGAAATCGTCGTTTCCGCCGGCGCCATGGAAAGTCCGCTGCTCCTGCAACGCTCCGGAATCGGCGATGCCGGGCGACTGAAGGACGTCGGCATCGATGTCGTCGCCCATTCGCCCGACGTCGGCGAGCGCATGTTCGAGCATCTCGCCATCTCGATGCCCTATCGCCTCGAAAAGGGAGTCGGCACCCATCGCAACTTCTTCGGGATCGGCGCGGCGATGGCGATGGCACGATATCTGTTGCGGCACGACGGCATCATGGCCACCGGCCCGTTCGAAGTCGGGGCCTTCCTGAATGTCGCGCATCCCGACGGGCGGACCGACGCGCAATTCTATCTGGGCGGCTATACGTTCAAGGTGGAGGACGACAATAATCCCGTTCCGCTCGACAAGATCGATCCGCGCCCCGGCGTGACGATCTACGGCCAGCTGCTGCGCCTGACGAGCGAGGCTTCGCTGCGGGTGAGCGGTCCGGCGGCCGGCGACGCGCCGCAGATCCTGCCCAACTGGCTCAGCACCGAGCATGACCGGATATCGGCGGTGCGGCTGATGCGGGCGATGCGCGCCTATATGGCCGCGCCGCCTTTGGGCGACATGCTGGGTGCGGAAATGCTTCCCGGTCCGGCGGTGCAAAGCGACGAGGATCTGCTTGCGGCGTTCCGGCGGCTGTCGACCTGCGGCCTGCATGCCACGGGCTCATGCCGCATGGGCAGCGATCCCGCCGCGGTGGTCGATCCGCGCCTGCGCGTGAACGGCGTTCAAGGTCTGCGCGTGGTCGACTGCTCGGTGATCCCGGGCCACGTCACCGGCAACACCAACGCGCCGGCGATGGCCATCGGCTGGCGAGCGGCAGACATGATCATCGCGGATCGCAGGAGCCCGCCTTCGGGCTGAAATCCGTTCAGGAACTGCCCAGCGAGATGAAGCCGAGCTGTGCGGCCTTGAACACCGTCTGGCTGCGGTTGACGGCGTTCAGCTTCGTCGAGGCGTTGTGGATGTGGAATCGCACCGTGGCGCGGCTGCGCGACATGATCATGCTGATTTCGAGATCGGTCTTGCCGATGGCGGCCCAGCGAAGACACTCCACCTCCCGTTTCGAAAGACGCGACTGGGGCGGCAGCGCCTGCACCGATCCCATGACATGGACATAGCTGGCGATGAAGGTCCGGCCATAAAGGCCGAGAGCATCCCCATAGAGCCGGAAATCCTCGGCCAGGTCGGTGTGGTTGCGGTCCAGCGGATTGAAGCTGACCGCACCGATCTGCCCGAAAGGCAGATGCACCGGCACCGCGATGGCCGCCCGGGTCATCGCGCGGGTCTCGAAATTGCCCAGGGCGATGGAGTTGAGATAGGGGCTCGGCTGGCTGGTGTGAAATCCCTCCGCGTTGACCCAGAAGGGCTGGCTCTCGAACCTGCAGGCCATGGTCAGCGGCGAATCGAGCGCGATCCGCGAATTGCGCCACCACACACGCTCGCTGTCCGGCCAGCCGAAGATGTCGCTGGCGAGCAGAACCCCATCGGCATCGACGGGGGTGCGCTTGCCGGCAATGTCATGCGCCGGAGCTGCCCGCATGCCCCAGCCCATTGCGATCTCGTGCAGGGCCGTGGCCGCACGCCGGATGTCCTCCGGCGCAGTTATCCTCACCGAATCTATCTTCTCTTGGCTCAGCAGCGACATTTATCTCTCCGTCCCCCACTTTAGACTGTGCCGCAGTGCCAGACAATCACGGCGTAGTCGTGCGGGCGCCGCACATGCAATCCTAACCTTTTGCGCAGCGTAGCCGCGCCGCCGAAGATGATAGAGCGATCTCCGCACAAGGGGATTGTTCGTGAATTTCGATCTGAGCGAAGACGAGGAGATGCTGAAGGCCCTGGCGGAGCGCTTCGTCAGCGATCGCTACGACATGGAGCGACGCGGAGCCTACCAGGCCGAGAGCAATGGCTTCAGCGCCGCCAACTGGGCGCTGCTGGGCGAGATCGGCCTGATCTCCGCGCCTGTCGCGGCGGAAGATGGCGGGATGGGCCTTGATGCAACTGCCATCGCCACGGTTTTCGAAACCCTCGGCCGCGGCCTTGTCGTAGAGCCGCTGGTGGAGAATGTCGTGCTGGCGACCCGCCTGTTGGCCGCTGCCGCGCCGGAACCGCTGCGCAGCCAATGGATGCCTCGGCTGCTTTCCGGCGAAGCGCGCCTCGCGCTGGCGCATGGCGAAGCCGCGGGACGGCCCGGACGGCTCTGGATCGAGACACGGGCCAGCGCCGGCCCGGCAGGCGTGCGGCTCAACGGGGCGAAGGCCTATGTGCCTGCGGGCGCCGGGGTGGACGGCTATATCGTCAGCGCCCGCCTCTCGGGGGCGCCGGGCGAGGCCCAGGGGGTCAGCCTGTTCCTTGTCCGCGCCGATGCCGAAGGTCTCGCATGCGAGACCTGGCGGATGGCTGACGGCAGCGTCGCCGTTTCGCTGACGCTCGACGATGTCGCCGTCGAACCCGGCTTCTCGCCAACCGACGGGATTGCCAGGATCGAAGCGGCAGACGCGCTCGCCAGCCTTGCCCGATCAGCCGAGGCGCTCGGCATCATGGAGCGGATGTTTGCCGAGACGCAGGAATATCTGCGCACGCGCGAGCAGTTCGGCGCGATGCTTGGAAGTTTCCAGGCGATCCAGCACCGGATGGTCACCCAATATGCAGCGATCGAGCAGAGCCGGGCGCTGATGAACCTCGCCATCGTATCCTGGGAAACCGACGGTTTCGGCAAGGCCGTGGCGGGGCTTCGCGCCTTCCTGGCGCCCGCCTCGGTCACGCTCGGGCATGAGATGATCCAGTTCCACGGCGGGATGGGCGTGACCGACGAACTATCGATCGGCCATGCCCATAAACGCCTGCTGGTGCTGTCACGCTGGCCCGATGAACCGGAGGCGGCGCTCGACCGCTTCGCCGGGATCGCCGTTTAGAGCATCGAGCTTTACTCTGACGCACCCGACTCCGCTCATCCTGAGGAGGGACTGAGCCTGGCGAAGGCCCGTCTCGAAGGATCCTTCGAGCCGCCATTTCGACTTCGCTCAATGGCTCCTCAGGATGAGCGGGTCAGATTATCCGCTCGATGCTCCAGGAACGAAGCCGGCGGGGACGGTTGTCGCCCCCTTTCCCGCCATCCCGGCCGTTCGACTGCCTGCAAGGCAAGGCGATCAGGATAAACTTCAGCCGCGGGCCGAAGGCCTGGATGACGAACCTACAGCGCTTCGCGATCCTTGATCCAGTCGATGCCCCGCCGCAACAGGCCGTAGAACACCGGCAAGTCCCAGGCGCAGCGGTCGACCGTAGGCCACCAGTCGAGCATGGGCTGGAGGTCATAATGCCCGCGGCAGTGCCCCAGGGTCAGGTAAAGGACCGCGCCGGCACCGTGGCGCTTGATGTAGAAAACCGGGTACCGGCCGGGCGCATCCTCGGCTTCGACGAAGCCGGTGCCGGGTTCGGTGCATTCGGTGTCGAGCAGGACGTGCAGGTCGCCATGGCATTCGAGATGATAGAGCTCGTCGGTCGTTTCGAACGGCTCGACTCCATCGACAAGCGGGTGCGACGGATCCGCCACCATCACCTTGTACGGCGTGATCGGCGGATGCGAGAGGAACTGGCTGCCCAGCAGATCCATGAACATCGGCGCCCAGCGCGGCGCATCCCACAATCCGTTGTCGAGCATGCGCAGCACGGAATTCGTGCCGTGCAGCGCATACCAGCGACCGCCCCGCGCCAGCCAGTCGCGCAGCACTTCCTGGGCCTTGAGGGATGGCGTCACGTCGCAGGTATAGGTGATGATGATGTCGGCAGCGGCCAGCGCCTCGACATTTTCATAATCCTCGAACACCCGGGTCCGCACCCGCGGGTCTTCGGAGAGCAGCTTCAGCAGCTCCAGCCGTGCGAAATCCATGTCATGCCAGACGCCGCCACAGATCAGTACGCAGTCGATACGCGGCGGCCGGGCTTCGGCTGGCCCATCGCTCATGCCCGGGCTCCGGCTTCACCCATGACATATTTGTCCATCGTGCGGTGGAACTGGCGAATGCGGATTTCCTGATAGTCGGCCAATTGGATCTTCCCCGTCTTGGAGCAGTGCAGCCCATCCTGGACGAATGGCAGATTGGCCATGTCCTGTTCCAGCACGTCGCCCAGCCCGCCCAGTTCGGGCGCATCCGTCCAGGGCTGGTCGAGACGAAGGAAATGCATCGGCACGCCGCGCGGGATCGGTTCGCCCTTCTTGCTGCGGGCGAGCACCCGTACTTCCATCAGGCATGTGTCGGCGGTCTTGCCCGGCCGCCAGCGATAGACGATGTTCGGCATATATCCGCCCCACGGCGCGAAATTCGGAAAGACATTATAGACGAGCGCGTCGAGCAGCTCGGCATCGGTCGCCTGCTCATGATCATAGCCGCTCTGCTCGGCATAGGATCTGCGCAGCGCAGCGCCCAGCGCCGCGCGTGCGCTTTCGCCCTCGGGCACCTCGACCGCATAGGGATCGGCCGAAGGATCATAATTGTCGGACGAACGGCCGTTGAACTTGATGAACTCGTCGACGATCCACTGCTCGGTCTTGCCCTCGGGATCCACATGCGGGCTCAGGATGCCGAACGGGACGAGGTTCACGTTCACATTGTCGCCCCAATACCAGTAGGCGCTGTTGCAATCGCCGGTGAAGGGCAGCAGCTGGGGGTGGGTGACGACGGTGTGCCAGGCTTCCATGAAGGCTTCGGCAGTGACTTTCCAGTTGGCGGCGACTTCCTTCCCCACCCACACCACGGTGGTGCATTCCTCGTGGCGCCAGCGCTTGAAATGGTCGGGCAACGGATCGAGATATTCTTCCAGGGTCGGGCCGCCCGCTTCCTCCCGCACGAAGATATAACCGCCCCAGCGGCCGACTTCGGCTTCGGGAAGCGCCATGGCGCCATCCTGGAGATGGGGGAAATCCCACCGGCAGGGCATGCCCGCGAACGATCCGTCCTTATTCCAGGAGAAGCCATGGAAGGGACAGGTAATCTTGTCCGCGGTGCCGTCCTCGGTGCGCAGCTTGCGACCGCGATGCAGGCAGACATTGTGCAGCGCCTTGACCGAGCCATCGTCCTGGCGCGTGATCAGGAACGAGCGGCCGGCATTTTCGAACACGGCATAGTCACCGGCTTCCGGCAGATCCTCGTCGCGCGCGGCGAATTGCCAGACATGAGGCCACATCTTCTCCCGCTCGAGCCGGGCGAACGCCTCGCTGGTGTAGCGCGAGGCCTCGATCGGCTCGGAGCCGAGATATTCATAATGCTCTTCGGTCAGGCAAGCCGGTGCGGGCCGGGAATCGCTGGCCATGAGCTCCAACCAGCTGATCCCGGGACTGCGCGCCCTCGCGCCCGGAATCCGTGGATCATCCTGTGCCATGTGCGAATCCTCATGCCCGTTCGACTGTTATCCGGTGTTTGTGCCCAGTCGGCAGGCCGCCGTCACCTTATCGAAAGCATAGGTTGCAGCCGCCCGATAATGCGGCACACCACGCAGCAGAAACCCCCGTCCATCGGGAATCAGTCTGGGAGGGTGCCGTGAGCAGACGGCTTGAAGGCAAGGTGGCGCTGGTGACCGGCGGCACGTCGGGGATCGGTGCCGCCACGGTCCGTCGGCTGGCGGCGGAGGGCGCCGACGTCGTCTTCACCGGCTCCAACCGCGCGGCGGCGGAAGCGCTGTGCGCGGCGACAGGCGCGACGTTCCACGCGCACGACGTTTGCGATGTCGCAAGCTGGGCCGGACTGGTGGACAATATCCAGGATCGCTTCGCCAGGCTGGACATCGCCTTTGCCAATGCCGGCACCGAAGCGGGCGACGCCAGCGTCGAGGATATCACCATCGAGGGCTGGAATAGGGTCATCGGCATCAACCAGACCGGTGCGATGCTGACCGTGCAGCATGCGATCCGCGCGATGAAGCGCAATCCCGACGGTCCGGCCGGTTCGATCATCGTCAACTCCTCGATGAACGCGCACCGCGCGATGGGCAATTTCGTCGCCTATTCGGTATCAAAGGCCGCGGTCGTCGCCCTGGTGAAATCGGCCGCCGTGCACTGTGGCAATCGCGGCTATCGCATTCGGGTCAACGCCATCCTTCCCGGCGTGGTCGAAACCGCGCTGATCCTCGGGCTGATCGAGCAGGCGCCCGATCCGGGCGCTGCGCGCACCGCCTATGAAAGCATGTCGCCGCTCAATCGGATGGCGAAAGTGGATGAGGTGGCAGGGCTGGTCGCCTGGCTGGGTTCGGATGAATCCACCTTCGTGTCCGGCAGCGAATATGTGATCGATGGCGCAACGACAGCCGGGATGATGGGCGTATGAACGAGCTCGGCGCGCAGCGGCTGATCGGCAGGGTCGCGTTCATCTCCGGCGGGTTGCGGGGCATCGGCCTTGCCTGCGTAGAGCGTTTCCTGGCCGAAGGCGCACAGGTCGTGCTGTCCGACCTCGACGCGCCGGACAGCGAGATCGCGGCAGCCACGATGGCGCGACTGGGCCAGGCGGCGAGCTATGTGCAGGCCAATGTCACGATCGAGGACGACTGGCTGCGAGCCTGCGAATGGGTTCGCGCGCGCCACGGCAAGCTCCATGCGCTGGTCAACAATGCCGGCATCGACCTGACCGGCCCGGTCGAGAGCCTGACGATGGAAAGCTGGCGGCGCATCATGGCCATCAACACCGATGGCGTCTTCCTGGGCGTCAAGACGTTCGTCCCCATGATGGCGGAGAGCGGCGCGGATGTGCGCGGCGGCGCTTCGATCATCAATGTCAGCTCGATCATGGGGCTCGTCGGCTACACCGACACCTCCGCCTACAACGCAAGCAAGGGCGCGGTGCGGCTGTTCACCAAGTCGATCGCCGTCGAATTCGCCGCCAAGCGGATGCCGATCCGCGCGAACTCGCTGCACCCCGGCTTCGTCGTCACCCCCTTGCTGCACGAAGGCTTTCAGCGCTGGGTGGACAAGGGCGTGGCGGAAAAGCCGCAGGATCTTATCGATTCGGTCGCCGCCCAAACGCCGATGGGTCGGCTCGCGGCGCCCGAGGAATTGGCAAGCGGGGCGTTTTTCCTCGCCAGCGCCGACAGCGCGTACATGACCGGGGCCGAACTCGTCATGGATGGCGGGTGGACCGCACAATGAGGAGCACGAGACGGTGACAATCGCATTGGATGAGGTCGTGGCCGTGGTCACGGGCGCGGCCGGCGGCATCGGCCGCGAGGTGGTCAAGGCGATGAAGGCGGCCGGCGCCATCGTCATCGCCACCGATCTGCCCGACAGCGCAGATGTCGGCGCCGATCATTATCTCCGCCACGACGTGACCAGCGAGACCGACTGGCGCGCCGTCGCGGCGCTGGTCCAGCGGGACTATGGCCGGCTCGACGCCCTGGTGAACATCGCTGCGGTCTCGGTGGTCGGCAAGATCGAGAGCACGCCGCTCGCCGAGTGGCATAGGATCAATGCGATCAATGTCGATTCGGTGATCATCGGCACACAGATATTGCTGCCGCTGCTGAAGGCGGGGGGCCAGGCGCGCAAGGGCGGCGCATCGATCGTCAATTTCTCCAGCGTCGGCGGGCTGCGCGGCGCGGCATTCAACGCGGCCTATTGCACCAGCAAGGCGGCGGTGAAGATGCTGTCCAAATGCATGGGGGCGGAGTTCGCCGCGCTCGGCTACAACATCCGCTGCAACAGCGTGCATCCCGGCGGCATCGACACCGGCATGCTGACCAGCATCATGGACAGCTATGTCGAGCTCGGCGCGGCGCCTTCCCGCGAGGCGGCGCTGCAGGCCGTGATCGCCGATCACCCGATCGGCCGCATGGGCCGACCCGACGAGATGGGTGGCGGCGTGGTCTATCTTTGCTCCGACGCGGCAAGCTTCGTCACCTGCTCGGAGTTTCTCATGGACGGCGGGTTCAGCCAGGTCTGACGCCGGGAGATTTGCTATGACGGAACAGACGTTCGACGTGGCCATATTGGGATCGGGTGCGGCGGGCCTCACCGCCGCGCTGACGGCGGCCGAGTTCGGCGCCAGCGTGCTCCTGGTGGAAAAGGGCGAGAAGATCGGCGGCACGTCGGCCTGGTCCGGCGGGCAGATCTGGATTCCCTGCAACCCCCATATGAAGGCATTCGGCAAGCAGGACAGCCGCGAGCAGGCCCTGACCTATCTCGCCTCGATGTCGAACGGGCTGATCGATCCCGATCTGGCCGCCGCCTATGTCGATACCGGCCCGCAGATGGTCGACTTCCTCGAAAAGCGGACGCCGGTGCAGTTCATGGTGGTGCCGCACTTCCCCGACTATCATCCCGAGCAGCCGGGCGCCGCCGCGCGCGGCGGCCGGACGCTGGAATGCCCGGTCTATCCCTATGGCGAACTGGGCGAATGGCGCGACCGGGTCGAGACCTCGCCTTATTACTGGCCGCACGTCTATTTCACCGTCGGCGAAACCTCGCTGGCGCAGGCCGTTCCCGACCCGCTCGATCCCGCCGAGGCGCAGCGCCGCGCCGACAATGACGAGCGGGGCCTTGGCCATTCGCTGGTGGGAAGATTGCTGCGCGGCTGCCTCGATCGCGGCGTCGCCATCGAACTGGGCACCGGCGCGGAGGAGCTGATCCTCGAAGACGGCGCCATTGCGGGCGTGGTGCTGGCGGACGGCCGACGGATCGCCGCGGGCAATGTCGTCATCGCCACCGGCGGCTTCGAGCATAATGAGGCTTTCAAGAGGGCCTTCCTGCGGGGTCCGCTGCAGAATGCGGTGTCGATCCGCACTAATACCGGCGACGGGCTCAAGATGGCGATGAAGGCCGGCGCCATGCTGGGAACGATGCGCGAGGCATGGTGGATGCCGGTGGTGGAAGCCCCGGTGAACGCGATGGGCGTCAATCTGTTCACGGGCGAGCGTACGCTGCCGGGCTCGATCATGATCAACAGGGCGGGCCGACGCTTCACCAACGAAGCCGCGAACTACAACGCGTTCGGGGCGGCATTCCACGAGCAGGACCAGAACAGCTGTTCGTTCAGAAACCTGCCGGCCTGGTGTCTCTTCAACCAGGATTTCTATGATAAATGGGGCTTTTGCGACAGCCTGCTGATGGGCAGGACGGAAGGCCGGCGAGAACCCGCCGACTGGATCGCGCGCGGCGAAACGCTGGAGGAGCTCGCCGCCGCGATCGGCGTGCCGGGCGGTGCCCTGGCGGCGACGGTGGCGCACTGGAACGAGATGGTCGAGCGCGGCGCGGACGAGGATTTCGGCCGTGGCAACAGCTATTATGACCTTTACTGGGGCGACCCCAGCCACAAGGGCGAGAAAGCCGCGACGCTTGGCAAGATCGAAGGCGGCCCCTTCTATGCGGCCGAAGTAAAGAGCGGCGCGCTGGGCACGAAGGGCGGCCCCCAAACCGACAGGCTGGGACGCGTCGTCGACCTGGACTTCAAGCCTATCGAAGGGCTCTATGCCGCCGGCAACGCCATGGCATCGATCATGGGCATGACCTATGGCGGCGGCGGCGGCACATTGGGGCCGGGCATGGTGTTCGGCTATCTCGCAGGCAAGCACGCGGCACAGCGCAACGCCACGCAGCGGGGCCGCACCGCATCAGCATAGGGGCTGGCGGTCACGACTCCTCCCAAGGAAGCGCGAGTGGTGAAGCGAGGGCGCCGTGGAAGCGGCTGGGTCAGTCCTTGCCGCAGACCATATCGTTCAGAAGCTCGTGGAAGCGCTGCACGCGTTTTTCCTGTCTCGGCAGGATGCAGCCCTTGAAGCCGCGCGAGTTCAGCCCCTGCTGCTGGCTGGTGCCGATCGACAGATCCTGATCGGCCACATAGCCGAGCGACTGGCCGTCGCCATAAACCGAATGACGATGCTCGGCATGCTCCAGCGGCACCATGCCGATCGGCGTTTCGACCTCGGTCATCCCCGCGACGTCCGGCACCAGGATCCAATGCTGGAAGACGCATTTCTCGGGATCGCTCGGATGCGGCTCGGTGCGCAGGATCTGGCATTGCTCGGGCGACATGGTGAGCGTCAGGTTGGGGAACAGCGTGCAATGGAAATAGTCGACCAGTTGCTGGTCGGACATGCTGGCATAATTCACATATCCCCGCTCGGGCCCCAGCCGGCGCTTGGCCTCTATGACGGCCTGCCGGATGTCGCCGGTGCGGCCCGTGTACGCGCCGGGATCGATCCCCCAGGCGCGGGCGACCGCGTCCAGCGGGGCCGGCACCTCGCCGCTGTGAAAATCCTGGCGCGTGGTGGCCTGGTGGCCCTTCATCCACATCGAATTGTGGCCGCTCGGATACATTTCGAACAGCGTGTCCGGCAGCCCGTCGTTGATGAAGGTCGAAAGCTCCGGGTGAATGGTCGGAAGATGGTAGCTTTCGTTGAAATTGTCGCGGATGATCTTCCAGTTGAAATCGCAGTCCGCCGACAGGTCGAGCACTCGCACCCAGCTTTCGAGGCCATAGCCGGCCAGCCGCTCGGGAAAAGGCGAGAGCCATTCGTGAAGCGGCGCGACGTCATCGTCCATGCACCAGAACACGAACGGCCCCCATGTCTCGCACCGCAGCGGCGTAAGCGTGACCTTGCCGCACGGGCTGCCGCCGGCGAAGTCGTCAGGATCCTGGACATGGATGAGCGTACCGTCGGTATCGAACTGCCAGCCGTGATAGGCGCAGGTGATGCGCGGGACGCTGCCGGAATCGACCTGCATCAGGCGGTTACCGCGATGCGGGCAGCTATTGTAGAAAGCCTTGATCGAGCCATCGGCCTGGCGGATCATGATGACCGATTCCTTGCCGAAATTGTGGCGGATGAAATCGCCTTCTTCCTCCAGCTCCGCCAGCACGCCGCCGAGGTGCCACACCTTCGGCCAGAGATGCCTCTTCTCCAGCTCCATCCATTCGCGGGTGGTGTAGCGCTCGCCGGTGATCCGGTCTCCCCGAACCGGCGGATCGAATTCCTGGGAATAGCGGGAGAGCATCGGCCCGGCGTTCATTGCAGCATCCTCCATTCGCTTTTATTCCCACCATCAGGCAGTTGCCGGCTGAAGCTGACTCGGTCTTTGTCCGATGGTGATAGACTTGCCCACGGCCATGCTCCACCTCGCCATTGTAACAGTAAGCTTGCGACCGGTGGCGGCCAGCGACCTCGCACACTGGCAGGACAGACAGTTTACCGGGCCGCCACAGTGTAGCAGTCGGGAATGAACCACAGGCGAGAAGGAAGGATGCATATGGCTAATGTTGCAATTACCGGCGCGGCGCGCGGGATCGGCCTCGAACTGGCGCGGCAGCATGTGGTGGCAGGAGACCATGTGTTCGCGCTGGCGCGGAACCCCTCGACGGCAGATCGGCTGAACGCGCTGGCAGCCGCATCCGGCGGGCTGATGACGGTTCATGCCATGGACGTGGGGGACGATGCCTCGGTCAAGGCGGGGGCCAAGGCGACCGGCGATGGCCGCATCGACCTGCTCTACAATGTCGCGGGCGTGGGCGGCGTGGTGAAACCCGAACTCGACGGCGTCGACTGGGATTCGTGGGACAATGTCTTCAACATCACGGTCAAGGGGCCGCTGCGTGTCCTCCAGGCCTTTCTGCCGCGGCTCGAGCCAGGCTCGAAGGTGATCAACTTCTCCAGCCAGGTGGGCGCATCGCCATGGCCCTATGGCGGCTTCTACGCCTATGCGGCAGCGAAGGCCGCGCTGGGCCGGCTGATGCGATCAGTCGCGGTAGACCTGAAGCCACGCGGCATCATCGTCGGCATCATCCATCCGGGCCATGTGCAGACCGACATGGGCGGGCCGGGGGGGGAGATCACGCCGGAAGAAAGCGCCACCGGCGTGCGCGCCGTCGCGGCCGGCTGGACGCTCGAACAATCGGGCGATTTCTACAAGTGGAACGGCGAACCCCATTCCTGGTGAGACCCATCGCTGAAGCGAGGTGACGTCGGTGGCGATCAGGCGTGGGCTTCGAGCCAGCGCCTGGTCGCCGCGGCTACCGCCCGGGCCCGCAGCACCGGATCGCCGAACGCTTCGCGCAGTGCGCGCGAACGCAATTCGATCGACAGCGGAATGTCGGCCGGTAGCGCGGCGAGCAAGGCCGTGAGCGGCAGCCCGCCTTCGCCGCATTGCTCGCGCAGGTCGACCGCGTCGATGATCACGGCCCCGAAGTCCGCCGGATCGGGCCGCGCGGTGCGCGCATCGCAGAACTGGGCATAGGGCAGCAGGGCCGGATCGACGGCGGCGATTTCGTCGAGCGAACTGCCCGAGCGGTCGACATGGATCGGATCGATCAGCAGCGCGCGCAGCGGATGCGCGACCCGGTCGAGCACCGCCAATGCGCTGCGCAGATCTTTCACTTCGGTGAAGACGCCGAACTCCAGCGCCACGCGCATTCCCGACGGCTCGGCATGCCGGCACAGTTCGGCGAGCCGCGCGGCGGTACGGCCATGGTCCGAATCCGAAGACACGCACAGCACATTGGCCGCCCCGAGTTCCATTCCGATGTCGATGACCCTGCGGTGCTCGTCCATCGCGCTGTCGGGCTTGAGCCAGACGACCTCGACATCCAGCACCGGCAGCCCGGCATCGTCCTTCGCCGCTCGCGCCTCGCGCACGAGCGCCGGCGTCCAGTCTCCCGGTTCGATCCACAGCCCGACCGCATCGAACCCGGCCGCCGCCGCCGCGCGGATCGTCTCGAGCGGGCCGGACTCCGGCAGGACGCCGGAGGCAAGCGCGATGGGACGCCCGGCCGAGCCGATCACATCACGGGCTCTGCCGCCGAGGCATCGTCTTCCAGATACCAGTTCAGCCACTCATGGAAGTACTGGTTGGCGCGCTCGTTGCGGCCGAACACCAGATGGTCATGGGCGCCGGCTTCCAGGCCCTTCTGTATCTCGAGGCCGATCACATAGTCCTCGGTATAGGTCACATCGCGGAAGAAGTTCATCGCCGCCTCGGCCTTGAGGCGGTCTTCCTCATCACGGATCGGCTCGCGGCGCAAATAGCTGAGCACGGTCCGGTTGCGATCGGGCGTCGGTCCTGGGAAAATCTGGGCGACCTGGGTTATTTCCGGGGCGACGAAGACCGACACGTTGGGAAAGAAGATCCGCACGAAATCGAAGCCGTTGTTTTCCTGAAGACCCCACTGCTCGCGCGGGAGCGGCCGCAGCGCCTCGGCGATCCGGCGCTGCGGAAAGCCGATGCGGATGTTGGGGCCGAAGCCTTCGTAATGCATGCAGTTGGATGGCGTGCGCGGCGCGATGGTTTCCGGATGAAGCGAGGCGAAATGATAGCCTTCGAGATAGCCGTCGAACGCGATTTTCCAGTTCGCCCCTTCGATCGTCCGCGAGCCGAGATAGGTCCAGTCGGCGAAGTCGAGCGCTTCGAAATCCTCCAGGAACCCGCGGAAATGACGATCCAGATCGAGCAGGCCGTTGGGCGTCAGGCATGCGAAGATCATGCCCGCGCGTTCCTCGCAGGGCAGTTCGCGCAAGCCGCGATGTGGCTTGTCCACCTCGCCGAAGGTGCCCGCCTCGGCCACGGCGAGGAGCCTTCCATCCTGTCCGTAGGTCCAGCCATGATATTTGCAGGTGAAGCGCGGGCAGTTGCCATGGCCCTCGCTTGCGACCGGCGCGCCGCGGTGCGCACAGACATTGAGGAATGTCCGCACCTTGCCCGCCTTGTCGCGGTTGATCAGCAACGGCAGGCCGACCGCTTCCATCGCCTTGTAGTCGCCAGGCTTGGGCAGCTCCGCGGAGAAGGCCAGCATCAGCGGCGCCCGCTTGAAGACCAGTTCCATCTCGGCGAGCCACTGGTCGCGGTCCGTGTAGCTGGCCGTGGGAACCTCCAGCGTCGTGGCGCCCTGATGGGTCTTCCTGTTCTCGACATAGTCGAGCATGATCTCGGCAACCTCGCCGACGCGCTGGATGCGGTCCACTATCTTCTCCCGATATTATTTGCCGAAGCGGATTTCAGCAGAGCATGGACAGTCCGACAAGCTGGGACAGGTGACAGGTACGAGCCGGCATCGCCAGCTTGCCTTTTGGCCAGTTGGCAGGGCGGGCCAGACGGAGCAGCCAGACGCCATGGAAGAGAGGAACACCCCACCCTGGGCCTGGCTGAGCATCCCGGCGCCACATCAAGCCGCCTATGCCGGCACCGCATTGTGGGATGAACGCACGATCGCTGAGCAGGCTTTCGCACTGGCCGACGAGGACCCCGATTTCGTCGCCATCATCGATGGCGAGGCGCAGCTTAGCCGTGCCGAACTGATCACGGATGCCGAAGCATTGGCGGCCGGGCTGTATCGTCGGGGCCTGCGGAGCGGCGATGTCGTCGCCTTCCAGATCCCCAACTGGCGAGAGGCCGCGGTCATCAATCTGGCAGCGGCGATGTCCAACCTGATCGTCAACCCGATCGTGCCGATCTACCGCGATCACGAAGTCACATCGATGCTCGGCGACTGCCGCGCACGGGCGTTCTTCGTTGCCGACCGTTTTCGCGGTTTCGACTTCGCGGCGATGGCGCAACGTGTACAGGCGGACCTGCCCGATCTGGCGCATATGTTCACCGTGCGCGGCGAAGGGGCGGACGATTATGCCGCGCTGCTGGCCGAAGGACAGGGGGTGGCGTTCGCGCGGCCACGGGTCGATCCGCTTGGCGTCAAGCTGATCCTCTACACGTCGGGCACGACAGGACGACCCAAAGGCGTGCTGCACAGCCATGTGACGCTGGGTCGCATCTTGCGGACCAGCGCCGCGCATTGGGGGCTGGCGCCTGGCGCCGGAACGCTGATGCCATCGCCTGTCACCCATGTTTCGGGCTATGCCAATGGGCTGGAGGCGCCCCTCATGTGCGGGACGCGCGCCGTCCTGATGGAAAGCTGGAATGCGGGCGAGGCGGTCACGCTGATCGACCGGCACCAGCTGGTCGGGACGGTTGCGGCAACGCCGTTCCTGGTCGAGCTCGCCGCCGCTGCGCGGGACAGCGGCAATCGCCTGCCGTCGTTCCGCTTCTTCGCATGCGGCGGCGCGGCCGTGCCCGACGACCTTATTCCTGCTGCCAACACCGCCTTCGCCAATGCTCGCGCCTTTCGGGTCTACGGTGCCTCGGAAGTTCCGCTCGTCAGCTTCGGCTGGCCGCAGGACGAGGTGCTGGCCGCGACCACCGATGGCGAGATCGTCGACTATCAGTTGCGCATCGTCGACCATGACGAGCATGACTTGCCCGACGGCGAGGAGGGCGAAATCCTCGCGCGCGGGCCTGGCATGTTCATGGGCTATGCCGATGCCGAACAGACGGCGGAGGCGATCACGCCCAACGGCTTCTTCCGCACCGGGGACCTGGGCGTCCGCAGCCCCGAAGGCGCGATCACCATCACCGGGCGCAAGAAGGATCTGATCATCCGCGGCGGCGAGAACATCTCGGCCAGGGAGATCGAACAGGTGCTGCACCGGCATGGCGATGTGGGCGAAGCCTGTGTCGTCGCCATGCCCCATGCCCGGCTGGGGGAAGGCGTCTGCGCCTTCGTCATCCTTCGGCAGGGCGCCGCAGCGGACGGTCCTGCGCTCGCGGCGCATGTCGCGGCGAGCGGCCTGGCCAGGCAGAAAATTCCCGAACGCTTCGAGTTCGTGGAGGACTTTCCGCGCACCGCCTCGGGCAAAGTCCGCAAGGATCAGCTGCGCGCCGAGATAAAGGAGCGGCTTGCCGGCTGCTGAGTCCAGCCCGGCCCTGATCAAAAGGCGAGTGGTGCAGGCAGGGGCCGCCAGCGACAACCGACGCCACCGAAAAAATGGACGAGAGGTGCATCGTGGATCTGGGACTCAAGGGCAAGAAGGTCATCCTGACCGGCGGCAGCCGCGGCATCGGGCGCGCAGCGGTGGAAATCTTCGCGGAAGAAGGGTGCGATATCGCGTTCTTCTCGCGCAATCCCGAAGGGGTGGCGCAGACCGTCGAGTCCCTATCGCGCCATGGCGGCAAGATCATCGGCGAAGCGCTCGATATGGCCGATCATGAAGCCTATACCACCTGGCTGAAATCGGCGGCGGACCGGCTGGGCGGCTGCGACATCTTCGTGCCGGGCGCCAGCGCGTCCGGCTCGGGCGCGACCGGCGACTGGGATATGTGCTTCAATGCCGACGTCAAGGGTACGGTGATCGGCTGCGAGACGCTCGAGCCCTATCTCGAAAAGTCGGGCTCCGGCTCGATCGTCATCATGTCCAGCACCGCGGCGTTTGAGAATTTCATAGTCCCGCAGGCTTTCAACGCGCTGAAGGCGGCGTTGCTCACCTATTCCTCGCAGCTCGGCCAGGCGCTTGGTCCGAAGGGCATCCGCGTCAATGCGGTGTCGCCTGGTCCGATCGCCTTTCCCGGCGGCAACTGGGAAGCGATCAAGGCGGCGGCGCCCGAACTCTACCAGGCCACCGAGGCAGGCTTTGCCCTCGGCCGCTGGGGGGGGCCGGACGAGGTGGCGAGGACCATCGTGTTTCTCGCGAGCCCCGCCGCATCCTACACGACCGGCACCAATGTCGTGATCGACGGCGGCTATACCAAGCGGGTCCAGTTCTGACGATCGGCGGCGCGGTCCCGACCCGGGCAACGTATTGCCTGTTTCGTTAAGCTAACCCGCTCATCCAGAGTAGAGGCTGAGCCTGGCGAAGCATGTCCTGAGCGCCTGCCTTGGCAGGCAGTCGAAGGGACCCGTATCGAAGGACGATCCTTCGATACGCCATTTCAACGAGCTCAATGGCTACTCTGGATGAGCGGTATCTTGTTCAGCTTAAATGAAACAGGCTCTATTGCCGCGTCATCGCGCCGCCATCGACGAAGAAGCCCTGCCCCGTCATGAACCGCGCGTCGTCGGATGCAAGGAAGGCGATGACATCCGCGATGTCGTCAGCCTGTCCGAGCCGGCCGAGCGGCGCCTTGTTCTCCCAATATGTCCTGAACTCCGGCATCTGGCTGAAAGCCGGCGCCGTCATGGGGGTATCGATGGCGCCGGGCTGCAGGCAGTTGGCAGTGATCCCAAACGGGCCCAGCTCGCATGCGACCGATCGGGTCATTCCCAGCACGGCATGCTTCGATGCGCCATAGGCGACCAGCCCGGCGTCGCCGAACCGCGCCAGCGTTGAACCGATCGTGATGATGCGGCCATGGCGGGACCGTTTCAACGCCGGCACGGCATCCCTTATCAGGCGAAAAACCGCGGTGAGGTTGACCGCCAGAACGAGATCGAAATAGGCGTCGTCATGCCCTTCCAGCGGATGGAAGGCGCTGACGCCGGCACAAGGCACCAATATGTCCAGCCCGCCATGCCGCTCGATCGTCTCGGCGACCAGCCGTGCGTTGATGCCCGCTGCGGTCACGTCGGCATGGCAATCGACATCGCCCTTCAGATCCACCGAATAGACCCGCGCGCCAGCGGCGGCGAGGCGCTTTGCCGTGGCTGCACCGATCCCCGAGGCCGCACCGGTCACCAGGGCTATGCGTCCATCGAGGCGGCGATCCGCGGGCGCAGGCATCATGCGACCTTCAATACCAGCTTGCCGGTATTGGCACCCGTGAACAGGCGCATGAAGGCGGAAAAGGCGTTCTCCAGCCCCTCCTGCACATCCTCGTCCATGCGGAGCTTGCCTTCGGCAATCCACTGCGCCATCTGCGCCCCGCCTTCGCCGAACCGGTCGACATAGGCCGCAATCAGGAAACCATGGATCGTGGCTTGCTTGACCAGAACCTGCCACAGATTGCGGATGCCGACCTTCTCGGGCGAATTATATTCACTGATCAGCCCGCACAGGACCACGCGGGCGCGGGGCGCGAGGTTCATCAGTTCGGCATCCATCACTAGGCCGCCAACATTCTCGAAGACGATGTCCGCGCCAGCGGGCGCCGCAGCGGCGATTTCGGCGGTCAGCTGGTCGACGGTCTTTCCCTTGTAATCGATCGCCGCATCGAAGCCGAACGCGTCGATCAGCCTCCGGCATTTCTCGCCGCCGCCGGCGATGCCGATTACCCGGCAGCCCATGATCTTGCCGATCTGGCCCACCGCCGATCCCACAGCTCCGGCCGCGCCCGAGATCAGCAGGGTTTCCCCCGCTTTCGGCCGGGCGGCGTCCAGCAGTCCGAAATAGGCGGTCAGCCCCACCGCGCCCATGGCGGACAGGAAGCTTGCCGGGCTCGGAGCGTGGGAGATGTCGATGCGGCTGGTGAACCCACCTGGGGCTACTACCGAATAGTCCTCCACGGCGTTGAGGCCCATCACCCAGTCGCCCGGCTGGAAGTCAGGGTTCGCCGAGGCATGGACGACGCCGACGGTGGTGGCCCGCACCGGATCGCCCAGCGCGATCGGCGGCATGTAGCTCGGCGCATCGTCCATCCAGCCGCGCTGCGCAGGATCCAGGGAAATATAGTGGTTGCGGACGACGAAGCTGCCCGCCGCAGGCTGCGGCACGGGCTCCTTGGCAAGCCGGAAATCCTCCGGCACGGGCATGCCATGCGGACGGCGGACCAATAGAAACCGTCGGTTCATCAGCATCTCACTCTCCCATCCAGCGCTTGTCTGCGATGTCGCCGAAACGAGTCACCTGTAACAAATCCCAGTAGGGCCTCCCGGGTCCAGCCGGTAGAAGCATCGGACAGATAACCGCCCAGAAGCGATGCAACCAAAGGTGAGGAAAATCATGCGATCCAAATTGGCGCACCCAGCTCTTCTCTCGGCACTCGTCACCACTTCACTGGCGAGCTACTCGGTACCTGCTTTCGCGCAGACCGCCGCCGAAACCCCTGCTGCGGCAGAGGCGACCGATGCGAACGAGATCATCGTTTCCGCCCGTCGCCGCTCCGAAACACTGCAGGAAACCCCCGTCGCGATTACCGCAATAAATGCGGCGATGATGGAGAACAAGGCATCGACCAACATCGGCGACCTGCAGGGGGCCGCGCCGAACCTGTTGATCACCCAGCAGAACTCCGGGGCGCAAGCCGCCAACCTTTCGATCCGCGGCCTCACCTATGCCGACATCGAAAAATCGCAGGAGCCGACTGTCGGCGTCGTGATCGACGGCGTGTTCATCGGCACCAATACCGGCCAGTTGCTCGACTTCTTCGATATCGAGCAGATCGAAGTGCTTCGCGGTCCCCAGGGAACGCTGTTCGGCCGTAACACCATCGGCGGCGTGATCAATATCCAGCGCACCCGGCCGACGATGACGGCAGGCGGCAAGTTCGAGGCGTCCTACGGCAAGTTCGGAACATGGGCGACGCGGGCGGTGGCCAATATCGGCGATGGCGAAACGATCGGCCTGAAGGGCTTCTTCTTCCATAATGAATCGGATGGCTATTACCGTAACGCGGTGACCGGCAAGCGCACCGGCGGCGCCAACAACGACAATTACGGCGCTTCGCTGCTGTTCAAGCCGCGCGAGAGCAGCTTCGACGCGCTGCTGACGCTCGAGAAGCAGAATCAGACGTTCGACGTGGTCAACAGCAACATCGCCCGGACCGGCGAAGTATTCTGTGGGTTCGAGCCGGCGGAACAGTGCAACCGCAACACCAGGGGCGATCTCTACACCGTGTTCAACAGCCCGGCCTCGAGCAAATACAGCGCGCCTGCCGGTACTCTGGAAATGAACCTCGATGCCGGTGCGGTCAAACTGACCTCCATCACCGGATATCGCAAATCCAGGGAGACACAGACGCAGGATTTCGATGCGTCGACCGCCGATCTTTATTATGTGTATCGGAAACAGCATTATCGGCAGTTCAGCCAGGAGCTGCGGGCTTCGGGCAAGGTCGGTTCGTCGTTCGACTATGTGGTCGGCGGCTTTTATTTCAACTCCCGCTACGACCTGACCCAGTGGACGCGCCTGTTCGGCTTCAACACGGCGATCGATCCCAGGGTCGCCAACCTCAACCCGCAGACCGTTATCGGCCACACCAAATCCTATGCGGTCTTCGGTGACTTCAACTGGGCCTTCGCGGATCGCTGGCGCCTGTCCTTCGGCGGTCGCTATACCCATGACAAGAAGGAGCTGACCAACAGCTTCGCCCAGACCGGGACCGTCGGTAACGGCAAGGGAAGCTTCAACAAGTTCACGCCGAAGGTCGGCGTCGACTTCCGCCCCAATGATGATGTCATGGTCTATGCCAGCTGGTCGCGCGGATATCGCTCAGGCGGTTTCAGCCCGCGTGCGGCGACGGCAATCACGGCCGGCACGCCCTACGCGCCCGAGACGGTCGACAGCTATGAAACCGGCGCAAAGCTGAACATGCTCGACCGCAAGCTGCAGTTCAATATTGCCGCCTTCGTGTCGAAATATAAGGACCTTCAGCAGAACACGACGATCCCCGGCGGACCGACCGGAAACCAGACCATCACGTCGAACGTCGGCTCTGCGACGATCAAGGGCATCGAGTTGGATGTCACGCTGAGTCCGGTCGAAGGGCTTCGCTTGACGGGGACGATGGGTTTCCTCGATACCAAGTTCAAGAACTTCATCGTAGGCAATATCGCGCCGGTGGGCGGGGCGATCGTCCCGTTCGACTATTCGGCCAACAATCCGATCTACAGCCCGAAATTCTCCGGCTCGGTGGGCGCGGAATATACGATGCCGACCTCGTTCGGCAAAGTCGTGACATCGGTCGGCCTGCGCCACATCAGCCCCTATGACCAGCAGATCTCGCTGGGCACGCTGAGCGGCAACCTCACCACCGGTCCGGTCATCGTCAACGGCAATGATCCGCGTGTTCGCACCGATACGCAGAACCTGCTCGACGCCAGCATCACCGCCAATTTCACGCTGGGCAATACCGATGCCTATCTGACGCTGTGGCGGAATGCCCGCGCCTCCGATCTTTGCAGGACATGCCATGAACCGTCTCGCAGGCAAGATTGCGCTCGTAACGGGCGGCGCCTCGGTCCCCGGTCTCGGCAGCGCGACCGCGCGCTGCTTCGCGCTGGAAGGGGCGACCGTCTATGTCACCGACCGCGATGGCGCCGGCGCGGAGGCGGTGACACAATCGATCCGCGACGCCGGCGGCAAGGCCCGCGCGCTCGCGCATGATGTGACCAGCGAAGCGGACTGGGATGCCGTCATGGCGGCGATCCAGGCGGAGGAGGGCCGCCTCGACGTACTGATCAACAATGCCGGCATAGCCGTGCTCGGCCCGCTGGAAGGCGTGACCACCAATGATTGGCGTCGCCAGCTCAACGTCAATCTGGACAGCGTATTTTTCGGCTGCCAACGGGCCGTTGCGGCGATGCGCGCGTCGGGTCGCGGCGGTTCCATCGTGAACATCTCGTCGGTCCTCGGCCTCATTGGCGTGCCGGGCTGCACGGCCTATGCGGCGGCGAAGGGCGGCGTCCGCCTGATGACCAAGACGATCGCGCTCGAATGCGCGACCGACGCGATCCGGGTGAACTCGGTCCATCCCGGCATGATCGCGACCAATATCCAGGGGGACGCTCTCGCGGACAATGCCGAGAATTACGACGCGACGATCGCGCTCATCCCGATGCGGCGCATGGGTGCGCCCGAGGACGTCGCCTACATGAACCTGTTCCTCGCCAGCGACGAATCCAACTATGTGACCGGCGCCGAGTTCGTGGTCGATGGCGGCATGGTCGTCGGATAAGGACCGCGCTCAGCCGGGCAGGCCCACGATCACCTTGCCGATGTGACGGCCAGCGAGCATCGCGCCATAAGCTTCCAGCGTGTTTTCAATGCCGACATATTCCGCAAAGCGCATTGCAAGCCGGCCCTCCTCCAGCCACTGCTGCAGCCTGGGCATGAACTCCGCACCGCGCTGGAGGAAATCGGGGATGAAGAAGCCCTCGATCCGCAAGCGCCGCATCAGCACCTGATCGAACCGCGCCGGGCCGGGAAGCGGCGCGTCATTGTCGTAGGCGGCGACCATGCCGCACACCGCAACACGGCCATAGAGCGCCATGTTGGGCAGGACGGCGTCGAGCAGCGGCCCGCCGACATTGTCGAAAAAGCCATGCACGCCGCCATCGATCCTGGCGAGTTCGCGCGCGACATCCTGGTTGCGGTAATCGATCGCGATCTCGGCCCCGATCTCGTCGCGAAGATAGCGACATTTCTCCGGTCCGCCGGCAATCCCGATCACGCGGGCGCCGAGGTTGCGGCCGATCTGACAGGCCAGGCTACCCGTCGCGCCGGCAGCGGCCGAGACCGCCAGCCATTCCCCCGGCCTGATCCGGGCCACTTCGGCCACCCCGACATAGGTCGTCCAGGCGTTCAGTCCCAACGCCCCGAAATGCTGGCGAGGATCGGCAACGCCGTCGTCCACCACCTCCAATCCGGCAGCGTCGGGCCGCACGGTCGAATATTCCGACCATTGGCCGAATCCCCGCACCAGCGCCCCCTCGGCGAAGCGGGGATCGCGGCTCTCCGACACCCGTCCGAGGCACAGCCCGACCATGCGGCTGCCGAGCGGCAAGGGCGGCTGGTATCCGTCGGTGCGCGGGCTCATCCACATCCGCGTTCCGGCGTCCATCGATAGCCACTGCGCCGCAACCCTTACCTCGCCCGCCACCAGCGGCGGCAGGATTTCG
Organism: Rhizorhabdus sp. P4_G5; assembly: GCF_056401065.1. Lineage (NCBI taxonomy): Bacteria > Pseudomonadati > Pseudomonadota > Alphaproteobacteria > Sphingomonadales > Rhizorhabdaceae > Rhizorhabdus > Rhizorhabdus sp. P4_G5. Next base: position 3,402 of record NZ_JBFUKB010000010.1, on the reverse strand, counting down.
CTCCGCAGACTGAGCGCCGCGGCGAAATCCTGGCCCTGGGGATGACGATCGAGCTGCCAGAAGCGATTGCTAGCCATGGCGGGGCGCGACCGCCGGAACGGTGCCGGTCCGCACGGCTTCAAACCCCTTTGGGAGCGTGTTGGCGATGGATATTGCGGAACGACCGGCTGCTGAACAGCCAGCGGCCGTCGACCTTGACGCACGCATCTTCATATGTGCCGCGGTCGCGCATGGTGACGTCGCCCTGATCATAAACTTCCGACGTATAGCTGCGCATCGTCGCACGATCTCCGTCGACCTCGATGGCGCCAGGCCAGGCTTGAAACGTGATGCCGGGATAGGCCTTCATCGCCTCGGTCCACATCGCGACGATGGCGTCCCGGCCGCGCGTGACGCCGATCTCCGGGTAATCGGGCAGCGACCATTCAGCGTCTTCGGCCCAGGTGGCGGCCCAGGCGATGGGATCGCAGCGGGTTACCGCATCGGCATAGCTTTCCAGCAATTCGCGTATCGCGAGGCGGTCTTCGGCGGGGCCGGTAAAGGACATGGCAGACTCTCCCAAGGCTCGTTTTTCGATCAGATCAGGACCAGGGTCTTGCCGATGGTCCTGCCCGACATCAGGTCGATGAACGCCTGCGGCAGCGTTTCGAATCCGGATCGGACATTGGCGAGCGGCTTCAGTCGGCCATCGGCGACCCAGCCGTCCAGTTCGCGCTGTGCCTCTTCCAGGACGTCAGGATAATCATAGGTGATGAAGCCCTCCATGCGGATGCGGTTGACCACCAGCTGCCACAGGGTCGTCACGCCATGGGGTCGATCGGCATCATTATACTGACCGATCATCCCGCACACCGCCACGCGGCCATGCAGCCGCATCAACGGCAGGATCGCTTCGAGCGTCTCCCCGCCGACATTGTCGAAATAGACGTCGACCCCTTCGGGCGCGGCACGCGCGATTTCCGAGGCGATATCGGGCGTGGCGCGATAATCGATCGCGGCATCGAAGCCGAGATCGCGGATGACCCGTGCCTTCTCCAGCGATCCGACGAGGCCCACGACCTTGCAGCCGCGCGCCTTCGCGATCTGGCCCACCGTCGACCCGGTCGCGCCGGCGGCCGCGCTGACCACCACCGTCTCGCCAGGCTTCGCCTGCCCCACCGCGAACAGGCCGACCCAGGCCGTCAGCCCGACCGGGCCGAGCGCGCCCATATAATGATGCAGCTCCGCACCGGGACGCGGATTGACCGCTTCCAGCCCCAGCGCATCGGCCCCGATCACATAATGATCCGACCAGGTCGCGAAGGCTCGCAGCACGGTACCGACCGGCCAGGCCGGATTGTTCGACTGCACCACCTCGCCCAGCGACATGCCGTTGATCGGCGCGCCGAGCGCAACGGGTGGCAGGTAGCTCGGCCGATCGTCGAGAAAGCCGCGGATCGCCGGATCGACCGAGCCGACCCGCATCTTCACCAGCATTTCGCCGGGGCCGGGTTCGGGCATCGGCGCTTCGACCAAGGCGAAGTCATCCGCCACGGGGATGCCGACGGGCCGGCGGACGAGAATGATCTGACGAATGCCGTTCATGGCGAGGATCCTAGCCGCAAAGCCGCCGCCGCAAGGCTAGCCATATCGCTAGGTTCACGGCGCGGCGCATTGACGGAGAAATGACCATGAGGAAAATACGGCAGCGCGCAGGAGAAGAACATGGTCATGTCGGCCTCGGAGATGCTTCAACTCGTCGATGATCTCTACGCAGCCTCCGGCGCGGGGGACTGGGACAGGGCAGCGTCCCTGCTGACAGAGGACTTCTTCATCACCGAGGCGGACGGGTTGCCCATGGCTGGCGTCTACCGCGGCCGGAACGCCCTTCGCGATCTCTATTCAAAGGTCATGGGCATGATGGACGTCGCGGCACTGGACCGGGTGCAGACGACCGTCGGCGGCGACATCGTGGTGGCCGTCCTGGCGTTCAGGTTCGCCGATCCAGCGCTGGCGCCCGCCGAACTGTGCGAACTGTTCCGCTTTCGGGACGGGAAATGCTGCGAGATAAAGCCTTATTATTTCGATCCGGAAACCATCATCGCGGCCTGCCGAGCGAAAAAATAGTCCGGCTCCTGCCCAGCTTCAGGGTTTTGCGTCCGCCTTCTCCTCTGCCCCACGCTCGCTCGGATCGGGTTTCAGCGGTCGCATGAACCACAACGTCGCCATGGTGAAGATCGCCAGCATCACCGCCACGTCGTAGCTGCCGAGCCCGGCCGCGACCCCTATTGCTCCGGTCACCCACAGGCTGGCGGCAGTCGCCGTGCCCTTGACGGAATTGCGCTGCTGCAGGATCGCGCCGCCGCCAAGGAAGCCGATGCCGCCGATCACCCCCTCGAGCACGCGCGCCATCGCACCGGCATCGTCGGCGGTCAGCACTTCGACTGCCTGGACGAATCCGCAGCTGGCTACCGCCACCAGCGGGAAGGTGCGGACGCCGGCGCTGCGCTCTTCCTTCTCGCGGTTCCAGCCGATCGGCAGCGCCAGAAGATAGGCGATGCTGAGCGCCAGCAAATGGGGGAGGAGATCGAAATGGTCTGTCATCCGCGCACCTGGCAAGACGCGCCCGTCCACACAGACGCACCGGTCAACGCATTATCGGGGACATCGCTCCGACGCTGCGCGCCCTTCTCCGGCACATCGCGTTGAAGGCAGCGAGGAGACTGACATGGCGAATTTACCCGAGCCACCCGAAGATCCCGTGGAACCCGATCCTGCGCCTGACGACGCGATAACCGTCGACCCGATTGTCGAGGAGATCGAGGAGAGCGGCGAGCCGTCCGGCGGCAACTTCGCCTGATCGCCTCGATTCGCCGACCAAGGACGGCATTGACGCGCGGCGCGGCGCGGCACAGTGCTGCAGCATGGCCGACGGCGACAGCTTCACGATCACGAGCGAGGTCTGGTTGTGGAAGCCGACATCGCTGCCATCCGGCGCGGGCTGGCATTTCCTGACGATCGATGGCCAGACCGCCGCCGAGATCCGCTTCGCCGCGCTCGGGAGGACCGGCGGCTTCGGCTCGATCAAGGTCGAGGCGCGGATCGGCGGCACGTCCTGGAAGACGTCGATCTTCCCCCAGCGCGACAGCGGCGGCTTCATCCTGCCGATCAAGGCCGATGTCCGGAAGCGCGAAGCGCTCGGCGCGGGTGACGTGGCGACCGTGGAGATCAGGGTCTAGACTCAATCCCGTTCAGATTGAACCGGATCGAGTCTAGGCTGTATCGACATTCAGAGGATTCCCAAGTGGTGGGATGTCTGATTCATGGGTTTCCGCGATTGCGGAGGCATCATGGGGATCAAGCGATACGAGTTAAGCGAGGCGCAGTGGCGTCGGATCGAGCCGATGCTTCCGGGCGGGCAAG